>ACYB01000035.1 GCA_000175855.1 Raphidiopsis brookii D9
GTGGAGAATATCAAACATCTGGGTGCGAGTGCTTCTTAATCCCACTCACTTATGCGTCGACAGACTTCACAATGTAAATTTATTGTTATACAATATGTTTAATCTAAAAGCCCCCCTTTTTAAAGGGAGTTGGGGGGATCAGAACCTATTAAATTTAACAACTCTTGTCTCTCTCAACCTTTTGTTACATAGTTATAAATTTCTCAGCCGACTTACTTAGAATTAATCTTAATCTACCATAAATCTGGGAAAATTAGGGAATGTAAGACAGTCCAGCACCAATAGCTTCAGCTAAGATGCTCATGAGACGATAAAGGGCGATCGCACCAATTAGGAGAGAGGGAGGGAAAGTATTCTGTAAAAGGAGGATAGCTGTACTTTCAAATACTCCTAAACCCCCCGGAGCACCGGGAATAACTAAACCCAAAACCCAAGCAAGACTAAAAGCACCAATTAATATGGGAATTTGGTTAAGATTCACATCACCCAGAGCGAATATGGTTAAAATAAATCCTGTTCCCCGTAAGCATACAAAAATTAATTCACCTACTAAAGGTAATAAGGGATATTTTTCTAGAGTTAAATTATTCATAGAGTTCATGGAGTTAGGAATATCATCTTCACTTTTAAGTTGAGATTTAATTTGGGATTTAATTTGAGATTTAATTTTAAAAAGGAAGCGAAGTAGAGGATTCAAAACTACTGGATGAAGACTGAGCAATAGTAAAAATAAGCTGATAAATTTGACGGGTTGGTTAAAACTCACAGATAAATGATTAGGGAGTAAAATAATATTAATTAAAGCAGCTGTAGCCATGAGTAAAGGTTCTAATAAAACGCTCAAAGTAGCTTTAAATGTGGGAATATTAGCATCTTTAGCAGCTAGTATTCGCCCATAATAATGCCAAACATTTCCGGGTAAGTATTTGGCAATATTGGTTTTAATAAACCCGGATAAATAAACCGGTAGGTACAGACTGATTTAAATGATTGAGTATCCACGTCCACACCAAACCAGCCCAAGTATGTGCAAGCAGAGTTACCATAGTAGCCATAGGGAGAATTCTCCACCTAATTCCACCCAGGTTCAAAGACTTGACTTCTAACCAGTGAGCTTTGAGAGTTGTCACCAAAAAAAACAAAGTCACCCCAAAAACAACCCAACGTAAAAATTTTCCCATGGTCACACATATTATCCATGTTACTACCTATATTATTCTATAATTATTGCCATTGATAACCAAAATTTATTTGACCCTATGAGTTCAAAGTTGTCCCTTGCCCAAATTATTACCGATTGTATTCAAAGCAGTGAACAAAAACGCATTACCTTTGCCGAATATATGGATTTGGTACTATATCATAGGGAATATGGTTATTATTCCAGTCATTCCTGCCAAATTGGATTTGAAGGTAGTGATTTTTTCACCTCCCCTAGTTTAAGTGAAGATTTTGGTGAATTGCTGGCTGAACAATTTTTGCAAATGTGGGAAAATTTAGATAGACCTAGACCTTTTCAATTAGTCGAAATGGGTGCAGGTAAAGGTGTTTTGGCAGCACAAATTCTCACCTACTTGAAAAGTCATCACCCAGATTTTTTTGAAATTATAGAATATATCATTGTTGAAAAATCTCCCCAATTAAGAGGTGAGCAACAGCAAAGATTAGAGATATTTTCCATTCAATGGTTAGACTTACAAGAACTTCACCCTGGTTCAATTATAGGGTGCTTTTTTTCCAACGAGTTGGTTGATGCTTTCCCGGTTCATCAATTCATACTACAGAATGGCAAACTCCAGGAAATTTATGTGACTTTTAGGACTGCACCACCTAACCTCAAAACACAGCATTCATCACAGAGCTTAGATATAGAAATTCTAGAGTTTATAGAAGTAATTGGGGAACCATCTACACCGAAACTAGAGGAATATTTACAACTAGTGGGAATTGATCTTAGTCCAAATGTGTATCCAGAAGACTATCGCAGTGAGATTAATTTAGCTGCTTTGGATTGGTTGAGTATAGTAGCTAACTGCTTACAGCGCGGCTATGTGCTAACAATAGATTATGGCTACCCTGCAACTCGATATTATCACCCCAGAAGATCCCAGGGAACATTACAGTGCTACTACCAGCATCGTTATCACGATAATCCTTATATCAAAGTAGGTGAACAAGATATTACCACCCATGTTGACTTCACAGCTTTAGAAAACTGGGGTAAAAAGTGTGGGTTAAATCCCGTGGGTTGGACCCAACAAGGATTGTTTTTGATGGCTTTGGGCTTAGGTGATAGAATAGCAGCTCTTTCCTATCAACAACAATCTGTGTCACAACTGCTAAAACGCCGGGAAGCACTACACCAACTAATTTCCCCCGAAGGACTAGGCAATTTTGGTGTGTTGGTACAGAGCAAAGGACTCACAAACACCCAAAGTCAGTTACCCCTGCAGGGATTTATTACACCAGTGGTTTTTTAAGAAGGTTAAGGTTAATATAGCAGTGTTAATTGCTGTAGCTATAATCTAAACCTTAATCTAAACCTTGGTAAATAACTATGAGTACCCATGATTTGATTGTTTTAGTCACCCTACTTACCCCCGGACTTTTGCTTTCAGTTGTAATTATGGCAACTTTTGCTGCTGGAGGCTAATTCCAGACAATTGGGAACTGGAGTTTGGCACCTGGGAAAACTCGGAAACACTCGCCAATTCCCTATTCATTGTCACATTTTTGACCTGAATATTGAATATGAATACTGCCATTACGTCCATTGTGTCCCCAAATTTAGTTGTTGTCACAGTTAAGTTGTTTGCAGCATATCAAGAAGCCTACGGAGTTACAGAACTCCAGTGGGAATTTCCTTGTAATACACCTGTTCGAACAATTTGCGATCGCATGATATCGGATCATCCGCAGCTGAGTAAGTGGCGCGATGTTACCCGGTTTGGAATTAATTTGATGTTTGTGGATCCTGACACTGTTCTTAACCATGGAGATGAGGTGGTGATCATTCCTCCGGTGAGTGGGGGATAGGTTCAAGTCCAGATTTCCATCTAAAATGAGCAATCATGTTATCGCGTCTGGCTAAGGCGTGTAAGTCTACTGAGGGATAACCGCTCCCATGCTCCCGTTGAAGTAGAAAGTAAAGTCTAGTTTTGTCTAAATTTTATATAGCAGATAGTAGATTTATTTGGACAGGGTGATGAGCATAACAACAGCAGAGCGGATAATTTGCAACACTGATATTATCAATGCAAAAGTACCCGGTTATCAAGGTTTACAGATGATCTGGGTGAACGAACAGGGTAACATCGAAGAAATTTTACCCATGACCCAGCTGTGTCAAAGACAAACCAGGGAGAACTTGCGGGTTCTGGATCTAGCAGGTGATTGGGTGTCATTAGGTGGTGTAGACTTGCAAATCAATGGGGGTTTGGGTTTAGCATTCCCCGATTTGACAGGTAGAAACATCAACAGACTGCAAGAAATATCAGATTTTTTGTGGGAACAGGGGGTGGATGCTTATTTACCCACTTTAGTGACAACCTCCATAGAGAATATACATCGTTCCCTAGAGATCATGGCCAATTATGAGCAAAAATCCGGGGCAAAAATTCTAGGAGTCCATTTAGAAGGTCCCTTTTTAAACTATGGTAAACGGGGTGCACATCCAGCAGAATATTTACTCCCCTTGACCATGAGTGAGGTTAATCGGGTATTAGGGGATTATGCTTCCCTGGTGAAGGTCATCACCCTAGCTCCTGAATTAGATTCCACTGGGGAGGTCATACCCTATCTGAGATCTTTAGGAATAACGGTGAGTTTAGGACATTCTCTAGCTACAGCAGCACAAGCAGATGAAGCTTTTAGCTCAGGTGCTACTATGGTGACTCATGCGTTTAATGCTATGCCACCTTTACACCATCGAGAACCAGGTTTATTAGGAGCTGCTATGAATCATCCTTATGTGATGAGTAGCTTTATTGCTGACGGACAGCACATTGTGCCGCCTATGTTAGAAATTTTATTACGTGCTAGCAAAGGACTATTTCTAGTCAGTGATGCTTTAGCACCACTAGGACTACCGGATGGAGAATATCCCTGGGATAGTCGAAAAATCACAGTCAAAAATGGTACAGCTAGATTAGCGGATGGAACCTTATCGGGAACCACATTTTCTTTACTAAAAGGAGTACAAAAGCTAGTGCAGTGGCAAATTTGCGACATTGAAACTGGAATCTTTTTAGCTACGGATGCGCCCAGAAAGGCAATTAATCTACCCACCATTGGTGTGGGTGTGCAGGCCAATTTACTCCATTGGTTTGAGGATCAAAATACAGGAGAATTGACTTGGAAAAGAATAGAACTTGCTAGGACATGAGTATACATGACTATAACAGAAAAAATTCTCTCCCAACTGCAAGGAAACATACTAGAGAACCTACGGCGCACCGATAAAATTTTAACATCTCTAAAAACCGATAACCAAACCTTTATGGAGGTAGTTAAACAGGAATCAACCCGGTTAAAATCTATAGACTGGGATGTGATAATTTGTGGTGGGACATTAGGAATTTTAATTGGTAGTGCCCTAGCAGTGCGGGGAGTGCGAGTAGCATTACTGGAAAAAGGGGTTTTACAGGGAAGAGAACAAGAATGGAATATTTCTCGTCAGGAATTGTCAGTATTGATAAAATTGGACCTATTGACACAGGAGGAGTTGGCAACAACTATTGTCACCACCTATAACCCAGCACGGGTAGGTTTTGCTGGTGGTGAGGAACTGTGGGTAGAGGATGTACTCAATATTGGGGTAGATCCGATTTATTTACTCAAAACTCTCAAGAACCGGTTTCTGCTTGCAGGAGGAACATTACTGGAGAATACCCCATTTAACAACGCGGTGGTCCATTCAAATGGCATAATGGTCAATAACCAATTTTCGGGTAGATTACTACTAGATGCTATGGGACACCTTTCACCTATTAGTAAACAAGCACGTGGGGGTAAAAAACCAGATGCAATATGTTTAGTAGTGGGAAGTTGTGCAGAAGGATTTACCAGCAATGACTCAGGGGATTTATTGCTATCCTTTACTACCCTACAAAATCAATGTCAATACTTTTGGGAAGCTTTCCCCGCACGGGATGGTAGAACCACTTATTTATTTACCTATGTTGACCCAGCATCCCAGCGGTTAAACCTAGAAGAATTAATTGGTGAATATTTCCGCTTATTACCACAATACCAAAAGGTAGAAATTGATAAATTAACTTTTAAAAGGGTGTTGTTTGGTTTTTTTCCTAGTTACCGTCAAAGTCCCTTGCAAACCCCTTGGAATTACATTTTACCTGTGGGAGATAGTAGTGGTAATCAGTCACCCCTAAGTTTTGGTGGATTTGGTGCCATGATTCGTCATTTGGAGCGATTAACCATGGGGATTGAGGATGCATTACAAACTAATGAATTATGGTCTTCCTCCTTAAAATTACTACAGCCCTACCAACCTAGTTTAAGTGTGACCTGGTTGTTTCAAAAAGCCATGAGTGTAAGAGTAAATCAGCAAATCCCACCAGATCAAATTAACCAACTGTTGTCCGTAGTATTTAGGGAAATGGCAAAATTAGGCACTCCAGTTTTAAAACCTTTTTTACAAGACATAGTGCAATTTTCAGCTTTGAGTCAAACCTTGTGGAAAACGGGTATAAACCATCCCTTGTTAATAGCTAAGATTATTCCCCAAGTGGGTCTTTTCAGTTTGATAGATTGGATAGGCCACTATATAAACCTGCTGATTTTTACCCTTTTATTTTCTTTCAGCTCCATACCAGCACTAGGCAAAATAATTAATAATCTACCAAACAGTCAACAATATTACATTCATCGGTGGATAGATGGTTGGAAATTTGGTTCCGGTAAAGATTACCACCTAGATCCATAGAATCTGTGGATAATGTAAAAATAAATGTACAGTGCTAAAGGAAAATGATTTTGATTCAAAGCATAAAGATTGATTGGATATTAGTAAACACCGGTTTACAGTTTATCACCTGGGGGTTTTTCTCCCTATTACTAGCTGAAATTCTCCGGGATGTTTATCATGCTTTGTGTCATCAAGTCACCTGGTTGTCAAAATGGCATAATAAGCACCACGCAGCATATCGTCGAGACCTTACTATTGCTTCTCAAAAAGCCTACATAGAGTCCCAATTGTATCATGACATTGTGGAATCTGTCATCCTGGTAGTTTTATTAACCTTTGTCGCTTTCTTTACAAAACAGTGGGGTTTGTGGTTAGGTGTGGTCTATTCCATTACCTTTTTATACGGTGCATCTTTGCGCTACTTTCAAGGCACAATAGACACAGATTATAATCATTTACCCGGACCATTAGCAACAATTCCTTCCGTTTGGTTTGTGAATAGAACCTATCATTGGCGACACCATTTTGATGATGTCAACGCCTATTATAGTGGAGTATTTTCCCTGGTAGATAAAGTGTTGGGAACAGGACTTTCTCTTAAAGGTAAAACCATTGCTATTACTGGAGCTTCCGGAAGTTTAGGAAAAGCACTAACCACTCAATTAATTAAACAAAATGCCAAAGTCGTAGCCTTAACAACTAACCCCGAAAATATCTCAAACCACGCGGGAATCAAAGTCATCCCCTGGCAATTGGGCAAGGAAATAGAACTAAAAGCCAACTTAGAAAAAGTTGATATTTTAATTATCAACCATGGCATTAATGTTTATGGCGATCGCACTTCAGCAGCTATAAATAACTCCTATGAAATTAACACATTTTCTGCACTGCGTTTAATAGACATATTTTCTGAGACTGTTACTGGACCCCATGCTAAAGCAACCAAGGAAATTTGGGTGAACACCTCGGAAGCTGAAGTTTCACCTGCATTAAGTCCTCTTTATGAACTGAGTAAAAGAGCATTAGGAGATTTAGTCACCCTAAAACGCCTAAATGGAGTCTGTGTAATTAGGAAACTAATATTAGGTCCATTTAAAAGTCAACTTAATCCCTATGGAGTCATGTCATCAACCCAAGTAGCAAGGGGAATTGTGTTTTTAGCTCAACGGGACTTTAGAAACATTATTGTTACAGTTAACCCCCTCACCTACCTACTGTTCCCCATTAAAGAGTTTACTAGATGGTTCTATTACAAAACCTTTACTAAATTAACTGTACCCCGTAATCATGAAAGCGGTTCACCAATTTTATAGGTTGTTTATAGGCTAGGGTGAATTGCCAGAGATCTCAACCTACACTTATTGTGATTTATAAATCACGCTCAAAAAGCGCTTGTGGTGTAGAGAGATCTGCCGCGCACCGGTTCTTTTCCCAATGGGGGTTGACTATTGACCCTTTTACTCCAACTGAGTGAGTGCTAGATTCTGGTATTTTCCATTTATGCTTGACAAGTCGAAAGATTTTACAAAAATTATTAATTATTTTCTATAAACCCCTTGCATAGCTGTTCAAATAGTTTTATAATTAAGAAAAAGTAAGGTGATCTGTATTTCTTGGCGGAAAGCTCCGATCACCTTACACCCCAAAATGGAGGCAAATAAATTATGGCACAGACTAGAAACTTTATCAGCAATGTTGATGACACTGGAGTGGTTAAATCTAGGGTGGTTTCACAAAGTAGTCACCGGGAACCACTAAAACACCTATTGATTGGCTCAAAAAAGACGGTGATTAGCACGATTCACTATCTACACGTGCTTGGTTATGCCAATGCAACTGATTGGAGTGATCTTACACCAACTGGCAAATCTGGGGAGGTTATGAGTATACTGGTAAGAGACATTGTGATTAATTAGTTTCCTCTTTAACTCCTGGGAAAACCCAGGAGTTAGGCGTAGCGTTGCAATTTATAGGAATTTAGTGTAGGATATGATTGTTGAGCAAAAATTGTCAACAACCCACCTAAGAGAGCGGAGATCTCGAGGAAGGAAGAAAGATGATTAACTCAAAGCATTTTATAC
This sequence comes from Raphidiopsis brookii D9, assembly GCA_000175855.1. GTDB lineage: Bacteria > Cyanobacteriota > Cyanobacteriia > Cyanobacteriales > Nostocaceae > Raphidiopsis > Raphidiopsis brookii. The sequence continues at coordinate 8,008 of ACYB01000035.1, forward strand.
TTAGGGAAAGAGAGTAATAAAATGACAACAGCCTCAAATGAACTACTGATAGTATCTCCCATGAAAGAAATTCCCAACGGGTATCTAAACATCATGGGGTATGTTGACAAATCCGAGGTTAACGGACCCGGTCGTCGTGCTGTGGTATGGATGCAGGGTTGTTCTAGCCATTGTTCCAGTTGTTTTAATCCCCAGTCTTGGAGTTTTGAAATTAACAAGTTAGTTGCTATTGATAACCTAGCGGAAGAAATAAAGTGGCATGTAGCCAACAGTCCTAAGAATCTGGTATGGTAGCTACAGAATCTACTTGTTGAGGCTATGCAAACCCTACCATCCCTTGAGACTGGTAAAATCATCACCAGCCAACCTACCTTTGACACCACTATTAAACGTCGTAAAACCCGTGCTGTTAAAGTAGGGGATGTGATTATTGGTGGTGGCTACCCCGTGGTAGTACAGTCAATGATTAATGAAGACACGTTAGATATTGATGGCTCTGTTAGCGCTGTTCGTCGTCTCCATGAAATTGGCTGCGAAATAGTTAGAGTAACTGTTCCCAGTATGGCCCATGCCAAAGCATTGGCGGAAATCAAACAAAAGTTACAACAAACTTACAGGGATGTTCCCATTGTAGCTGATGTTCACCACAACGGGATGAAAATTGCCTTAGAGGTGGCTAAACACATCGAAAAAGTCCGGATCAATCCAGGACTATACGTATTTGAAAAACCGAACAGCGATCGCACCGAATATACAAAAACCGAGTTTGACGAAATAGGAGAGAAAATCCGTGAGACCCTAGCTCCACTGGTAGTGTCACTGCGAGATCAAGGTAAAGCTATGCGTATTGGAGTTAACCATGGTTCTCTAGCAGAAAGGATGTTATTTACCTACGGTGATACGCCAGAGGGTATGGTAGAATCAGCTTTAGAATTTATTCGTATTTGTGAATCTCTGAATTTTTATAACATTGTTATTTCCATGAAAGCATCGCGGGTTCCAGTGATGGTAGCTGCATACCGACTCATGGCCAAACGGATGGATGATTTAGGTATGGATTATCCCTTGCACTTGGGAGTGACGGAAGCAGGAGATGGTGAATATGGAAGAATTAAATCCACTGCGGGGATTGCCACCTTGTTAGCAGACGGTATTGGTGATACCATTCGCGTTTCCTTAACAGAAGCACCAGAAAAAGAGATTCCCGTTTGTTACAGCATTCTTCAAGCTCTCGGGTTGCGGAAAACAATGGTTGAATACGTTGCTTGTCCTTCCTGTGGTAGGACTTTATTTAACCTAGAGGAGGTGCTACATAAAGTTCGGGAAGCAACGAAACACTTAACCGGGTTAGATATTGCTGTTATGGGTTGTATTGTCAACGGTCCAGGGGAAATGGCCGATGCGGACTATGGATATGTGGGCAAAATCCCGGTTTTATCTCTTTGTATAGGGGTAGGGAGGAGATTAAAAAGGTTCCAGAAGACCAAGGGGTAGAAGAATTAATTAATTTAATTAAAGGTGATGGTCGTTGGGTAGATCCCTAGGTGTTGATATTCCTCATAATGGATTTTGGGTGGGTACACCCACAGGACGGGGAAAACTCACGGAGGTGCGTAGCACCTTCCTTAAATATACACAATGACGAACACTTTTAGTCAGGGGAGTGGTAAACCTGTCAACCAGTTCTATCCTAGCTCCTAAAATATTGGCAGTATGTTCTAAATTTTGATTTTCTTCCTGTGTCCAGGTTCCCCGATAAATGATTGCCAAACCGCCTTTTTTGATTAAGGGTAATGTATATTCAGCACATACGGAAGCAGTACTTACAGCGCGAATGACTGCTAAATCATATTTTTCCCTGTATAGGGTTTCCTGTCCAATTTCCTCCGCTCTTCCTAGGATTGTTGTTGCATTACTCAGGGGTAGTTTTTCTATAGCACTGTTGATAAAGTTAACCTTTTTGCGAGTAGCATCTAGTAGGGTGACCTGGTGATGAGGAAAAACTATCCCAATTGGTAGACCGGGAAATCCCGCACCGCTACCAATGTCAATTATCGACCCAGCTGCATTCAATTCTGGCAAAAAATGCTGCTCTGGTGAGACTCCTCTTAAAGAATCCCAAAGATGTTTTTCCCAGAATTCCTTGGGTTGGGTAATTCGAGTTAAGTTGATTTGACGATTAGCTACTACAATCAAATCGTACAGCTTTTGCAGTTGATTCCCCTGTTCAATTGTCGGTTGCCAATTTAATGTTTCCTGCCAAATTTCTGCCATCTCCGGTAAAGTACCGCCACTTTCCCTATCCACGCTTATCATAGTTAGTTCATTTCCCAATTGACTCTAAACTAGGAGCAATGGGACTCAAAATACCATGGTGGAGATTCCAACAACAATCTGCTATTGGTAATAGGTCCCCCGCATCATGGGTGACCACCAGTATTGTCCAGTTCTTCTTGAGTCTCTCTAGTAAGGTCAGTAGTTGACGACGCATTGACCAGTCCAGACCTGCTGTAGGTTCATCTAGTAGTAATAGGTTTGGTTGGCGAACTAACTGTACAGCTAGGGCTAAACGTCTTTGTTGTCCACCACTGAGAGCGTTAGGCGATGTAGACAAGGATAAACTCTCTAGTCCTACCTCCTTTAATGCATTTTTGACCCTCTCTAGTCCTAGTTCTGGATGACCCAAACGCAACTCTTCCAAAATTGTGCCCCCACAAAAGTGTCTTTCTGGAAATTGAAATACTATCCCCGCTAGTTGTTGCAGGTGATCTGCTACTAGTTCTTCTTCTCTCCAAAATATACCACCACTAGTGGGTTCCGCAAGTCCTGATAAAATCTCTAGTAGGGTACTTTTGCCAGATCCACTTGGTCCAATTACTAGTCCTAGTTTTTGAGGTGGTAGTTCCAAATTAATAGCTTGGAGAATTGGGGTGGGACAAGCTGTGGGGTGATAAGTTAGATTGTGAAGATAGAGCATTTGAATTGAAGTGAAGTTTCTCTGACTTTTTTGTATATTATTGCTGTAACTACTTTGTAAATCATGATATCCAAAGGTTTTTTAATTGCTTTCCTCACTCTCCCCAGAAAGTTTACCAGAAATTTATCCGTTGTTCAGGTGGTTTCTATGACTACCCTAGCTCTTAGTTTGAGCATTAATACAGCTTTTGCCGGAGACCCATTTCGTGTTAACCAACCTCATAAAATTGGCGATCGCACTGAAGCAGCTTTTAGAGCAATTTTTGAACAGGGGAATTATGGAGCTGGGGAAGATCATCTCAAAAAAGCTATGGTTGAGGAACCAGGGGAACCGTTGGTTTATGCTTTGAAAGCATCCCTGTCCTATGTTAATCAAGATTGGGTTGCTTTGGAGAAGTATAGTCGAAAAACTTTAGAAGCTGGTGAAAAGTTGACTGGGACTAATCCCTTGCGTGGTAATTTATATACTGGAGTGGGCAACTTTCTCATGGGAGCGACCACTCTCACTCGTCAAGGGGTTTGGAAAGGTGCTTCTCAGGCTTTTTTACAGTTAAAAAAGGTTTATGAATATTTAGACCAGGCAGAGGCTATTGATGCTAATGATCCTGAGTTAAATTTAATTAGGGGGTATATGAACCTGATGTTAGCGGTAAACCTACCCTTTACCAGTCCAGAACAAGCAATTGAACAATGGCAACAAAATGCCGCACCTCGCTACTTGGTAGACAGAGGTATTGCTTTAGCATATCGAGATTTAAAACAATACCCGGAAGCCCTAGAGTATGTCAATCGAGCTTTAAATAGCACTAGTGACAATCCAGAAATTTATTATCTCAAAGCTCAAATTCTTCATGAACAAGGTAAAAGAGAACAAGACCAGAATTTGGTTCAACAGGCGATCGCCAATTTTGATTTAGCCCTAGCCAAGAAATCCCAACTTCCTTCTAGTTTAGTTAAACAAATTAAGTATGAGCGTAGCCAGGCTGAAGCTAGACTTAAAAGCAATTAGAGATTAAAAAACACTAAAATGCACATTGAATTTCGAGAATTTAACCCTTTTGATGTCTGGATTTGGTTTAAGTTTGGGACAATTCCCTCCCAGCAGGAAAAACAATATGTGGAAGAGGTCTTTAACTCCTGGTTTTATTTAGGCAAACTAGGAGGATTTAACGCCGAGAACTTGCAAATACAAGAAACTGGTGTAGACCTCAACTACATAGATTATGATAGGGAAGGTTATAGTCGTTCCATGGTAGCTCTCATGCACAACATGGGGGAATTTGAATACGAGGGAGAATGGGGAAGATGCTGGTTTGACCTAGGCACAAGCGATGCGATCGCCCTAGATATTCTTTTAAATGCACTTTTGCAATTAAGTGAAGAGTATGTTGTGATAGAAGACCTATATATTGGGGGAGAGAACGAAGATTGGCCAGTAGAGAACGAGGAGATGCGTGCTTACTCAATTTACGAGAACTAAAAGATGAACAAACCAGGTGAGATTCGTGTTATAGTTTTAGCACTAATTAAAGATGGGGAAAGAATATTTGTTTCCGAGGGGTATGATCCAACCAAGCAATTAACATTTTATCGAGCTTTAGGTGGAGGGATAGAATTTGGGGAAACTAGTCGAATGGCATTAGCGAGGGAATTTCAAGAAGAAATTCAAGCCGAACTAACCAATATTAGCTATTTAGGTTGTATAGAAAACCTATTTATTTTTGATGGTAACCAGGGACATGAAATCATTCAACTGTACCAATGTGACTTTGCTGACCCCAAATTTTATCAAATAGAAAGTCTCACTTTTTCAGAAACACCCCAGAAAAAACATCGCGCCCTGTGGGTAGAAATTAGTAAATTTAAATCAGGAGAACTCAAATTAGTGCCACAAATATTTTTTGACCACCTGTAACTACTTCATACTGTGTCAAACTTATTCAAGACCAAGCCCAAACATACTCGAATTCAACGTCAGTTACTCATACTAATGTTGATAATTTTTGGCGGGAGTGTAGTCCTAGGATTTATTATGGGTCTCACCGGTATTCAACCAGTGACCTAACCAGCTAAAAATTGATAATATTACCTAATTTAATGAGTTCCAACAGAAGCATACATTTTGTTTATGAGATAGAATCACTATGGGAGTATGTTGCTGGTAAAATGTAAAGGCTACACTAAGTAGCTCACCTGTCAAAACTCATCAGTCAACAATTAACACTTAATATTTGATAACTTGCCATGCTAAAACTATTGTTGGGCGATCCCAACGCTCGTAAACTAAAAAAATACCAACACTACATTACAGAAATTAATCTGTTAGAAGAAGATGTTAAATTACTCTCTGATGATGAGTTGAGGGGGAAGACAGCTGAGTTTAAACAAAGACTAAACAAAGGTGAAAGCTTAGAGGAGATCCTACCAGAAGCTTTTGCAGTAGTGAGAGAGGCTTCTTCCAGAGTATTAGGGTTAAGACATTTTGATGTTCAGCTGCTAGGCGGAGTAATTCTCCACACAGGACAAATAGCGGAAATGAAAACCGGTGAAGGTAAAACCCTAGTAGCTACCTTACCCAGTTATTTAAATGCTTTAAGTAATAAAGGTGTTCATGTTGTTACTGTTAATGATTATCTAGCTCGGCGAGATGCGGAATGGATGGGTCAGATACACCGGTTCCTAGGAATGAGTGTGGGACTGATTCAGTCCACCATGATCCCCATAGAAAGGAAAAAAAATTACGACTGTGACATTACTTATGTAACCAACAGTGAAGTAGGTTTTGACTACCTGCGAGATAATATGGCCACATCCATGGAGGAAGTGGTACAACGTCCGTTTAATTATTGTGTAATCGATGAAGTGGATTCCATTCTCATTGATGAAGCGCGAACTCCCCTAATTATTTCTGGACAAGTAGAAAGACCAACAGAAAAATACTTACAAGCAGCAGAAATTGCATTTACCCTTAAAAAAGACGATCACTACGAAGTGGATGAAAAAGCGCGGAACGTTCTTTTAACAGATGATGGTTTTGCCGAAGCTGAGAATCTTTTAGGCGTAACCGATTTATTTGATCCAGAAAATCCCTGGGCCCATTTTGTCTTTAATGGTATTAAAGCGAAAGAACTATTCCTTAAAGACGTGAATTATATCGTGCGCAATGGGGAAGTGGTAATTGTTGATGAATTTACTGGTCGGGTACTACCAGGAAGACGGTGGAGTGATGGTTTGCACCAAGCTATAGAAGCCAAAGAAAGAGTGGAAATCCAGCCTGAAACCCAAACCCTGGCAACTATTACCTATCAAAACCTGTTTTTGCTTTATCCGAAATTAGCTGGAATGACAGGGACAGCCAAAACAGAAGAAGCGGAATTTGAAAAGATTTATAAATTAGAAGTAAGTGTTATTCCCACCCACCGCACCAGAAAACGTCAAGACCTATCGGACATGGTGTTTAAAACAGAATCGGGTAAATGGGGAGCCATTGCAAGGGAATGTGAAGAAATGCACAAAGGTGGCAGACCGGTACTAGTAGGAACCACTAGTGTGGAAAAATCCGAACTGCTGAGCAGATTACTCCAAGAAAAGGGTATTCCCCACGAATTACTTAATGCTAGACCTGAAAACGTAGAACGGGAAGCGGAAATTGTCGCCCAAGCTGGACGTAGGGGTGCAGTAACCATAGCTACTAATATGGCGGGACGAGGTACGGATATTATTTTAGGTGGTAACTCCGAATATATGGCCCGGTTGAAGTTACGGGAATATTTTATGCCTAGGATTGTGAGACCAGGAGATGATCAATTCAGCATTCAAAGAGCTTCAGGACTTCCTATTGGAAATGGAAATGGTAGTGGTCAGGGTTTCGTTCCGGGCAAAAAACTCAAAACTTGGCGCGTATCTGGGGGGATTTTTCCCACTGAGTTATCCCAGGTAACTGAAAACCTATTAAAGGAAGCGGTCGAGGTAGCAGTTAATGCCTATGGTAGTCGCGCCTTATCGGAATTAGAAGCAGAAGATAAAGTAGCTATAGCTGCTGAAAAAGCACCCACGGATGATGCAGTAGTACAAAAGTTACGAGATGCTTACCAGACTATTAAACAAGAATATGAAAAATTTACCGAAGCTGAACATGTGGAAGTAGTAAACAATGGTGGACTGCATGTTATAGGCACAGAAAGGCATGAATCAAGGCGGATTGATAATCAATTAAGAGGAAGATCGGGTAGACAAGGTGACCCGGGGACAACCAGATTTTTTCTCAGTCTGGAAGACAATTTACTGAGAATATTTGGTGGAGATCGGGTAGCTGGGTTAATGAATGCGTTCCAAGTGGAAGAAGATATGCCCATTGAATCGGGTTTATTAACTCGTAGTTTGGAAGGTGCTCAGAAAAAGGTGGAAACCTATTACTATGACATTCGTAAGCAAGTGTTTGAATATGACGAAGTGATGAATAATCAGCGTCGTGCTATTTATGCTGAACGTAGACGAGTTTTAGAAGGAGAAGATTTAAAAGAACAGGTCGTCAAATATGCAGAAAAGACCATGGATGACATCGTGAATTATTATATTAACCCAGAATTACCCTCAGAAGAATGGGATTTAGAAAAGTTGGTGGGCAAAGTTAAGGAGTTTGTTTACTTATTAGCTGATATGCAACCCGCCCAATTACAGGATATGGGGGTAGGGGAAATTAAGGCTTTCCTTCATGAACAATCGCGTATTGCCTATGACATGAAAGAAGCGGAAATAGACCAAATTCAACCTGGACTGATGCGACAAGCAGAACGATTCTTCATTTTACAGCGGATAGATACCTTGTGGCGGGAACATTTACAGCAGATGGACGCCCTACGGGAATCTGTAGGATTACGTGGTTATGGACAAAAAGATCCACTTATTGAGTACAAGAGCGAGGGATACGAGTTGTTCTTAGACATGATGGTGAATATTCGCAGGGATGTGGTTTACTCCCTGTTTATGTTCCAACCGCAGCAACAATCCGCAGTCCAAACCTCTGAAATAGTCTAAATCCTGTCCCCCTTTCCCTCATCCCATTTAGTAAGTGTTTAAATTAATACCAGCTTCCTTAGCCATTGCTTCCAAACCTTTGGTATCAAGAGTTTTAATTGCTTTGGTAGAGAGTTTCAACTTTACCCAACGGTTACCAGCGGGCCACCAAACCCTTTTAGTTTGTAAATTAGGTTGCTGTAAACGTCTGGTACGACGGTGAGAGTGGGAAACGGACATGGCATTATTAGCCTTTTTACCTGTGAGTTCGCAACGACGAGACATTCAAAACCTCCAAACTTTATGAATTTAGACACAGCTTACCCATTATAAATCATCAAATTATAGTTTCCCCATGGACGAAGAATTTATTATTCCTCAAGCACCCGCTAACTTTAAGTCTGGATTTATCGGCATTATTGGTCGTCCTAATGTGGGTAAGTCAACCTTAATGAACCAGTTAATAGGACAAAAAATAGCTATCACATCACCAGTAGCGCAAACTACTAGAAATCGCTTGAGGGGAATTTTAACTAGGGAGAAGGCCCAGTTGATTTTTGTTGATACCCCCGGGATTCATAAACCCCATCATCCCTTGGGAGAGGTGCTAGTACAAAATGCTAAAATTGCTATTACATCAGTGGATGTGGTGTTATTTGTGGTAGATGGCACAGCGGTCTGTGGAGGAGGCGATCGCTTTATTGCTGACTTATTAAGCAAATGTGAAATCCCCGTTATTATGGGTATTAATAAAATAGATCAACAACCAGTAGAAACTGAAAAAATAGATGAAAGTTATAGAGAATTAGCTCGAGAGAACCAATGGCAAATTGTTAAATTTTCAGCCTTAGAGAACCAAGGAATATTAGAATTAGAAGACTTATTGATTGAACAACTAGAAACCGGTCCATTATATTATCCACCAGATTTAGTCACGGATCAACCAGAAAGATTTATTATGGGGGAATTAATCCGGGAACAGATTTTATTATTGACCCGAGAAGAAGTTCCTCACTCAGTGGCGATCGCCATTGATTTGGTGGAAGAGAACCCAACAATTACCCGTGTTGTGGCTACAATTAATGTAGAAAGGGACTCCCAAAAAGGGATATTAATTGGTAAAGGGGGGACAATGTTAAAATCAATTGGTACTGTGGCCCGTCAACAGATTCAAAAATTGATTGCTGGCAAAGTTCATTTGGAATTATTTGTCAAAGTCCAACCAAAGTGGCGACATTCGCGGTTAAGGTTAGCAGAACTAGGATATAGAGTGGAGGAGTAGCAAGTGTCCCAAAAGTCCTGAACCTCCTGTTTTACCCATCTGCTCCCAAAGCCAAGGTTGTGAGGTAAAGCGCGATCGCACGTGAATTTGTTTGAACGCTAGGATTCTAGATCACCCATGATAGAATTTACCTCAAAGTTACCTCGGTGCTATTCCAAAAACTGATAGTAAACTGAAACTATGAAAGGAATTTGGCTAGAAAAGAATCAATTACAACTAAGAACAGACTTACCCATTCCTCAACCACCAGAGGGGAAATTTTAGTTAAAGTTTTACGCGCGGGTATTTGTAACACCGATTTGGAGTTAATTAGGGGATATTATCCTTATCAGGGGGTATTAGGACATGAGTTTGTAGGGATAGTGGTGGAGGGACCCAAGCATTTAATGAATCAACGGGTTGTAGGGGAAATTAACGCTGCTTGTGGTTATTGTCGTTTTTGTTTGCAGGGAAAACCCACCCACTGTGAAAACCGCACTGTGTTAGGGATTGTCAACCGTGATGGTGCTTTTGCAGAATATCTTTGTTTACCTGAAAAAAACCTACATGTTGTACCAGAGGATGTGACGACGGATGCAGCAACTTTTACTGAACCCATAGCAGCAGCTTTAGAAATTCAAACCCAGGTTAAAGTCACACCAGAGGATAGGGTTTTAGTAGTTGGTGATGGAAAATTAGGACAGTTAATAGGACAAACTTTGGCTTTAACTGGCTGTGACTTACTAGTTGTAGGCAGACACAAAGATAAACTGGATCATCTTTCTGCAAGGGGAATTAAAACTGGTTTAGCGAATATTGTTCAAGATAGACAGTTTGATATTGCCGTCGATTGTACGGGAAATCCTGAAGGTTTTAGCATTGCGCGTCGAGCTTTACGTCCCAGAGGTATACTAGTTTTGAAAAGTACCTACGCCGGAAATTTAAGTTTGGATGCTTCTGCTTTGGTGGTTGATGAGATTACCCTTATCGGTTCCCGTTGTGGAGAATTTGCCCCAGCACTGGAGCTATTAGCCACAAATCAGATAGATGTGACACCTTTAATCCATGGAACCTATCCCTTGAGTCAAGGATTAATTGCTTTTGAAAAAGCTCAATCTAAAGGAGTTTTAAAAATACTGTTGGAGATGAATTAAATATTCAGGCAATATGATCGCAATGGTGATTGGTTAAAAAATCATCCGTTTGGATGGTAATCCGGACAACCAATAGCTCCTTCAGTACTAGCAGTATAGGGGTTTACAGTACATTTAAGGCGATAATTATTGGTAAAAAACTGACAATTAGGACAGGGGATTTGGTGCATTTTTTGGGCAATTTGCACAGTGTCCTTAAAAAACCCCCGATTTGATTTCTTTAATAAAATAAATCGGGGGAAATTATGTTTTTAAAAATCAATGAGCTGCAAACACCTTCACTGCAGCAGCAACACCAGTACCAGGAGTAAAGTTCTCATAACCCAACTCCCCAAGCACTACCTCCAATGAGGAGACACAACTAAGAATATCCCGATCGCTCACGAATCCCAAATGACCAATACGAAAAATCTTGTTGGTCAAATGATCTTGTCCACCCGCTAAAGCAATGTCAAACCGCTTTTTCATCAGGGAGCGAATTTTATCTGCTTCCATCCCCGGTACTGATACCGCAGTAATCGCAGGACTAGCACATTCATCTGCTGCAAATAATGGCAAATTTAATGCCTTCATCGCTGCACGGGTGGCATTCTTTTGCCGCTCATGACGGGTAAAAATTGACTCTAAACCTTCCTTCTTCATCATCCCCAAGGTGGTATGCAATGCTACAATTAAATTTACTGGGGGAGTAAAGGGCGTAGTATTCTTAGCTGTGGATTTTCTATATTTTCCTAAATCTAAATAGAATTTTGGTAACTTGGCAGTTTTATACGCTTCCCATGCTTTGGTACTGACGGAAACAAATCCTAAACCCGGTGGTATCATATACCCTTTCTGAGAACCGGAAGCAACTACGTCTAGTCCTAATTCGTCTACTGCTACATTATAGGCTCCTAAACTAGTAACGGCATCAACTATAATTAATGCCTCACCGTGTGCTTTTACATGGCTATTAATAGCTGCTAAATCATTAATTACTCCTGTGGAGGTTTCGCTATGGGTGATGATTACTGCTTTAATTTCCTTATTCGTGTCCGCTGCTAATATTTCCCCAAATTTATCTGGGTCTAGGGGTTTCCCCCACTCAGCAGTCACCACCTCTACTTTTAAACCAAATGCTTCTCCTACTTCTACCCAACGTTCGCCAAATTTGCCGTTATTACCCACTAATATGCGATCGCCTGGGGAGAGAAAGTTAATAATTCCTGCTTCTACTGCTCCTGTACCACTAACGTTAAGCATTAATACGTCATTGGTGGTTTGATGTAACCATTTTAGGTTTTCTGTGACTTCACCCATGATGTTGTTAAACTCCCCAGTTCGATGACCAATGGGATGTTTAGCTAATGCTAGTAAAGCTGCTTCTGGTACTGGAGTTGGTCCAGGAATCATCAACATTAATTTGTTTTCCATTATTTCTACCTTAATTGTTTATAACACTAACACCACTAATTTTTCGATTTTCCACGAACTCTCAATCATATCATTGGTTGACTATATCTAAATAATTCTTTAACTTCCAAAAAGTTGCTTAATTGCTAATTCCGGATCTGGTTGTTTGACCAGGGACTCACCCACTAATATTGCTGATGCACCTGCTTTTTCTACTATACTGATGTCTTCTGGTGTGTGTATCCCCGACTCGCTAACTACTAAAATATTTCTTTCTTGGATTTGACTCCCTCTCTGTTTAAGTAGTTCACCACTGGTCCCCAAGTCAACGGAAAAATCTTCTAGGTTACGATTATTTATACCAATTAAATTTACTCCATCTAGTTTTAATACTCTGTCTAGTTCTTCTAAACTATGCACTTCAATTAATGCGGTCATTTTCAAACTTTTGGCAATCTTGATGAAATACTGCAAGTCTTGATCACTTAAAATTGCTGCTATCAGTAAAATTGCATCCGCACCATTGACTCTGGCCAGGTACATTTGATAGGGATAAATAATGAATTCCTTGCACAGTAATGGTAGATCTACTGCACTACGAATCAATAATAGATTCTCAAAACTACCTTGAAAAAATTTGCTATCTGTCAACACCGAAAGACAACTTGCACCCCCTGCTACATAGGATTGGGCAATTTCTAGAGGGTTAAAGTCTTTTCTTAATACCCCTTTGCTGGGAGATGCTTTTTTTACTTCTGCTATTAAGGCAGGTTTAATTTTACTTTCATGCAGTGCAGCTAAAAAATCACGGGTTGGGGGTGCAACCAAAACTTGCTTCTGCAGTTCCCTTAAAGGTACCTTTTCCCTTCTTTGTTCTACTTCTATCTCTTTTGACCAAACTATTTCTTCTAAAATGTTATTTGGCGATGCATCCTTTAGGGCAACTTGGTAGCGCACTATAGAAACATCTATGGCGGGACTGGGAGAACGACGACGTATTTGCATGAAGTTAATACAGAAGAGAGTTTAACACGTGGGGGATGAGTTTTTTAAAACTAAACCATCCCCCCATATCACTGAATATTCTAGCTGGCGATCGCTCGTTTATAGGCCTCATCCAAAACTTCTGAAAGTGTGGGATGGGCATGAACTAGATAGGCTAGGTCTTTAACAGAGTGACGATAAGCTATGGCGGAGGATGCTTCATGAATCAAATCGGAAGCGTGTACACCGAAAATGTGTACGCCTAAGACTTCACCAGTATCTTGACGATAAATCACCTTGGCTATACCATCTGCTTCGTTTTCTGCTAAAGCTTTAGAGTTACCTTTAAAGTAGCTTTTGGTAGTACCAATTTCAAAACCTTGAGCCAAACCTAATTCTTGAGCTGCTGTTTCTGTGAGACCCACATAACTAACTTCTGGATGGGTAAATGCAGCAGCGGGTATGCTGCGGTAATCCACCTTTTTGTTTCTACCGAGGATATTTTCCACTGCGATAATTCCCTGAGCGGAAGCAGCGTGAGCCAACATCATTTTACCATTAGCATCACCAATCGCATAGAGATTAGGAACAATTTCACTACCAGCAAGTATGTGCATACCATCATTAACAGGAATAAAGTTCCGTTTATCCAGTTCCACACCCACGGTTTCTAAACCCAGATTTTTAGTGGCAGGAATACGCCCTGTAGCTACCAAGCAGGCATCTACCTCCAACACTTCCACATCTTCTTTAGTTTGGAAGTCTGCCAATTCAATCACCACCGGGGAACCGGGAATAATTTTCTTAGCGTAAATACCTACCTTAGTTTCAATATCCCGAGAAGTAATTAATACTCTTTCTGCTAGTTTGGCAATATCCCGATCAAATCCTGGCATTAAGATGTCCACAGCTTCAATCATTGTTACTTCAGAACCCAAAGCCGTATAAATATCGGCAAATTCCAACCCAATGTAACCACTACCAATAATAGCAATCCAATCAGGTAAAGACTCTAATTTTACCCCTTGGTCACTGGTAAATACTGTTTTGCCATCTATTTCAATTCCAGGAGGGACAAAAGGAACCGAACCAGGAGAAAGAATAATATTTTGGGCGGTGATGATTTTTTCGCTTCCAGTTGTTACCACACTAACTTTTTGTGGACCAGCTAACTTTCCCCAACCTTTAATAATATCTACACCCAAACGTTTTAGACTATTAGTTAAATCCCCTTGTATTTTGCTAACAAGATTATTGGCGTGCTGGGCGATCGCATCTCGCTGAAAGGAGACTCCTCCCAACTGAATTCCCAAGGACTGAAGATGGTGAGCATCACGCAATTCGCGCACTTTTCCCGATGCTGCCAACAAAGCTTTAGAAGGGATGCAACCCCTATTGACACAGGTGCCACCCATATCAGCTGCTTCAACAATAGCTGTTTTCAGACCATAATGGACAGCATGTAAAGCTGCACCATGTCCACCCACACCTGCGCCAACAATCACTAAATCGTAATCAAATCCAGAACTCACGTTAATCTCCCCACTGCTTTAAACTTAGTTACCTTTTCATTTTTCACCTGATCTCAAGTTACCATCGGGTAATTACTAAAAAGAGCAACCAGAAAAAATTTATCAACCGGTTGTTTAATTAAGAAGATGTGAATTTAAGACATTTTACTCACGGGCAATTATGTCTAATCCAACCTAAAATCACCTGATTAACCAGTTCAGGTGACTCATCATGGGGACAGTGACCCACCTCTTGTAAATATAACACTTCTAACTTATCATTATACCTAGCAAATTCAGAAGCCAATTTAGGCGGGATAAATCTATCTTTTTCCCCCCAAATCAGCAGCATAGGAATGGTTAAATTGGGCAATATAGTCTTAGCGCTGGGACTAAATTCTGCACCAATAGAGGCTTTAAACAGGGCGATAAAAGCACGGGTAGAACCTCTATCTTGGGGTGGTCCTGCCAAAATATCAATTAACTCATCAGTGATAGCTTGGGGGTGGGCATAAGCAAGACCGGCCCAGCGTCTGAGAACAGCTGGTTGACGAATGAAATTGAATAGGGGTTTGAGCAACAAGGGAGAGGTGAATATACCCTTAATTCCCCTGACCACAGGATGAAGAAAAGCTGGTAAAACCTCTTGTTCCAGATTGGGATCGGGTAAACTCATCATGACTATACCCTGAACCATATCGGGATGAACTGCTGCTGCTACCAGAGTAACTAGGGAACCCAGAGAATTACCTATTAATATTACAGGATGATGGATAAAAGTCTGCCAAAAATCATAAAGTTGCTCCACCCACAAATTGACACTGTAATTAGCGGGAACCTTTTCGGAAGCGCCAAAACCCAGCATATCCAGAGCATAAACCGTGTGGTGTTTCCCCAACACCTGTAAATTATGTCGCCAATGACCAATAGAAGCACCAAAGCCATGTAGCAAGATTAAAGGAGTTGCAGTTTGGTGGTGATCCACAGGACGGATAAAAGTATAGCGGATTTGCCAACCTCTCCACACCCAATCTCTTTGGTTACCCACTCGTTTTTGCCAAGATAAAGCTGTTGTCACAGGTCAACCCCCTGGAAACCGATAAATAATCCCTTTACTATTGTAACTGTATCTTTGTCAACCGCAAGAGGAGGTCAAACCTATTCGTATCAACACGGTATTTTTATACAGACAGGCGATCGCTGTTTACTTGTAGTGTATCATGCTTTAATGGTGGAAATAAGAAAAAATTTGCTGTGCTAATTTCAATCCAATTCCGGGAGGTTCTGCTAATTGCTGAACTGTTGCTTGACGAATATAATCAATAGTGCGAAAATGAGCCAATAATAGCTTCTGTCGATGGGCACCCAAACCAGGGATTTCATCTAAACAAGACCTTTGCCATTGATTACTTCTCTGTTGACGATGAAAACCTATAGCAAATCGATGAGCTTCATCCCTAAGTCTTCTTAACAGTTGCAGACCCGGTTGCTCTGTTTGGGTTATCAAAGGTTGAGACTCATCTGGTAAAAATATTTCTTCTCTTTTTTTGGCCAAACTAATTACTTGTAAATCCTTTAACAAGTCAACTTCTTGTAAAATGTTGACAACCGCAGATAATTGACCCTTACCCCCATCAATCATAATTAAATCTGGCCAGTCATCATTTCCCTGTCTTGGCAATTGGGGATTTTCAATGTACTTTCTGAATCTACGATAAATAACTTCCGCTAAACTGGTAAAATCATCAGAGTGACCAATAGTAACATTAGGGTTTTTAATTTTATAGTGACGGTAATATTGTTTAGCTGGTAAGCCATCAATAAACACTACTTGGGAACCTACCGCATTACTACCTTGAATATGGGAAATATCGTAACCTTCAATCCGATGAGGTAAATCTAATAAACCAAGAATTTCTGCCAAATCTTCCAGACATTTTTGATTAACCTCACCCATTTTTTGCATTCTTTTTAATTCATACTGAGCATTTTTCTCTACCATCTCAATTAATTCTGCCTTAGTTTGTCGCAAAGGAGTAATAATATTCACCTTTTTGCCTTTACGTTGCCTAAGAAAATCAGCTAAAATATCTCCATGAGGTAATTTATGTTGCACCAATATTTCCGGGGGAATTTCCACACTATCTGCAGTTTGATAGTGTTCTTCTAAAACCCGCTGTAAAATTTCCCCTGGTTCAGCATGAGCATTGGCTATAAAAGCTAATCTTCCTACTAATTTGCCAGCACGAATTTGAAATAACTGAATATGGGCTTGTTGATTGTCTGTAGCTAAAGCAACCGCATCTCGGGAAACTGTATCATCTGGTAGGGATACTTTCTGACGAGCAGTTAGGGATTTTAAACCAATAATTTGATCTCTAATTCCAGCAGCAGCTTCAAAATTTAATTCACTGACTGCGGTTTCCATTTGTAATGTTAAAATATCAATTAGTTCCTCCGTTCTTCCCTGAAATACCATAGCCACTTTTTCTACAACTTTATGGTAGTCTTCTACAGAAACTAACTTTTGACATACTCCCGGACAGCGACCAATATCATAATTTAAACAAGGACGATCTTTAAATAAGGGTTGAGGTCTTTGTCGCATGGGAAATATCTGTTGGCATATATGTAAAACTTCCCGCAATAGGGTTGAGTCTGTATAGGGTCCATAATATTTATCCTTGTGTGGTCTATCTCCTTGAAGTTTTTGTGTTCCCCGTTGACGTTTACGGGTGATAAACAGTCGCGGATATTCTTCTGACCAGGTGATACATAAGTAGGGATATTTTTTATCATCTTTAAGTAGAACGTTAAAATAGGGTTGGTGCTGTTTGATTAAATTTGCTTCTAATGCTAGGGCTTCCGCTTCTGTGTCCGTAAGGATAAATTCAATATCTGTTATCTGCTGCACCATTGTGTTGATGCGTTGGGTTTTATTTGTGTAATCCCTAAAATAAGAACGTACTCGAGAACGTAATTTTCGTGATTTACCAATATATATAATGGTATCCCTGTCATCTCGCATCAAATAAACCCCTGGTCCTAGGGGGATTTCTGATAAGCGACCTTCCAGTTGCTCAGGGTTTTTTACCAGGGGTAAGCTGCTCTGACTACTCAAGTTAATTAATCAGTTAATTGATTCTAAGATATTTTACATTGGTATTTTAACTTAATTTGGGTGATTATGGCACGATTGCTTTTTGGAGGTATTTTAACTTTATTAGTTTTGTCTATAACTGCATGTAGTAGTCTTGTATTAATTCCAACTTATGAGTTAGTTGTCAAAGCGGTCAATATGCAGCTAGAACAAGCTCAGCAGGATCTGGAACAAAAACTAGATTTGGATTTTGAAGGGTTTACTGTGGAACATTTGGTAATTAATCAGCAACAAGCTCTCGCAATTGAAAATTTACCGGGTTATCATCTGGAAGGAGTTTATGATTTGAAGGTTAAATTACCAACTAGACAAATCGCTCAATCGCACAACCATTTTAATATCTATTTACAAATTCAGAAGGAAGGTAAAAGCTGGAGACTACTCATACCTGAGAAAAGTGGGGAAAAGCAACCATTGGTTTGGCGTGGTTATTTAATTATATGAGTTATTTCTGGAGTTTGGATTGTCTAAACTCACATATTTGTGGTTTCACCTCTACCGTTTGAGGAGGTATTAAAAACTAGAAAATATATTTATAGCTCTCTTTTGCAGTACATCACTAATAGAATCAATATTGCCAATCCCGCTAAATACTTAACTGGATCTGGTATTATGGGGTTAGGAGAGAAAAACCCCTCAATTATTCCAGCAACAATTAGTAATGGGACAATTCCAAAGACCAATTGTGCAGCGAGGGAACTGTAATATTTAATTGCTTCCACACGTAAATATTTACCAGGAAAGAGAATTCCTCTACCTAATAATAGACCTGCTGCTCCTGCAAAAAATATGGCAGGTAATTCCAGGGCACCATGGGGAAATACAAAAGCCCAAAATGGATAGGCTAGATTATTTTCACCCACTAAAGTAGCAATAGAGCCAATCAATAATCCATTGAATACTAATATGTAAATAGTGAATAGTCCCCCCGTAATTCCCCCAGCAACAGCAGAAAATGAAACAGAAATATTATTAATCATAATATTACTGGATGCTAGGGGTTCCATACCGACTATGGAACCCATCCATAACTCACCCCGATCTCGAACTTGGGAGATTAAACTCTCAGGTACCAGTAGGGACATAAACCTGGGATCTTGCCAACTATACCACCAACCTACTAACATCCCTAGGATGAATAGTGCTGTAGCAGTAATGATATAGGTAAAGGTCTGCTGTACTACAGCTGGAAATCCCCAATGGTAGAACTGTATGACTGCTTCCCATTCTTGTTTTCGAGAACCTTGGTAAATTTGTGTATAAGCACGGGTTGCTAGGAGTTGTAGACTTTGAACTAAAGTACGGGACACGTTGTAGGTGCGTGCCCGTGCTAAGTCAGCTGTTATAGACCGATAAAGACTAGCCAGCTCTCTAATTTCTGATGATTTCAGAGACCTTAGTCTTTTTAGCTCTATTTTGCTCAAAAGGGAGTCTAACCGTTGCCAATTTTCTTCCCTTGTGCCAATCCAACGTTTAATATTCATTAAATTTACGGTACTGGTGTGAATTTAGTTTAATATACTCTTACTCTCAATAATACCGTCCATGTTCTCTGTTGCAAATTGCTCACCGTGGTCTGAATCTAGTAGTTAATTGGAATATTTTATATTAATTTATGCCTGAGAATAGAGGTTTTTACACCACCGCACAGGTTTTAACAGTGGGAAATGTAGTTAGTGCATCGGTTCGCTTATATCGTTCCCATTTTAAAGATTATTTTTTGCTTTCTTTCAAAGCTTGGCTATGGATATTTGTACCAATCTACGGTTGGGCCAAATTTTATGCTTTATCAGCTCTGATTAGTCGTTTAAGTTTTGGTGATTTGGTTAACCAACCAGAAAGTGTTGATTCAGGTGAACGATTTGTTAATTCCCGATTGTGGCAGTTTTTGGGCACATTGATTTTAATGTTGTTCATCTACTTTGGGATTATTGTTAGTTTTGTTATTCTAGGATTTTTGTTGGTGTTTATTACTGCGGCAATTTTGGGTGGGTTAGACATTCAGAATCCCACTAATAATGGTACTTGGTGGGTTCTGATCTTTCTCCTAGTTCTTCTGTTGGCTATTGTCGCTATTGTAGGATCTATCTGGTTAGAAATTCGGTTTTTTCTGGTAACTCTCCCCCTAGCAATTGAGGAAAATGTGGATGCTACCTCTACTATTGGTCGCAGCTGGGAGTTAACTAAAGGTCATGCATGGAGAATATTCCTCATCCTTTTTGTAGCTTCTTTAATCACTTTACCAATGCAAATTTTATTACAAATTATTTCCTTTATAGTTCAGGGAATATTGGAGTTTAGACCCGACAATAATCCCCTCCTTAATAGTTTACTGCTTCTCTTGTTTTTTGCTATGTTTATAGGTGGTAGTGCCCTAATTTTACCTTTTTGGCAATCTCTCAAAGCTGTAATTTATTATGACTTACGCAGTCGTCGCGAAGGATTGGGTTTAAAGTTACGAGAACGGGAAATTTAAACCATGCACTTATTCAACAAAGTCAAATTTAATACTCCCGAAAGTGTGGAGCTGGAATTTACCTTAGCTGGTATAGGAAGTCGCGCTTGGGCTTTTTTAATTGACTATTTGGTTTTGACTACCACTTTAATTTTAGTAGTCATTGCTTGGGTATTTATCTTCAGTCAATTAGTTACATCAGAAATTTTAGACTCAGCTTTTGGTTTATGGATATGGGCGATCGCATTCCTGACTATTTTCACCATTTATAGTGGCTATTTTGTCTTTTTTGAGACTTTATGGCAAGGACAGACTCCTGGTAAACGCATGGCTAAAATCCGGGTAATCAGAGATGATGGTAGACTAGTCGGACTGCAACAGTCGGTATTGCGAGCTTTACTCCGTCCTGTGGATGAGTTTTTTTTCATCGGTGCTTTTTTAATCATCTTAGCTAAGAATGAAAAGCGTTTGGGTGATATGGTTGCTGGAACTATAGTAATTCAGTCTGAAACAGAAAATAAAGTTGTCAACTTAACTATTTCTGAAGAAGCGAAGTTGCTTTATGTCAAGCTGGAGCAAACCTGTGACCTATCCCAATTGTTTCCCGACGATTTTGCCGTGATTCGTGAGTATTTAAAACAGCGTGGAGGTATGTCTTATAAAGCTAAAGCTTCTTTATCCCTCAAATTGTCCCAGCAGGTTCAGTCCATAGTTAATTTACCAGTTTTGCCCGGTGATATGTCAGCTGATGTGTTTTTAGAAGCTGTTTATCTAGCATATCAAAAATTGGAATTTGTTTAATCGCTGCTTAGTCACCATTTCCCCCTACCTCCTTAAAACGTGAAACTGGCCCAGTTTGGTTGACGATAATAATGGGTCATATCATCAAACTTTCTTACCTCAGCTTGACTGACCAAAATTTCTGAGAAATTTAATAGCCAATGTTGATTTAATTCCGATAATAAATTACTCAGATTAACCCGGTCTAAGTTAGCAGGGATTTCACTAAAATAACCTAACGTAATATGGGCTGTGAAGTGATAGTGCTGTTCAATGCCGAGTCCCATTAATTTGCGATTTTGATAAATTAGTCGTCGTAGTTGAATAATTTCTTCGTATGAGCGTTGATCCTTTGGGATTAAACCCAATGCTATAGCTCTAGGCATTACTATTAGTCCTAAGACTTGCCAGGAAATAGGACCTTGCAATGAACTACGCGATTTTTGGTACTGACCAAACAAGTCTCCCAGGTGAGAGTTTAGTTCTTTTTCAAACTGGGGATTTTTCTCACAGGCGTGAATAAATGCATGATCCCAAATCAAATCTGCTAAAGTAAGATGAAAACTGCTCACCGGTAAGGGTACAATCAAATCGGAAGCAATTGATAACTCTAACAGCGATCGCCTAAAAGTCTCTATTTGGTGGTAAAAGTCAGCATTGTGCGGATCTTCACCTGCTGGTGGAGTAATCAGGGTATAACCGGGAAAGGGGGTTGCTCTGAGGACACCATCTACAGACCGGAATTTAGAGGATTCCTGGATATGTTGAACCTGGGTTCTGAAAGAATCTGGTAGCGTCATTCTCGCTAACCGATTTAAGTAGGTTTGGTAGTTGTCGTCCAATCTTGTTACCCTCGCAATCTTCTTGATAGATTCTAGAAAAAATTACCTGATCTCAGCAATTTTTTATTTAATCACAGTTTAAACCCCCTCACACTCTGCTCAACCATGCCAATCTATATCTATTGGGGTGAAGATGATTTTGCTATAGAAAAGGCAGTTACCTTACTGCGCGATCGCATTCTTGACCCCTTATGGACTAGTTTCAATTATACTACTTTTCTCCCTGACCAGGGGGATTCTGTAATTCAGGCCCTGAATCAAGTGATGACACCCAGTTTTGGAGCTGGTGGGAGGTTGGTTTGGTTGATTAACTCCAACTTGTGTCAAAATTGTCCAGAGAATATATTCTCGGAACTGAAACGCACTTTACCCGTGATACCAGAAAGTTCCTTTTTGCTGGTGACTAGTCCTAATAAACCCGATGAACGTCTCAAGTCCACAAAACTACTCAAACAATTTGCTGATTTCCGGGAGTTTTCGCTCATCCCACCCTGGAAAACTGAATTATTAGTCCAAGCTGTGAATCAAGCTGCTCAAGATGTTGGTATCAAACTAAAACCACAAGTTGCTGAAACTTTGGCGGAATCTATTGGTAATGATAGCCGACTTCTCCACACAGAAATGGAAAAATTGCGTCTTTATTTAGCTAGTAGTAATCATCCACTGAATAGTGCAATTGTAACCCAACTAGTCAGAAATACCACTCAAAACACCCTTCAATTAGCTGCAGCCATTAAAATCGGTGATTCGGCCGAAGCATTGGGCATTTTAGGAGATTTAATTGGTGCTGCTGAACCGGGACTAAGAATAGTTGCTACCCTCACGGGTCAATTCCGTACTTGGCTATGGGTAAAAATGATGATGGAATCGGGAGAGCGCAATCCTCAGGCGATCGCCCAGGGTGCGGAGGTCAGCAATCCTAAGCGGACTTACTTCTTACAGCAAGAAGTCAAATCTCTATCTGTAGAACAGCTTGTTTTCTCCTTACCCATACTGTTGGAATTAGAAGTTAGTCTCAAGCAAGGAGCTTCGGAGATCCCTACCCTCCAAACTAAAGTAATTGAACTTTGCCAACTATATCAGAAATCCGGAACTTTTCAACCTGAAAATAAATCAAATCTACTAACATAAATATGGGTGTATATCTTAAACCAAGAGGTAATGACAATTCCAAAGCCTCTATATTTACGCGTCATGGGCAAAACAAATCTTGTACTAGTTATCAACTTTTATTATGATCTCTAACCTGTTAAAATTTCCCTCTTACCAATTCTCACTGCTGTTAGTTTAATCTTTACTCTCGCACTAACTAGTAAAGCCAATGGTCAAAACCCAGCTATCACCAGCACCGAAATCACTAACTATGCCCAAACAGTAATGATTATGGAACCTAAACGTCAGCAAGCTTTCAAGGAGATTAAAACCCTAATTAATACCAGATCCATTCCCATAATTATTTGTAACGATGTAAACAGTATCAAATTACTACCGAGGGATGCCCAGAAAATAGCTATCAACTATTGTAATGAGTATGAAGAAACAGTATCTGAAAACAATCTTACCGTTGACAGGTTTAATCAAATCACAGTAGAAGTTAATAATAATAGTGTTTTAAGAGAAAGAGTACAAAAATTAATGATGGAGAAAATGGGACTTTAATAGTGCTTTGAGAAAGATCACCAAAATTATAGAATATAATGGGTGGTGGGAGGAAAACCAAACTTCCACACGTAGTAGATCCACAATTATTGAAGAGCAGTGTCAGTCGAAACCATTGAAAAACCGTCCACAACCCGCAAGCTGGCGCCCCGTTATCGCGTCTTGCTGCATAATGACGACTATAATTCCATGGAGTACGTCGTTCAGGTACTTCTTTCCACCATACCCAGTCTCACCCAACCTCAAGCTGTTACCATTATGATGGAAGCTCACAGTAATGGGTTAGCTTTGGTTATAAGCTGCGCTTTAGAGCATGCTGAATTTTATTGTGAAAGTTTAAATAATCATGGTCTTACTAGCACCATTGAACCTGACGATTAGTGATAAAAAATAATATTAAAATGTTTAGACCTAGCCAAATAGCTTTGTGGATTTCCCAGAGACCTGCTCCGCAGAGGGTGGGCTGTTTTGTATTATGTTTGTTAGTATTATGGTTGCCTTTTGTCATACCAATATACTTATTGGTGGAAGATGGCAATTTAGAAAGCATTTTCAGCATGGTCTTGCTATATGGAGAGTTTATTGTCTTGGTTAGGTTATGGGGGAAAAAAATTTATCAAAGAGACAAAATACTAACTGACTATGGTTTAGAGCTGTCTAGCTTAAACGGTGTAGATTTCTGTCAGGGTTTAAGTATAGGAGTATTAAGCATTATATTACTATTTAGCATACAAGGTTTATTAGGTTGGATCCTATGGCAACCGCCAAAAGCATTTATAGTTCAAATCATCTGGGAAGGTTTACTAGTTGCTAGTGGTGTTGGTTTTGCAGAAGAATTATTATTTCGTGGTTGGTTGCTAGATGAGCTGAACCGAGATTATGGTTCCCGTTTATCCACGGCAATAAATGCCATTTTATTTGCAGTTGCCCATTTCATTCGACCAATATCAGCTATTATTAGTACCTTACCGCAATTTCCAGCTTTAGTATTACTAGGCTTAACTCAAGTGTGGGGAAAGCATAAGAAAAGAGGAAGATTGGGTTTACCCATGGGTTTACATAGTGGATTGGTTTGGGGATACTATATTATTAATGTGGGAGGACTGGTTCAACCTTCAGGAATAGTTCCCGATTGGGTGACAGGTGTTAATAATAATCCCTTCAAGGTATTGTGGGAATGTTAGGTATGGCTCTGTTGGCATATCAAATGCGGGTAAAATAGGGTAAATGCTCTTGTAATCTTCTTACAATCTATATAATGGAATAGTTTTAGACCATGAAAGAATTGAAAACACTATATTTCCTGTCAATGCAAAATCTAATCCATGTTATTTTTGCTGCTTTTTGCATTATCATTAACTTGACACTTATTGTAATAACTACGTGCCTACCAGCAGAAGCAATATCACTACAAACTAAACCAGATACAATAGAGAGTAATGTGACATCCATTCACCTATTATTAGGTAATCCCAGTAATGCCACATCCAGTCTTGACAATCCAGATAATTATCTAATGATAAAACCTCAATATGCATTGTCCTACAATCGCAGTCATGGTAGTGCTAACTGGGTTACTTGGCAACTTGATAAATCCTGGTTAGGAGATGCTAAACGCCAAGATGATTTTAGACCGGATGACACCCTACCTAATGGTTGGACGCGTGTAAAGCCAAGTGTTTACAACAGTTCGGGATATGATAGAGGTCACATTGCCAGATCAGCAGACAGAACCCAGAGTGTGGAAGACAATTCGGCCACTTTTTTAATGACTAATATTATTCCTCAAACACCGGACAACAACCGTAATACCTGGGGTAATTTAGAGGACTATAGTATGAAATTAGCTGGGGAAGGAAAGCAACTTTATATTATTGCTGGTGGGTTTGGTGACAAAGGTAAACTGAAAAATTTGGTGACAATTCCCCAATACACCTGGAAGATTATTGTGGTTTTAGATCGACCTGGTTTGGGACTGAAAGATGTGAATGTCAACACTCGTGTGATTGCTGTCAATATTCCCAATGATGAACAACTGGATAATAATTGGAGAGTCTTTAGAACCAGTGTTGACAAGTTAGAAGAATTAACAGGATATGATTTTCTCTCTACTGTTTCTCCTGATATTCAGAAAGTAATTGAAAGCCAAGTTGATAACTTGTAACCACCCCATTTCCAGTTCTAATCTTTAGCGTACTTGTCAAGAATCTGCGCTAAATCAGGTACCACTTCTTCCACATGCTTTTTGGCTGACACTCGTAGTTTGCTATAAACACCCTTGATGGTGGAATTAGTGCTTTTTTCAATACGAATATCAGTAACACTAAATATGGCATCTGCTGTACGAGAGCGATTTTGGGTGAGGTGGGTTACCGCATCTCCCGTTTCTAATCCCTCATTCCATAATGGTTCAAGTGCAGCAAAAGATTGTGGTAAAAGACGTTCAACCGCCCCAGCACAATACTTGGGACTTATTCCCTTAATAGTAGCATAGCCAGCTTTAATGGCAATGCCAGAAATACCTCCAATATTGGCAACTCGTGTTTCTAATAAATTCATGCAGTCAGCTACCAGCATTTGTCTTTTATCATCATTTTTTAGACCATCAATCAGAGCCATGTTTATTTTTCCTTCTAAGAATCTCTTGAGTAGTTTATATGTAGCACAACCCAGTTAGCAAGTGATAAACAACAGAATCAGGACTGTTATTTTGGTTTTTAAAAACTTACCAAATAATCAAAACAAACAATAAATAATTCTCTTAAATCTAAATCTAATTCCGATTTTTAAAAATCGCCCAAATAATAAATAGGGCAAATCCCAAGTATGCAAAAACGGTCAACCATTCCGCAAGGTTACTCATATCCTATATTTTTCCCGATAAATCCTAATCATGATAAGTTTCTAGAATTGTACCCAATAAACAAGCTTGATATAAATTAGCTCCATTTAGACTAGCTGCTTCCAGCTCAGCACAAAGTAAATTTGCTCCTGCTAAATTTGCTCCTGCTAGATTGGCTCCTCTTAAATCGGACTCTTCTAGATTCGCTTGATTTAATAATGCTCCTTGTAGGTCTGCACGACTCAAATCAGCACCTTTAAGGTTTGCTCCAGTGAGGTTAGCACCTCGTAGATCAGCATCCCTGAGATCAACCCCCTGCAAGTTAACACTCATCAGGTTAGCACCGCTGAGAAAAGCTGCAGTTAAAGATGCTCCCGCAACTGTGGCGCCCATTAAATTTGCACCTCGTAAATTACTCCCCCTCAGATCTGCACCAGTGAGATCTGCTTGCATTAGATTGGCCCCTAGTAGATTTGCTCGTAAATCTGCTCCCTGCAAGCTTGCACCCATTAAGTTAGCTCCTTCAAGATGTGATCCCTCCAGGTTAACACTGACTAAATGGGCACCCATTAAATTTGCACCTGCTAAATTCGCGGCAGTTAGGTCAAATTCAGACAAGTCCTGGTCTTCTAAATTTGCACCTGGTAGTTGTTTAGTTTTTTCTGATTTTAGAGTTTCTATGTTCATTTTGGTTCTTAGATTTGAGATTGGTTGAATCATGACTGTCGGGAATCAATTAACCACATAGTATTACTAAATTTGGGTAGATCCAGTCCCTGTTGTAAACCCAAGACTAATAAGTTAAGGGTATTTATTAGTTCAGGGTCAAAGCGAGTCTGCTCTTGCTGTTTGCATTTGGAAAAAGCGAGGGCAAATATATCCTCCATACTTTGGGAATTTTTGTGCTGTTGGTTAATCTCCCGTTGAAATTCCATGAGTAAAGCTATAATTCTCGACTCTAAAGGAATTTCTTCCCCGGACAACCCCTCCGGAACACCACTACCATTCCACCACTCATTCTGATGGATAATTATTCGAGCTATGTCCTGTAATTCTGGCATGATCTCTAACACCTGCACTTCCCCATTGGTTTTATTTTGTTTCAGGTTATATATACGATGTAGTAAAGCGGCTAAACGTAATCTTTTAATTTGCCATGGGGGAAGATCAAGTAATTGTGCCATAACTTCTGCCATTCCTGCTACCTGAACCGCAGCCATGGGATTCTCAATATCTCTCATCTCTATCAATTCAGCCATCCGCAATAAAGCCTGTAATTCGTTAGAAACTAAGTTACGACTCAGAGAGTTTTTCTTTGTGGCGGATGTAACAGTGTTTTCACTACTCTGTAAGTACTCAATGACACGAGATACAATTACCCCAACCTCCTCAGAAGAAGCCATTTGCGTCTCAATTATCTGTTTATGGCTATTGAGCTTGCGTGCCAATTCCTGATTGTAATTTTCTATATGGGCGATCGCCAGTTCTGTAGTTTTGAGGACTAAATCTGGCTCAAAGGTCCACATTCCATAAAACTTCCTTTCCAGGTCAGAAGTTGGCAAACCCTGCATGCCATAATCCCCATCCGATAATTCCTGACAAATAACCATTGATGCGTAACTAGGAGCCAAAATAATTAAATGCCATTCTTGGGATAAGGGATCTGTGGTGTTCAACTCCACCAAATTGACGTTTGGCAGCTGACTGGTGGAATGTGCTGTAAAACCCGCGTCATCAGTAGCCATAATCACAACATCTTGACTACATGCTGCTATCTCCCTGTATCTATCAGCTTCTTGTAAATACCATTTACCGCGTTGAAAACAAGTAACCACTAGAGGGCGCTCTCTCTTGTCTAGGATATGGTCTTCCAGTGCGTGACAGAGAGAGACCAGGGTATTTTTATAATACACTCCATAGCGAATAGGTCGGTTACTATGGCGGCAAACGGTTTCTAGTTGTTGGAGAATAGAACCTTTTA
This sequence comes from Raphidiopsis brookii D9, assembly GCA_000175855.1. Lineage (GTDB taxonomy): Bacteria > Cyanobacteriota > Cyanobacteriia > Cyanobacteriales > Nostocaceae > Raphidiopsis > Raphidiopsis brookii. The sequence continues at coordinate 36,021 of ACYB01000035.1, forward strand.
ACATGAGAGGAGGGGGGTGGGATAATGATTTAAGATACACTAGCCAAATTTTCTGGCCGAGTCCTTTCCATGGGAGCTGTCAATGCTGATTCCAAGTCAGCACAACCTAACTGTTCTTCTAAGATGTTCATTACCTCTCTTCCGAAATCGTTAGGATTACGACGCCAGGCCTGTAAACATACTTCTCCAAAAAAAGAACCAAGTGGTTCTGGGTTCCACAGAAGTTTTTTAGCTGTCCAAGGCATTAAACTCATAGGATTATAACCTGGTTTGAGGACACCAGTTTTAAACGCATATTCTTCTAGATGGGTATGGGGTTGCAATCCAATAAAGAAAATTGCCGGTTCCACCTTATCACTGCCAAATATTCTTTCTAGCTCTCGATGATAGGCAATAGTTTGACGAATGGTTTCAAAATTTTCATCAATAACATTAAAAGAGTAGTTGACGGAAACTAAATCATTAAAACCTGCTAGTTTCAGATCTCGGCAGTTTTGTAAGACCGTGCGCAAGTTATAACCCATACGCATTTTGCGTACAAGTTCCTGAGAACCGCTAGTAATACCAATTTCAAAGTAATTCATGCCAGTTTTAGCCATCAACTGACACAGTTCAGGTGTTAGGTTGTCTGCTCTAATATAGGCGGCCCAATGGATACCCGTCATACCAGAATCAACTATTTTCCCTAATAGTTCTATGGCATCATCAATATACTTACGAGCGGGGATAAATTGGGCATCAGTAAACCAGAAGTTACGAACCCCACGTTCATATAACTGTCTGATTTCAGCTACCACTTCATCAGCAGGGTTAATACGAACTTGTTTACCTTCTACCACAGTGTATACACAATAGCAACAATTATGGGGGCAACCACGCTTGGTTTGTACTCCAATATAGAAATCTTTGTCCTGTAAATAATAGTTGAATTCCGGCCAAACGGTTTCGATATAATCGTAGTTGCAAGCGGTTTTTTCTAAGGGGGTTGGTTGTTCGTGAATTAACCGTTGACGGGGAGTATTTTGCCCTACCACATAACAGCGTTCATCACGGAATTCTTCTCCTTTGAGATATTTAGTTAGTAAGGTTTCTCCTTCCCCCACAGAAACAATTGTTCCCTCAGGTAAACTTTTCCCCAACTGTTCATAAAATACACTCACTGCTCCACCACCAACTACTGCACGTGCTTGAGCCTGGTATTTTTTGGCGCGTTTCATCCCACCCCGGATTAACCCTAGGTTTCGCCAAAGTTCTAAATAATAGGCAATGAAGATGCGCAACCCACCCAAAGCTCCCCGTAATTTGATTAAGGGATTTTTGGCGTAGTAAAATTCAAAGGCGTTTTGTAAAGGGTTACCACCTCTACCGCCCACGGGAGCATATATTTGAATATCTCGCCAAGAAAAAACTAATAGTGTGGGTTGAAATTCATCTATACATCTATCCAGCGCAGTACCATAGTCCAGGGGTGGAACTGTGCCCAGGTCAAAAATTCGTTGTTCAATGTCAGGGAATTGTTTGTGAACATGATCACAAAGGTAAACTACCCCAATAGGAAAGATGGGGTTACAGGGAAGACGAACATAAAGTATTCGGTTTGCCATCATGGTTGTTTTAACTGCCATCTTGCCAACTTATCGGGGACTTTTGAAGTTAGAAACTCAATTTATCTACTATTATAGATACTTTTGAACCACATTCCAACCTGTGAGACAGACCCAAGCAAAACCGAAAAACAGGATTCCATTCAGGGTGATGTGTAAGGGTCTGGCCCAAAATTTGCCCTCGCTAATTTGACTAGCACTAAGAGCAGAAATCAGAACCAGTATGACTACGGTTAATCCAGCAAATAAATGGGAAGAATGCCCTAGGGAACCAAAATGCCCTATTGTACCAACTATACCAATTAATAACAGTAATAATACTAAAAATATCAGGGTAATACCAAGAAAATAATGGAAGGTTTTGACCAAATTATTGACTTTTGGCACAACTACGCCTACGGGAGATCTACCATTAGTTCTGACTTGCCATAACCAGTAAGCTGTAATAGCTAGAATAGTATAGACGAAAATGGCTAGACCCATAGACCAAGCAGCTATTCTCCATAGCCATAAAAAAGAAGGTAGGTGCATATATGTTTTTCTTACAGTTTCAATCTCGATTATCCCAACATTTGGTATGTATTTCCATAAAAAAGGTGCTGAAATTAGCACCTTTGTGGTTAACAAGGATATTTTTTTCTAATCACAACATATTAATCGGGAGTTAAAAAAGCACAACTGTTTAATTGACATGATCAGTCATGATTGAGCCAATTGGGGTAGTTGCGGAATAATCTTTAATCCTTACTGTAGGAAGTTCAAGAACTCGCAAGTGTTCTTGCTTCTAACAATGCGAATTGTTTATGAACTTCGCTAGAAATATCACGATTGTTATCAACAACTACTGCTAGTGTCGGGGTTTCATTATTCTCATCTTCATCTGTTTCCGTCAATCTTAAGCGATCGCAGGGTATAGTATCAGAGAGAATTGCACTAGCCATCATTCCCGTGTGAACTTCCATTTGAGCATATTTAGGAGCTTCAAATACAAGTCGCTGTCCGGGAAAGATAACCCTTTCAAAATACCAATTGGGAACGTTAGAGATACGAGCTACCTGGATTTTGCTCGTAGCATTGATGTAGCAGCAGAGGATTTTCCCCGATTGCTCTGGTGGTAGAGAATCTAATATTTGAGCCATAACTGCTGAGGAGCTTATTACGCCGCAATTTTACATTACATATCTAACTTTAGCACTCAATGATCCCCAATTGCTGTAACTGGGACTACCAACTGGAATTTTCTACATTATTTCTATCGAAAGTTGGAGGATTGCTTCCGTTTTTGCCACTGGTTTTTTAGATTTATGATAGGATATGGTAACGCTCTCAATCCCATATCTGGATTCTGTCCCAGAAAATTTATGACTGAAAGCACCACTTTTTTCCTTTCTCCGTTGATTAGAATTACTCTTCTAACACTCTATATAGCCCTAACTCTACCCTTACCATTTTTAGCAGAAGTTACACAAGCACCTGTCACACCACTAGTATTATGGTTAGGCATAATAATTGGATTAGTGGCATTATATGGAGTCCTCACCCAAAGAGTAATTGTGAACGAACAAGAAATTCAAGTCACCTATCCTATTTGGGTTCCTAAACTGTTACGTCAAGACTGGTCCTTACCCTGGTCTGAAATTAAAAGTCTCAAATGTCGCACCACAGGACAGGGAGGTTTGGTTTATTATTTCCTCACGGATGAGGGCAAAGCTTATTTGTTGCCCATGCGCGTTACTGGATTTAACCGTCTAGTGAAGTTTGTTCAGTTAAAAACTGGTATGGACATCACCGATGTCCGTCCTCTATCCCAGCCTTGGATGTATATAATCTTATTGACTTGTACTTTTATCCTGTTATTAGTAGATGCTTGGACTATTAACATGGCTAATTCTATGATTTAACCTTGATTTAATGCTTGAAAATGCTTCCAAAAAATTATCACCCCTGCTCAAGCTGGAGCAAGTTAGTTTATGGGCAAAATTGAAAGCCCCATCGCCCAAAAACATGATGGGGTATCCAATCTTACAAAATATCTCCTGGGAAATCTTTCCAGGCGATCGCATAATAGTAGTAGGTAAATCGGGATCTGGAAAAACATCACTGCTGAGACTACTGAATCGACTAGAGGATCCTAGTAGTGGTAAAATTTACTTAAATAACCAAGAATACACCCAAATTCCCATTGTAGAACTGCGTCAACAGGTAGTTCTTGTAGCACAAAAACCTAAACTGTTGGGGATGACAGTCAGGGAATCCCTAGCATATCCCTTGTTATTAAGAAATATATCTCGGGAAGAAATTGAAAAAAGAATTGCATATTGGAGAGAGCGACTAAAAATTCCCCAAAGTTGGATGGGAATGACAGAATTACAGCTTTCCCTGGGTCAGCAACAATTAGTAACCCTGGTGCGCGCTCTTGTCACCCAACCTAAAATCCTGTTGTTAGACCAACCCATTTCCGCTCTAGACCCAGTTGAGACCTCCTGGTTACTAGAAAAAATCACAGAAGGGATTTCTGACCTTTGCCCAGATGTAAAAACCACAGTTTTGATGGTCACTTATCAAATAGACACTTTCCAAGAGTTTGGTAATCATTTATTGCATCTTGAGCAAGGTCAAATTGTCACTAACCTAGTAAGCTCACAAGTAGACTGGAATGCTCTGAAAAGCACTCTTATAACACCAGCAGAAGAGGAATGGTAAAACCCATTATCCCCTCTGAGTAGCCAAAGTAGCACGATTATCAGTAAATCTTTCCCTTGTTAACCTAGTTTGAGCTGGTAAAACAGATGAAACAGTTGCTTTCAAAATTTCCATGTTAAATCTATAACCCACATTACGAATGGTTTGGATCAAACTAGGTTGGCGCGGGTCCAGTTCTACCTTTTTCCGCAATGATAAAACATGAGTATCAATAGTTCGGGGATTATCAATAGCATCTGGCCAAGCACGACGTAGTAACTCAGATCTACTCAAAGGTGAACCACCAGCTTGCGCTAAGACATAAAGCAGACTAAACTCCTGAGGTGTTAAATCTACAAATTCCCCTTGCAGACGTACCCGGCGTTGAATTAAGTCAATTTGTAAACTACCATAATCTAAATGAGCTGGTGCATTAGGCGTACGTTTGCGGCGAATCAAAGATTCCACTCGTGCAAGAAATTCTTGCATACCAAAGGGTTTACTTAAATAGTCATCCGCCCCCGCTTTTAACCCTGATACAATATCCGCTTCATTATTACGAGCAGATAACATCAGGATTAAAGGTTGATCCTGACTATGTAACCAGCGGCAAAATTCCACACCTTCACTGTCAGACAAATCAGCATCCAGAATAACCAAGGTTGGCTGATGGGTTAAAAAAACTTCCCTTGCTTGATAGATACTAGCGGCTTGATATACTCTGTATTCTAGCTGTTGCAAGTGCCAACCCAACAACGATCTCAGATGAGGATTCCCCTCAATAATTTCAATACAAACCGATCCCACAGTTGTAAGACCCCCTAGCGTTGATGATCTTCAAATTAACAATCTCAGGCGGAATGTTTTGTAGTTTTTGTTACTTGAGTTGACCTAATGTTAATATTTACAAGAAAATAACCGAAGGGCACGAAAGCCACTTGGCTTTGGACAGTGGATGAAGTGCCAACGGCGAATAAATTTGCCGTGATACTTAATTTTATCTTATTTTAACTTTTGCAACCAAGCTCTACCCTGATATTTGTCAAGTGCAATGTGGGAAATTTTAATCTTAGTTTTGCTTTTGGGAACTGGGAAAAAATGTTTAATCTTGACTATAATTTGGGATATGATTAAGTTGTTAACTGGTGGAGGGTTTAACACTGGGGGGGATCCTTGAATATCCCTTTCAAGCAAGTCTTAAAGAATCCGCCTCTCTTTAGATGGTGGAGTGTCAATTTTGATTGTAAATCATATACAATTCCCATTCTCACTAGATTAAATCAGCGGTTATGCTTCAAGACACACAAACCATCCGCTACTACCAAAAACTTACGGACTCCTTCGTCGAACTATGGAATCGCGGTTACCATCAAGATGATATGCGGATGTACTTGGATGGATATCTAGCAGCTCTGCGACAAAGTAATGCTATTGAACCATATTTAATTCATCGCTTAGAGGAGGAGGCCATTCGCTACTTACATGATGGGTCTAACTTTGCGGTGGTACAACCAGAACCTGAGCGTTATCATGGTTATTACTAGCTGTTTTTATTCCTACCTGGTAAGTCAACTGCTGGTCTCTTATTTATATCTACAACGTCGGCAATTTGTTTTTGGTGGCTCACCAAAAACTATGCCAACAGCTTCCATTTAACCGTAGGGTCTGGGATAGGGTTTGAGCATGGGGGAAGCACGATAAACTGGGAAAATTTGAACAGCTTCCCCACCTCGCTTAATGGCGATATCAGCAATCTTTTCTAAGGATTGGAAGTAGTCTTTATATTTATCTAGCGGTTGGGGAAATCGCTCATCTTCCATAAACTGCTTAGAAGTGACATAAAGGGAAGTTTTGCCAACAAAATCTGTCCCCTGACTCCAATAGGCAAAGCCTCGCAAATCTTCGTCGAAACAGGTCACTTTTTTGCCGAGAGGTTCGATCGCCATACCCACTTGTCCCGCTACAAAGAAATTATTGCTAAAGACAAAATCTGCTTTTTCTAATTCCGTTTTTAAGACAGGTGAATCCACAAATGCTTGTCGTAACTGTTCAATATCAATCATTTGGGTGGAAGGATCATCCTTTGCTTCCCAGAATCCACCAGCGATCGCCACATTGCCTCCCTTTTGAGCGATACCCCAATGGATATGGAGCAAGCTAATTAGCAACAGTGGCAAAATTACCATTCCCGAACCCCAAAGCCAATTGCGGATAAATTTGGGATGCTTGACCTGCACTAATGCTGCACGTTCACCTAACAAAAGTGTGGCCCCAAAAAATCCGGGCATATGCCATGAGGGAAGGATTTGGATAAAGCCACCCATAAAGGTAAAACCAAAGAAGATTGGCATTGACACACATAAAATCAGCAAGCGCTTTTGATCAACTAGGTCATGAGCAAGCTGATTTGGCATAATCGCTTTTTGTTCTATCTTGTTAGTATGAGATTTATTGAAGGGTAACCATTCCCAAAGGGTACGAAAACTTGTCCACCAGATTGGAAAGCCAAAAGTAGGAAATAGATAGCCAATCCCCACTAAAATTGTGACTAAAAGACGTTCTAGATCATAGCCAACAGAAGGAACTGCACGACCACTTTGGAATCGAAAGGAAGCCCATTCATGCTGGGAGTTCCAATACAGCACGGGGGAAATGGCAATGAGAAATAGGACGACCGCTGCCAATGTCCAGATGGAGAATAGGGCGCAACGGTGTCGATTACTAATCAGGCAAAACAAAACTAAGCCGCTGCCTAGCAATGCTCCATGATACTTCCCTAAAAATGATAATCCCACTACCAAGCCAACAAAGGCAAGTTTAGAAGTGGGTCGATAAGGCCTTGTGTCGTAAATAGGGTCACAGGACTCACCAGAGGGAAAAAATTCCGTAGCACAGAGCCACAAACAGATACTCCAGAAAAACATTAAGGCGTTGTCTGGTAGGGTGAGAATCCCAAAGGCAATTTGGAAAATTGGAATAGTGGTCAAAATCCCTAGGGTTAATGTGGCGACCCGATCACCAAATAATTTGCGACTAGCTAAATAGGAAAAAAACAGGGTTCCTGTATACAGGACAACTCCGCCAATTCTGATCGTAAATGGTGTCACTTTACCTGTAAGCCATACGCCTATTCCTGTAGTAAAAGCAACAAGGGGCGGATGATCGAAATAGCTCCAGTCGAGATTTTGGGTATACAGGTAATAGTAAGCTTCGTCAAAGCCTACATTGAGATATGTCGCACAAGTCGTTCTAAAGACGAAACCCCACAATAGTATGGCGATCGCCCACTTATCAATTTTCACTCTAATTCCTTTCCCGGTTCAGTCAGCACTATGTAGTTGTATCCTATAGTAGCAATCCACAATTTTCTCAGTTACTTCCTCCGCAGTAAACCCATCACTTATTATTTCCAACGCGTCTGACGCTTTTCTCAAAGGAGAAATCTCTCTGGTGCTGTCCTTTTCATCCCTTTCCTGAATCTCTCGCTGTAACTGCTCTAAACTTATTTCGCCTCGCCCCTGTTTAATAAAGTCTTGCTGGCGACGACGGGCCCGCTCCTCTACTGAAGCTGTAAGAAATATTTTTACTTCCGCATTAGGAAAAACATCAGTACCAATGTCTCTCCCCTCGGCGACCAAACCCCCTTTCTCACCCCATTTTTGCTGTTCTCTCACGAGGAATTGACGAACCGCACTTTGACCAGATACAACTGATACTTTTGCTGTTACTTCCCCACTGCGTATCTCACCAGTAACATTATGATTGTTTATCCATACCTCTAGCGGATTTTCTGGATTTTCCGTGGCTATTAGCTCTATTTTACACTCTCTCACTAAATGGGCGATCGCCTGTTCATCTTCAGGATCAGTGCTGGTTTGTAACACTAACCAGGTTATAGCCCTATACATAGCTCCTGTGTCTAAATGCACCAGCCCTAACCGTGTTGCCACTTGTTTAGCTACAGTAGATTTACCAGCACCAGCGGGACCGTCAATGGCAATAATCGGTTGTCGTGGGGTAGTCTTCACATCAGATAAAATTGTGTTATCAATTAGTCTTGTATTCCCAATGTGGGCTGCGATCGCCAACATTCCTTCTTTCTCAATTTCATTTAAGGGCATTAATGTACTCGGTTCAACTAATTCAATATATTCCACCTGAATATTCCTAGATTTTGCTATTTCAGCTTGGACTATTCTTAGAAGTTGATCACTATAGCGAACACCGGATCTGAAAGCTATCTCAGCTTTAACTAAGCCCTGATACAATAGAGCAGCCTGCTCCTTTTCTGTGTCTGTCAAATACTGATTACGAGAACTTAAAGCCAAACCTGAAGCTTCTCGTACCGTGGGACAGGCAATAATTTCTATGGGAAAATTCAAGTCAGCTACTAAACGTTTAATAATAGCCAGTTGCTGACCATCTTTTTTGCCAAAGTAGGCTCGATCTGGCTGTACCACATTAAAGAGTTTAGTGACAATAGTCGTTACACCTTGAAAATGTCCTGGTCGATAACTAGCACACAAACCATTAATCATACCAGATGCAGGCAACACTTGTGTAACCTGATTTTCTTGTATATTTTTCCTAGAAATACCCATTTCTTCCGGACTAGGTGCAAAAATAGCATCTACTCCTGCTTGCTCACAAAATAGTTTATCCCCCTCCCAAGTGCGGGGGTAGCGTTGATAATCCTCCAGTGGTCCAAATTGAAGCGGATTAATAAAAATACTGACCACTACCGTGTAGTTTTCTTCTCTAGCTTTTTGAATTAGGCTTAAATGACCTAGATGAAGTGCACCCATGGTGGGTACCAAACCAATAGAGTTAGGACACTGCTGGGTATCTCGACGACGTTGATGTAAGTAACAGCGCAAAGCCGCTATGGTTGTTAGTAGATGCACAAAACTCCTTTTTTCTCTCAGTCTTCTGCAGGTGAGCCAGAACGCCCAGCACTCATCAAACACCTACTCAGCGTTCTGGCCAAAGCTACAATTATCTCCCCAGCACTTCAATGCGTACTGCAGCAACACCCCTACTGACCATTCCTAGAATGCGAGCTGCACCCACGGAAAGATCAATAACTCGACCACCAATATACGGACCACGGTCATTAATTCGCACTATCACGGAACGACCATTGTGAGTGTTAGTAACACGAACTCTTGTCCCCATAGGCAAACTGCGATGGGCCGCAGTCATGGCTTCTGGATTAAATCTTTCCCCGTTGGCCGTTTTTCTCCCGGCCCAATCATAACCATACCAGGAAGCCATACCTCTTAAATTGATTCTGATCCCACGAATGGCAACTTTTTCAGGGAGTTTAGGGAAGTTGGCAATTTCCCTGACTTCAGCTGTTTCTCCCAGAATTTTTCTTAAACGATTGGTTGCTTGTAAGGCATCTTTGGCTAGGTCATTTGTACCAGCTGCTAAGCGAGTGGATTCATTGATTTCCACCAATTCCTTGCCGTCAAATCTAATAGTGTAGTTACCTGGATTTGTTGAAGTAGGTTGATTCCTACTGGGATTACTGTCAGAGTTATTGCCTTTAGGAATCCAACTAACAGTGACTTGTCCACCGTCCGCATTGTCCAGCACTAGCTGGTTAATTTTCGCCGCTACTAAGCTGGCTCTATGTACTGGGTCATTGACCAAAATGGATCTGGGAGACTCCTTCACACCCCTAACGCCGCCCCCACTGGTAATTTGGGGTGATTTACTGGTGTTTACGCTACCGTATTTTACAACTTTATCACTACTTAGATCCCCCACCTTTGTTTCCCCGCGAGAACCCAAAAAGGTAAGAACTGGAGTATTTCGGATGTAAAGAGTTGCTGCTTGACGACCCTGTAGACTGTGTGGCTGAATTCTGGTCACACCATTTAGCTCAGGTTCCCGTGTTGGGGACTGGTATTCTCCCACTTTTACCGCATCACTTTTGGTAGATGCTTGTTTAGATGGGGTAATCCCCTTAGCTGTTTGGGTAAAACCCATTGCAGGTAGGCTCGCAACAGATAGAAACACGGCAGCAGTAGTCCACAAATTTTTTTTGATTCATGAGTTTGTTTTTAAAGCGACTCTAGAACTTTTTGTTTTTTTTACTTCTTGTGTCCTTGTGTCTCTTACCAGGTTTTGGTAACTGATAGGACAACGCGAAATCGTTCCGTTTTCACTTTTGATTTGTAACCCGATTACACTAACATGAATTTTTGGGATTGGGGATCAGGGATTTACCTTAGTTCTGGCTTTGTTGCTTACTGTCATCATTGTCTTTTTTCACTCCAAACCTTTTATAAATCAGCTTTTTGGACGTGTAACATTTTTTTTCAAATGGTAAATAATTTTTTCTTAGGAGGCCATATTAACCTGCTCTTAGCTGACTGGGCTAATATCTTAATCATTAAATCCAAAAATAATTGCCAATATGGTAGTAGGAGTTATATATATAACTCAGTATTTTATGATTATTTGGTTACAAAAAGTACTATTTAAGGAGATTTTACGTACTATTTTGGTGGCTATATTCCTGGAGACTACTATTAAAAACCTATTTAAAAAACGGATTAATGGGTAACTGAGAAAAATCCAATTTAATGATATAAAAAGTACCTTTAATTAATAATTTTAAAAGTATAAAATTATTTCATTTTATTCAATAGATATACTATTGCTAAATTGATAGCAGTATACATAAGCCGTTTTAACAGATTAAATAATACCAGTGGTAAAATAGCCAAAAAGTCGGCTCCACCCAAATCCATTGTTTTTTAGGTAGCAAAAATTACTTCGTTTTTATGAAAATAGCTTTATCTATCAAATACATTGATCGAAAACAGTGATTAGCTTGATAATAACTTTCTAGGTGGAAGAAATTTGTGTGTTTTCTTAAAATATATGTTATCTAATTAGTGCAAGACTTGTCAATACTAAAATTAGTCATATTATTTTTAGACTAAGTTAGTCACATCATATCAATTATAATATCTTAGTGTATTTTGATCAGCAACAGGTAAGGAAGTCATGTACTTGGCATATAAATAGCTGAGATTAAAATATAGTGTAGGATAAATATATACTGGTGGGGATGATCTAAAAAAATGGTATTTAATACTACATCATTCAGAGATCTTGAAAATCACTGGGCAAGTTTATTCATTAATGCATTAGCCCAAAGACGAATTCTCAATGGGTACCTTGATGGTACATTTCGCCCCGACAACCCTGTGAGTCGTGGGGAGTTTGCAGCCATGATCGGGGCGATTATAAACTTGCCAGTGAAACGGGAATATATAGCGTTTAAAGACATTCCGGATAACTACTGGGCGAGAAATGCCATCAGGAGAATATATGAGACAGGAGTGATGGCAGGTTATCCCGATCAAACCTTCCGTCCCAATGATAGAGTGTCCAGAGCTGATGTATTAGTTGTAATGATTAATGCCTTGGGAATTGCCAGTCAGTTTTCTCCCGAACTAGTGGGTAAACTGGCACAGATCTATGAAGATGCGGCAAATATTCCTAGTTATGCCATTAATTCTATTGCGATCGCATCTGGGAATGGTTTAGTAGTGAACTATCCGAATATCAAACTACTGAACCCCCAAAGTGGCGCGACCCGTGGGGATGTGGCGGTGATGATGTATCAAGCACTTGTGCACTTAGGTAGAGTGAAAAAGATTAATTCACCATATATTGTGACATTACCCTTGGAAGGGAAGACTGTAAAGGTGAGTCACCAGAGGGAATTTCGGGGCGCCTGGATAACAGTAGTGTGGAACAGTGATTGGCCATCTAAACCGGGATTAAGTGTGGAGCAGCAGAAAACCGAATTACTGGAAATCATCAAACAACTGCAATTTTTAAACTTCAACGCTCTAATCTTGCAAGTACGTCCAGAGGGAGACGCGGTGTATGCTTCCCCCATAGAACCGTGGAGTGCTTGGATAACGGGAACTCAAGGGAAAGCTCCAGGGGTTTACGACCCCCTGGAATTTGCTATTGAGGAATGCCATAAGCGTAATATAGAAGTTCACGCCTGGTTTAATCCCTACCGAGCAAAAACCACCACCAAAAGTGGATCTAATGTTAGTCCCCATATAGCCATAACTAATCCCGAAGTGGTTTATAGATGGGGTAATCAGTTATGGATGGATCCTGGTGCCAAAATTGTTCAAGACAGAGCTTATAATGTTATTATTGATGTTTTAACTCGTTATGATGTAGATGGTATTCATCTAGATGATTACTTTTATCCCTATCCCATATCTGGTCAATCATTTCCTGACGAAAAGACATACAGTGCTTATAGAAATAGCGGTGGTAAATTGAGTGTGGAAGATTGGCGAAGAGAGAACGTTAATCAAATGGTATGGAGGTTATCGGAAGGGATTAAAAAAATCAAACCCCATGTAAAATTTGGTATTAGTCCCTTTGGGATTTACCGTCCGGGACAACCGCCAGGAATTGTGGGTTTAGATCCCTATAGCGTTTTGTATGCTGATTCAAAAAAATGGTTACAGGAAGGTTGGATTGACTATTTAGCACCTCAACTGTATTGGCGGACAGATCAAACACAACAAAGTTATGAGACCCTGCTAAAATGGTGGACAGAAGTCAACACTAAGCAGCGACATGTTTACGCTGGTAATAATATTGGACAACTAGATGGTAAAGTATGGAAAAATTCAGAAATTGAAAAACAAATTGTCATTTCTCGCAACTTAAGGAACAGTTTTTCCCTAGGGAATATCTTTTTCAGTATGAAATCCCTGGCGGAAAATCGTCAAGGGATTGGGGATCAATTTAAACAAGTGTATTACCCTCGGCCTTCCATAGTTCCTACTATGTCATGGAGAAATCAAACACCCCCACCGCCTCCTGAAAATATAACCTTTCAAGATGGAAAACTAAATTGGCAAAGGGGAGATAATAGGTCCGTACGCTCTTGGACTCTCTATCGTCAAACTGGGGATACCTGGACAATACAAAGAATTTTATCTGCTGGTACCACTTTTGCTACTGTACAACCAGGTACTTATGCAGTATGTGCGGTAGACAGACTGGGTAATGAGAGTTTAGGTGTGACAATTACAGTTTCATGAACTCAAAGGAAGATTTTTTTGGAAGACAAACCGCTAACTTCCCTCTACATAGATTTGAGCATTATTGCCTAGATATGCGTAGATTTTTACAAGCGGTAAAATATACACTTTACCCTTTGTGTTGGATTAAAAAAATGAAAGAAAGACTAGATCTATTATTATTAAAACTAGAACTATGTGGTTCTCGTCAGCAAGCTCAAAGACTAATTCAAGCTGGGGAAGTAATGGTTAATCAACAAACAATAGATAAACCAGGAGCAGAAATAGACATAAGTGCAGAAATTCAAATTAAAGAGCGTCCTCCCTTTGTTTCTCGTGGGGGTGAAAAACTGGCCAAAGCAATAAAAATGTTTGAAATTTCCGTTAGGGAGCGCATTTGCTTAGATGGGGGAATTTCCACTGGAGGTTTTACCGATTGTCTATTACAAAATGGTGCCAAACAGGTGTATGGTATTGATGTTGGTTATGGACAGGTTGACTGGAAAATCAGAAATGATGGTAGGGTGATTTTAAAAGAAAGAACAAATTTACGAGAATTACAACCAGAACAATTATATTTAGGGTTAGATAGCTTTGCTGATCTAGCAGTTGTAGACGTTTCTTTTATTTCTCTGAGTAAAGTTCTGCCCGCAGTTTGGCGTTTAACTCAAACACCAAAAGAGGCGGTGTTATTAGTCAAACCCCAGTTTGAAGTTGGCAAAAATCGTGTAGGTAAAAAGGGAGTGGTAAGGGATGATAAAGACCATGCCCAGGCGATTTTTCAGGTTTTACAAACTGCTTTACAACTGGGATGGAATTATAGGGGATTGACTTTTTCTCCCATTACAGGACCTGCGGGGAATATTGAATATCTTTTATGGTTGAGCATGATAGGTGAAGTCTCCCAACCGGAGTTAATAATTATCGAAGATCTAACCAAAAAAGCAGTAAAGGAGTTAACCGCTAAATGAGCAGTAGTTTAAATTTAAGTTCAAATATAAAATCTCCCCATGAAGAGAACTATCAACTGTGGTTAGAATCAACAATTGACAATTTAAAACAGGGCAATTTTGACCGTATAGATATTGACAAACTAATAGAAGAGATTTCCGAAATGGGCGGTAGTTTAAAAGATGCCCTAGAAAACAATTTAATTGTGATTTTAGCCCATTTACTCAAGTGGCAATATCAACCACAAAAGCGTTCTGGTAGTTGGAAAGCTAGTATTAAAGAACATCGACGCCGAATTAATAAATCCATCCAAAAACACCCCTATTTAAAAAATATTACGAGAAGATTTTTTCAGAATCCTACCTACCTGCTGTAGATTGGGCCATGGAAGAAACCGGATTATCATCGGAAACTTTCCCATCCCAGAGTCCTTTTACCCCTGAACAGGTGTTAAATGACCAATTCTTGCCCGGAGACTAATGATGAAAAAAATAGATAATATAGGTTACAATGGGGAGACTGTGAAAAAATAGAATGTCAAATGTTTTGGGCTGATAAAATCGCTGCTGATGCACAAGGTTACCAGGTAGTTAATGATTCCAAGACCCCTTCAGGAAGGGTTCACGTTGGATCATTGCGGGGTGTAGTTATCCATGACGTTATTTACCGTGCCTTGAAACATGCAGGTAAGCCTGTAAAATTCACCTATGGTGTGGATGACTATGACGCTTTAGATACGGTTCCCAAATATTTAGACCGGGAAAAATTTAAACCTTATTTGGGTTTTCCTTTGTGTAATGTGCCTTCCCCTGGGGAAGGTGCACCAGACTATGCTAAATATTTCATTAATGAGTTTTTTGAGATTTTTGAGTATTTAGGAATCCAACCAGAAACCTATTTTCTACGTGATTTATATCGTTCTGGTAAACTTAATTCCCATATCAACATCTTTTTAAAAACGACTCACCTGGTTAGGCAAGTGTATAAACAGGTCAGTAAGGCAGACCGTCCAGAAAACTGGTACCCTTTTCAGGTAATTTGTGAAAATTGTGGCAAGATAGCTACCACTGTGGTCACAGATTATAATGGTTCCGAGGTTTTTTACACTTGTCAACCGAATTCGACTAATTATGTTCAAGGTTGTGGTCATTCTGGTTGGTTGTCTCCCCTGAATGGTAATGGCAAATTACCTTGGAAGGTTGAATGGGTAGCCAAGTGGGACGTTTTGGGTGTAACTATTGAAATGGCCGGTAAAGACCACTCTCAAAAAGGTGGTTCTAGGGATGTGGCTAATGCCATTTGTCGTCAAGTTTTGGAGAAACAACCTCCCTTTCATTCACCTTATGAGTTTATTCTTGTTAATGGCACAAAAATGAGTTCTTCTAAGGGTGTGGGTTCTAGTGCTAGGGAAATTGCTAATTTATTACCACCTGAGTTATTAAGGTTTTTAATGTTAAGAACTCAGCCAAGAACGGTTATTAATTTTGCCCCCAATTATGAAACTATTACTCGACTGTTTCGGGATTATGATACTTTAATTAGCAAGTATGAGGTTAATCCTGAATTAACTGAAGAGTTAATGTCTTTATTTTATGCTCAGTTGGGTGATGAGGTCAAGGTTTTTCAGCCTTTTGATTACAGCACATTAATTTCTTTGTTGCAAATTCCTCGGTTAAATATTCAAGATGAAGTTGTTCAACGTAGTGCTAATTCTTTAACTAAGTATGACCAATTTATTGTCAATCAAAGAATAGCTTCGGCCGAAAGATGGTTAGAAGACTATGCAGATGAGGAAGAAAAGTTAGTTTTGTACTTAGAACAAGTGCCAGAAAAAGCCCATGGGTTGACTTCAGAACAGGTAACTTATATTCAAAAGTTAGCTGAAAATCTGGAATCTGCTACCCCTTGGGAACCAGAAGTATTACAAACGATAATTTTCTCCACTACTAAAGAGTTAAATATCCCTCCAGCAGATGCTTTTAAAGCCTTATATCTGGGATTTATAAACAAGGAAAAAGGACCCAAAGCAGGGGGTTTATTCTCCTATTTGGAAAAATCTTTCGTTATTTCCAGATTGCAAGAAATCACAGCATTGTACCTCTAGGTTCTTTCGATGATTTCTGGTGTTTTTAAAAACAGGTTCTAGCCACCCATACTCTATGGGTAGCTTAGATTATTTAGGAGTTTTTAACACAATTTTCGTAGGGTTCTATTTTGACAGGGGTAGTGAACTTTATACATGACCTCATTCCGATTAGGTGATCCCAAGGATAGTACAGATTTATTTCCCGAATGAGGGGTAAGAGTCTTGGGAAAAATATTATCTGTTGCCAACTGTTTAACCAGTTTTTGTAAGAGCTTGTCCTGTTCAGCTCGAAAACTAGAAACTTGATTACCCCGATTGATAATTGTAAACCACACTAAACCGCGATCGCGGGTAGGAAGCACTCCAGCTAAAGCGCTAACATCACTAAGAGTACCAGTTTTCATGACGGTAGCATTTGGCATATTTCGATGCTGCATTGTTCCGCGATTATCTAATCCAGAAGTAGGAAACAAATCAGCTAAGGTCAAATTACTGGCCATTGCTTCTCGCTGAAGTGCCATAAACATAGCAGCAACTGCTCTGGGAGAAATGCGATTTTCCCTTCCTAGTCCAGAACCATTAATTAATTGAATTTCCGACTGAGGAACCATAGCCAATTGAGATGAGATGGAGCTAACCACATTTGCACCCCCTACATGCTGCGATAACATTTCAGCAATTTCATTATTACTATACACATTCATCTCTTTGATGATTTGATGTAGTGGCAAAGAAAGATGACGTATTAGTAAAGTTTGAGGTAGTAGTTGATTGTGGCGAGATGGTGGAGCGACCTTTATAACACCATTAATTACCAGTTGGGGTTTCAATGTTCCCTTAGGCATTATAGAATGCTGGTAAGTTAAATTACGGTTCCAAGTTTTGTGATTGAGGGCTTGTTTAAAGATTTGACCAGCTATATTGGGATTGCTAGAGAAATTCATAGCAAACTTGCCAGTAATAACCAAATTACCCTTTACCTGTTGAATACCCATTTTATTTAGAGTATTACCAATGGCAATAGCTTCTTCCCCCACAAACATAGGATCGGTACCACCAGTAATGACTAAGTCACCATTGACCACCCGATTAACTATAGGACCAGTAATACCAACTAGTGTTTGAAACTGATAATTGGGACCCAAAGTTTTAAAGCTGGCCAAAGAAGTAGCCACTTTAGTTAGGGATGCAGCAGGTAGGGGTACAGTACCTTGGTGATTGGCCATTAATATGGGACCTGATTGTAGCCAAATTCCCTGATGACTGGCTAAATCGGGCGGGATCAACCTAGAAGATATTAACCCTTGAAGATATTGCCTTGTGGTCATAGCTCCCACCAGACTTGGATCTGGAGCAATCACAAAGCCCAGACTGCTTTGTACTGCTAATGCTTCTAAGGTGCCGACAGGTTGAATTTTAATTCCGGCTAAATCCAGCCAAATAGAAATTAAACCTGAACCCAATAATTCCAGCATATTTAATTCCCTTAACTTAAGATATGTAATATAATATTGATTAACTTACCAATTAATATTGTATTAACCTAGCAATTTACTTGATTTCCGGACGAGTCATGCAGGTTCAATCAATCTACCCAAAACTAAACATTTTGGGTAGACATTTACAAGCTGTAAGAAAATCCTACTTAGGCTCATCTATATACTTTTTCACAGTATCAGACAAGGTGGATTTAGGTACTGCACCCACAACCATATCTACCTTTTGTCCGCCTTTAAAAATCATTAGTGTAGGAATACTGCGAATACCATACTTACTTGCAACGTCTGGGTTTTCGTCTGTGTTCATTTTGACAACTTTTAGTTGTCCTTCATACTGTGTAGCAATTTCATCTACTACAGGGGCAACCATACGACAGGGACCACACCAGGGGGCCCAAAAATCAACCAATACGGGAATATCACTGTCAATAACTTCTTGTTTGAAAGAAGCGTCTGTAACTTGTAATGCTGCTGACATTGCTAAAAACCTTTATCTGTTATAGTCGTGAGCTTTACGATAATTCTATCACACCTGGACATATTGGAGAGTTGATCAGAGACCTTTGCCGAAAATGCCCCATTTTTCCTCCCAAAGTTTAATAATTAAGAAACCGCCCGAAATAAAGTTCAGGCGGAGTGTGGTGTGAGGAGTGAACGGAAACATTTGTCTCCGCTACTTTTATTGTAAGCTACAGATATGGTTTTTCGCAGGTTTGTTGACAGTGGTGGCAAATTTTTTTTCAACAACCTAACTTAACTGACCTTTACTTACCCATACCCAGTTGTTGAGCTTTTTGATAAACCTTACCCTCTGTTAGTAAAGAAGGAGCAATTATAACCTCCACCTGTTGCATTTCTTTGAGGTTCTTAGCCCCTAGGGTGCCCATACTGGTTTTTAAAGCCCCTAACAGGTTATGAGTTCCATCATCCAGTCCAGCTGGACCTTTGAGAATTTGTTCTAGGGTACCTGTTGTACCAACGCGAATGCGAGTACCACGGGGAAGAACAGGACTAGGAGTTGCCATACCCCAATGATAACCCCGACCTGGCGCTTCTGCTGCTCTAGCAAAGGGTGAACCAATCATTACCCCGTCAGCACCACACGCAATACACTTACAAATGTCTCCACCAGTAATTAAACCTCCATCGGCAATAATGGGAACATATTTACCAGTTTCTTGATAAAAATCTTCCCTAGCTGCAGCACAATCAGCAACTGCGGTAGCCTGGGGTACGCCTACACCTAGGACACCACGGGATGTACAAGCAGCACCTGGTCCAATACCTACTAAGACGGCTGCAGCACCAGCTTTCATTAAGTTCAAGGTTACTTCGTATGTAACACAGTTACCTAAAATAACTGGTATGGGCATGGAACGGCAGAATTCCACTAAATCAAGTGGGGTAATGGACTCTGGTGAAATGTGGTCAGTAGAGACCACCGTGGCCTGGATGAAAATAAAATCTGCTCCACTTCTAGATACCACTTCACCATATTTGGCAGCTCCTGCTGGTGTAGCACTAACTGCGGCGATCGCACCCTGTTGTTTAATTTCCTGAATACGTTTTTCAATTAGTTCGGGCTTGATTGGTTCGGCATAGAGATCTTGCATGAGGGAAACAAACTCTTCTTTACCCACAGAGGCAATCTTATCCAAAATGGGATTTGGATCGTCATAGCGAGTTTGAATTCCTTCTAGATTAAGAACGCCTAAAGCTCCCAACTCAGATAACTTTATAGCCATACCCACATCAACCACCCCGTCCATGGCACTGGCAATAATTGGTATTTCTCTTTCGATATTACCAATTTTCCACCTGGTATCCGCTAAACTGGGATCTACTGTTCTTTTACCGGGGACTAGGGCAATTTCATCAATGCCATAGGCTCGGCGAGCCTTTTTTCCCCGCCCAAGTTGAATTTCCACTCTTGCACCTTTCTCAAATCAGTTTAAGCTAGGGTATCAAAATTAGGGGGATATTGGGAGAGGAAAAAACTATGATCATTAACCATTAACTATCTTGCAGATTGAATTTTGTCAAAGATGGCACCATCGTCAAAGAATTTCTTCTGCACTACATCCCAACCACCTAAATTGGAAACCGTATAAAGTCTAGCAATTCTAGGAAATTTACTAGCTACCTCTTTGGCTACTGTGGAATTAACTGGTCTAAATCCAACTTTGGCAAATTCCCTTTGCGCTTGTGGTGTAAATAGGAAATTCACAAATGCTTGTGAAACTTCACGAGTACCCCGTTTATCCACAATTTGATCCACTACGGTTACAGGACCCTCTATGGAAATATTTGTTGCTGGCACTGCGTAAGTTGTATCTGTTTTACCCTGTTGTGCTGCTAAAATTAGTTCGTTCTCATAATTCAGTAGTGCATCTCCCTGATTCTTTTTATAAAATGCGTCACTTGCTTCTCTAGCGTCTTTGGGTAAAACTACTACATTTTTGAACACCTTTTGCACAAAGTCTAGGGCCTGATTTTCATTACCTCTATTTTGGGTCACTGATCCCCACAAAGCTAAAAAGTTCCATCTTGCCCCTCCTGATGTCTTGGGATTGGCTGTGACTATTTTTACTCCCGGTTTAATTAAATCTGTCCAAGTGTTAATACCTTTAGGATTTCCTGCTCTTGTTTCTATGGCTACAACTGAACGGGTAACTATAGAGTTATTAGGTGCTTCCTTTTCCCACCCTGGGTTAATTAAACCTGCTTTTTCTATTTTCTTGGTGTCCAGTGCTAGTGCTAATGCTACTACGTCTGCTTGTAAGCCATCAATTACTGCACGGGTTTGACTACCGGAACCGCCATAACTTTCTTTGATGATTACATCTTGACCTTTTTCCCTTTTCCACTTGGCTACAAACTCGGGAATAATTTTATTGTAAGCAGCTTTTGTAACTGCATAGGTTACCAAAGTAATCTCTACGGTCTTGGGTTTTTGACTAATTAGCTTGTTTTGATTTGCACTTCCAGCTAATACGGGTAACACGGTACTAACACCTAAAACAACCGCCAATACTGTGTTCGTGGTTTTTAAAACCGCTATGTTTTTGATAGACATGGTAACTTTTCCTCGTGATTGTTGTAATCCACTGTAAACTGATAGACAATTTGTAATTAGTCTAATAGTGGTACTCTATCAAATGACCCACTCAAAATCAATAGTTAAAAGACTAAATATCTATCGTATAATCGGTGTATTTAATTAAATCATAGAATGTAGTTTTATTATAAGTAAGACTTATCTAATAATTTTTTTGATCTAGTTGGCAACTTTTGTCCCTAGATCTGATAGAATCACCTCATTGTCTATCGTCAAAGTCAGGTTTTCTTTCCCAAATCTTTAAAAGTACCAAGGAGAACACAAATGGGTTGGGGTTGTATATCACCCGTAAACATACTGCGTGTAAAACCGACCAAGAGTTTTATTTCACCTTGCTTAATAGGTATATTTTTAAGTGTGGTGGTTGGTGGTTGTGGAGATAGGGGAACTAATTCCTCTAGTAAAAAAGAGGTAGAAATCACCTTAGTATCCTTCGCCGTGACAAAAACCGCCCATGAAGCGATTATTCCCAAATTTGTGGAAAAATGGCAAAAAGAACATGGGCAAAAGGTGATATTTAAACAAAGCTATGGGGGTTCTGGTTCACAAACCCGTGCAGTAATTGATGGTTTACCCGCTGATGTTGTGCACCTAGCTTTAGGTTTGGACACTAAAAAAATTGAAAAAGCAGGTTTAATTCAACCAGGGTGGGAAAAGGAAGCTCCAAATAATGCTATAGTTTCCCAGTCTGTAGCTGCTTTGGTGACCCGCCCAGGCAATCCTAAAAATATTAATACCTGGGCTGATTTATCAAGAGATGATGTAAAACTAATTACTGCTGATCCTAAAACATCCGGGGTAGCACGTTGGAATTTTCTGACTTTGTGGAACTCGGTGATTAAGACTGATGGTGATGAAGCCAAGGCTAAGGAATTTGTCAGTCAAGTATACAAAAATGTTCCAATTTTGACAAAGGATGCGAGGGAAGCCACGGATGCCTTCTTTAAACAGGGTCAAGGGGATGCTTTGATTAACTATGAAAATGAGATAATTTTGGCACAAGAAAATGGATTGAAGGTAAATTACACAATTCCTGACGTGAATATTTCCATTGATAATCCTATTGCGGTTGTGGATAAGAATGTTGATAAACATAACAATAGGGAAGTGGTAGAAGCTTTTGTTCAGTTCTTATTTACTCCCCAAGCTCAAGAGGAATTTGCCAAAGTTGGTTTTCGTCCGGTAAATAATACCGTAGCAAAAAGTAAAACCTTTGTAGATAAGTATCCTCCCGTTAAAACTTTGAGTACAGTGAAAGATTTAGGCGGTTGGGGGGCGGTGCAGAAAAAGTTCTTTGATGATGGAGCCTTATTTGATCAGATTCAAGCCCAGGGCAAATAGTTGAATCAATTATAAATTTAGAATTATGACCTTATCCACACCCACAGATGTGAGCAACTCCAACAGACCAGGTTTTGCCAGAGGATTGTTAAATAGCGCGACTCGTTTATCTTGGACATGGCGAATTACTATTTTTTACTTGTTGGTCATGTTATTTCTACCCGTTTTGGCTATGTTTCTCAAAGCTGGTACAGAACCACCAACAAAGTTTTGGCAAATTGCTACTAGTGAAATAGCTTTAGCCACTTATAATGTGACTTTTATTACTTCCCTTTTAGCGGCAGCGGTTAATGGGGTGTTTGGAACCCTGGTGGCCTGGGTTTTGGTCAGGTACGATTTTCCCTTAAAACGAATTGTGGATGCTACCGTAGATTTACCATTTGCCTTACCCACTTCAGTAGCTGGTTTAACCTTAGCGACTGTTTACAGTGATAATGGTTGGTTAGGGTCTTTATTAGCACCTTGGGGAATTAAAGTTTCTTTTACTCGGTTAGGTGTAGGTATAGCAATGGTATTTATATCCTTGCCTTTTGTAGTGCGAACCGTACAACCTGTATTACAAGAAATGGAAAAGGATGTGGAAGAAGCTGCGTGGAGTTTGGGCGCTTCCCCATGGCAGACATTTATGAAAGTGATTTTGCCACCCCTATTACCGACAATTTTAACCGGAGTGGCTTTGGGTTTTTCCCGTGCTGTGGGTGAATATGGCTCCACAGTGATTATTTCTTCTAACACCCCATTTCAAGACTTAATTGCACCAGTATTGATTTTCCAAAGATTGGAACAATACGATTATTCGGGTGCAACAGTAATAGGGGTGGTTTTACTGCTGATTTCCCTGGTTTTATTGGTTGGAATTAATTTATTACAGGCTTGGGCAAGAAGATATGACAACAAATAAATCACGACAAAAATCACAATATCAAAAACAGCAAAATTGGGTACCATCTGTTTTAATTGCCATAGCAGTTGGTTATTTATTTCTGGTACAGTACATTCCAGCTCTTAATGTTTTTGTTCAAGCCTTTATTAAAGGTGTTGAACCTTTCTGGAATAACTTAACCAAAACAGACTTTCTTCATGCGGCCTGGTTAACTCTCTTGTTAGCAGTAATTGCCGTACCTATTAACGCTGTATTTGGTTTGTGTGCAGCCTGGGCGATCGCACGGCATAAATTTCCTGGACGTGCAATAGTTTTAAGTATTATTGACCTTCCCTTTTCCATTTCCCCCGTGGTAGCAGGTCTAATGATTGTTCTGCTATACGGGAGACAGGGATGGTTTGGAGGTTGGTTGCAATCCCATGATATTCAAATTATCTTTGCCTTTCCTGGGATGGTCCTAGCGACTTGTTTTGTTAGTATGCCATTTGTTGCTAGAGAAGTGATTCCAGTATTGGAGGAGTTTGGTAAAGATCAGGAAGAAGCAGCAAAAACCCTGGGAGCTAGTGAGTGGCAAACATTTTGGCGTGTTACACTGCCCAGTATTCGTTGGGGTTTACTTTATGGTTTAATCTTAACTAATGCCAGGTCCATGGGGGAATTTGGGGCGGTTTCTGTAGTATCTGGAAACATAGCTAATACCACCCAAAGTCTACCTTTGTTTGTAGAAGATGCTTATAAACAATATGAAACAGAAGCAGCTTTTTCTGCAGCAGTTTTGTTAGCACTTTTGGCAGTGGTCACCCTGGTGTTAAAAGAGATTTTAGAGCGCAAAACTCGTATTAAGGATGATGGAGAAAACTAATTGTGGGATAGGCGTTCTTTCCCACCTTCACCTGGTTGACGGTTATAATTGACCAAATAACAGCAAATATATAGGCATGAAACCGTGACCGAAACTGGAAAATACAAGGATACCGTTAATCTCCCCCAAACTGATTTTGATATGCGGGCAAATGCAATAAAACGCGAGCCGGAAATTCAAACATTTTGGGCGGAAAATAACATTTACTCGCGCCTGTCTCAAGAAAACCCGGGTGAACTATTTATACTTCATGATGGACCTCCCTATGCCAATGGCTCATTGCATATTGGTCACGCTTTAAACAAAATTCTCAAAGATATTATTAACCGTTACCAATTACTGCAAGGTCGTAAAGTTAGATACGTGGCTGGGTGGGATTGTCACGGACTACCAATTGAATTGAAAGTCCTGCAAGCTATGAAGTCCCCAGAACGGCAAAATCTTACTCCCCTACAGTTACGTCAAAAAGCAAAAGATTTTGCTCTAGCAGCAGTTAGGGAACAACTAAGTAGTTTTAAACGTTATGGGATATGGAGTGATTGGGAGCATCCCTATTTAACTCTACAGCCAGAGTATGAGGCTGCCCAAATTGGTGTATTTGGCAGAATGTACTTAAAAGGATATATCTACCGAGGTCTTAAGCCTGTACATTGGAGTCCTAGTTCTAAAACCGCTTTGGCAGAAGCTGAATTAGAATATCCAGAAGGACACGTTTCTAGGAGTATTTACACTGTCTTTCCAGTAATTAAGGTTTCGGAAAAGCTGAAGTCAGTTTTGGCACCTTTTATGCCCGATTTGGCACTGGCTGTGTGGACAACTACTCCCTGGACCATACCTGGCAATTTAGCTATCGCAGTCAATGGGTCATTAAATTATGCGGTGGTGGAGGTTTTACCTAATGAAAATTCCCTTTTCCACCACAAATATCTGATTGTGTCCACTGATTTAGTTCCCCGGTTGACCACCATTCTCAATGTGGATTTGAGAGTGCAGGCAAGTTTTTCTGGTGAGGATTTAGAACATACTATCTACCGTCATCCCCTATTTGACCGGGAAAGTCCTG
Organism: Raphidiopsis brookii D9; assembly: GCA_000175855.1. GTDB lineage: Bacteria > Cyanobacteriota > Cyanobacteriia > Cyanobacteriales > Nostocaceae > Raphidiopsis > Raphidiopsis brookii. Next base: position 61,190 of record ACYB01000035.1, read on the forward strand.
TGCTTATTGGTGGTGATTATATTACTACTGATTCCGGTACGGGTCTGGTACATACAGCTCCCGGTCATGGTCAAGAAGATTACATTGTCGGACAGCGTTATGGCTTACCAATCCTCGCTCCTGTAGATGAAAATGGTAATTTTACTCAGGATGCTGGTAAATTTGCCGGTTTGAATGTTCTAGGGGAAGGTAACCAAGCAATTATTGATGCTCTTGCACAAGCAGGTTCTTTACTAAAAGAAGAGGCTTATCAACATAAATATCCCTATGACTGGCGTACTAATAAACCAACCATCTTCCGAGCTACAGAACAGTGGTTTGCTTCAGTTCATGGCTTTAGAGAGGATGCTTTAAAAGCGATCGCCTCAGTCAGGTGGATTCCTCCCCAAGGAGAAAACCGCATTACCCCCATGGTAGCGGAGCGATCAGATTGGTGTATTTCTCGTCAACGAGCTTGGGGTCTTCCTATTCCCGTATTCTACGACCAAGAAACGGGGGAGGTGTTGCTAAATGAGGACACCATTAATCACGTTCAAGCTATCATTGCCCAGCGAGGTTCTGATGCTTGGTGGGAACTAGAAATTGCAGAACTCTTACCAGAACCATACCGTAGTAATGGGCATCAATATCGTCGAGGTATGGATACTATGGATGTGTGGTTTGATTCTGGTTCTTCCTGGGCAGCTGTAGCTAATCAGCGACAAGAACTAACTTATCCCGTTGATATGTATTTGGAAGGTTCAGATCAACACCGAGGCTGGTTCCAGTCTTCCCTATTAACCAGCGTAGCAGTAAATGGCATTGCTCCCTATAAAACCGTATTGACCCATGGATTTGTCCTTGATGAACAAGGAAGAAAAATGAGTAAGTCAATTGGTAATGTGGTAGATCCGCAAATTATCATCAATGGTGGTAAGGATCAGAAAAAAGACCCCGCCTACGGTGCGGATGTGTTGCGATTATGGGTTTCCTCCGTTGATTATTCCGGAGATGTCCGTTTAGGGGGTAATATCATCAAGCAACTAGCTGATATCAGGAATAAAATCCGTAACACGGCAAGATTTTTATTGGGTAGTCTACATGACTTTGACCCGGAGAAAAATGCGGTTTCTCTGGAAAAATTACCGGACTTGGATCGGTACATGTTGCATCGTATATACGAGGTGTTTAGTGAAGTAACAGCAGCCTTTGAAACCTTTCAATTTTTCCGATTTTTCCAAACAGTTCAGAATTTTTGCGTTGTGGACCTGTCTAACTTTTATTTAGACATTGCCAAGGATAGATTATACATTAGCGCAGCTGACAGTTTTAGAAGACGCAGTTGTCAAACAATCCTACATATAGCCCTGGAAAATCTAGTTAGGGCGATCGCTCCAGTGTTGTGTCATACTGCGGAAGACATTTGGCAATTTATTCCCTATTCCAGGAGTGAGAAATCAGTTTTTCAAGCTGGGTGGGTAAAGATTGATCCCCAGTGGAAAAATCCTGAATTGGAAAATAAATGGCACACCTTACGCATGCTGCGCACGGATGTGAATAAAGTCTTGGAACAGGTGCGGATGGAAAAAAAGATTGGTTCCTCCTTGGAAGCAAAAATATTGGTTTACATTGCCAATTCCCATTCACAATTATCTCAAACTATCCAAGACTTCAATTCCCAAAGGGATGGGGAAATAGGGAATGGGGTAGATGAATTGAGGTACTTACTCATAGCATCACAAGTGGAAATAGTGGAGGATCTGGCCCAATTATCCCAATTGCAATATACAACAACCACAGAAAATTGGACCATAGGGGTAGTGAATGCGGAGGGAGAGAAATGCGATAGATGTTGGAATTATTCCACCCAGACGGGGGAGTCCTCAGACCATCCTCTATTATGCGAGAGATGCGTTTTAGCCTTAGCAGGTGAGTTTTAGAACTAGTGTACCTAATGTAAGGGGATTAAGCTATTCTCCCTCCTGTTTATGAGGGGGAATACGCTCAAATTCTTGTTCTAGCAGATCTCTGTCACTACTATAAATTACATTTTCCTTACCAATAACTGTTTCCTGGGCAAAGTTACGGGTGAAGTCTATTTTCTTTTGTAGATTTTCACTAGGATCTGCGAGAACTCTTACTCGTTCTAGACGCTCGCGGTTGCGACTGGCAATTTTTTGGTTGCGCGATTGAATCCAAAAATAGCGTCCTAAGGGTATCCCTAAAAAGCCAATTCCATAAGTCAATAGTAACCAATAAATACTTTGCACAAAACCTACTAGTCCCCCCGCTTCCAAACCAACTGTTTGAGTGAGTAAGTTACCTAGCACTAAAGCTCCTACCAGATTTAACACTCCCAAACCAGCACTCATCATAATTTGTCCAGAACTAGCAGCACTAAATTGCCATGGGTTCTCTTCTAAGAATAAGTCTACTGGTTCATCTATTTTTTTGCTGGCTTGTACCTGCAATTCAGGAAAATAATACACAATTTGTCCATCCGGACTTACCTGAGGTTTACCATTGTACCTGACCAAAACTGGTAACATATAATCTTCATATTCCTGTTGGTATTTTTCCCCTAAATTATCTAGATAGGGAGCAATTTGTTCAGCAACTACTGCTCCTTGATTATTGGTAATAACAGTGCCAATTTGCTGCCAACGTCTTTCCTCTAATTTGCTGTTAGGATTACCATCACCAAATAAAAAGGAAAATACTGCTTCCAAAAAGTTTAACTCCCCATTCCCCCGATTTTCTTTTCGTTCTATTTGTCTTTCTTGACTATAATAATTCGGACTAAAATACCAAAACAAATCTGGAAAAAAGAAGATATCAAATCCCCTAAATCCTCCATCTCTATTATCTTCATCCCGATTTGAGCTGCTGGCAGTAATAATGATAATTATAGTTAAAGTAATGATAACAATTGAAGCAATCAGTAAAACACCAAAAGAAATCCTAATTATATAAAACAGCACCTGCCAAATTCTTGCCCACCACTCCCGTAAGCGCAATTGCACATACTTGTTTCTTAAAATTGTTCTAAAATTCTGTGGAAATTGATAAACAATGTCCCCAGTATCTGCTACTTGTAAATGCCCACCTGCGTCAGCAGCTAAAACTAACATTCCTTCATTTGCTTCAGCAAGTCCCAAACCAGATCTAGCAGCCACATCACCTACTGTAACACGGTAGCCGAGTTTTTCTATGGCTCCCATAATAGCGGGATTAGGTATCATTCTCCCCTCCTATTGCATTCCATGAAGCAGGTTGTTTTTTTTGACTTCATGGCAGTGATTATAGCATTTTTGGAGAACTAAACACCAGGTGCTTGTTTAAAACTGGGGCGCTAGGATTCGAACCTAGGGATGGCGGGACCAAAACCCGCTGCCTTACCGCTTGGCTACGCCCCATTGATTTCACCTCACTACTATAGCAGTTATCCCCGGGATGGTGTCAAGTATTTTTTTAAAAAATTTTCTCTGTCAACATTTAAGGTCACCTTGTTGGTCAGGGAGTATGTCAAGATAGTGATAGAGTCGCTTGATTTATTTTATGATGAGATTATGAGCCAAGAGGAATCTTCTACTGCAAAACTGACCGATGATGGGTGGGAGGAACTAACCACTCCTGTAACCCCACCATCCACGGAAATTTTATCGCCAAATGAATCTTATGTCAGTCAGTTGGTGGAATCAGATCCCCATCTCAATTCTTTGTATATAGTTACAGCAGAACAGGTAGCGGATTTGCAATCTACTCAAGCTGCACTGAAAACAGAAATCTCCCAACTACAAGTTACTTATATTGCGCTTCAAAGTCAAGTATCGGAGACCCAAACGAATCTCTCTAGAATAGTGCAGGAGTCTTTATCTCTTTTAGAACAACGTAAACAAAGTCTACAAATATCCGTGGAGCAATTAGAACGGAGACAAGAACGCATTAAAAATGAAATGCGCACGACTTTCGCAGGAACTTCCCAGGATCTGGCAATTCGGGTACAGGGTTTTAAGGACTACCTCACAGGGAGTTTACAGGACCTGGTGACCGCAGCAGAGCAATTACCTCTTGTTCCCATTCCGGAAAAACTTAAATCGGTAACTACGGAGATTAAGCAGGATTTGGCCAAAGAAGTTAAATCCAATGGAACTCAGTCTGTTAGTATACAGTTTGCTCAACAACAGTTTCAAGAAACAACAAAGCAGATTCAGCGACTGTTAGAACAGTATCGCAATCAACCAGACTATTATGGTCCTCCATGGCAACTAAGACGCACTTTTGAACCCGTTCATCTGGAACGAGTTTCTAAATGGTTTTTTACTCTGGGTGGACGTGGTGCTTTACCAACCATGAGCAGTCGTCTGCAAAATGTTTTGATTTCTTCCGCAGCAGTATCAATTCTACACAAATTATATGGCGATCGCCTGCGTACGCTAATTTTAGCGAATAGTCCTGAAAGGTTAGGGGAATGGCGCAGGGGGTTACAAGATTGTTTGGGTATTGGTCGTTCTGATTTTGGACCAGACAGAGGAGTGGTATTATTTGAAGCAGCTACAGCTTTAGCCCAAAAAGCGGATAGACTAATTAAGTCCAATCAAATGCCTTTGATTATCATTGATGATTCTGAAGAGCAGGTTAGTTTAGGACTATTGCAATTTCCTTTGTGGTTAGCTTTTGCACCTGATCCTAAAATGATGCGAGATAGATATGATGAAGATTTCTAATAACTAGGTTGTAAATTATGACTATTTGGTTTGTGTGGTGTGGATTGGTAATCATATTGGCTTATTTATTGGGTTCCTTTCCCACCGGGTATCTGGTGGGTAAAATATTGAAAGGGATTGATATTAGACAAGTCGGATCTGGGTCTACTGGTGCAACTAATGTTTTGAGAACTTTAGGTAAGGGACCGGGTGCATTTGTGTTAATCATTGATTGCTTAAAGGGAGTTTTAGCCATTAATTTAGTATATATATTATACAGTAGTCAGTTGAACTTAATGGATAGCAGTTTAAATGTGGAAGCATGGCGATCGTGGTTAGTGACCCTAGTAGGGTTGATGGCAATATTGGGACATAGTAAGTCCATATTTTTAGGTTTTACTGGTGGTAAGTCAGTAGCCACCAGCTTAGGTATTTTATTAGCAATAAATTGGCAGGTAGGTGTGGGCACCCTAGGTGTTTTTATAGTAGTTATTGCCATATCTAAAATTGTTTCTTTAAGTTCTATTGCTGGTGCAATTGCCGTTTCCATTTTGATGATAGTTTTTCAACAACCATTGGCTTATATTATATTTAGCCTCCTTAGTGGTTTATATGTAATTATACGTCACCGTAGTAATATTGACAGACTATTAGCAGGTAAAGAACCAAAAATCGGACAAAAGGTAGAACAACTAACTGGTGATTCTAGCGTCACTGATGCTCCTTAATTTTCTGTGGAACTATACCAGGAGAAGTTAGCTGATGAATGATTTACCTTGTCAAGAACTCAAAGAAATTATTATTCAACACGGTCGTTCCTTATGTGACAATCCAGAATATTGTGAGGCCTTCTTGCGCGACTGGCTGATGAATGATTTACCTCGTCAAAAACTCAAAGAAATTATTATTGAACATGCTCGCTCCTTATGTAACAATCCACAACGTTGTGAGGCCTTCCTTAACAATTATCATGGAGAATATAAGCGAGACCTAGTTTTGATTATTAGTGCTTTAAAACAGGCTGCTGCCAAAGACCTCCTGAATTTCAACTACATTAATATTGAATTGTTAGTGGGTAGATTAATTAAAAAAATAGCACAATAGTCTGAGTTTAACACAAAAAGCAGCCCACTGTGCAGATAAAAGTTTGGACCAGGTTTTGGATAAGATGGTTCAACTCATCACATTCGTAGAAAATGTATTAAGTAATGAAGAATCAATTGCCTTGGACCATAAGAAAGCTGCTTTAGACCGGGAGAAAGAGACACTCCTTCTGGAGGGAAAAATATCCTCTTTGAGTGTCAAAAGTCAGCAAATTGAAGAGATTAAGGGGCAAACAAGAGAGATCAATGAGAGGACAGGCAAGATCCTCGCATCTCTGGATAATTTGCTCACTGAAGTAAATCTTGCTGCTCCTGAGAATGGAGATGAGATGACCATAATTATGGATAGCGATCTGGTAAAAGACCGTTATGCCTAAGTAGCGCCTTGGTACTCGGTTTTCGACCTCGAAAGGCTTCAAAAATCTCCATGGGATGTTTACTACCACCCAGAGATAAAATTGTATCTCGATAACGACGACCAATAATTTGCACTGCTTCTTCATTATCTAGTCCAGCTTCTTCAAAAGCAGCAAAAGCGTCCGCACTTAAAACCTCTGCCCATTTGTAACTGTAATATCCAGCCGCATAACCACCTTCAAAAATATGACCGAAGGCACAGAGAAATTGATCCTCTGGTAAAGGAGACAAAATAGTAGTAGTTTTAGCAATACGATTACGTATATCTACTGGGGTTTCTTGATCAGTGGGAAAATAGCGATGGTGTAATTCTAAATCCACCATACTCAGGTGAATTTGTCGTAACATTGCGGAACCGCTCATGTAGTTACGGGCATCCAACAGTTTGTGATAGTATTCTTCTGGAAGTGGCTCACCCGTTTGATAGTGTTTAGCCATACCAAAGAGGGTGGGACGGTCATAACACCAATTTTCCATGAATTGACTAGGCAACTCCACTGCATCCCACTCTACATTATTAATACCTGCTGCTCCAGCATAATCAACTTGGGTGAGCATGTGGTGGAGACCATGACCAAACTCATGAAAGAGAGTTTCTACTTCATCAAAAGTCATCAAACTGGGCTTGTCATCCACAGGGGGAGTTTGATTACAAATGAGATAGGCCACCGGTGAGCAGACCACATCTACACCATTTTGGGTAAGCCTACGACGGTGAATACAAACATCCATCCAAGCTCCACCACGTTTTTCTGCTGGTCTACTGTAGAGATCTAGATAAAAGTAAGCAATGGTTCTACCAGAGGGGTCAGAAATTTTAAAATAGCGAACATCTTCGTGCCAAACGGGAGCTTGACCATCTGCTGGACTAACGATTACACCAAACAGACGTTGAACCAGGTTAAATAGACCATTGAGAACTTGAGGGAGGGGAAAATAGGGACGTAATTCCTCCTGGGTGAAAGTGAATTTTGCCTCTCGCTGACGCTCAGCCCAAAAACTGACATCCCAATGTTGCAGATCCTCTGTTTGGGGGAATCCATGGTTTTTGGCAAAGGTTTTCAGATCTGCTATTTCCTGGGTAGCTGCATCATAACTGACTTGACGTAACTCTTCTAGTAGTTTTTCTACTGCACTAACCTTTTGGGCCATCTTACTAGCGAGACTTAACTGGGCATAGTTTTCAAAGCCCAGTAATCCTGCCATTTCTTGTCTTAGTCCCAAAATCTCCTGAATTAGAGGATTATTGTCCAAATCCCCGCTAGCAGCACGACTAATGTAGGCTTTATATAACTTTTCCCGCAGGTCTCGACGAGTGCTATGCTGCATGAAGGGGAAATAGCTAGGAAAATCTAGGGTAATGTGCCAAGGACCAGTCCGTGGGTTAGCTTGTTCCTCTCCCGCACCACGAGCAGCTTGAGCAGCTAAACTAAGTAAACTGCTTGGTAACCCCTCAACTTCTTCTTTAGTAGTTAAAACTAGACTATACGCCGTAGTTGCATCCAAAAGATGGTTAGCAAACTGAGTCGTTAGCTTGGCCAACTGCATTTGAATCCGATTAAAGTGCTCCCTTGATTCCCCTGATAAAGCGACACCAGACAGTTGAGCGTCTCTAATAGCAGCTTCTACAATACGTTTTTGAGCTGGTTTGAGGCTATCCCAACAATTCCCATGATGCAGATCGTTGAATGCTTGATAAATAGGTTTACTTTGACCAAGGGCATTAGTAAACTCTACCACTTGTGGTTGTACCTTTTGATAAGCTATTCGCAAATCAGGACTGTTCTTTACAGCCATTAGGTGGTTTAATACTCGCCAGCTCCAAGATAATCTTTCTGTTAACTGCTCTAGTGGCTCCACTAAATCATTCCAAGATGGTTCTACACTAGATTCTAAGATGGTCAGTTGTTTCCATAGTTCTGTTAATAGCTGGGTAAATGCAGGCTCTACCTGATCCGGAGTAATATCTGTAAATGGAGGTAGACCAGAGCCTTGAAGAAGGGGATTGTGATCAACAGTGACACTTGCACTCATGTTTTTGTCTGGGAGCTAATCAATGAATAAAAAGAGGTTTTTGCCTATAGTGTAATAACGTTACTCAATAGGTCTAGTAGAAGGTTAGTTAGTTTAGTTTTTTTTTGAGAAGTTTTGTTATTGAACGGGCTTTAACAACTAAGTATTAGTTAACAAATCTTTAGAATTCTCTATTTATTTGGTTAAGCAGTTTATCCCATAATGGTTTTGGTATTTAACAAAAGTTATCTAGAATTTATTTACTAGCAAATACTAACATGAAATCGTTTTTAGGTAAATTTTTTTTATATTTGGTTTTGGCTTAGTATATGGTTATTTTAGCCATCATGTGCAAATGGTCGGAGGCAAAATGCCTATCCAACGTTGTGACCAAGGCACAGTTCAAAAGTCCTCAATCCTTCCGCTTGTTCATAATTAAGAACAACCTCTTTAACTATGGCAGCAGCTGGTCCCTCATGGCACCATCGTAACATCTCTTCTACAATATCTCTATATCCTTCAAAAACTGCTTCTACTCGACCATCGGGAAGATTTCTCACCCACCCAGTTAAACCTAAATGGGTGGCGGTGTCTACGGTTGCATATCGGTATCCAACGCCTTGAACTCGTCCGGTAATAAAAACATGGGCCCGAACCAGTTTTGTGATTTCTGTGGTGTTTTCCATGGTTTAGTGATTATAATGTGATGGTAAATTAACAAGCTTTTTAGTTGTAAGAAATGCTTAACCATGTGTAACTTACCACAACTCAACAAAGAAACTATTTGGGATATCATCAACGAAAAAATTGATGACCTTACTGTTAATAGGTTGGTGTGGCACTATTTAGGCTACAGATATGATTATAATCTAGAAACATGGGATAATACCCGAGTGACTCCTGAATGGGTTGCTGATTATCCCCAACCCCCCAACTTCATAGAGTCCCGCCCTGCAACCGTTAAGTTAACCCGTTCTATTCCCCCAGATGATAAACAACTACTAAAAGAAAAATTAGGCTTTAAAGGTTATAAGCTTGGTGAATTTGGACCTAGACAGACTCGCCGTGCTACCATTGCCAGCTGGTTGTTAAGTTATATGATGACTAACTATGATGGAATAGAGTAGTTCATGGTCCCAGAAACCTGAACTAGTTCCCAACCTTGATGAAATATTTCGTCAATAGGTACCATTTCCCCTTGGGTGGTCATAAATTTGTGATCCTTCGTTGCTCTAATTGTTGAACCATCGTCTAAACAGTATTCGTATAATTCTTGCACCCCCCTGTCATGCCATTGACCGATAGGTTGGGTGTAGACGTTACCACTGTCATTCACACTAAATACTGTACAGACCATTTGCTTATCCACAATTTCTCCAATGGGCAAAAATCCATACTCTAGAGTTAAAACTTCCGTTTCATAACTCAAACAATACTCAGCAAATTTTAACATATCCGCAAATAATTGTTCAGCAACTTGTTTTTTGACTCCGTTTTTTGTTGCTCCATCAATGAATTTTTCCTGCTGTTTTTGCATTTCTGCTACCTTCTTTTTCCCCATAGCACGACGTAGGAGATCTGCTTGTCCGAGAGAGTAGCCAGCCATATCTTGAGCAATTTTCATAATCTGCTCTTGATAGACCATAATTCCGTAGGTTTCATTTAGTATGGGTTGTAAAATCTGGGATTCGTAATCAATAGATTCCCGGCCATGCTTACGATTAATAAACTTAGGAATCAACCCAGCATCTAGGGGACCGGGTCTATACAGAGCTAAAATTGAAGATATATCTTCAATATTGGAGGGTTTCAGGTCTCTAACAATTTGTTTCATTCCCGAAGATTCTAATTGAAATACACCCTCTAGATCTCCTGATTCCAGAAGAGAATAGGCTTGAGCTACATCTTTAGGTAAGGTGCTATATTCACCTTTAGCTAGGATTTTTTGGGCTTTTCTTTCTTGACGGGTAATATCATCTGGATCTATTGTATAACCTCGGTTTTGTTCAATTAAATCTATAGTTTTTGAATTAGGGTCAGATTTCTCAGACCCAAAAAAGTCCATTTTCAACAAGCCCAGAGACTCCAAATCCTCCATAAAATATTGAGTGATAACCGAACCATCATTGTTCTTCTGTAATGGCACAATTTCATCTAATGGCTCGGAGGAAATTACTACTCCTGCTGCATGAACACCGAAGGTTTTGTTAGTTCCCTCAATGCGCATGGCCATATCTATCCAACGACGAACATGCTGTTCCTTATCATATTTGGCCTTGAATTCTGGTTCTGGAGTTTCATCAGAAATCATTACCTTGAGTTTTGTGGGTTTTCCCCTGACTACGGGAATCATCTTGGCCATTTTGTCTGCTTCACCATAGGGGATATCTAATACCCTGGCTACATCTTTAAGGACTGCTTTTGATGTTAAACGGTTAAAGGTAATAATTTGAGCGACCTTATCCGCACCATATTTTTCTGTTACATAACTAATGACTTGATCCCGTTTTTCAATACAAAAGTCTGTATCAATATCAGGCATAGATTTGCGCTCTGGGTTCAAAAATCGCTCAAATAGTAGTCCGTGATGTACGGGATCAATATTGGTAATTCCCATGGCATAAGCTACTAATGAACCAGCTGCTGACCCTCGACCCGGACCTACAGGAATGTTGTGGTCTCGGGCAAATTTAATGTAGTCCCAAACTACTAAAAAGTAGCTGGAAAAACCCATTTGCTCAATCATTTTTAGTTCATATTCTAGCCTTTCTTTGTATAGAGTATCTACCTCATTACGAGATTTACGATTTAATCTTTTTAATAGTCCTTGCCAAGCTACTTCTTCTGTATAGGTATCCGGTGTGTGTCCTGTGGGAATGGGTGGTGTGGGAATTTTGGGTTCGTCCATAATATTATAGACTTCCACTTTCTCTGCTACTTCTGTTGTGGTAGCAATGGCTTCAGCAATTACATCATCTGTCAGGTGATCTCGAAATAGTAACTGCATTTCTTGAGTGGATTTTAGGTACTCAGTCCCGCTATACCGCATTCGCTTATCATCTGCAATTAGTTTACCAGTTTGAATACAAAGTAGGGCATCATGGGCTTCTACGTCAAAACAGGATATGTAATGGGAATCATTGGTGGCAATGAATTTAATGCCTAGTTCTCGGGCAATTTTTACAAGTTCTACATTGACAATTCTATCTTCCTGAGAACCATGATCTTGAATTTCTAAGTAAAAGTCTTCCCCAAATACTCCTTTATACCACCTGGCAACTTTTCTGGCTGTCTCTAATTTGCCTCCCAGTACTGCTTGGGGAATTTCTCCTGCTAAACAAGCGCTGGTTACTATTAAACCTTCTTTATGTTCTTCGAGCAAATTTTTATTAATACAAGGACGAGAAAAAATTCCTTTCCCTTGGGTTCCTTTTAGATGGGAAATGGTGGTTAGTTTGACTAGGTTCTTATAACCTTTGGTGTTTTTGGCCAACACAACTTGATGGTATCTCGGACGACGTTCTTGTTTTTCAATGTCTCCGTTGATGATATACATCTCGTTACCTATTATTGGCTTGAATCCTGGTTTGCTACGACAGATTTTAATTAACTCTATGGCTCCATACATTACGCCATGGTCTGTCAATGCTAAACTGTTCATCCCTAGGGCGATCGCCTGCTCTACTAACTCTGGTATTTGACTAGCGCCGTCTAGTAAACTGTAGTCACTGTGAAGATGTAAAGGTACAAAGGACATAAAGTAAATTTATACTGGTTGAAGTTAGTTTAAATTTGTTAAATTTAAAGGAAATATTCTCAATTGCTATAACTTTGTCAAATTTCCGTTTGACGTTATTTTATATTTCCTATGATATTATATGTACCTAACCGATGGATGGCAAAAATTAAACCACCAAAATCCATTAAACTCAAATTTCAAATTTTAATATCTAATTAATTTAATGCAGTTTCAAATAAGAGAATCCAGATCCATACTAGCTTCTTTATTATTAATTGCCCCATTTTTCCTTTGGGGTACGGCAATGGTAGCCATGAAGGGAGTAATTTCCCATACTACACCTCTATTTATGGCGGGTGTGCGTTTAGTGCCAGCGGGAGTGCTTATTTTAATAGTCGGTGCATTTATGGGTAAACATCAACCCAAAGGATGGTTAGCATGGTTATGGATTGGGTTATTTGCCGTGGTTGATGGCACCCTATTCCAAGGTTTTCTAGGAGAGGGGTTAGCTAGAACCAGTGCGGGTTTGGGTTCTGTAATGATTGATTCCCAACCTTTAGCTGTTGCTCTATTATCATGGTGGTTGTTTCAAGAACGTATTGGTCTATGGGGATGGTTAGGACTAGCATTAGGAGTGATTGGTATTAGTTTAATTGGATTACCCCAGGAGTGGATCTGGCATTTTATTCACTCAGGTGTGGTGACCAATAGTACCAACAATAATTTGTTTGATAATTCATTACCCCTATTTGCTAGTGGCGAATGGTTAATGTTACTGGCAGCTTTATCCATGGCCCTGGGAACAATATTAATTCGCTTTGTTAGTAAATACACTGACCCTGTAATAGCTACTGGATGGCACATGATTTTGGGAGGAATACCACTTTGGGGAATTTCTTCTTTCCTAGAAGTTGACCAATGGCAAAATATACTACCCACTGATTGGGTGGCATTAACTTATGCTACCGTATTAGGCAGTGCGATCGCATACGGTTTATTCTTTTACTTTGCCTCCACTGGCAACCTAACAAGTTTAAGTTCTTTAACCTTTCTCACTCCGGTATTTGCATTAATATTTGGTCGTATTTTACTGGGAGAGGTTTTGACTGGGATGCAATGGGTAGGAGTTATGATCACACTGATTAGCATCTATTTAATTAATCAAAGAGAAAATCTACCAGGACAGGAAGATCAGAAAGTGGAGACCATTAATGGCTAATGAAAGAAGCGGTCTAAAGCAGCTTTTAATTGCTCCATTTCCGCATCAATGTTACCATTTTGGGCAGCTCGGCTAATACATTCGGTTAAATGTTCATCCAGGACGATGCGAGCAACCTTATCTAATGCACCTCGAACCGCAGCTATTTGTAATAACACCTCTGGACAGGGGCTGTTCTGTTGCACCATGGTTTTAATACCGCGAATGTGTCCCTCTATGCGGGATATTCGGTTGACAATTCGTCTGAGAGATTCTTCCGTATGAACATGAGGATGAACTGCTCCCACTAACCCCGAATTGTGATCTGGATGTTGTTGATGGTCATGGTTATGATGGTGAGTATGTACATCCTGGGAAAAATCATCAGCTAAAGTATTTGACGGATTCATAGATTATAAAATGCTGGACTTGAATTTTTGAGCTTCCACCTCAATAATAACTTTAGCTAAATTGGTAAGTAGAACAAGATAAAAATTGTAGATTAGGTTTTAATGATGCGATTTCCTAAAGTTCGTCATTCCCCAATTACCTCTCGTGTGATAGCAATGTTCATGGGTGTGATGTTAATGGTTTCCAGTCTGTTAGTTGCACCCTCCCAAGCACAATCGATACCTGCTGCAACTGCTGCAATTGGTAAAAGCAGTTTTGTGACTACCGCAGTTAATCGTGTTGGGTCCGCTGTAGTGAGAATTGACACTGAAAAAACCATTTCTCGTCCGGTTGACCCCATTATGGAAGATCCATTCTTCCGACGCTTTTTTGGTGATACCTTCCCACCCATGTCACCAACAGAGCAGTTAAGAGGTTTGGGTTCTGGTTTCATTATTGATAAGAGCGGCTTAGTATTGACCAATGCCCACGTGGTAGATCAAGCGGATAAAGTGACGGTGAGATTAAAAGACGGTAGAACTTTTGAAGGCAAAGTTCAAGGCATTGATGAAGTAACAGACTTAGCAGTAGTTAAAGTCAATGCAGGTAAAGACCTACCAGTAGCTGCATTAGGTTCTTCTAATAATGTACAAGTAGGGGATTGGGCGATCGCAGTGGGAAATCCTTTAGGATTTGATAATACAGTCACCTTAGGAATTGTTAGTACCTTAAAACGTTCCAGCGCCCAGGTAGGAATCAGTGATAAAAGACTAGACTTCATTCAAACCGACGCAGCGATTAATCCTGGTAACTCAGGTGGTCCATTATTAAATGCGGATGGGGAAGTAATTGGTATTAACACAGCTATTCGTGCTGATGCTATGGGTATAGGTTTTGCCATACCCATTGATAAAGCCAAAGTAATTGCGGCCCAATTACAAAAGAACGGTAAGGTTGCCCATCCTTATTTAGGAGTGCAGATGATTACCTTAACACCCCAATTAGCTAGACAAAATAACACCGATCCCAACTCTACTTTTGAACTACCAGAAGTAAATGGGGTATTAGTAATGAGAGTTGTACCCAACTCCCCTGCTGCTGAGGGTGGTGTTCGACGTGGGGATGTGATTACAACAATTGATGACCAACCCATAAGTAATGCTGAACAACTACAACAAGTGGTCGAGGATAGTCGTCTAGGTCAGGTTTTGCGAGTGAAAGTCCAAAGAGGTAATAAAATCCAGAATCTTTTGGTAACAACCGCTGAATTACAAAATATTTCCTAGACCTAGGGAGAAATCTTAAATAATTCATCTCCCGTAAAATCCGGGGATGAATTTAGTAAACTTTGTCAAAAATATATGTTAAAGTTAGTGTTGTGTACCTCTCCAAAGATAAGTAGGCCACACTCAAGTTTTTCCGCCAGGAAAACGCTTGTAAATCCTTTCATATAGGTTATTTGACCATGTCAGATTTAATTTTATTTTGGCATCGCCGAGACTTACGTACTTCTGACAATACGGGACTAGGAGTTGCCAGGGAAAAAACCAAAAAAGTAGTAGGTGTTTTCTGCTTAGACCCTAACATATTAGGACAGGATGATATAGCACCTGCTAGAATAACCTACATGATTGGCTGTTTGAAATCATTAGAGAGTCTATATCTACAAGCTGGCAGCCAGTTACTAATTTTACATGATAATCCGGTGAGAGCTATTCCTAACTTAGCTGAAGCTCTTGAAGCAAAGGCAGTTTTTTGGAATTGGGATGTAGAACCCTATGCACAAATACGAGATCGGGATGTAACTCTAGCACTAAAAACCAGAGGTATTGAAACCTTAGAGAAAAATTGGGATCAATTATTGCATTCACCGGAGACAATTCTCAGCGGTACGAGGACACCCTATACGGTTTATACTCCCTTTTGGAAAAAGTGGCATAGTCAACCAAAGCTCGAACCAATAGAAATCTTAGCCAACTGTGAGAACTTAACAGCTAGAGAAGAGGAAATAGCTGAAAAATCAGGGGTAATTAAATTGCCCACTGCAAGGGATTTAGGTTTTATCTGGGATGGAGAACTAATACTTGAACCGGGGGAAGTAGCAGCTTGGGAAAGACTAACAGATTTTCTGGATTGTGCCATTGATGAATATGAAGAAAAGAGAAACTATCCAGCCATTGATGGCACATCTTTGTTGAGTCCCGCCCTGAAATTTGGGGTAATTGGAATTAGGACTATCTGGCAAAAAACTCAAGAGTTATTAGCCATAAGCAACAGTCAAGAGTTTAGTAATGGTATTATCACTTGGCAAAAAGAACTAGCTTGGCGCGAATTTTATCAGCATGCCATGTACCACTTTCCTGAATTAGCTGAAGGTGCATATAGGGATGTTTTTAAAAACTTTCCCTGGTCTGATAACCAAGATCACTTTCAGTCCTGGTGTGAAGGAAAAACTGGTTATCCGATTGTAGATGCTGCTATGCGACAATTAAATGAGACCGGTTGGATGCACAATAGGTGTAGAATGATAGTGGCGAGTTTTTTAACTAAGGATTTAATCATTAATCCTCAGTGGGGGGAGAAGTATTTTATGCAGAAACTCATTGATGGTGATTTATCTGCCAATAATGGAGGATGGCAATGGAGTGCATCTAGTGGAATGGATCCCAAACCATTAAGAATTTTTAACCCGTCTAGCCAAGCACAAAAATTTGATGGCGATGGGGAATATATTAGACACTGGGTAGGGGAATTGGCATCTGTGGATACGGAATATTTAATTGGTGGTAATATAACACCCTTGGAACGCCAAGGTCTTGGTTATCCCCCACCTATCGTAGACCATAAAAAACAGCAAGCTCTATTTAAACAATTGTATCAACAGCAGAAAGTGGCTTTTGGTTAGATTATTTTCATACCATAAACCACCCAGAAAAATCCATACTATATCATCTTTATTATAAACTGTCTTATGACCAACCATTTAGCTGCAAGTAGAAGTCTTTACTTGAGGAAACATGCTGATAACCCCATTGACTGGTGGCCTTGGTGTAACGAAGCATTGTCAATGGCTAAAACTGAAGATAAACCCATTTTCCTTTCCATTGGCTATTCTAGTTGCCATTGGTGCACAGTTATGGAGGGAGAAGCATTTTCTGACTTGGCAATTGCCGAATATATGAATGCCAATTTTATTCCCATTAAAGTAGACAGAGAAGAAAGACCTGATATTGATAGTATCTATATGCAGAGTCTACAGATGATGACTGGCCAGGGTGGTTGGCCACTGAATGCTTTTCTTTCTCCTGATGATTTAGTCCCCTTTTATGCTGGGACCTATTTTCCTGTTTCTCCCCGCTATGGTCGTCCGGGTTTCCTGGAAGTACTACAAGCTATCCGTCACTATTATGATCATCAAAAAGAGGACTTTCGTCAGCGTAAAGCATCCATCTTAGAATCTTTGCTCAGTTCTACTGTGTTGCAAAACCATGGTTCAGGTCAATTTGCCCATAGTCAATTCCACAGGTTTTTAAAACAAGGTTGGGAAACTGCTATAGGGGTGATTACTCCCAGACAAATGGGTAATAGTTTTCCGATGATTCCCTATTGTCAGTTGGTTTTGCAAGGTACTCGCTTTAACTACCCATCTGCAAATGATGGACTGGAAATGGCTACCCAACGAGGTCTGGATCTGGCCCTGGGGGGAATTTATGACCATGTAGGTGGTGGTTTCCATCGCTATACGGTTGATGCTACCTGGACTGTGCCCCATTTTGAAAAGATGCTTTATGACAATGGTCAAATTGTTGAATATTTGGCTAATTTGTGGAGTGCTGGGGTGGAAGAACTAGCTTTTAAACGTGCAGTGGCTGGCACAGTAAGTTGGTTAGAAAGGGAAATGATATCCCCTACAGGTTATTTTTATGCTGCTCAGGATGCGGATAGTTTTAACTATTCCACTGATATGGAACCAGAAGAAGGTGCTTTCTATGTGTGGAGTTATGGGGAATTACAAGAGCTGTTAAGTGACCAAGAGTTGCTGGAACTGAAGGAGCATTTCTCTGTAAGTTTGGAAGGTAACTTTGAGGGTAAGAATGTTTTACAGCGGTTATCTGCAGGAGAACTAGGCTCAAGTTTGGAATTGATCTTGGGGAGATTATTTCTTTCCCGTTATGGTCAGACAGCTGAAACCTTGACAATTTTCCCCCCAGCACGAAATAATTACGAGGCAAAAACTAATCCTTGGCATGGTCGTATTCCACCTGTTACGGATACTAAGATGATTGTGGCCTGGAATAGTTTAATGATCTCTGGTTTGGCTAGAGCTAGTCAGGTTTTTCAACAACCTAGTTATTTGAAATTGGCTGTGAAGGCTACTCGCTTTATTTTAGATCGTCAATTTGTAAATGGACGTTTTCATAGGCTTAACTATGATGGTGAACCTACTGTTTTAGCTCAGTCTGAAGATTACGCTTTATTTATTAAGGCTCTATTAGATCTACATCAGGCTGACTCTGGTAGTTCTAGCTGGTTAGAACAAGCGATCGCTCTTCAAGACGAATTTAACGAGTTTCTCTTGAGTGTGGAATTGGGTGGTTACTTTAACACATCCAGTGATAATAGTCAAGATCTAATTATTCGGGAGCGAAACTTTGTTGATAATGCCACACCTTCAGCTAATGGAGTGGCGATCGCCAATTTGATTAAATTATCTTTACTTACAGACAACTTATACTATTTGGATTTAGCTGAGTCAGCTTTAAAAGCATTCAGCACCATGATAGAAAAGTCTCCCCAATCTTGTCCCAGTTTGTTGATAGCTAGTGATTGGTATAGAAATTCCACTTTAGTTCGCAGTAATATTGATAATATAAAAATACTGGCCAGCCAATATTTACCAACTACGGTTTTTGATGTCATATCAAAATTGCCAACTAACACTATAGGACTAGTGTGTCAGGGTTTGAAATGTTTACCAGCACCGGTAGATTTTGATGAACTATTAGCTCAAGTACAAAGGAGTCACAATAGATTTAGTTGAGAGGGGGAAAGTTTTTGGGAAAATTTTGCTCCTAACCACTTGACAGGGAAAAAAAATTTAGTAATAATATGTGGAGTAGGTGAAAATAACGAAAACCTCCTGGGACTGTAGTTCAATTGGTTAGAGCACCGCCCTGTCACGGCGGAAGTTGCGGGTTCGAGCCCCGTCAGTCCCGTATATAATTATAAAATATGAGATAAATATTACAGGAATCTAGGTTAGAATTGTATATTAATAAGAAAGAGAGAATTAAGCGTGTCTGTGAGAGTTCGTATTGCGCCTAGTCCCACTGGGAATTTGCACATTGGTACAGCCAGAACGGCTGTATTTAACTATTTGTTTGCCCATCATCAAGGTGGAAAATTCATTTTACGCATTGAGGATACAGACTTAGAGAGGTCTCGTTTGGAATACACTGATAACATTCTACAAGGACTAAGCTGGTTAGGATTAAATTGGGATGAAGGTCCCTTTTTCCAGTCTCAAAGATTAGAACTATACCAGTTAGCAGTGAAAAAACTATTGGACCAAGGTTTAGCCTATCGTTGTTATACCACAACGGAAGAATTAGAAGCTCTCAGGGAACTGCAAAAGGCGAGAAATGAAGCGCCCAGGTATGATAACCGTCACCGGGACTTGACCCAAGAACAGGAAGCAGAATTTGTCAAACAAGGACGTTCATACGTAATTAGATTTAAAATAGACGACCAGCGACAAATCCTCTGGAATGACCTAGTGAGGGGAGAAGTGAGTTGGCGTGGTAGTGATCTAGGTGGTGATATGGTCATTGCTCGTGCTAGTGATGATGGGATTGGTCAACCCCTATATAACTTTGTGGTTGTAGTGGATGACATTGATATGGAAATCACCCATGTCATTCGTGGAGAAGACCATATTGCTAATACAGCTAAACAAATTTTGTTGTATGAAGCACTGGGAGCAAACATTCCCGAATTTGCCCACACACCCCTGATTTTAAATCCAGAGGGGAGAAAACTATCAAAACGAGATGGGGTAACCTCCATTTCAGACTTCCAGAAGATGGGTTTTACTGCACCAGCACTAGTCAATTATATGACTTTATTGGGATGGTCAGCACCGGACTCAACCCAGGAAATATTTACCTTAGAAGAAGCAGCAAGGGAATTTAGCTTTGACAGGGTGAACAAAGCGGGAGCAAAATTTGACTGGGATAAACTGGACTGGATTAATAGTCAGTACATACATAATATGCCAATAGGAAAACTAACGGATTTATTAATACCATTTTGGCAAGATGCAGGGTATAGCTTGACCGATGGTAGAGATAGGCCATGGTTAGAGCAGTTAGTGAGTTTAATAGCACCTAGTTTAACCCGCTTGGTGGATGCTCTACCTATGACCAAGATCTTTTTTGCCAAGGGAGTGGAGTTAACGGAAGAAGGGAGACAACAACTGGAGCAAGAAGGGGTAAAAGCCCTACTGAAAGCAATTTTGGTGGCTTTAGATATTGATACGGTAACAGGGGACACAGCGCAAAATATCCTCAAGCAAGTAGTCAAAGAACAGGGAGTAAAAAAGGGTTTAGTTATGCGTTCCTTGAGAGCAGCTTTAACAGGGGATGTACACGGTCCAGACTTAATTGAGTCCTGGGTATTGTTAAATAGGATTGGCTTGGATAAACCAAGACTGAGTCAAGCTCTAATATAGAAGGAGTGGGGGAAATGGGGGAGTTGGGAACCCAGAATCTGGAATTTTTGTCTAGGTTTTATATAGCAGTAAATATCAAAGTAGAATAGATACCATGGAAAAAAAAAGTCTGAATATACCAGTTGGATCAATTAGACTATTAATACTCACAGTTGGTCTGGGAGCGATATTCGTAAATGATGATTTTGCCAATGGTCAACAAATGCCAACTATGTTTGGAGATGTACAGATTGGCCACCAGTTCTCCCCGGATCCATTACTGGTAAGAGGAATGAGTGGTGGTTTGATTCCAGCTGGTAAAGTTAATAGTATGGATAATACTCCCACTGGTCCTTGTAGTGGATTTGTAGATGAAACACCAGACCATATTCTGAAATTAACTAGTAAGTTTGATTACTTAAAGCTACAAGTGGAAAGTCCAGAAGATACAACCATTATGATTAGTGGAGTGGGTGGAACCTGGTGTAATGATGATTTGGATGGCAAGAATCCGGGGATTAGTGGTGAATGGTTGCAGGGTACCTATAAAATTTGGGTTGGATCCTATCAACAAGGAAAATATTTTCCCTATACTTTAAAAATTACGGAAGTTAAGTAATTGAGTTTTGATTAAGTTTTGTAAAATACTCAATGTCAGTACTTACTTTTATGTTAAGCTAGTTTGCAGCGGAGTCCACATTATACTAAACCCTAAAATTGCCAATGTTAGAATTCCACAGCTTATCTGAATTTTCTCGATCAAATTGTGTGGGGATTTGTGCTTTTTTTAGTTCCTGCTAACATACTAGCAACTGTAATGACACTTTTCCTGACATTTGTTAATAGACCAATATGGCAAGTATTTCAATCCGCTGGAATTGCAGCTGGGTTTTAGTTTTTTCATGGTCTGGCATGTTTATACTTGGTTTAGTATTGGTGTAATTATGCCCCCAACCTATATTTTACTGAGTTTAGGAACTACTTGTCTGCTGACTAACTTGGGAGCAATAGTTTGGCGGGTCAGTTTTAGACATAGCACTCCATCTCCTCGGTCAAAACTGATTGATGAAATTAACAGCAGCTTTTAAATCTTCCAAGATAAAATCTGGTTGATAGAGTTCTAATTGAGTCCGATCTCGAATTCCGCTCTCTACCCCAATCATCTTGACACCATGTTTCTTAGCTGCTGTAATGTCTACTTCTGTATCCCCCACCATCCATACTTGAGTAGCAGGAGGAAGTTCTTTGATCGCTTTAGCCATTAACAATGCCTTATCTTCAATATCACGGGTTTTTACATAGTCGTTACTCAGACAATAACGGCGATCTTCTGGAAAAAATTTGTCTAAGTTAAACTTGTCAAAAGCATAGTTTAACTCCCTTACCCGTCGCATAGTCATCACTACTAAGTCAATTCCTGCTTCCTTTACCTTAACTAAAGCTTCCAAAGCTCCAGGAACCATCACATCATAGTCAAAGTAAGGCTCTGTATGTACGGTCTCTTTCCGAATTTTAGCGAACTCCTGTGCTTGTTCCGCATCCAGTCCAGACTGAAAGGCTATTTGTTTTTCAGGAGTATGCGATCGCTTGAATTGCCAAAATTCTTCTTTTGTTAGTTTATGAGTAACCTGGGATGGGTACTTGGTTTTTTGTAGACACAACAAGTAAACTTGATAGTATCGTTCAGAAACATCCATAATTGGTCCGTCAAAATCAGTAATTAGTCTTAGCATTGGCTATTCAAATAAATTTTTCCATCCATCATTATCTCAAAAATTGGAACCGCTGTAAGAACCAAAGGTTTTTAAAAATCTTTAACTGGTGACGAAACCACGTTTAATCTGCTCATTTTCCATAGCGGTAAACAGGGCACGAAAATTACCTTCACCAAAACCAGAAGGATGGGAACGACGTTCAATAAATTCCAGAAAAAACGTCGGTTCCTTAAAAATTGGCTGGGTAAAGATCTGCAACAATAAGCCATTTGTAGATCCCTGAGAATCAATCAAAATTTCTTGCTGAGCGATCGCCTGAAATTCTGAGGGAGACAAAACAGATTGGAACCGCTGATGTAGTTGTGAGTAATAACTTTGAGGTATGGAAAGAAAGGTCACACCAGCAGCACGAAAGCGGGCGATCGCCTGGGCAATATTTGTGGTACTTAGGGCGATGTGTTGCACACCGGAACCACGATTGAAATGTAAAAACTCCTGGATTTGAGAATTGTTAGATGTTGGTTGATTAATAGGGAATTTGACTTTACCGTTACCAGAGATCATCACCTGACTGTTTAGTCCTGAGATTCCGGTGTGAATATTAAAACTTTGTTGAGGCTTAAATTCCAAAATATTTTCATACCATTGAGCTGCTTTGATTAAATCTCCAGATTCAACATTTAGCACCACATGATCTATATCCAAAAAATTATCTTTTTCAATAATTGGTTCCCTGGGTAACTCAATTAATGAATGACTGAGATTTCCCCAACCTTTTATTTGGCAATATTTACCAGATTGGGTTTTTTGAATAGGTTGTAAAACTATGGCACCATAATTGATCACTCTTGCTGTGAATGTCTCTATATTCTCCACACGAAAAGCTACGTCTGCTACACCGGGGGGATGATGACATAAAAAATCTGCTACGGGACTAGTCTCCAATAATGGTGAAGAAATTAAAAAACAAACACTACCACTTCTGACCACTTGGGTATCAGTATCAGGCAATTTTTTGTGATTTATCAAATCGGAAGAAATTCCCTGATGGAGAACTGTTTCAAAACTTAAATTGTTGACAAACCAATCTCGCCACCTGTGGGCATTTTCTACATAAAAGTGAACATGATCAATTTGCAGCATATTAGTTTTTATGGAATTATGTAATAGCACCTAAGTTTTTAAAAAATCCCCCTAAAAAAATAAATGACTCTCGGGTTGAATATTAATTTCCATTGGTACTGCTTGAGGTTCTAATGATAAAGCATAAAAAATTGCATTGGCTGCGGTTTCACAACTTAACATTTTTGTTCTATCCACCTTCATGCTAACATGATCCCAAAAAGGAGAATCTATCCCACCAAAATAAAACAATGTAAACTTGACACCAAACCGTTTTAATTCTTCTGCCATGGACTTGCTAAATCCCACAACACCAAATTTAGAAGCAGAGTAAGCTGCTGCCATAGGCATTGAATGTTTACCTAATATACCTACTACATTACAGATATGACCAAATTTACGTTTTTGCATTTCTTTAGCAGCTGCTTGACAAGTATAAAAACAACCCTTTAGGTTTAAATCTAGAATTCGATTTAATTCGTCCGGGTGTATGTTATTATATGCTTTGAGAATTCCCATTCCTGCTGCATTAACTAAAATATCAATTTTACCAAAATGATCTATGGTTGTTTGTATTAGTGATTCTACCTGTTCTGGTTGAGTAATATCCGTTTCTACTATCAGGGGTTCCGAAGATAAATCACCAGCCAGTTTTTGTAACTTTATGCCATCCTTACTAGATAGCACCAATCTTGCTCCCGTGGGTGCTAATTTACGGGTTAAAGCTGAACCAATACCACCGGTAGCACCAACGATGACTATAACTTGATCCTTGAGTCGGTTTTGAACTTGATCCTGCATGAGAGTGATAACGAGGTCAAACTACTCCAAGTAGTATAACAGATAGTGAACTCAAGAAAACTGCCATGGGTCAGGATAAAGTTAAGTTAAAATTTGATCCCTATTTGTCCGTTAAATCCCCGAACGGAGTTATATCCAGCTCCAATAAAAATGTGTTTACTTGTTTCCACGTGTACGCCACCGGAAAGTGACACCTCTTGCTTAGTGGAATAATAACCGACTCCCAAGTATGGCGATATAAATGGTAGATTAATAAACTTGAGAACATCCGCACCCGTCACACCATCTTTACCAGTTCCCACTTCTAAACCAAAACCAAAAACCTTGACCCCCCCCGCGTATGTGATGGCGCTATCCTTAGACCCTACCGCTATCCAAGGTTCGGGAATCAGTTGTGCTGATGCTTGATTGGGGTTAAATAACCCTAGCAACCCTATGGATGTAATAATCGCTTTGATAATTAATGGCTTCATCCTTCCTCTTTGTGTAAACGGTCTAGATTCTTTCAATCACTTTAATACCTAATAAACCCAGTCCTAATCCTAGTGTTCTTGCTGTTACATAACATAACATCAATCTAGAAGTTCTAATGGGGTCTTCTGTTTTAAGTACTGGACACCTGTCATAGAATTTATTAAATTTCTCGCTGAGACTATACAAATACTCGCATAGACGATTAGGTAATAAATCCTGTTCTACTTGATAAAGTATGTCGTCTAATTGTAACAAATGCTTGGCTAGAGCTAGTTCTGTCTCTTCTTGAAGAATAATTTTGGCATCGGGAGCCAAATTTTCAAAATCGATTTTACCTTCCCGACTAATACCCTGAGTTCGGACATAAGCATATAGCATATATGGTGCTGTATTGCCTTTTAAGGAAAGCATCTTATCGTAACTAAAAACATAGCTACTGGTACGATTTTGACTTAAATCCGCATATTTTACCGCGCTTATACCAACTGTTTGAGCCACGTTATGGATAAATTCCGGGGTTTCTTGTCTACCTTCTTGTTGTAATCTAGCTTCTAAATCTGTGCGAGCGCGGAAAACTGCTTCATCCAATAGGTCCTTTAATCTTACCGTATCTCCAGAACGGGTTTTGAATTTTTTGCCATCTTCACCCAAGACTAACCCAAAGGGAATGTGAACCAATTCCACATCATCGGGTATCCATCCAGCTTTTTGGGCAACTTGAAAAAATTGGGCGAAGTGATTTGCTTGTCCCGCATCGGTAACGTAAATTATCCTTTTAGCGTGATCTTCCCGAATGCGGTAAAGTAATGCTGCTAAATCTGTTGTGGCGTAGTTATAACCACCATCTGATTTCTGTACGATTAATGGTAGTGCTTCTCCCTCTCTATTAGTAAATCCCTCTAAGAAAACACATTTTGCTCCTTGATTTTCTTCGACTAGTCCTGCTTTTTCTAAATCTTCCACTATTTTTGATAGAAAGGGATTATAAAATGATTCTCCTCTTTCAACTATTTTAATATCTAACAGGTCGTAAATTGTCTGAAACTCTTTACGTGATTGTGCACACAATAAATTCCATGCATGAGTTGTATCTTCTGCTCCCGCTTGTAGTCTAACTACCTCTTGACGTGCTATTTCTTGAAAAGTTGGATCTGCATCAAATCTCTGCTTGGCTTGACGATAAAAGCTGACTAAATCTCCTATATTGAGAACATTGGCAGTGGTAAGCGCTTGTGGATATACCTCACGTAAATAGGCAATTAACATGCCAAATTGTGTCCCCCAATCACCTACATGATTTAGTCTTAATACCTGATGACCACGAAACTCTAAAATTCTGGCAATACAATCACCAATAATTGTGGAACGCAAATGTCCAACGTGCATTTCTTTAGCTATGTTTGGACTGGAAAAATCAACTATTTGCTTTTGGGGTTGATCCACTCTAGGAACTCCTAAACGGGGATCTGTTTTAATGGCATTCAGTTGTGATTCTAAATAGGATATTTGTAATTTTAGATTAATGAATCCAGGTCCGGCAATTTCTGGTACTTCACACAGATCTGAGACATCTAATTCCTCTACTATAGCTGCAGCAATGGACCTGGGATCCATCCCCAATTTTTTACTCAGGGATAATGCCACGTTGGCCTGAAAATCACCAAATTTAGGATTACTTGCTGCTACTAAAATGGGATCTACTTTCATATAAGCTTCGCCAAATCTAGCCACTAATGCTTGCTGTAGTTTCAATTTCAGTTTTTGTTGTGTAGGGTTCATATTTTAATCAAGTCTATTGGTGTGGAAAACTCTAAAACTCGGTTGATTTTGGTGCTGTCTGACTATCTTAACCGATGACTTGCTCACAATTTTATCTTTAGGATTCCACTATGGTCATATTGCGGATGCGCCAAGACTTTTGCTGGCGGGTTAAATCATATCTCACTCTCAATGCTTCTCGACCAGATGTCTGGAGATTTTCCCCACGGTAAAAATGAGTGATTTCTTTAACTGTAGCTTCCACCACCGCATTGTTCGAGGTATTTCCTTCCTGACGAACAAGTTCTATTTTCACTTCATGTTCATACTTACGATAGCGCTTTATAGCCATATCCTGTTTAACTATAGATTGCCATTGGGATAGGGCTGGATTTATTAAAATTTTGTCTAATCGTTTGATCTCATGATTGGGACCCATTGCTGCTGCTTTCGTCGATAACCAGGTTTCAATTAGTCTTTGAGCGATCGCCTTTGTGAGTTGACCAGATGGTGGTGGTGGTCGACGAGAGAGTGTAGATATAACAACTGGTGGTTGATTCAACTGTATGGCAAGTTTTCCTACCTGTAAATTTGGCTGGTCTACCATTTTACTGTTTAACCTCCCCCAAATCGTAGGTATTAAAAACCACATCCCTAATATACCTCCTAGTAGAAAAAATGTATTTAGTCGAAACAGTGCAGGAAATGTACGAGTAAAATTTTGTCTATACTTACTAGTATGTGACTGATTATATAAATGTCTTTCTTCTATCTGTTCTTCTTGAATACTAGTTGAACCTCGTCTACGATGTTTATACTTACTGGATTGCTTTGTTCCCCCCTCTGTGAGGAAACTATGAGAGTCATGACTATATTGTGAGATATTCCGATGAGGAGTGGAAATCTGAGAAGCCAGCTCTACATTGGTTTCCCTCCATTCTTCTAGGTTTTGGGAGGGACTTACAACAGGTAGGTGTTCATCTTCTCTCAAGCTATTATGGGGACTGCCAATCCCCCATGATGAACCAACCTGATTGTTGACTGTCCTTAGTTCCTCGGTTATGTATAGATCTGCTGGTAATTGCTCCAAGTATGCTTGCACCTGTTTATCAGCAAAATAATCTTTCAGGGAAGCCTGCTGTTTAGTTAAGTCTCGAAAATGGGGAAATACCTCTTGCTCTAACCACTGCTCACAGTATAAACACAGTCCCGGTAACAAATCTGGTGAATCTTGAGACTGCTGTCTAATTATGGTCAATGGTTCATATTCCTGACTCAACTCTAACACACTGGTTGCTTCTTCCGTTTGTCCTAGTAACAAAGCACACAGAGCTTGCTCTAAATGCACATCTTGACGCTTTGCCAATCGCAATAAAACATGTTTTGACTGACGAATTAATGCCGGTTGTCTCTGGACAAATCCTCTAGCAATTAGTGTGTAAATAAGCAAGTAGGTTGCCACAGTCGAAGGTCTTTTACTTTCAGATTCAAAAAGTTTATGTTGTTCCGATAAGGTTAAGTGGTGTCGTAGCTGTTGAATAAACCGGAGAAAATCGTCCACATTCAAACCCGTTTGATCATTTCCCATACCATCAATGCCACCTCGTTGGTCGAGAATATTTTGTAGTAATTCCCAACCCTGATGACGCTCCTTGATGCGCTCGATTGGTAGAGCTAATAAATCCAAAATTCTATAAGGTCTCAGCTTACACAGATCTGCTGTAATTTCTGCCTGCACACTAGTAAACATTCTCTCCCGCAGTAACAGTTCCTCTCCTGTTTCTAAGGAGATGGCAGCATTCTCATAATTACCCTGTTGCCATTGTTCCCGTCCCAATTCCAAACAAGACAAGGAAACTGTTAGGATAATGTCTGACAACTCATCAGTACTCGTTAAGGTACGCCTTTGAGAGTGATGATCAGACTTAATAGCAACTCTATTAGTCAAGTATGGTTGACCTAACCTTAGCACCAGCTCATACTCACCCAACTCTTGAAGTAATACCAACGCACCAACTAAGTTCTCTTTGGTGACATCTATAGTTAGTTGAGGATTATGATTTTGGTGAGCCATTTCGCCACTGCTTGCCAATTCCGCTCCCAGATCCATTTTCGCTTGATCGTATGCGTATGCTAGATATACCTGATCGTATTTAGCACGCTCTTTTGAATCTGCGAGAACCATATAAGCTTGTTCCAGGATTCGCTTGCGAGCAGCTATTGCCAAGGTAGAATATTCCCGTTGTGGCAGCTGTAGAATGCGATCATTATAGGCCTGACACAGTTGCTCCTCGGTTGCAGCCAATGGGAGTCCTAAAATTCGGTAATAATCGAGTGCGATTTGCACAGCTTGCTTCCCCTGCACCGTGTTTAATCCCCATCCTAGAGATATTTAACCTGGACCATTTCCACACAATATTGTACCAAAAAGCCGTCTCTAACGGAAATAACTACTTAATTTTAACCACCCAGGGACTAAACTTTATTCCTGGGGAAAAGAAAATGCTCGCAACATTTCTTTACCTAATATATCTTGACCCTCAGTTTCAGATATTATATTATTTTTCTGTAACGTAAGTTACGGAATATTGGTTTTGAGCGATTAAAATCTACTATCTGAATTGAAGACAAGAGGTCACATAAATGATTAGTTCTAGATCACAAGCAGCTAAAAAGGCTGAACAAGTACACAGACAAAACATACTCAAAAATCTTGAGCACCGACTGGAAGCAGCAAGAATAAAAGGTGATGAGAGTCTAATTCGGCAATTAGAAGCCGAGCAAGCCTCTTATCATTAGACTAAAACCGTTCTAGTCTTTTTAGAACCAGTAAAATCGCCGTTGGTACTTCCTGTCCCATTTCAGGTGCTGTCCTTCGGCAATTTTTTTAGTCCGTATTGAGGATTTTGGGGACTTTGAAAAAGTCACCTTCTTGTTGGGGGGCACTCCTAAGTATGGACTCCCTGTCCGGGTAGGGTTGTAGTTTATCTTCCCTAGTCACATTACTCAAGTCAATGGCCCTAGTGGTAGGAGGGACATTGCTAACATCAAGTTCCCCCAGTTGTTCTACATACTCCAAAATGCTTCCTAACTGGAGGGTAAATTGCTCCTCCTCCTGTGCTGTTAATTCTAGCCGAGCTAGGTTGGCTACTTTGCGGACCTGTTCGCGATCAATCATATTTTAGCAATAAATAATTGGTTATTTAAAATTTGGTTATCGGTTAAAAGAATACATCAATTTGCGATCTCCCGGTAGTTTTCAACCAGTTTTGGGCTTCAATGTAGTTATTAGGAGCCAGACGAATTGCCCGGATCCAATAGTCTGCGGCCTGGTCAAATAGTGCTTCTCCCTCATCGTTGTCACCCTCTTCCTTTGCTTTTTCGCCCTTGTAGTGATAAATCACAGCGATGTTATTTAGGGCTTGAGGTAACCGAGGATTCAAATCAATGGCTTTATGATAGAAATCCAGGGCTCGATCATGGTCTCCATTACTGGCATATATCAGTCCCATGTTGTACACGATAAAACTTTTATCATTGGTATCTTCTTCTAAAGATAGAGCCTCTTCGTAATATTCTAGGGCTTCGGCATATTCCCCTTCAGCCTGTGCTGACA
Organism: Raphidiopsis brookii D9; assembly: GCA_000175855.1. Classification (GTDB taxonomy): domain Bacteria; phylum Cyanobacteriota; class Cyanobacteriia; order Cyanobacteriales; family Nostocaceae; genus Raphidiopsis; species Raphidiopsis brookii. The sequence continues at coordinate 90,930 of ACYB01000035.1, forward strand.
TGCCATCTCGATAGTAGACAAAAGCCTCTTTAGCCTTTTTATTAGTTGGCAGAAGTTTCAGGATTAAATCTGCCATAACGGTAAAAGACTTGTCAACAAAATTATCGTTTTTCTGTGTTCTTGGCATATTTACCCCTAAAGTAACATCATTGCAAATTTAGCTGTTCTTAGCTGTTCTTAAATGTAAGGCATCACGAGCTTGTTCTCTATCATCAAAATGGATTTTTTCCGTGCCGAGAATTTGATAATCTTCGTGACCTTTACCTGCTAATAATACACCATCACCTGGTTGAGCTTCCAGTATAGCAGTATGAATAGCTCTAGCGCGATCGCCAATTACCAGTCTTGACACATCCTCGGGCATACCGGTCAAGATATCTTCTAATATTGCATCTGGGTTTTCAGTGCGTGGATTGTCAGAGGTTACCACGACCACATCTGCTAAATCCGCTGCAATTCTACCCATTTTTGGACGTTTTGTTTTATCCCTATCCCCTCCACAGCCAAAGACACAAATAATTCTTCCTGGTATAAATGGACGAGCAGCTTTAAGTAAATTTTCCAGACTATCAGGGGTATGAGCATAATCCACAATAACGCTAATATCCTGATGAGGATCGATTTGAATTCGTTCCATTCTGCCAGGCACACCTGGAAAATTAGGTATATAATCTACCACAGTTTCCAAATCCAACCCTAAGTGTAGGACCGCAGCTACAGCTGCCAAAAGATTTTCTAAGTTATACTGTCCCACCAGGGGAGAGCTAAAAGGGGAATTACCCTCAGGAGTATGTAAAATACCACTGACACCATGAGGTTGATAATTTAGATCACTCACCCAGAAATCGGCACTAGTATTATTAATGCTGTATGTCCAAAGCTGCTGTTTATCCAAACCAATAGTTAAACGTTGTCCATATTGATCATCAATATTAATAACTGCTCTTCCTTGGAGATAGTCAGGAGTAAATAACAAAGCCTTAGCTCGAAAATAATCTTCCATATCTTGGTGATAATCAAGATGATCTTGAGTAAGATTAGTAAACACAGAAACCTCAAAGGGACAGCCAAAAACCCTATCTTGGGCCAGGGAGTGGGAACTAACCTCCATAATCCCCAACTGACAACCAGCATCAACAGCTTGAGCTAGATTGTGCTGTAAGTCAATTGCAAAGGGGGTGGTATGGTTAGCAACTTGAGAAAAACCGGGCCAGCGAGTATAAAGAGTACCGAGTAAAGCTGCTGGCAAATTAGCTTGATTGAGAAAATACTCAATTAAATGAGTAGTAGTAGTTTTGCCATTAGTCCCAGTTACGCCAACGATTTGCAGTTTTTCCGCTGGATAGCCATAAAAAGCTGCACAAACCTGGGCACAGACCTTATTAAGATTGCTAGCAGTAATTACCAGAGCATCCGAGGTGGGGGAAGTTTTGGATGCTGCTTGTGGGGAGATAATGGCCGCAACCGCACCAGCAGCTAAAGCACTGGGCCAGAACTCACCTCCATCAACCCTGGTTCCGGGTATGCCAATAAATAAATCCCCCTCACCACAAGCGTGGGAATTGGTTTTGATCCCGCGAACTTCCACATCTTTACCCTGGTATTCCACGCCATCAATAACGGCCAATAATTCTCTTAAATTCATTATCTTATACCTCATCGCGAAAAGATCTGGCAGATATCTTGTGTCTATTTTGCACAATTTTAACCACAGTACCTAACGAATTGGCAACTGGCAATTCCATCTCCTGTGTTTTATTGGACTATTCATCCCGATCTGCCAACATCAACAACTTACTAGCTGTGGTCAATAACAAGTTCTCTAATTGCTGAACACTTCCACGGGGAGAGGGACGGGGTACAGATTGCCAAGACTCTTTTCCTCCACTAGAATCCCATAGAAACAACACGGGAATTTCATACTGATAGGCGGCAAACCAATCTTCATGGGTAGTAATATCACGCACTTCTAAAGTAAAACTAATATTAGTATCTTCATGACTACTCTTATTGGTGTGATGGGTTATTTGTTCTAATTTTTCTATTAACCCTTCACAAAGATGACAACCAGGTTTACCATACAGGATAATTTGCATTGTGTGAATCATATTAGTAATGAATGGTTAAGTTATATAGCTTTAGCCAGCGCTCAGAAAAGAGTTTATCCCTTACCCAATGCAGATGGCTACAGCTATATTGTAAAACTAAGATAGAGAACGAACAAACTTGTCTAGTCGCTCCACTCCTTTCTTAATTGTAGTCATATCTGTAGCATAGGAAAGACGGATGTTATTATCAGCTCCGAAAGCTACCCCTGGAATAACAGCAACTTGATGGGATTCTAATAAAGCATCGCAAAACTCCAGGGACCTTAAACCAGTTTTACTGATGTCGGGAAATAAATAAAAAGCCCCATCAGGTCGAACACAAGTCAACCCAGGAATGGAGTTGATACCATCATACATAACCTGACGACGTTGAGCAAAAGCTTGACGCATTTCCTCTACACAGTCTTGTGAACCTTCCAGAGCAGCGATCGCACCATATTGAGCAAAAGTACAGACATTGGAAGTACTATGTCCTTGAATAGTAGTAGCAGCTTTAATAATTTCCAAGGGTCCGGCCAAATAACCCAAACGCCAACCAGTCATGGAGTAACCCTTAGCAAAGCCATTACTAATTAAAGTCCTGGAGAAAATTTCCTCACCTAGGGAACCAATACTAACATGTTGTGAGCCATCATAGAGAATCTTTTCGTAAATTTCATCAGAAACCACAAAAATATCCGCCTCCACAATCACCTGAGCTAGATCCCGAATTTCTTCTAATGTGTACACCATCCCAGTAGGGTTAGAAGGTGAATTAAGGACAAATAACTTAGTTTTTGAGGTAATAGCTTGTTTGAGCTGTTGGACACTAATTTTATAGCCATTGTCAGCATAGGTTGGTACAATTACTGACCTCCCACCTGCTAAAGTAACCATTTCTGGATAACTCAACCAGTAGGGTGCGGGGATAATTACCTCATCTCCTGGTTCAATTAAGGCCATGATGAGATTATATAGGGAATGTTTACCCCCATTAGTAACCAAGACGTTTTCTGGTTTATAGTCTAAACCATTATCGCTTTTTAGCTTGTTAGCAATAGATTCTCGTAGCTTTGGCTCACCAGCGGCTGGACCATATTTGGTCTTACCTTCTTTTAAAGCCTTTGTAGCTGCATCTATAACGTGGGCTGGAGTATCAAAATCCGGCTCTCCAACACTGAAACTACAAACATCAATACCCTCTGTCCTCATACCCTTAGCTTTAGCTGTAATAGCCAGGGTAATGGAGGGTGTTACCTGACCTACTCTTGCTGCCAATTTCATTCTACTTTTCTGAGTCAATCTCTATCACATATTAAGGATATCTTAGAAATTCGGTTGAAATTTGTATTTTCTTTCTGGTGGGTTGAGAACTGATGGTTTGCTTATTCAAGTATTAATTTGTATTGATTAATATTAATTGGGAGATTTATGCCCGGTTTAAACTCAAATATTACTTACTCAAAAGCGTGCAAAAAAGTAATTTAAAGAGATTCGATGTTCATTTTATACTACTTATCTAGTTATTGAAAGCACCCCTTGCATCAGGAGGAATTATATTATTTATTGTTAAATATCAGGTTAAAAATGGACATATTGGCAAAGACTAGGTTAACATGGTGTAGTGTTGCGGAAAAACCGTGTTTTCTTGCAAATCGACTCGATGATAAGTTGAGTCATAATTATCTACATCCAATTTATTTTCCTAACCTTTTGCAAAAATGTTGTTGTTTTTAAAACTGATTGATTATCTATTAGCTGCTGTTTTTATTGGTGCGGCTTTGATCATTTATTTTGACTCTAATAATCAGCCCTACTTGTTAGCTGGAATAGGAGCTTCCGCAATAGCCATTTTGCTGTTTCTTATCAACAGAAACTCAGTAGGTGCAGCGGAAAAACAAGCCAAGAAAAACGAATTCACCAAAAAAGCTGAACTTTACACATCCCTGTTACAGAATAGCAATTCCTTGGAACATAACACTATTGTCCCTGTAAGAGCTAACGCTCTGGAATATTGTCAAGATTTGATCAATGACTATAAAAAAACCAGAAATATAGCCAGATCTCTTTACTATGTCTTACAAATTTCCACAGTAATTCTCTCAGGTGTCACACCAATTTTAGTCCTGGTTGATAAACTAGAAACCGGACAACCCTGGTTGAAGTGGCTACCTGTCATTTGTCCTGCAGTAGCATCTATTGTCGCTAGTATTGTTACGTCTTTTCCCTTTCAAAAGAATTGGGTTACAGCCAATACAATTGTAGAGTTATTAGAAGCAGAACAAGAAAAATTCATTTTAGGAATTACACCCGCATATCGTTGTTATGACGTTGTTGGTGACCTAGAACAACAACAAAAAGCCAGTCAAGCTGTAGAACTATTCATTAGCCAAGTCAATAGTATTCACTTGCAACAAGTTCAACAAGCAACTGAACAGCAGTCCGATAAAAGGAAGGAAGAAACTAAGACTCAAGATCCCGCGTTAAATTAGAGTTCGGGAAATGGGAAATTAGTCAACTTCAAGCAACTGGGGAATTATCTTTCTGAGAGCATGACCCCGGTGACTAATGCTTTTTTTCAACTCCGGTGACATTTGGGCAAAGGTCAATTTTTTTTCCGGAACATAAAAAATCGGATCGTAACCAAAACCACCCTCTCCCCTCACTTCATACAGAATTTCCCCCTCACAACTACCCTCAGACTGGAAAATAATTTCCCCCTGGGGGTTAGCAACAGCTATGGCACAGATAAATTTGGCTTGCCGGTTTTCCGTGTTTGCTAGTTCGCTTAGTAACCTTCCAATCCTTTCTTCGTCCGTGTTTCCATACCGAGCAGAATATACACCAGGCGCACCATTTAACCAGTCTACCCATAAGCCAGAATCATCAGCGATCGCCCATTGAGATGTATATTTTGCAACTTCAACAGCTTTCAAGCAGGCGTTTTCAGCAAAGGTGGTTCCGGTTTCATTCACATCTAAATCAGGGGGTTTGGGAGTTAGTTCCCAACCAGAATCGGATAAATAAGCCTGCATTTCCCTTTAATTTTCCTGGATTTCCCGTCCCCACCACAAGTGTTTTTTTCATTAGCTATCCACTGATAAATGTTGGTAAATATTAATTTGATTCTGCCCAGGTTTTTGCCCAATTTAATGTTTGGTGTACTTGTTCTATTGTAGGTGCTTCACAGTAAAGTCTTAAGACTGGTTCAGTGCCACTAAATCGAATCATCAACCAACTTTCATCCGCAAGACGGAATTTATAACCGTCTATGGTCTGACAATTAAGGACTTTTTTGCCGGCAATTTCTGTTAATTTCTGAGTTTGTAGTTGTTGTAGTAATTTATCACGGATCTGCATACTTGCCAATGGTAAATCTATCCGATCATAAGCAGAGAAGAAATTATTCTTTTCCTGTAATTGCTGATAATATTCACCTAAATCCAAACCAGAATCTACAACTGCTTCTAATACGTACAATGCAGACAATAGAGCATCCCGTTCAGGAATGTGGCTACCATAACCAATCCCCCCCGATTCTTCACCACCTAATAAAACTTCTGTCACCAACATTCTATCAGCAATGTATTTATAACCAACAGCAGTTTCAAATATTGATAAACCCAGGGATCTGGCTACACTGGGAATTAAGTCAGACCCACTGACGGTTTTGACAATTTCTCCGGTAAAATTGCGTCTGGTTTTTAGGTGATCTATCAAAATCGGAATCAATATTTGAGAACTTAGAAAATTGCCATTTCTATCCAACGCCGCAATGCGATCGCCATCTCCATCAAATACTAAACCAACCGTTAATTTTGAGAAATTTTGTTGCTGATGAATTTCTGTATAATTTTTAATTTCAGCTGAAATTTCACAAATATATTTAGGCAAAGGTTCTGGTGGTTTTCCGCCAAATAAGGGATCTCGATTACCATTAATTTCTCTCACTTTTTGCCCTAATAGCCTCTCTAAACCACTAGCAGCTGCACCATGCATCACATCAACAAATAGTATTAATTTATCCGAGGATATTGCCTCCCGAATTGCCTCAATATTCACTTTCTTTGCCAATGCTTGACAATAACTTATCCAGGGATCAAACGTCTCTTCTTTTCCTAGATTACCCACTGAAGAAAATTCCACAGTTAATAATCTTTCTATTTCCTGAGTAACCTCTGGAGGGACTGAACCCCCAAAAGCACTCTTGACTTTTAAACCCAAATATGAGCCAGGGTTATGACTAGCTGTGATCACTAAAGCTCCCAAAGCATTAAAATCTTTAGCAGCCCAACTAAAAGCAGGTGTTGGTGCATAGTCTTGACTAAATAGAACATCAAATCCTAAATTTTTAATAGCATCAGCTACAACGCGGGCAAAATTTTCCGCCATAAAGCGACGGTCATATCCGACCACAATACTACGGCTACCAGTTAGGGAATAGTATGTATTATATAACACATTAGCTGCTACGGAAGCAACTAAAGTCAGACGTTCAAAAGTAAACTCATCAGCGATTACTCCTCGCCATCCATCAGTACCAAACTTGATAGGACTCAGAAGGATATTGGTTGATATGGGCATGGATATAAGCCGTAATTTCTAATCTTTTAGATTTTATCAGCAACCTGAGCAATGGCCAATGGTAAGATCTGGTGTTCCTGAACTTGGATTCTCGCATGTAGTGTTTCTGCTGTATCGTTTGGCAATACTGGAACTGCAGCTTGCATCAAAATTGGACCGCTGTCCATTTCTAATCTCAGCAGGTGAACTGTACAACCTGTTATTTTTACACCTGCTTCTAATGCTTGTTCTACAGCTCTAACACCTTTAAAACTGGGCAATAAACTGGGGTGAATATTAATAATGTGATTGGGAAAAGCATCTATCAGTTCTTGGGTAACTAAACGCATCCAACCGGCCATAACTACTAAATCAACTTGATATTGGCGCAGAGTGCTGACAATTTCCCGATCCAAATCTTCCCGCTTTTTATAATGACGATGATTGAGTAATATTGCTTCTACTCCATGATTGAGAGCCCTTTCTGCTGCTTTTGCTAGGGGGTTATTATAAATTAAAACTTGAATTTGGGCATTAAGATCCCCCGATTTGATTGCTTGAGCAACCACCTCAAAATTGCTCCCATTCCCAGAGGCCATGACTCCTAATTTTACAGGTTTTATGTCATGGGACTGGTAACCTGAAACATCAGGGGAAATTAGACTAGAGGTGCTATTCATGGAGTAAGATTGAATCATAAAGTTACTGATATTCTCTTACAAACTTGGGGAAGACGCTAATTCTGGAGGAACATCTTCACCATAGCTGTAAATTTCAATTCCTAATTTAGAAGCTATGGAATTGGCACTGGGGTGAACCATGGGTGAAATTACAATCTTTCTCGTAGCTTGTCTTTGATGTTGTTGCTGATAAAAGTCTACTTTCCGGTAAAAAGTGTACAAGTCACCTTTGCTTAGGGATGATTTAATCTCACAAATGATTAGTTGCCCATTTCGTATAATCAAATCTAGTTCTACTTGGTCTGGTCTACCAAATACTATTCCCTGATCATCATACTCGACTATATTCAAAACTTCCACGCCAAAAGACTCTTCTAAGATTGCCTTTAACCCATTACGAAATGAGGACTCAGAACATAAACCCCACCGTGCACCGAGTCCGCTAATACCAACTTCATGCTTACGACTCATACGCTCTATTGCTGCGATAACTTGGTCAAATTCCCGTTTGTTTTCATCCCACTTACAAGCTTGCTCCTGACGGTCAAGTTCCATTTCCCGTTTGTTTTCATCCCACTTACGAGCTTGCTCCTGACGGTCAAGTTCCATTTCCCGTTTGTTTTCATCCCACTTACGAGCTTGCTCCTGACGGTCAAGTTCCATTTCCTGTTTGTTTTCATCCCACTTACGAGCTTGCTCCTGACGGTCAAGTTCCATTTCCCGTTTGTTTTCATCCCACTTACGAGCTTGCTCCTGACGGTCAAGTTCCATTTCCCGTTTGTTTTCATCCCACTTACGAGCTTGCTCCTGACGGTCAAGTTCCATTTCCCGTTTGTTTTCATCCCACTTACGAGCTTGCTCCTGACGGTCAAGTTCCATTTGGGTGATGACCCGGTCAAATTCCTGTTTGTTTTCATCCCACTTACGAGCTTGCTCCTGACGGTCAAGTTCCATTTCCCGTTTGTTTTCATCCCACTTGCGAGCTTGCTCCTGACGGTCAAGTTCCATTTCCCGTTTGTTTTCATCCCACTTGCGAGCTTGCTCCTGACGGTCAAGTTCCATTTCCCGTTTGTTTTCATCCCACTTACGAGCTTGCTCCTGACGGTCAAGCTCCATTTGGGTGATGACCCGGTCAAATTCCTGTTTGTTTTCATCCCACTTGCGAGCTTGCTCCTGACGGTCAAGTTCCATTTGGGTGATGACCCGGTCAAATTCCTGTTTGTTTTCATCCCACTTACGAGCTTGCTCCTGACGGTCAAGTTCCATTTGGGTGATGACCCGGTCAAATTCCTGTTTGTTTTCATCCCACTTACGAGACTGCTCTTCCCTATCCCGTCGTATTTCCCCTAATACTAAATCAAAGTGACTTTCCGTCTCCAAGCTTCCAGCAAAATAGCTGGAAATTGCCCTGACTAGTAAATTCCGCATTTCTACGTCTTCATTTACTAATACAGGTAACTGTTGTTTTAGCAGCTGTTTAAAATCCATATCATTCATAGTTATGATATGCACAAGTCTTGACTACAGATACCATTGTACCACAGGTCATAAAGATTTGATACTTCTTCTAAAATTCTTTTCGAGAAAAGATGAAAATGGCGATCGCCAACTGCATAAAAACTCATTGGAGATGGTTGTTACGTGTTAATTGATGGGATGGTAATTATGAAGTATCTGTGCTTTTTTTCTACTGTTGTGCTGGTGGTGAACCTCTAAAAAATTTCGTTTTGGGATCGCACTTAATTTTCGCCTTTACATTAGAGTTGTCAGTGGTGTACTCAGAAGCAATTGGTTCAATGTAACAAGATTTACGTAAATAAAATCCCTTTTTACTATCAGTTGGTCCCTGCCAAATACTGAGAAGATCTAATCGGTAACCTGATTTGATATTAACCACACGAGGTTCAATTTTCCATAGTCCCTTCTCTTCAAATTTTTGCAGGTTTTTATTAATAATTATTTTTCCCAAGTTATCCACCTGTTGATTTGCCTCCAATAGCCACCTTTCCGCTTCTGACCAGGGTCTATTCGTGATTTGCTGTAGGATTAAAGGTTCAATTCTATTTAAAATTACATTGCCTGGTTCTGGTTTGTTTGCTTTTGGTTCAAATTTTAATTACAAAATTGCTGCGTTGAAAACTCTGTGCAGATAAACTGGGATATTCTTTTAACCATTTATCTGTGACAAAGTTAAATTGTAACCAGCAACTAATTAACATTGACCAACTTAGCAGCAAAATGATTTTTTGTCTGACTTCCAATTTAGGAAGAGTCGCTTTTGGCGATATACCATTCCCCGTAAAAAACTGTGGTAATGCTGTAATTATGGCAGCAATTGTGGGCCATAAAACTATGGTTCTGACCGTGATTGTGTTTTCTCCATGTCCAAAGACAAATACACTAAATATAAATCCTGTCAACAAAGCACCCACAGGCATAAAAGTTCCTGGAATTCTTACGGGAGAATCTGTTGTGTACCAAGCGGTTCCGGCGAATAAAAATATCCAACCTGTAAAAGCAATAATATCTTTGATTATACCCGTGGCTAGGGATGAAATTCCCCAGGAGAAAACACTTAGATATATAAATGTCTGCCACGAGAAAGATCTGGGGGGCATTAATAGTTTCTGAATGCCTAAAAACAGATCTTTAATAAATGTGAATAACTGGATGATTTCTTTCAATAATGGAAAGTTCATAATTTTTACCTAGGGGATGCAGAGTGGTAGATTTTAAGTTTTAACTTCTTTTGAGAAAGTCCCGTGCTAAAATAAGTAGGGTAATGGCGGTATAGCTGATTGTATTAGCTATAAGGATGGTTGTAATCAGGTTATTATTTTGCATTTTCAGCTTTTGTTTCGCCAGACTCTTTTCTCTTTGGGTCATTTCTGCCAAGTCTAACTGATTCTTACCCTCACGCAAAATAATCATTAGTATTTTTAAAAACACGGACTCGATTACAAAAGTCCCCAGGAAAATCAAAAACCCTATGAGAAATAGATTAGTTTTGAGATTACCTTCAAAAGTGTTAAAGAATACATAGCTCATCAGTTCCGATTTCAATTTGACGGGTAGAATTGGGTCCAGCAAGAAAAAAACGTTCCAACCCAGAACCGTGGAGAGGACATTGAGCGTTATGGCGTAGAAAACACTGGTCTTTTTGTCAAATTTGATTGCTCTGTGGAGAATATAGGACTCTATCGGAATAGCAACTAGCAAAAATAAAGTTTGAAAGACAATTGTACCCACGGGGAGGACTTTGGGTAGTGATAATTCATCAAGCATAAGACAGTGTGAATGAATTGAGTGGGATGGTTAAAAACTCATGGAACAACCATTCAATATAATAGAATATACATAACTTGGGAGAAAATGGCTAGAAAAGAAGATGACAAGAAATGGAATCGGTATTCTGACAGCACAAGCACGGTCAGAAAGACTGACGGGTCAAATTCACGTCTATGATGGTGCGGGAAAGGGTAAATCTCAAGCTGCTCTAGGGGTGGTTTTGCGCTCTATTGGCCTGGGTATCAATACTAAGAGCAATTGTAATCGCGTTTTGCTATTACGGTTCTTGAAAGGACCAGGAAGAGATTATGACGAAGATGGAGCGATCGCAGCTTTACAAAGGGGTTTTCCTCATTTGATTGACCAGGTGCGTACAGGTAGGGCTGAGTATTTCGGACATGATGAAATTACTCCCTTTGACCGAGCAGAAGCAGCAAGGGGTTGGGATGTGGCCAAGGGTGCTCTTGCTTCCGACCTTTATTCGGTGGTGGTTCTGGATGAAATTAACCCGGTTTTAGATTTGGGACTGCTCCCAGTTCAAGAGGTGGTAGAAACCTTAAAATCTAAACCTCAAGAACTGGAAATTATTACTACGGGTCGAGCAGCTCCACAACAATTACTGGATATTGCTGACTTGCACTCGGAAATGAAACCCCACCATCATCCTCAAGCAGCAGAATTACTCTTGGATGGTATAGAAATTTATACTGGTTCAGGAAAAGGTAAGTCTACTAGTGCTTTGGGTAAGGCTCTAAAGTCTATTGGTAGGGGCATTAATCATCCCGGGTCTGCTCGTGTATTGATTATGCAATGGTTGAAAGGTGGTACTGGATATACTGAAGATGCTGCGATCGCCGCTTTACAGCAATCCTATCCCGATGTGGTGGATCACTTACGCTGCGGTCGGGATGCGATCGTGTGGCGCAATTCTCGACAACATTTGGACTATGTGGAAGCAGAACGAGGTTGGGAAATTGCCAAAACTGCGATCGCATCTGGGGTGTATAAAACTATCATCCTTGATGAACTAAATCCCACGGTTGACCTTGAGTTACTCTCCGTAGAGCCTATCCTACAAGCCCTATTGCGTAAACCTAAAGGTACGGAAATCATTATTACTGGGCGTTGTCAAAATCAACCAGCCTATTTTGATTTGGCAAGTATTCATTCTGAGGTTTATTGTCATAAACATTACGCAAACCAGGGAGTAGAATTAAAAAGAGGGGTAGATTTTTAAGGGAGGGGAGTTAGGTTTACTGTGGGTTTGTCTTCATCAAACAAAGCCAAATCAAACCAAAAGGTAGTACCTACTCCAACTTCACTAACCAAATGCATTTGACTATGGTGTCTTTCCATGATATTCCTGACAATAGATAAACCCAGACCAGTACCCTCTAGGGTATGAACTCGATTTTCTACCCGGAAAAAGCGATCAAAAATTGCTTCTTGGTCTTCTGGAGCAATACCTATACCTGTATCACTAATCTCAATGCGGACTAATGGGGAATTGTGACCAGACCTATTTACATCTACTCTATAGGCACGAATGGCTACTATGCCTCCTGCTGGTGTGAATTTCAAAGCATTACCGATTAAATTGCCAAACACTTGCAGCAATAAATCATAATTACCTATCACCATTGGTAAATTAGATGCTAGTTCCTGAACCAGGTTAATACCCTTCTCCTTAGCATTAAGTTGATAAGTTCTCAACGTTTGTTCTAATGCTTGTGCTAGGTCAACACCATCAAAATGGTAGGTTCGACCAGACTCTAGTTTTGACAAGTCTAAAACATCATTAACCAAACGGGTAAGTCTATCAGTTTCATGATTTACGGTTGCCAAAAATTCTTGACGCTCTTTGGCACCTAGGTCATCACCATAATCATGAAGAGTCTCAATATAGGTTTTAATATTGAATAGGGGAGTGCGCAACTCATGGGAAATATTACTAATAAATTGACTTTTAGCTTCATTTAATTCCACTTCCCGAGTGATATCTTGCACAGTAATAGCAATACCCTTAATGCTTTCTCGTTGGGAGTCAAGAACGGTGGTCAAAAGAATACGAATGGTACGTTTGGTTGGTTCTCTCAAGGGGATGCGAAATTCTGCACTTTCACGCTCACCACTGGCCATTTCATACAAAGTGCGAGTTATTTCCATTTGCACACTATGTGGTAGGTAATTCAAAAGATTTTGACCCACCACATCTGTTCCCTCCCAGGCAAAAATACGTCTGGCCGTGGGATTAACCAAAATTACCTGCATATTATTATCAATAAGTACTGCACCATCAGCAATAGTAGAAACTAAAGTTTCCAATTTAGCTTTTTCCGCAGTTAATTCCTCTATATTTTGTTCCTCATACCTTTCTAGTCTTTCGGCCATGTCATTAAAGCTGAAAATTAGTTCCCCTAATTCTCCTCCCAAGGGTAAATCTATGCGCTGTTTAAAGTTTCCCGCCGCTATTTGTTTTACCCCTGCTAGCAATTCCTTAATTGGTTTGGTAATAGTCAAAGCATTAATCACCCCTGCCAAAATTACCATTACCCAAATTGTGATAAAAACCGCAATAGTCACATCACGGGTAAAATTAGAGGAAATTACCGCTGTGGGATTGGGATTAATGCCAATGGCCAGCATACCCAAATATCGCTTATTGGCCATCAAAGGGATAAAGACATCTGTGACTAAACCATCAGGCGTACTATGTTGACGAACTATTGGTTTTTGCTCATCATCAAGATAATCTTCCGGTGGCAGCATTTCTTGTTTAATCGTCAAGGAACTTTCTAACTGGGGATCCCAGAAGGGAATGCCAAAAAAGATTTCGCCCGTTTCATCAGCATACAGCATATAGCGCACGCTAGATGTACTACTGTAAAAGCGCTGGGAAAATTGTGCCACCTCCGTGAAGTTTTTTTCTGCAACTAGTGGTGTAACGTTAGAAGCTAACAGCAGTCCCAAGTCTCTGCCAAATCTTGTGTCATTCAACCATTCATCTTGTTGAATTGTATTAACCGCCCAAAAGGTTAATCCACTCATAAATAGGGAAACCACTAAGGTAGCAACTGCTAGGAGCTTAGTTTGTAGGGTAAACTCATACCACCAATGATTAATCACATTACGAATTGTTACAATTAACATTGTTCGACCACCAATATGTTTGATTACATTCTTAGCCTATCATCAAATTTACTGACTGACGGGGATTAGCCAGTAAACTTGAGGACACGATGACCAATATCTCGACGGTAGTAAATTCCAGGAAATTGAATCTGTTGAATTCCATGGTATGCTTGGGCGATCGCCTGGGGGAAATTTTCTCCCCGTCCAGTAATATTTAACACTCTACCGCCATCGGAGATAATTTGTCCTTGGGCGTTTAATTTAGTGCCAGCATGGAACACTTTGGCACCTAATATTTCCGCATCTGGGATACCAGTAATCACCTCACCCTTTTGATAATTACCGGGATAGCCAGCGGAAGCTGCGACAATAGTAGCTGCTGCACCGGATTTCCAAGCCAAGGGTGGCATATCTGCCAATCGCTGGTGAATACAGGCTAGGATCAATTCATCTAAGGGGGTTTCCAATAACGGTAGAATTACTTGGGTTTCAGGATCGCCAAAGCGACAGTTAAACTCTAAAACACGGAAGTCGCCATTATCTGCAACCATTAGGCCAGCGTACAAAATCCCACGATAGTCAATCCCTCTTTGATTTAAAGCCAAAATGGTATTTTCTAAAACTTCCCTTTGCACCCGTGACATTAGCTCTGGTGTAGCGATAGGAGTTGGTGCGTATGCTCCCATACCCCCAGTATTTTCTCCTGTATCCCCTTCACCTATACGTTTATGGTCTTGTGCAGGTAAGAGTGGTCTAATAGTGACTCCATCTGTAATAGCTAAAACAGATACTTCTTGACCCAGGAGGTATTCCTCAATGACTACACAATTACCTGCACTACCAAACTGTCCTTGAAAAATAGCATCTATAGCCATTTCAGCTTGTGTGAGAGTTTCAGCTACGGTGACACCTTTACCAGCAGCCAAACCGTCAGCTTTAATTACTATGGGTACTCCCTGTTGTTGGACGTAGATTTTTGCTAAATGGGCGGAGTCAAATACAGCAGCTTTAGCTGTGGGCACTCCTGCTTCTTGCATTAATGATTTAGCCCAGGACTTACTTGCCTCGATTTGCGCTCCATTGCGGTTAGGACCAAATACCATAAGTCCTAGTTCTTGTAAGTAGTCAGTGATGCCATTTGCCAAGGGGACTTCCGGACCAACGACCACCAAGGAAATGTTATATTCTAGGGCGAATTTGCCTATAGCAGGGAAGTCGTTTACTGATAGGGGTAGGTTTTGACAACCTTTGAGATTTGCAGTACCACCATTTCCAGGTACGCAAACCACCTGATTAACCCGCTCAGACTGCAGCAGTTTCCACGCTAGAGCGTGTTCTCTTCCTCCATTACCAATAACTAAAACCTTCACCTGTTTTAATACCTTTGCCACAAAAATAGATAAAAGTTAGAGTGGATGTAGTAGAGCTATTATTTGGCAACAAAAAACCCCCTACTCCACAAGCTGACCCATTATAGCACCATTTATGTTTTTCGTTAAACTTTCCCGGTCTAAAGACGCGGAGATTTCTGAAGAGCCCATAAATGAACTTTCTTAGGCCGGCTTAAATCAACCTCTACCAATTCCCCATTGTTGATCACAAGAATTTTGACTGCTTTCCTTAGTGGTATGTATGCCATAATTAAACTATAGCATTAATTGCCAAAAGTTAGCAAGTGGATAACTAGTTAATTTCCTCGATGATGGCTTTTTGAAAATCTTTAGTCGTATTACAGATAAATTGTGGATTTAAAATTTGCTCAATTTTGTAACAACAAACATCAGGAAATATAGCCAACTCCATTCCTGTTTCTGCTGCTGCTTCTCGACGAGCATTTCGGTAAGCCTTACTGAGCAAGTCAGGAATATACTTTCCTAAACCAGGATTTTCTTCTAACAAATCTTGAAGATCATCTCGTTGGTTAGCAATCGTGGTAAACCAACTGATAGACCGCTTATCAGCTTGATATTGCCACTTGAGTAAATGGGAGAGTAAAACAATTAAACGACTCTTTAACTGATTTTTTTCACTAATGCCCATTAAGGTTAATTCTTCAGCCAAATTATCCCAATCTAAAATATCGCCATTTTTATGCTTCAACGCCCAAATCTGGTGATTTAACCAGGTTAAGAAATCTGTGATATACAAAGAAGAGTCAGGCATAAAAAATTACCGATTCTACTGTTAGGATTATTCGCCTTAACACCAAATACCATATCAAATTTTTTCTATAAGTCAAGGGAATATGACCGTTAGTTTACATTTCTTTACTGCGAACGGCGATCGCCTCTTGTCTGTTTCTATCCATTGAACTGTGCCTATATCGGTAGAAATTCCAAAGCGCCCCTGGGACAGGTTTATTTAAGTATGGAACTGCTATTCTTGAGGTCATCCCCTTTAGGTAGTTAATAAAGGCGAGCTCGCACTTGCGAGAAGGGCTTTGGCTCGCTTTTTGGTAAATTTTACACTTTGGCCCAATAATCTGACACCAACACCGACTCCAGGTAAGGGCCCACTAAGTCCTTAAACAACTCGTGGTCAGGGTGGGGTAGGTAGGCGTCGAGGTCTGCTTCGCTTTTAAAGGTGAGGAAGAAGCAGTGGGTGAAGCCGAGAAGATTCAGTTCGGATTTTTCCTTGGATACATTGGTGCCCCACTCAAAATCGTGAATGACATCGATCTTGGCAGGTAGGGCGCGGAAAGCTTCTTCGATTTCCGCGATCTGTGCAGGCGTTGTTCCCTCTTTGAACTTGAAGACGACAACGTGACGGAGGAGAGATGGATTGGTGGGCATAGTAGGATTGTACTTTTGAGATTTTTGTATTAGATGAAGGCGGACATAGGGAATGTACCATAGAATCATAGAATCAAACACTGATCTCAAGGTTCGGTTTACCGAACCTTGTGGATGTTCTTGAAAGTTTTTCACCCGGAAGTCGATAATTTTTTAATTATGTTGGCTGCGCCTTGGCAGTCAGCATTCATTAAGATGCCTTGAGCAGATGTGTCCAATTTTATTCCACCACCTCATTCACAGGAAAGCGGTCAATTAACTGCATTGCCCTTCCAGCATTTTTCCGCAGAGACTCGCTCACAAAGGGAGCATGAGGAATTTGTGACAACAAATCAAGAGTACGCCTTAATAACCTAACTACATCACCCTCATCTAAAGTGGTCATGGCACAAATTTGTAACCATTTGGTTCCCAGTGCCCATTGTTCTACAATAGCAATCAGTTCGAATTCTAACCATATAGGTAGAGCAACATGATAACGATGTTGAATCTGAAATAACTTACGTCTAATATTACGCAAATTTGACAGGGCACTCCCCACCTCATCACTCAAATCAAAACTCACCCTACTATCAGGTCGTGGTGTTTCCGTGACTAGTGCTGCTATTGCTGCTGCTAAGTGATGGGGATCTAAATTATCTAATTCACCACTATCTATAGCTAATCCTAACCATAATTCATTCTCACCCCTAATGGTGGCCGCCATTTGTCCCAAGTATGTGGGTACCAAATTGTCCAGGGCGTCAAAATGTTGTAGAATCCTAATTAGGTTCAAAAACTGCTCCCAATGTTGCTCAGAGTTTTGTTTTACCTGCTTCTCTAAACCCTCCAGATATGATTTTAATTCCAGAAACTTGGCTTTCTGCTTGAATATATGCCCAATTTTACCGGACTGGTGTACGGGATTATTTTCCATTTGTGACTGTATAGACACTACCCGACTGAGTTGATTTGCTAACTCCGGTGTCATGTACAAAAACTCTGTCGCGTCTGGAATAATATCCGCTATCTCTGCTGTCTGTGCATCTCCTCGCCAAGAATAACCTTTTTTTAATCCTAGCTCTATAGGGGGTATAATACTTTCTAGCACTTCTACCCTAGATATATGAGCATGTACTTCAAGTATATCTGAGCTTGTAGCTGAGTACCAACGATTATTCTTACCTAAACAAATAAGATAGGAACTCGGACCAGTGTCTGGCACTTTACTATATAGTATGGCTGTTATTGGTAGAGTAGCTGTGGTGTTTTTATCTCTCAAGCTCACAAGAGTCCCTTTGACGGCAAATTCCAGCATCATATACAATTCAGACTCTCTTTCTTCCCTTAGTTGCTCCTGTAAAGTTCTAAATATATGTAGCTCTACCTTTAAAATCTGTTTCAACTTTTCATAAAGGGTAATTTCATTTTCGTCTATGACACTTAATTCTTCCTCAATTTTTGTCAATTCTGCCTTAATTTCCTCAATTTCGTCGTATTCTGGCTTTAAATATAAAGTCGCCATGTACTGACCAAAACTGCGCTCTATTAGTTCCTTAGCTTGTTCTAAGGTATGGGTTTGCAACAGGTTTAACACCATGCCATAACTAGGAGTAAACTGACTCACTAAGGGATCTGCAGGGGATGTGGCTAAATATGCAGCTTCTCTTGCTCCCTCAAAGGGTGTTTGTAAAGTCACTACATGACCCTGTCTATCCATTCCCCTTCTACCCGCACGACCGGACATCTGTAAAAACTCAGAAGCCTTCAATAGTCGATGTCCATTATCAGTTCGCTTGGAAAGAGTTGATATTACTGTTGTCCGCGCAGGCATATTAATACCCGCCGCTAGTGTTTCTGTGGCAAATACAACTTTAATTAGACCCTGCTGAAATAGTTCTTCAACTAGTAACTTCCAAGCTGGTAATATGCCTGCATGGTGTGCCGCAATACCCTTATACAGGGGAGCAATTTGCCCAGAACGTCCAGCTTCCGGATTGCGAGTTAAAAATTCATCAATTTGTACTCGTAATATTTGGGATTCTTCATTATTCACCAACCATAGGTCGCTAACTTCTGAAACGGCTTTATCACAACCACGACGGCTGAAAATAAAGAAAATTGCTGGTAACATATCCCTCTGGGATAATTGACTGAGGGTATAAACTATAGTTGGAGGTTCGGGACGATTACCATAACCCCTCTCCCCAATCCCCTTCTTACCCCGTTTGATTAACCTGGAATTAATTTTGGTCCTACTCTCATTCAGTAGAGGAAATAAACCTTTTGGGTTACAGAAGTGAAACTCTAGGGGAACGGGACGAAAATCAGAGTAAATTAAATCTGTTGGTCCGTGAACCCGATTTAACCAATCCGTTAGTTGGTCGCTATTATCAACAGTAGCAGAAAGGGCAACCAACTGAACCTCCTGGGGACAGTAAATTATGGATTCCTCCCAAACTGTACCCCGCTGCTGATCGTTCATGTAGTGGCATTCATCTAAGACCACAGCCTCAACATTGGTCAAAGATACCCCAATTTGTCCTATGGGGGTACCATAAAGCATATTACGGAAAATTTCCGTGGTCATCACAATAATCGGTGCTTCCCGGTTTACAGAAGCATCTCCCGTGAGCAGTCCCACCTGCTCAAAACCAAATTTTTCCCGAAAGTCCCGTAACTTTTGATTGGATAAGGCTTTTAGGGGAGTTGTGTAAAATACCCTTTTACCCTGAGATAAAGCCCGATAAATGGCATATTCACCAATTAAGGTTTTACCAGAACCTGTCGGAGCACAGACAACTACTGATCTTCCACCATTTAAAGAGGCGATCGCATCTAGTTGAAATTGATCGAGTTCAAAGGGAAAAATTGACTGTAGGTCAATTTCTAAAGGGGATGGAGTGTGATTATTCACTAGAACCTCCACTCTGAGGAGGATGATGCTATCACAAGACCTGGAAGTAACATCTGGGCGAATTGACTCGCCACCTGAAAATTCATAACTGTAACCATCCTGAATTTGCGGATTGTTGAACAATATTTGTGGGTGATTGCTACCCCCTACCCCCTGTACACACTGGAGGAACTGTACTTCCTACTATTATAGATGGATATGGTGGGGGATGGGGTTTTCCAGTAAGTCCCACTTATGATTACTTAATTTTCTATTATACAATCTAGCTGCATGACAGCTTAACTGAAATTCTGGGCCCGATTCTCAGATTCGTTAAAAATCATCAATAACATCAAATTTACCCCAATCTATTGAGCTAAATTGGGAGTGGGTTCGTCTCCTAGTTGTAGTTTCTAGAAGAACTCTAATCAACCTTCGGAAAAATTCTCAGAAATGATTCAAAAAATTTTGCTGGCTGTCTCCGGACTCGGACACGCAGAGGAAATGATGAAAAACTTAAAGGAACTACCATCAATCCAATCTGCTAAAATTACAGTTCTGCACGTTGTACCTTCACAAAGTACCGCAGCAGCTATGACGGAAAAATGGGAAGAGGGTGGTAAAATCCTCGCCAATGCTATTCAGTCTCTCAATTTCGACCCTAGTCAAGTCTCTTCTATTTTGCGTCAGGGTGACCCCAAGGATGTGGTTTGTCAGGTAGCTGATGAAATCGGCGTAGACCTAATTGTTATGGGATCTCGGGGACTCAAACGTCTAGAATCTATTCTGTCTAACTCTGTTAGTCAGTATGTGTTCCAATTATCCTCCCACCCTATGTTGCTGGTTAAGGATGATATCTACGTTAAACGCATTAAACGAGTTATGGTGGCTGTGGATGGCTCCCCTTCCTCATCTCAGTGTTTACAACTGGCTTTGTTTTTGCTAAGTGGGGTTGAGTCTGGACAGTTAATACTAGTCAACGTTAACACAGACCTGGGAGGTAAAATGTCAGGTATCATTGACATTAAACCGGAAAGAAACTCAGTTTTAGGCAATGCGGTAGCTACTGCTGAAAGTCGTGGTATTCCTGTACGTTGTGTCACTAGCAGTGGTAAACCAGGAGAGGAAATCTGCCGTCTGTCACGGGAACTAAACGCTGACCTTTTATTGTTGGGATCGCCAGACCGTCGCCCATCTATAGCCAAGAGTTTTGTAGATCTTGACCGACTATTGGGATCCTCCCTATCTGATTACGTGCGCGTGAACGCTACTTGTCCCGTACTGCTGGCAAGAACTGTTTCTTAAATTCGTAGTTCTTTGTAACAAACTGAACAAGTGTTCGCTTGTTCAGAATGACACCTTATGGTCATGATACTCATAATTGACATTTCCCCGCCTTTACAAGACGGGGGAGTGTCAAGGTTAGTTTTTTCCACCTTCACGACTGGCAGTTTGGATGTAAAGAATTATTAAGAACACGGCAGGAACAAGCACGAACAAGATGCTTGCTACAAACCCCAGGTCATTCACTTGCATGGCAAGATAGCCTCTCTCTAAGTTGATTTTTGTTGATATACTCACTGACCTAGAAGGCCAGAGATTTTTGACAGTTCACAGCCACCTGCTACTCAAGTAGTCTTGCGATCGCTCCCTATCCGTTTTAGGTCGTGCCGATGTCCCGTACTGACCACTTCCACACTATACACTGATTCACTGAAAATGACAAGTTGCATAGGAAAAAATCTGCAACTAAGGAGGGACATTTAAGGTTTGGTAATCACACTTACCGGCCCATTAACTAGAGTTTGACAGGCAAGACGGTAAGTATGTGGGGAGTTCTTAAATTTCCGCTTTTCCACATCCGTGCGCGATGACAGATTCTCCAGTCCTTCAGTAACTTCCACAATGCAAGTGGCACATTGTCCGTAGCCACCACAATTGGTCATTTTACCCCACAACTTATAGATGTCAATTCCATTCTCCAGTGCTTTGAGTCGGAGGTTGGCTCCATCCGCTGCTATTACTTCCTTGTTTTCTTTGATGAATTTAATGTTCCCCATGGCTCTTAGCTGTTAGTTGTGACTTGTCACTGGTTAGTCTCATTTCTTATGAAAAAGTCCTAGGACAGGGATTACCTGTCCATATTGAGACCCGATTAATTTACCTGAAGCCCACAGCAGCTTGCCAAACAAAAGCAAGCAGCAAGAAGAATACAGGGATAACCGGGAGTACGTCTACCAAAGGTCCAAAGGTTTGGTAAGCTTCAGGGAGTTTTGCTAATAAAATTACTGCTTCCATGTTTGTTTAAATCCAATTAATCCGACACAGCTTTTATACTTGAGAAGTATCCTATCATGGTTTGGTTCTGGTTTAAAAATCTTCTGATTTACCCTTAGAAATTAAAGCTTCAGTCAAATCTTAACAGAAAGGATACATTCAGGAGAAACTTCCTGCAATTTGAGTTATTATTGGTATTCTGAGATTCTGCATCTTCCTACTATGCTAAATCCTAATCTGGATGAAATCCAGTTAACGAAAGACGACTACGAAAGATACTCTCGCCATTTAATCTTGCCAGAAGTGGGCTTGGAAGGACAAAAACGCCTAAAAGCTGCCAGCGTATTATGTATTGGCACAGGTGGACTTGGTTCACCACTGCTATTATACTTAGCAGCAGCGGGGGTGGGACGTATTGGTATTGTTGATTTTGATGTGGTTGATTTCTCTAACTTACAACGTCAAGTCATCCACGGCACATCTTGGGTGGGTAAACCCAAAATTGCATCGGCAAAAGACCGCATTCATGAGATTAACCCCTATTGTCAGGTGGACCTATATGAAACTCGGTTAAGTTCAGAAAATGCTATTGACATACTTAGTCCCTACGACGTTATTGTAGATGGGACTGATAACTTTCCCACCCGGTATCTAGTTAATGATGCTTGTGTATTGCTAAACAAACCCAATGTTTACGGCTCAATTTTCCGTTTTGAAGGGCAAGCAACAGTATTTAACTATCAGGGTGGTCCTAACTATCGGGATCTATATCCCGAACCCCCACCACCGGGTATGGTTCCTTCCTGTGCAGAAGGTGGTGTATTGGGGATTTTACCAGGAATTATTGGTGTAATTCAAGCTACGGAAACAGTAAAGATTATTATTGGTAAGGGAACCACCCTCAGTGGGCGTTTAGTGCTATATAACGCTTTGGATATGAAGTTCCGAGAGTTGAAGTTGCGTCCTAACCCTGTCCGCCCAGTGATTGATAAACTCGTTGATTACGAAGAATTTTGCGGTATTCCTCAAGCTAGAGCAGCGGAAGCCCAACAGCAAATGGAAACCCAGGAAATGACTGTCAAGGAGTTAAAGACTCTCATAGACAGTGGTTCTCAGGATTTTATCCTATTAGATGTGCGTAATCCTCATGAATATGAAATTGCCAGGATTCCTGGTTCTGTGTTAATACCCCTACCAGAAATTGAAAATGGTGATGGTGTAGCAAGGGTCAAAGAATTGCTTAATGGACACAGTTTAATTGCCCATTGTAAGATGGGTGGACGCTCTGCCAAAGCTCTGGCTATTCTCAAAGCATCAGGTATATCAGGAACTAATGTCAAGGGTGGTATTAATGCTTGGAGTCAGGAGGTAGACCCTTCCGTACCACAGTATTAGTATTAAGCTCAGAAGAGGCGATCGCTCGCGGATAAATTCACCTTCTGTAAACTGGCGATCGCCTTCTTTCAGCCTTCTTATTCTTAGTTTGGGTGCCATTTGGTCTTTTGCGATCGCATCCTTTGTACTTTTAGGTGCTGGTATGGTTTTAAGGTTTTTCCACCCACCAGAAATACCCGCGTTGCCCAAAAACTTCCCAGCTTCAACAATACCCTTTCATAATCTATCCTTCATTTTCCTAACCGGTTTTACCATGTCCTGGGGATCTCGTTTGCTTATGGATACCTTAGGCAAAACGCTCAAAACCCAATTATCCCCTGATAGGATCACCATAACTATGCTATCGTTCGGTTTAGCGCTGGCTTTGGCATCCTTACCTGCTGGATTTTGTGCTAGCAGGTTTGGTAATCGTCCAATGATGATACTAGGAATTATCGTCACTACTATATCCGTTTCAACCATGATAATTTTCCCAGTGCCAATACCCTTTATAATCCTCTTGATAGTGTCCTTAATAGTTGGTTTTAGCTTGATAACAAATGGCATAATTCCATTTATTCTACAGTCAACTCCTCCCCGCTGGTCAGGATTAGGAATTGGCACTTATTTTGGTGGATTTTCTTTGGCCATGAGTCTTTTTGGCTCGCTCTTTTCTCCAGCTATTAGTCCTTTTGTGGCTGGTATAAGCGCAGCCCTAGCTTTTTCCGTTAGTAGTATATGTATTTTTCTACCAAAATAGAATATAAACGACCTTAAAGATGAAAGTGCCAACATTGCCACCATGTTCAGATAGCGCTAGAATTTTCTTAGGGTTTTTTTCAAAAATTACTAATCACTAATCACACCTTTTCTCGTTAAAATGGTATAATTGTTCTGATCAAAAAAAAACAAAGCAACCCTAACGCATCTTTGTTAAATCCTATATTTAGAGACTCTAATGGCAACTAACACAGCGGATACTGGCAAACAAAAAGCACTGAGTATGGTGCTAAACCAAATTGAGCGCAGCTTTGGTAAAGGAGCAATTATGCGTTTGGGTGATGCTACCCGAATGCGAGTAGAAACCATTTCTACCGGAGCACTAACCCTGGATTTGGCCTTGGGTGGTGGTTTACCCAAAGGGAGAGTCATAGAAATCTATGGACCAGAAAGTTCCGGTAAAACCACTGTGGCCCTCCATGCAATTGCGGAAGTACAAAGAAATGGGGGTATAGCAGCTTTCGTGGATGCAGAACACGCTCTGGATCCTACCTATGCAGGTGCATTGGGTGTGGATATTGAAAACCTGCTCGTTTCCCAACCGGACACTGGTGAAGCTGGTTTGGAAATAGTTGATCAGTTAGTACGCTCCGCTGCAGTTGATATAGTAGTAATTGACTCTGTAGCTGCCCTAGTACCTCGTGCTGAAATAGAAGGGGATATGGGTGATGCCCACGTGGGTTTACAAGCTAGATTGATGAGTCAGGCTTTGCGTAAAATTACTGGTAACATTGGTAAATCCGGTTGCACAGTTATTTTTATTAACCAATTACGTCAAAAAATAGGAGTTACCTATGGTAGTCCAGAAACTACCACAGGTGGTAACGCCCTAAAATTTTATGCTTCTGTAAGATTAGATATCCGCCGAATTCAAACACTCAAAAAAGGTTCCGATGAATTTGGTAATCGGGTTAAGGTTAAGGTAGCAAAAAATAAAAGTTGCACCACCCTTTAGAGTAGCTGAATTTGACATTATATTTGGTAAAGGAGTTTCAACCCTGGGTTGCTTAGTAGACCTAGCAGAAGAAACAGGAGTGCTAATTAGAAAAGGTGCATGGTATAGTCATAACGGAGAAAATATTTCCCAAGGTAGAGATAATGCCATCAAATACCTGGAAGAGAAATCTGATTTTGCCGAAAAAATTAAAGAGCAGGTACGTGCTAAACTAGACCAGGGGGCGTTAGTTTCCGCCAATTCTGTGGCTAAGTCCACTGAAGAGGAAGTAGAGGAGGAAATAGAAGAGGAAGAATAAACTTCTATCTTGTGCTGACAGTGGTTTTTAATCACCATCTTTCGCTATTTGGGTGCGTCTGTCTGTCAGCACACAACCTAAAATCCTTAACTTTGAAACCAATAAAAACTGATTACCGCAAACCCATTAACAATGTCTTTTTTTCGTGAAGATGAATTCCTGAACAATTTGGGCAATCAAGTTCTAACAGCTACCACGTCCCAATTCCCCCAATTGTCTGATGACCAAATAGCTTTAACCTGGGTTGTTTACGACCCTCCTGTTATTGTCAACACAGGTGGCGCTTTGACCCCTAATGCTTTTTGGCATCATCCAGTCCGAGGTTTTAGTTATCGTGGTGAAAACCGGATCTATCCCGCTAGTATAGTAAAATTGTTCTATATGGTGGCAGCTTATGAGTGGTTGGAACGGGAAATGACTACCACTTCTAAGGAGTTGGAACGAGCCCTGAACGATATGATTGTGGATTCTAGTAATGATGCTACTAGCTTGATAGTTGACATTCTTACCGGAACCACCTCCGGTCCAGAATTGCCTACTGAGCCTTTTGCCACTTGGAAGTATCAAAGACAAATTATTAACCGTTATTATCAGTCCCTGGGGTGGCAAGAAATGATGAGTATTAACGTTTGCCAAAAAACCTGGGGTGATGGTCCCTATGGAAGAGAAAGAGCTTTTTACGGGGAAATGTTTGAAAATAGAAATATGTTAACTACTAATGCTACTGCTCAGTTGTTACACAGTATTGTGGGCGGTGTGGCGGTTTCTAGTCAGCGTTCTCAGCAAATGCTGACCCTACTCAAGCGAGAAATTAGTACCGATGAATTACTAAAAGATTTAGAAGAGGATCAGGTTACAGGTTTTTTAGGAGGTGGCTTGCCTCAAAATAGCCAAATCTGGTCAAAAGCGGGTTGGACTTCTTCTGTACGCCATGATGCTGCCTATATTGAGTTGCCCAATCACCATCCTTATCTGTTAGTAGTTTTTACAGAAGGGAAGGAAAACGCTAAGAATCGGGAAATTCTGCCTTTTATCTCCGCTGAAATTGCTCATACCATGACCAAGTTGTGATTTATCATTTATGAGAATTTTGTCCGGCGATAGATTTCTCTTATGGGAACTTCGACGTTTATACTGTGGAAGATAACTGATTGCTCAATTTGATCATAAATTTCCAATTGCCAAAGATTGTTTTTTTCCCCATGTTGTTTATAATATAGTTCAACGTATGGTTCATCCTGAGCAACTAGTACATATTCAATAAAACTAGGGAGGGAGCGATATTTTCTAAATTTGTCTCCCCTGTCATACTTTTCCGTAGAAGGGGAAAGAACTTCGATAATTAATAGGGGGTTAAGAACTTCATCCCTGCGATTGGGACTGAATTCGGGACTACCATCAATTACAAATATATCAGCATAGGTTCCATGATTTAAGCTGGGTAGCCAGATTCTTAAATCGCTATTATAAGTCTCAAAACTGCTATCTCTAAGAGCAAGGTTCAAAAAGGTAGTTATATCCACAGTAATACGACTATGAACTTCCGAACCTCCTGGCATAATCATTATCCTTCCATCTGCGTACTCATGACGTTCTTGCCCAGTTTCCTCAATCCTTCTGTACTGATCTGGAGTTAGGAGGATTTCAATATCATTCCCGGGAACTGCGATCGCTCGATTAGTAGTGTTACTATCAAACCTATTGTTGGCAATAACCATTAATTCACCTCAGCAACTTTTAGTTTCTTGACAAGACTCACCATGACAATGATTTACCTCTATAGAAACATGAGCAATAGTTGGAATATCCCTGAGTAGCATTTTATAGTATTCTGGGGTTTTTGGATCATGGGTAACTAAGGAAATCATAGCTGCTAAATGATGCTGTCCAACATACCAAATATGTATATCTGTCACCCGATTATCCGAATTTTCCTCAATGGCATTGACAATGGCCAACCTGATTTTTTTATCAGCAGACCCATCCAATAAAATCAAACCGGTATCTTGTAGCAACCCGTAAGACCATTGACTAATTACTCCTGCACCCACCAGTCCCATTGCTACATCCATCCATACCCAACCTAAAAATTTACCGGTAAATAAGGCAATAATGGCAAATATGGAAGTCAAAGCATCTGCTAAAACGTGAAAATAGGCAGCACGTAAATTATGATCCTGTTGGCGTTCATGATGATGTTCGTAATCATGTTCATGGTGGTCTTGCAATAAAAAGGCGCTGACTATATTGACAAATAGTCCAATAATAGCTATGGTTATGGACTCATTGAACCGAATTTCGGTGGGTGTCAAAAATCGCTGTAACGATTCAATCCCCATAAAAAGGGCAATAATTCCCAAGACCACAGCACTAGTAAATCCAGCTAGGACGCTAACCTTGCCAGTGCCAAAGGTATATTTAGGATTGTTGGCATTATTGCGTGCATATTGATAAGCAAAGACAGTAATACCAAAAGCTGCAACGTGGGTAGCCATGTGCCAACCATCAGCTAGTAAGGCCATAGAGCCAAAAATCGTCCCTGCTGCAATTTCCGCTATCATAGTTAATGCGGTTAGCACCATAACAATTTTGGTACTTTTCTCAGCTTGGTGCTGGTTACCAGCAAAATCGTGGGAATGTTGCCATTCTTCTAAAGTATGAACATGCACAGGTTTTTGACACTCCTTTACAACCATAATAATATACACATTGTGACCCACCCAGGCACCAGTATAATCACCAGAGTTAATGATAGCAGTGATTGGAGGTAACAACCTAGCAATGAGATTGTAAGTATTTGGGCGGTTGTTTGGGTGTTTTCATGACTATATCACAGCGATGACAGACCTTGTCATAGGTGTTGGTTAATCTGCTAATCTGAAATCTTTTGTTTCTTAATGTATGCTGAAAACGATATTATATAAGGCATCACTTCAGACATCACAGATTGAACGCGCCATGAAAGTAGAAACTATTCGCACAACGTTAACCATACCGAAAGAATTGCTAGAAGCAACTGATAAAGCAGTGTTAGAAGGTAAAGCTAAAAATCGCAATGACTTTGTGGTGCAAGCTCTGAAAAGAGAACTAGCAGCACAAAAACGAGCTGAAATTGATGCCGCTTTAGCGGAAATGACTAGAGACCCGGATTATCAAGCGGAAGTTTTAAGGATGGAGGTGGAATTTGCTACGGCGCAATGGGAAGCATTGCAGCTAGGGGAATCTCCACGATGAGAAGGGGTGAAGTGTATGATGCGCGTCTTGAAATGACTGAAGGTTCTGAACAGGGGGGAACCCGTCCAGTAATTATTGTGAGTCGTGACGTGATTAATCTATCTAGCCCGGTTGTTTTAGCAGTACCATGTACAACCTATCAAACAGGCAAGCGGGTTTATCCCACTCAGGTTTTGATTTTAGCACCAGATGGTGGTCTCAGGAAAGATTCGGTCGCAATGGCAGATCAGGTGCGGGTTTTGTCGAAAACGCGCTTTTTGCGATTACGTGGTGTGCTTTCTGAGGTGGTTATGGCCCATCTGGCCCAGGCCCTATTAATTGCTTTGGATTTATCAGGGGAACATAATAGTTAAAGGGGGGATTCCCCGTGAAAGTCCCCCAAAATCAACGTCGTTTGGCTGTGCTGCGGTTCATTTCTCGGTTTTCTTCCTCTCGACGACGGCGATCGCGCCAATCCGCTAAGGTTAAATAAACTACACCGCCCGTAACCCCTACTAGTAACATTAGGGCAACCACAGCTAAAATACTCAGTAATGAACTCTCCACAGTCCCCCTACAGTCCGTTACGTCCCCAAACGACCATGGCAATGGACCATGTAAAGACGACCATTAGTGATACCCAACCTAGTGTCAAAATCATAGTTCTACTTTTTAAATAAACAAACCACACCTTCTTATCCTACCAAAAATTCGGTGGCAAAATTCTTTGCTGTTGGCAAAGCTTTCTGCTATACCAGAAATGTCGGCGTTATGGCAAGTAGTAGGAAATTGCCATTTAGGAAAGTCAAAGTGGAATTTAATCAACAACTTTTAAAACATTACTGGAAACGTCACTTAGAATCAGAACACCAACAGCCACATTTATTCAGTTCTGTGCACGTTTTTGACAGTTTGCCGTCAACAAATCAAATGGCGTGGCAATTATTGAGTCAAGGGGAAAAACAGGGATGTGTAGTGATTGCCCAACAGCAAACTGGGGGAAAGGGACAGTGGGGAAGACAATGGCTATCTCCCCAGGGCGGATTATATATTTCCCTGGGCATACCTTTACAACTGGAAGTTGCCAATGGGTATCAACTAACTTTGGCCAGTGCTTGGGGAATTGCATCCCAGTTAGAAAATTGTGGCGTGGAAGCAAGAATAAAGTGGCCAAATGATTTAGTATTAAATCGTCGTAAACTGGGAGGGATTTTAACAGAAACTAAAGTTCAACAAGGACAAATTACCCAGGTGGTCATTGGCGTAGGTGTCAACTGGAAAAATCCCGTGCCAGAAACCGGTATTAACCTACATTCTTGGCAAAACGAGAATTTATCGCCAATTTCTGGACTAGAAATGCTTGCTGCTCAGGTTTTGCTGGGAATAGGGTTCGGTCTCGATTGTTGGCAAAAGGAAGGAATAAGCATTCTTTTGTCCCGTTATCTGGATTTACTTATCAATTTGGGTGATCAAGTATATGTCAATATCCCATTTTCAAAGGGAAATGAGGATCATTGGCTTGGAACTAGTGTTTTGGCTACCGTGGTTGGGGTTACACCCCAAGGTCATTTGCGCCTACAAACATCCGGAAATAGAGAGGAACTCACACAACGAGAAATTTCCCTCGAACCAGGTACAATCAGTTTGGGTTACACTCAATTCTCTGTTTAGTCATACCATTCTTAAACTTACCCACAAATTAAGGAAAAAATGTCCCATTCCCATAGATCTACTAAAAAGCAAAGACGGTATAATCGAAATTTAACAGGCAGACGTTTTGCTTGTACAGTACCTCTATCATGGTTGAGCAGTATTAGTTTAATAAGTGGTGGTTTTGTATTTGCCCAAACTGAATCACCACTAAATAATATTGTCTCTACTGTGGAAGTTTCTCAACCAACTACGTTGGGAGATAAAGGGCAAAATGGTAATAAATCCGTACCAGTGGAATCAGAGTCAGAAAGTTCTCCAACTTCAGTAATCCTGAAGGTTCCCGTACCTCCTGTACAAAACTCACTACCTGAAGCATTATCAAATAGTACGCGATCGCTTGAGAAAACATCTACACCAGTCATTCCAGCAACTGGTGAAATTGGTAATAGCAACAGCCAGATTACAGGTAAGGATTATAATGGTAGCCAAATTGATCCCACCGAATATAACGGAAATAGGAGTGATGAATATGATGCACCTAGCTCCGTGGAAGTTACGGTAAGAGATCAAGGTTGTAAAGTGGTTACCTCCCAGGTTAAAAAATCTCCTGGTACTTGTACTCAAAAAAATCCCTCTAAACCATCAGTGGTAAATTCTACTCCAAAATCACCACCTACTTGGTTGACAAAAAGTTCACCTGCAAGTGTAAGCACAAGCCCGATTAAAACAATCCCCAATCACAACACAGGGGAAACTGTCATTTCCCAAAATCAGAATAGTCTAAAAGCCAATTCCCGTAATAGAAGCGCTGAAAGACAGGTTTATATGGAGATGAGTTTAAAAAAAGTTAGCTACAATCAACCTCGGATCCCTGACCCCAGGGAATTTTCTTCTAGCAAAATGGTCACCCCAAGCACTTCTGGTTTTGGCACCCTACCACCACCAATGATAGAAGGAAAGGTGCCACCCCGTCCCAGTAAGGTTTCCTATGATTTTGATCTGGCATCGGTTTTACCAGAAGGCCCTTATATAGTTTCCTTTGCTGATAATAGCACTATTTCCAGTAGTATTTCGGGTTTTACATTTCCTTTATCTTTTGCAGCGCCTATTACCTCCGTATTTGGTTGGAGAACACATCCTATCACAGGCCATCGCCGTTTCCATACTGGGATGGATATTGCCGCACCCACAGGAACACCAATTTTGGCAGCAGAGAATGGACAAGTGGAAATGGCTGATTGGATGGGTGGTTATGGTTTAGCAGTAACTATTAATCATAGCCAGGGACAACAAACTCTTTACGGTCACATGTCGGAAATTTCAGTGCGTCCTGGACAATGGGTAGAGTCAGGAATGATCATCGGTCGTGTGGGTAGCACGGGTAACTCCACAGGTCCTCACCTTCATTTTGAGGTTCGTCACCTGAGTGCCAATGGCTGGGTTGCTGTGGATCCTAGCATGCAGTTACAGGACGGAATCAATAGTCTTTATAGTAGAGTTGCCTACAACTACAACCCCCAAAGCAAACAACTACGATAAAGCTGTTTCCAAAATGGTACAAGCCTAGACATAACCATGTTCCATTAAAAACCCTAGTGTGATTTCCTCTGGAGCTTGATGTTCTTGGTGTGACATGGAAAGGAACTTTTCTACATATTTACCGAGGATATCAGCTTCCAGATTCACCCAACTACTGTGGACTAAACAGTTCAGATTAGTTTCTGAGTATGTGACTGGAATTACAGCTACAGTGAACTGGTAGTGTTCAGGCTGATATCTGGCCACCGTGAGACTAATGCCATTAATAGCGATGCTACCTTTGGGAACAATATAGCGAGCTATGTCAGGTGGTGCAATAAAAGTCATTTCCCAAGAGCTGGCTGTTTGTGTTGAGGAAACTAACTCACCAATTCCATCCACATGACCCATAACAAAGTGACCCCCTACCTTACCCCCCACGCGTAGGGAAGTTTCCAAATTCACATATCTACTCTGAACCTCCTTTGTGCCTAAAGTTGTTCGCTGTAGGGTTTCCGGTGAAGCAGTGGCGATAAAGCCCTCCTGGAGAAGTTCTTCTACTGTTAGACATACACCATCTACGGATACACTATCACCATAATTTAAATCTTTGATAATTGAACTTATAGGACTTGTTAACGAATTAATAAGTGTAATCTGCCATAAATCCCCTGACAAAGGTTTAATCTTACCTAGTCCTTGAATCAAGCCTGTAAACATAATTAACCTGCCAAATTAACTCTAATTGTGTCACAATCTGCCGTTTTGAGGAAAAAAAAGCAGTAATTGCGCATAAAAATCTTCAAAACTTCTCCAATCTTACAGACACTTCCAAACAATTGGTCAAATTTTCCCAACTGATTAAAATTCACACATTCACATCAATCTCAAGGCATACTTGATTAAGATGATAATTGTGGAGGAGGATAATTTGGCCTAGGTCATTAGCAATAATAAAGTCTAGATAAAGTCCAGATGGTCTGGGTTTTATTCAGCAGTCTAATACAAGTCATTCTAGAGAAGAAAAACCTTATGTTTGCTTCTGTTTCACCCAACTGGCTCAAAGGTAATTTCTACCACATAGCACTCACGCTAAACAAGGATTTGAGAGGGTTAGCCAATGATTGAAATGAGAGTCGCTGGTATAGCATTAGATGCCATAACCCGCACCCCGATCGTACTCCTGAAAGATAGTTCAGACCGTCGAGCTTTACCAATCTACATTGGTCAAGAGCAAGCTAGAGCTATCATGGGTGCTATGGAGCATCAAAAACCACCCAGACCTCTAACTCATGACCTCATGGTCAATATTTTGGAAGTATGGGATATGACCCTAGAAAAGGTCATTATTCATTCTTTACAAAAGGATACTTTCTATGCAGCTTTAATTGTTCAGCAAGGTGATGTGAAAAAGGAGATTGATTCTCGTCCCAGTGATGCGATCGCCATTGCTTTACGTACAAATTCGCCTATTTGGGTGATGGAAGAAGTGGTGGCGGATGCTTCTATTCCTGTAAACCGTGATGCTGATGAAGCTGAACAGGAAGCGTTTCGGGAATTTGTTTCCAATCTTCGTCCAGAGGATTTAATTAAACGATTTGGCAATAGTGATGGTTAAGGTGTTCACTGACCATTTTTGACCATGCTTCTTCTACAGCCATTTCTATAGTGGAACTACTCTCTAAATTTGGGTCATGAAATACCGTCGTTTTGGTAAAACTAATTTAGAATTATCCGTGTTTTCTCTGGGGACAATGCGGTGTATAACTGATGTGGAAATTTTCCATCACACTATAGAAAAGGCTTTAGAATGGGGAATTAATCATTTGGAGACTGCTAGGGGTTACGGTAAAAGTGAGGAGTATTTAGGTACAGCTATTAAAACAGGTTTATCAGTACCCCGAAGTCGATTTCATATTACAACTAAAATTCCTCCTTGTGCAGATAATAGCACTATGGAGCGACATATTAATGAGTCTTTAGAGAAACTAAATGTTGATTATTTAGATGCTTTGGGTATTCATGGCTTGAATACAGAGCAGCATTGGCAATGGGTAAAGTCTAATAACGGCTGTATGAAAGCTATACAGAAAGCAATAGAAGATGGTAGAATTAAACATGTTGGTTTTTCTACCCATGGTAGTTTAAAGATTATTTTGGATGCCATTAATACAGATTATTTTGAGTTTGTGAATTTGCATTATTATTATTTTTTCCAGCGCAATAATTTAGCGGTTACAGCAGCAATAGAAAAAGATATGGGTGTATTTATTATTTCTCCTGCAGATAAGGGTGGGAGACTGTATACACCATCGGATAAATTAAAGGAACTGTGTCAACCGTTCACTCCTCTGGAATTGAATTATCGGTTTTTGTTGAGTGATTCGCGAATTACTACCCTAAGTGTAGGTGCTGCAAATCCAGAGGAATTAAGCTTACCCTTGGCAGTTTGTGATAATATTAGTAATTTAACACCAGCAGAAGTCAAAGTTTTTAAAAACTTAGAAAATTACCAAACCCAAATTTTGGGAACTGATAAATGTAGTCAGTGTTATGATTGTTTACCCTGTCCAGAAAATATCAACATCCCTGAGATATTAAGGTTACGAAATTTAACAGTTGCCTACAATATGATTGATTATGGCAAATATCGTTATGGAATGTTGGAAAATGCTGGTCATTGGTTTCTTGGTATGAGGGGAAACCGATGCACAGAGTGTGGTGATTGCTTACCCAAATGTCCTGAGAATTTGGATATTCCTCATTTGTTGCAAAATGCCCATGAAACATTAAATGGCAAAACCAGCAGAAGATTATGGGATTAAATCATCCCTATAACCTTGGCGATCGCATTTATTGGATTAAGCTGTCATGCAGCTAGATTATATAATAGAAAATTAAGTAATCAAGCGATCGCCCCGTAAATTATGCCAGCAAAAAACCATTTATCCAAAGAGAGGTTAAAGAAAAGTTTTAACCTCCCAATATCATTTCATTGCTCCTGATTTTTTATTTGGTTGACACCCAATTGAGACAGAATAATTGCCAAGCGCTCTAGTGTCTCCGGTGAAAGTCCTTCTAAGAAGTCTGGAGGAGAATATTGCTTTATTATTTCTTCAGTCGGTGTAATAAGTAATATATTAATAACATATTTAAGGGGACAATCGCTCTATCTTCCAATCATGATTATGCAACCGGGTATACAGTAATCTATCGTGTAAACGACTAGAGCGCCCCTGCCAAAATTCAATTTGCTGAGGAATCACTCGAAACCCTCCCCAGTGAGGAGGTCGGGGTATTAATTGATTTTCATATTGCTGCTCAAGTTCTGCCAATTTTGATTGCAAAAACTCCCGATGGGGAATGACTTCACTTTGATTAGAAGCCCAAGCACCCAAGCGACTGCCATGGGGACGCACTTCAAAATACCCATCAGACTCTTGGGGGGAAATTCTTTCCACCCCACCAACGATTCTTACCTGACGCTCCAATTGTGCCCACCAAAAGACTAATGATGCATGGGGATTTATCGCTAACTCTTGTCCTTTATGACTATTATAGTTAGTAAACAACACAAAACCTCTCTCGTCAAAGTCTTTTAATAAGACCATTCTGGCTGAAGGTTTGCCGTCAGAGCTGCAAGTTGCCAGGGTCATGGCATTAGGTTCGGGTAATTCCGCTGCTATAGCTTGATCAAACCACATTCTAAATTGTACAAGGGGATTTACATTAATACTTTTCTCGTCTAGTTCTTGTAAAGAGTAGTCCTGTCTAAGATCCGCTATAGTTCTATCCATTTTTGTGTTCCTGATTACTAAACATGCGACTTTCAGCTTCCTTGCAAACTATATTAACATACGGACTGGCTTGCCCACTTATCGCTGTGAATGTTTGGTTACTCTCTTTGTTGTTCCACTACTTCCAGCATCCAATTACTATTCTCAGCATCGCAGCTATTTTAGCTTTTCTGCTTAACTACCCTGTCCAGTTACTGGAAAAGGCCAGGATTACTAGAACTTACTCAGTAATCATAGTTTTAGTCATCACTTTAACCCTATTGGTGATTCTAGGTTTTACCCTAGTCCCCATGTTAGTGGAACAAACAACCCAGCTGCTCAGGAATATCCCTGATTGGGTGACTTCCAGTCAAGAAAATCTAAGTAAGTTACAGGTTTTAGCTCGTCAGAAGCGCTTACATATTGATTTTAGTGTGGTTAGCAGTCAAATCAATGCCAGTGTGCAAAACATTCTACAACAAATTGCCTCCGGTGCAGTGGGTTTTGCTGGAACTTTATTGTCCGCACTGTTAAATATAGTTCTAGTCGTCGTATTGGCATTCTATATGCTAATATATGGCGATCGCTTGTGGTCTGGGTTAATTAATCAACTACCATCCTATATTGGATTACCCCTGAGCAAATCCTTACAATTGAATTTTCATAACTTTTTTTTTGAGTCAACTGTTGTTAGCATTATTCATGGTAATTGCTTTAACACCAATTTTTTTATTTTTAAGAGTTCCCTTTGCTCTATTATTTGCGATTATTATAGGAATCTCCGAACTAGTTCCTGTGATTGGTGCTACTTTGGGTATAGGGTTAGTGACCTTACTAGTATCCTTACAGACTTGGTGGTTAGCATTTCCAGTAGCAATGGTGGCAATTATCATACAACAGATCAGAGATAATATCCTAGCACCCAAATTACTTGGTAATTTTACCGGACTCAATCCCCTATGGATTTTCATTGCCATTTTGATGGGATTTGAAATTGGGGGTTTGCTGGGGACTTTAGTCGCAGTACCGATTGCGGGTACTATCAAGAGTACAATTGATGCTATTAAAAACAACAAATCTGGAATAACTTAGAATAAACTGGTTTTTAATTATACATTTCCATGGATGCCAAAGATCTGTTAGCAACAATTAACAACCTGATTGAACAGGCCAAAAGGGGAGAGATAGATCCCTGGGATGTGGAGGTAGTGAAGGTAATTGACCGGTATTTAGAATTCATGTCACCCCAAACTATCACTCAAGGTTATGAATCAGATTTGCACCAGTCCGGTCAGGCTTTTCTATCCGCATCTATGCTTGTTCTTTTTAAAGCAAATACTTTAATGGAATTGTCAAGAATAGATAGTGAAATAGATAATAGTTCTGAAGATGTAGTTACAGATGATAACAATACAGAGTCACATAGTATGAGGTTGCAATTAGAGAGGCAATTGAGAAGGCGCACTGCTGCCATGCCACCACCTAAGCGTCGCGTTACTCTGGTAGAATTAATCGAGCAGTTACAGATTATGGCCAGTCAGCTAAAGGAAGTGGAGAAGCCAAACAAGTGTGAGCGACTCAGGCGTCAGCCAAGTATGAAAACCATGAAAGCGGCCCTAGAATTAGCTCACCAAGAAAATCTTACCCAGGTTGCTGTGGAAGTGGAACAGGTGTTGGTTCTAGCAGCAAAAGAAGAAAATTCATCAGAATCATCCTGGGGGTTAGAAGAACTGGTACAGTTGTGGAGTGGTACAAAACAAACAAATCAGGTGGATAGAAAATCTAGCAGTGAGCACGATTCTGAACATGGTAACCTAGTCAGCGTCTTTTGGGCACTATTACTCCTTTGTGCCCAGTCTAAAGTAGAGCTATTCCAGGAAGAATTTTATCAAGAAGTCAAAGTGCGGTTATTGGTGAGCCAGCTATAACTAAAAATCCGTCGTTGCCAAAAAGTATTGGATAATCAAACTATAATTGGGTATTTTGATGATAACAAACTGGCTTGTGGTTGAGGAACAGGAGTAACATTTTATGAAGGCAATGATTCTAGCAGCGGGTAAAGGCACTCGTGTACGCCCCATTACATATACCATTCCTAAACCAATGATTCCCATTCTACAAAAGCCAGTAATGGAGTTTTTGCTAGAGTTGTTACGTAAACATGGGTTTGACCAGATTATGGTTAATGTGAGCCATTTAGCTGAGGAGATAGAAAATTATTTCCGTGATGGTCAAAGGTTCGGAGTGCAGATTGGTTATTCTTTTGAGGGTAAAATAGACGATCAAGGGAAATTAGTGGGGAAGTTATTGGTTCAGCTGGGGGAATGCGACGTATCCAGGATTTCTCACCTTTTTTTGATGACACATTTGTGGTTTTGTGTGGTGATGCTTTAATTGATTTAGACCTAACTGCAGCAGTAAAATGGCATAGGTCTAGGGGTGCAATGGCTACTATTATTACTAAGTCTGTTCCCCAAGAGGAAGTTTCTAGTTATGGCGTGGTGGTCACAGATAACGAAAACCGAGTGCGAGCTTTTCAGGAAAAACCATCCGTTGAAGAAGCTCTCAGCACCAATATTAACACGGGTATTTATATCTTTGAGCCAGAAGTATTTAAGTATATCCCATCGGGGGTTCAATATGACATTGGTAGTCAGTTGTTCCCCCACCTGGTAGAAATTAATGCTCCCTTTTATGCTATCCCCATGGATTTTGAATGGGTAGATATTGGCAAAGTACCTGACTATTGGCGCGCAATTCGCGGTGTTTTGCTGGGAGAAATTAAAAATGTGCAAATCCCCGGTTATCAAGTGGCTCCCAGTATTTATACTGGTTTAAATGTAGCTGTAAATTGGGATCGGGTGGATATTACTGGACCTGTTTATATTGGTGCTATGACTCGAATTGAAGATGGGGCCAAAATTGTCGGACCATCCATGATTGGACCAAATTGCTGGATTTGTGGTGGTGTGACTGTGGATAATAGCGTAATTTTTGAATGGTCTCGCTTAGGTCCGGGAGTTCGCTTGATCGATAAGTTGGTATTTGGACGCTATTGTGTAGATAAGATGGGCACCGCAATTGATGTGCAAGCAGCAGCTTTAGACTGGCTAATTACTGATGCACGTCAAACCCCACCCGCTGAAATTCCTCCAGAACACCAAGCGATCGCCGAGTTCTTGGGAGGAATTACAGTTTAGGAAATGGTAGGGGAATGGGGAATAACCTTGATTAACTGTTATTTAGATAAGTATATCTTCTCAGACTTTGTTCGTAGGTTTGCAGCAACCTTTGGGATTCGGACAGGGTGATACGGTCTTCTAATAGAGCTTGTTCACAACGCTGGCGAATATTTTCTACCATGTCTTCCGAATCATACTGCACATAACTGACTACTTCGCTCATAGTATCCCCTTTGACAACGTGTTCAATTTGATAACCTTTTGGTGTAAGTTGAATGTGAACAGCATTGGTATCACCAAACAGGTTATGTAGGTTACCCATAATTTCCTGGTAAGCACCGTTGAGGAACATCCCCAAATAATAGGGTTGATCGGGTTTGAATTTATGCAACTCTAAAACTGACTTGACATCTCTTAGATCGATAAATCGGTCTATTTTGCCATCGCTATCACAAGTTAGATCTGCTAAAATACCCCTTTGAGTCGGTTCTTCATCTAAACGGTGAATTGGCATGATGGGAAATAATTGGTCTATGGCCCAACAGTCTGGTGCTGATTGAAATACGGAAAGATTAATGTAGTATATAGAAGCCATAATTTTCTCCAGATCTTCCAATTCATCCGGTACGTATTCTTGTTGCCTAGTAATTTCTAGGATTTTTTGACAACAAGCCCAGTATAAACGCTCAGCCTTAGCTCGCTCCTGTAAACGTAATATCCCTAAATTGAACCGACTAATCGCTTCCTCTTTAAACTGAGCAGCGTCGTGATAGAACTCCTGATAGTTCTCTTTGTTGATGGACTGGTAAGTCTCCCACAAATATTTAATAATTGGCGATTCTCCTTCCTGGAGCTCCTCCGGTGGATTCAGGGGAACATCACTGGTACTTAAAACATCAAAGATCAGCACGGACTGGTGTGATGCGATCGCTCTTCCACTTTCACTAATTAGGGTAGGTACGGGAATTTTACTTTCTGAGCATGTATCTTTCAACTCCGCTACAATATCATTGGCATAGTTTTGCATATTGTAGTTTTTAGAGGCATAGAAGTTGGTTTGAGAACCATCATAATCTACTCCTAAACCACCACCCACATCCAAGAACTTCATGTCAGCACCTAACATTGCCAGTTCCACATAGATACGACTGGCTTCTTGAATGGCATCTTTAATCACATTAATCGCAGAAATTTGTGAGCCAATATGAAAGTGAAGTAGTTGTAAACAATCCAGTAAATTGGCAGATCTTAACCTATCCACAGCTTCCATGATTTCTGGGATAGTCAAGCCAAATTTAGCACGGTCTCCCGTAGAAGTTCCCCATCTACCCATACCTTGAGTGCTTAATTTTGCCCGTACTCCCAAAATGGGCTTAATCCCTAACTGATCACTAGCTGCGATCGCTAAATCGACCTCTTCAATTTGTTCCAGGACAATAATTGGAGTTTGTCCTAGTTTTTGAGCTAACATTGCCGTTTCGATATATTCCCGGTCTTTATAGCCATTACAAACTAATAAAGCTCCTGGTGTGTCTAATAAAGCCAGAGCAATCATTAATTCTGGCTTAGAACCTGCTTCCAGTCCAAACTGATGAGGCGTGCCAAAACGCACCAAGTCTTCAATTAAGTGCCGTTCTTGGTTGCATTTAACCGGAAAAACTCCCCTATACACTCCAGAATAATTATAGCGAGCGATCGCCTTGGCAAAGCAAGAGTTTAAGCGCTCTATACGATCCTCTAGAATATCAGAGAAACGAATTAACAGAGGTAGTCCCAGATTTCGTTGTTTTAGAGCATTGACCAACTCAAACAAGTCCAGAGATCCCCCCCGATCTCCCTTGGGAGAGACTGTGACATGCCCTGCTGCATTAATGGAAAAATAAGGTTTACCCCAACCTTCAATGCGATATAGATCTTCACTATCCTCTATTTTCCAGCTGCGGGGTAAATCACCCGATTTAGTGCTGGGGGTACTAGTTTTTTATGTTTTTGGTTTTTCAATTCTGATTTATGTCCATTAATATGAACTTTGACGATTTCATTGGTAATTGACTCGACACCCATTTCTTCCTCACCTTATGTTGTGTTTACCCACAGAGTAATAATTTAACAAATTAAATCCTCAGCTGTAATTAATCCACATTCCTAGGATTTTCAATTTTTGTTTGATATTAGTATGAGAAATATGTTAAATTTGATTAAGATTACGGGAAAACATCCCAGATCTAGCTTAGGCAAACCGTGTTGCCATGTCAAATTACAAAATGGATTTATAAGCATCCGTTACAAAATTAGTCATATTAGTACTAGAGGCGAATTAACAGATGAAATTTTCCTGGAGAGTTGTAGCACTTTGGTCAGTCTTGGCCCTAGTAATAGGCTTTTTTCTCTGGCAAGGTACTTTTGCTGGATCCCCAGGGGATCAAAGCAAAAACGCTGCGAATACCAGAATGACCTACGGACGATTTTTAGAATACCTGGATGCGGATCGTGTAACCAGTGTAGACCTATACGAAGGGGGTAGAACAGCCATTATTGAAGCCCTGGATCAAGATATTGAGAACCATGTTCAACGTTGGCGTGTAGATCTGCCCTTAAATGCACCCGAATTAGTGAACAAACTAAAAGAACACCAAGTCAGTTTTGATGCTCACCCAGTTCGTAATGACGGTGCCATCTGGGGTCTATTAGGCAATTTAGTCTTCCCCGTGTTACTGATTGGTGGTTTATTCTTGTTGTTTCGTCGTTCTAACAACCTTCCCGGGGGACCTGGTCAAGCCATGAGCTTTGGTAAATCTCGTGCTCGGTTCCAAATGGAGGCCAAAACCGGAGTAAAATTTGATGACGTAGCTGGTATTGAAGAAGCTAAAGAGGAATTACAAGAAGTTGTTACCTTCTTAAAGCAACCAGAGAAATTTACTGCAGTAGGGGCGAAAATTCCCAAAGGTGTGTTGTTAGTAGGACCACCAGGAACAGGTAAAACCCTATTAGCAAAAGCAATTGCTGGTGAAGCAGGCGTACCATTCTTTTCTATTTCCGGTTCGGAATTTGTAGAAATGTTTGTGGGTGTGGGAGCTTCTAGAGTTCGTGACTTGTTTAAAAAAGCCAAAGATAACGCCCCTTGTATTATCTTTATAGATGAAATTGATGCTGTAGGTCGTCAACGGGGTGCGGGTATAGGTGGGGGAAATGATGAGCGGGAGCAGACCCTGAACCAACTGTTAACGGAAATGGATGGTTTTGAGGGTAACACTGGCATCATTATTATTGCTGCTACCAACCGTCCTGATGTCCTTGACTCAGCTCTTTTACGTCCTGGACGTTTTGACAGACAGGTGACCGTAGATGCACCTGATATTAAAGGGCGGTTAGAAATCTTAGAGGTTCATGCGCGCAACAAGAAATTAGATCAAGGCGTGTCCTTAGAGGCAATTGCCCGTCGAACTCCTGGATTTAGCGGTGCTGACCTAGCCAACTTATTGAATGAAGCGGCTATTTTGACCGCCAGAAGACGCAAAGAAGCAATTACCCTATTAGAAATTGATGATGCGGTTGACAGAGTAGTAGCGGGGATGGAAGGTACTCCTCTAGTAGACAGCAAGAGTAAGCGATTAATTGCCTACCATGAAATAGGACATGCCTTAATAGGTACTTTATTAAAAGATCATGATCCAGTCCAAAAAGTCACCCTAATTCCCAGAGGACAAGC
This sequence comes from Raphidiopsis brookii D9, assembly GCA_000175855.1. Classification (GTDB taxonomy): domain Bacteria; phylum Cyanobacteriota; class Cyanobacteriia; order Cyanobacteriales; family Nostocaceae; genus Raphidiopsis; species Raphidiopsis brookii. Next base: position 133,082 of record ACYB01000035.1, read on the forward strand.
ACAGGGTTTAACCTGGTTTATGCCTAATGAAGAACAAGGACTAATTACCCGTTCCCAACTCAAGGCCAGGATTACAGGTGCTTTAGGAGGGCGTGCAGCTGAGGATGTAATTTTTGGTGCAGCAGAAGTTACTACCGGTGCGGGAAATGATTTACAACAGGTAACTGGTATGGCGCGCCAAATGGTAACACGTTTTGGTATGTCCGAACTTGGTCCCCTATCCCTAGAAAGTCAACAAGGGGAAGTCTTTTTAGGACGTGATTGGACGACTAGATCTGAGTATTCTGAATCTATTGCCGCTCGTATTGACGCACAAGTGAGAACAATTGTAGAAGAGTGTTATGATCTGGCAAAAGCTATCATGAAGCAAAATCGTACTCTTACTGATCGTCTAGTAGATCTTTTGATTGAAAAAGAGACCATAGACGGTAATGAATTCCGACAAATCGTAGCTGAATATACTGTTGTTCCCGATAAAACCCAGTTTGTTCCGCAGCTATAAAACTGATGGGGATGTTCTGTCCCCATTTATTACCTAACGGAAAAAGCCTCATTGAACCTTCTGGTAATAGGACTAATTTGTAAAACCTCAGCATCCACCAAACCGAATTCTTGAAAAGGGAAAGTTGCCAACTTCACCTTTGCTGACATACCTTGACGAATAAAACCAATATCACGATTGAGAACTTTTACTTCTAACAGCTCTGATAATATCCGTATTTGCCCTATTTACCCTCACCAGTTGCAGTTGCGACTTCATCGCTAATACAAGTAATGATAAAATGGTGTAGTCTTAACAACAACTTGCCCTAGGTTAATCGTTAAAATTCATGGCTGGGTGGTTGACTTCTTGATCATGGTATTATCTAGCTGGGAAAATGAGGAAATAAACCGTGTTAAAATTCTTTGCAGACAGAGGTGGAACATTTACAGACATTGTAGCTTTAACCGATAATCAGGACATAATCAATAGATTATTAAACTACCCCCAGAGATTTTTAATTGTTCCCTTACCCAATCAACAATGGGTAATAGTTTATAAATTATTGTCAGAGAATCCCGATCAGTATACAGATGCGGTAATTCAAGGAATTCGTCATATTATGGGAGTTCCCCCCAACAGAGTATTCCTGGTCAAACCATAGAAGTGATTAAAATGGGAACAACAGTAGCAACAAATGCACTACTAGAAAGACATGGAGACCGGGTTGTTTTAGTCATTAATAAAGGCTTTAAAGATGCTTTAAGAATTGGTTATCAAAACCGTCCTAACATTTTCGCCCGACAGATAATTTTACCCACCATGCTGTATGAAGCAGTAATTGAAGTAGATGCTAGATATGATGCTCAAGGTAAGGAGTTATTTCCCGTAAATTATCAGAAAATTAAATATGACCTACAAACAATTCATCAAACAGGAATTGACAGTTGCGCCATCGTTCTTATGCATGGCGATCGCTATCCCAAACATGAACAAGAAATAGGAAAAATTGCCGAAGAAATTGGATTTACCCAAATTTCCATTTCCCATGAAGTTAGTCCCCTAATGAAACTTGTGAGTCGGGGAGACACAACAGTTGTGGATGCTTATTTAACACCCATATTACGTCGTTATGTCAATCAGGTTTCCAGTCAAGTTCCCGAGGTCAAATTAATGTTTATGAAATCTGATGGTGGGTTAACTGATGCAGAGAAATTTCAAGGTAAAGATAGCATTTTAAGTGGGCCTGCTGGTGGTATTGTTGGTGCAGTACAAACTAGTAAAAGAGCAGGATTTAATTTAATCATCACCTTTGATATGGGAGGAACAAGTACAGATGTGGCCCATTTTAAAGGGGAGTATGAAAGACAATTAGATTCGGAAATAGCAGGTGCGCGGATGCGAGTTCCCGTCCTAGCGATTAATACCATTGCTGCAGGTGGAGGTTCGATTTTATCCTTTGATGGATCCACCTATCGTGTAGGTCCGGAATCTGCGGGTTCAAATCCCGGACCTGCATCCTACAGACGGGGGGGACCATTAACAGTTACAGATGCTAATATTATGCTGGGCAAGATTCAACCCCAATACTTTCCAGCAGTTTTTGGAAATGATGGTCAATTACCTTTAGATAGGGAACTAGTTTTGCAGAAGTTTACAGACTTGACCCAGAATATGACCTTAACTACAGGAAAATCCTTTTCTCCTCCACAGGTAGCATCAGGATTTATTGCTATTGCTGTGGAAAATATGGCTAATGCCATTAAAAAAATTAGTCTACAACGGGGTTATGATATTAGCGAATATGTATTATGTTGTTTTGGAGGTGCGGGTGGACAGGTAGCTTGTTTAATTGCGGATACATTAGGCATGAAAAAGATATTTTTGCATCCCTTTGCTGGTGTACTGTCAGCTTATGGCATGGGTTTAGCTGATGTGAGAGCTACCAGAGTCACCGGAGTAGAAAAACCCTTGAGTCAGTCCTTAATTCCCGAATTACAGAAATTAGTTACCCGTTTAGAAATTTCCGCTCATCAAGAATTAAACCCAGCAGAAAATCAGGTAAATCAGTTGTCAGTCAGGGTGATTAAAAACCTTAACCTCAAGTATGAGGGAACTAATTCTACCTTATCCATCGATTTTAGAAACGATATAGAATTAATACAGCAGCAATTTGCTAGGGAACACAAATCAAGATATGGGTTCATTCAGCCAGAAAAAACCTTAATTGTGGAATCTATTTTTGTCGAGGTGATTCAACAGATGGAGACACCAGAAGAACCAATCATTTTCCGTCAACTTCCCCAGGGGCAAATTCCCCAACCTTTAGAAGTAGTTGAGGTATTTACTGCCAATAGGTGGTGCCATACTCCAGTTTATAAAAGAGAAGATTTACAACCGGGAGATATTATCCCAGGTACTGCTATTATTGTGGAGAAAATTAGCACTATTGTCGTTGAAACCAATTGGCAAGTAAAATTAACTGAACGTAATCATTTAATTTTGGAAAAAGTAGAAAGATGAAAAAACTATATGATCATATTCAGCCAGATCCAGTTCGCTTAGAAATTTTTAAAAATCTCTATCAATTTATTGCCGAACAAATGGGAATAGTCCTGCAAAACACAGCCCTATCAGTTAATATTAAGGAACGTCTGGATTTTTCCTGCGCTATTTTTGACAGTTCTGGTTTATTGGTTGCTAACGCTCCTCATATTCCCGTTCATTTAGGTTCTATGAGTGAAAGCGTACGCTGTTTAATTAATGATTTGGGAGCCACAATTAAACCAGGTAATGTTTATCTATCCAATAATCCCTACAATGGGGGAACCCATTTACCTGATGTTACTGCTATCACTCCTATATTTTTGCCTCCATTTCTTAATATGTTTTTAAAAACTGGGCAGGAACTTCCCCTATTTTTCGTTGCATCCCGAGGACACCAAGCAGATATAGGTGGTATTACTCCCGGATCCATGCCTCCCCATAGTACGGATATTACACAAGAAGGGATTATTTTTGATAATTTTCTCCTGGTTCGGGAAGGAGAGCTACAAGAAACCTCCGTGAGAAATTATCTGTTAAATCATCCCTATCCCAGTCGCAATCCTGACCAAAATATAGCAGATTTTAAAGCTCAAATTGCCGCCAACGCCAGGGGAAGCCAAGAATTAATAAAAATGGTTGAGCACTATGGGCTAGAAACTGTAAAAGTTTATATGCAGTTTGTGCAAGATAATGCGGAAGAATCGGTAAGAAGAACCATCAATGTTTTAAAAAATGGATCCTTTACATATCCAATGGACAGTGGAGCAAAAATTCAGGTTCAAGTCACCATTGATAGGGAAAATCGCACAGCTAAAATTGATTTTACGGGCACATCACCACAATTAAAGAGCAATTTTAATGCACCTAAAGCTGTAACTCAAGCAGCAGTATTATACGTCTTTAGAACTCTGGTAGATGACAATATTCCTCTTAATGCTGGCTGTCTCAAACCTTTAGAAATTATTATTCCTCAAGGTTCTATGCTAAATCCTACCTATCCAGCAGCAGTAGTAGCAGGAAATGTGGAAACATCACAAACTATTGTTGATGCTTTATATGGTGCCCTAGGTGTAATGGCTGCTTCCCAAGGAACGATGAATAATTTCACTTTTGGCAATGAAAAATATCAATATTATGAAACTATTTGTGGCGGTTCCGGAGCAGGTATGGACTTTCATGGCACAGATGCAGTTCACACTCACATGACCAATTCCCGACTTACCGATCCAGAAGTGTTAGAAACCCGTTATCCAGTAATAGTGGAAAGTTTTAGCATCCGTGAGAATAGTGGGGGTAAAGGGAAATATTCCGGGGGTAATGGGGTGGTCAGAAAAATCAAATTTCTCGAATCCATGACGGCAAATATTCTTTCTGGTCATCGTTTAGTCCCCCCCTTTGGATTACATGGTGGAGCACCAGGAAAGGTGGGAAACAACTGGATACAACGCGAAAATAGCATCCCAGAGGTTTTAGATAGCACTGCTACTGTAGAAATGCAACCAGGAGATATTTTTGTCATAGAAACTCCTGGTGGTGGTGGATTTCAGGAGCAATAAACCTACTAAACTTCCACTACTACGGGTGCATGATCACTAGGCTGTTCTAGCTTTCTAGGACTAATATCAATTAAGCAACTCTTAGCCTGTTTATAAAGTACATCTGTTAAGTAGTGATGGTCTATTCTCCATCCCGAATTTCTTTTAAAAGCTCCCGTACGATAGTCCCACCAACTATAATTACCCCCTGGGAATTAAACTTGCGAAACCCATCCCCAAAACCCAGGTTCAAAATCTCTCTTAAAGCTTCTCTCTCTGGTAAGGATGCCATAATCTGATTTTTTGTATCCACTTGTTTATAAATGTCTATATCTTCCAGTGCAATGTTAAAATCACCACACATAATAATGTGAGAATTAGATTTCAGCAAAACCTCTAGGTATGTTTTTAATACTGCTAACCACTGCAATTTATATTGATATTTCTCACTTCCTACTGCTGAACCATTGGGAACATACAGATTAATAATTCTCACTTCATCTACAATACCCGTGATCACTCTTTTCTGGTCATCCCATTCAGGTTCCAGATTTTCCAGCACCTGACAAAACCCTGTACTTACACTTTTCATTGGCTGGCGACTAATTAATGCTACACCATTGTAAGCCTTTTGTCCATAAATATAAGTGTGATAGCCTACGTCATGAAATACAGTTAGGGGAAAATCCCTATCTATGACCTTGGTTTCCTGTAGACACAGAACATCAACATTATTTTCCCCTAACCAGCTAATAACCTGTTCTAGACGAGTACGAATTGAATTGACATTCCAAGTGGCAATTTTCATGAGCGGATTGAGCAATGGTTATGCAAACAGAGAATTTAACAATACTGAATATTAATTTAATTATTATAGTATGGGGGGTTACAAAATTTGAAAATTCTCAATTGCGAGAACTATGGTCTTATTATGATCCCCAAGACAGATGAAACGACCACATACTAGTCTATAATAACAGTGGTTATATTTATTGTCTATAGACTGTTATTTGAACCCAACTCGTTTGTGGAAATTAGAAAAGTTAATTTAAATTGAAAAAAACTCGGTAGAAATTTCTTTCCTCTTAAAATTCCTCTAGGTGAGGTTGGGACTGCTAACAGGATATGCCAAATCAAATTACCACTATATACAAAAGCAGTTGTGACTAACCATTTAACTTGACTAAGTTTTTCTCTAAGCATAAAAATTTTTAGGAGGATATTGACATGAGTAATAGAGCCAATACATGTCCCTGCTGTGGTGGGTTCGTTTTGCGACATATTCGTCACAGAGAACTGTACTGGTTTTGCCCATCTTGTCGTCAAGAAGTACCACTATTAACCATAAGTCGCATATCAGTCCAATTGGAAAATGCCCACACCGCGTCTATCAAATCCTCCACGGTTACATCCTTGGAGTAGGATATTATTTTGTTGCCAAAAAGCCGATCAGGAGACAGTACATATCATATAATGGGGAAATGGATCTAAATTCTTACAAAACTTAACACTACCTGATCACATGCTGATTAACTCTTCTGGCTTTTCCAAGCTTAAAGAATCAATTAATAATTCAATCACCGAGAAGATTTTTTTAGGGCATAAACCCGGTCCAGAACTAATTGCCATTTTAGCAGTCTATCTTGTCCAGGGCGCCTTGGGATTGTCTCGTCTTTCGGTGAGTTTTTTCCTCAAGGATGAATTACAACTAAGTCCAGTAGAAGTCTCAGCTATCTTAGGTATAGTTACCCTACCTTGGATGATCAAACCATTATTTGGCTTTGTTTCCGATACTTTTCCTATATTTGGCTACCGTCGTCGTCCCTATCTAGTTCTATCTGGGATTCTAGGTGCTGCTAGTTGGATGGCCTTAGCAACATTAGTAGATAACAGTTGGAAAGCAACAATAATAGTCACCTTATCTTCTTTAGCTATTGCTGTCAGCGATGTGATAGTTGATTCCTTGGTTGTTGAACGTGCCAGGTTAGAATCTCAGGCCAAGGCTGGTTCTCTACAATCCCTGTGTTGGGGAGCCACCGCTTTGGGAACTTTCTTAACAGCTTATTTCAGCGGACTAGTCTTAGAGTATTTTACTACAAAGACAGTATTTTTAATTACTGCTTTATTTCCCCTCCTTATCTCCGTGGTTGCCTGGTTCATTGCTGAAACATCAGTTGACCAACAAGATTCACAGCAAGATAGGAATAAATCAGTGAGTATTAGAAATCAGACTAATCAACTTCTACAAGCTTTTCGCACTAGAGCAGTTTTACTACCAACCCTATTTATTTTTATCTGGCAATGTACTCCCAGTGGAGAATCAGCTTATTTCTACTTCTTTACCAACGAGCTGCATTTCCAACCCGAGTTTTTAGGTAGAATACATCTGTTCACTAGTTTAGCTTCTTTAGTTGGTATTTGGATTTTCCAACGATTTCTTAAAAACGTTCCATTTCAAAGTATTTTTACCTGGGGCATTCTTGTATCTGTATTATTAAGAATGACTATGTTAATTTTAATTACACATACTAATAGAGCTTTAGGGATAAATGATAGATGGTTTAGTTTGGGAGACAGCTTAATTATTGCAGCTATGGGGCAAATTGCATTTATGCCTACCATGATATTAGCAGCTAGAATTTGTCCCATGGGAATAGAAGCAACACTATTTGCAGTATTGATGTCAGTATTTAACCTAGGTGGATTGGTTTCTAGAGAGTCCGGAGCTTTAATTATGTACTGGTTAGGAATAACAGAGAGCAATTTTGACAGTTTGTGGTTGCTACTAGTAATAACTAACTTGATTGCCTTATTACCAATGTTATTTGTCAAACTTTTGCCTAGTAAGGAAGAAATGGAATATGGAGTGGTGGTCAAATAGGTTTCCATTAGTCCTACTAGTGTTACAATCGTAGATGAAACTTAATATCAATTAATAAAAATATGCAATCCATAGATCTACGTACTCAGCAAAATTTAGAAAAATCCTATACTCGTGAAGATTGGCAACAGGGATATGAGTCCCTGAAAGAAGAGTATGACTATTGGATTGACGAGGTAGAAGGTGAAATACCCAAAGAGCTGGAAGGGACAGTTTTTAGAAATGGTCCTGGGTTATTAGATATCAACGGACAAAGAATACATCATCCCTTTGATGGTGATGGGATGATTAGTCAAATTGTATTTAGTCAAGGTCGAGCCCACTTCCGGAATCGATTTGTACAGACTGAGGGTTATTTGGCGGAAAAGAAAGCGGGTAGAATTCTTTATCGCGGAGTGTTTGGAACCCAAAAACCTGGTGGTTGGTTAGCTAATATACTGGACTTTAAGACCAAGAATATTGCCAATACAAATGTTATTTACTGGGGTAAAAAACTACTGGCATTGTGGGAAGCAGCGGAACCTTATTCATTAAATCCTTATACCTTAGAAACCTTGGGCAAAGAATATTTTAATCATGGTTTATCATCAGGAGAAGCTTTCAGTGCCCATCCCCGCGTAGATCCCCAGGGCAAACTGGTTAACTTTGCCATTGAACCAGGAATAAAAACAAAGATTACAATTTTTGAACTCAACCAAGATGCTGAAGTGGTAAGTAAGCAGAATCATAAAATTGATGGTTTTTGCTTCATTCATGATTTTGTTATTACGGAAAATTATTGTATATTCTTCCAAAACCCCCTCAGTTTTAACCCCATTCCTTTTGCCTTGGGACAAGTTGGTGCAGCACAATGTATTAAACCGGAAAAAAATCTCCCTACGAAAATTATTCTCATTCCCCGTCAGCACAGTCCCATGGTCTCTTCGGGAGTAAAAGTTTTAGAAACCACAGCAGGGTTTATTTTTCACCATGCTAATGGTTTTGAAATAGACCATAAAATTATTGTTGATTCTATCTGCTATGACTCCCTATCCTTAACAGACATTGAAAGCAATCAAGATTACCGACAAACAAACTTTGATGCGATCGCCCCTGGAAAGTTATGGAGATTTGAGCTAGATTTATTGCAGAAAAAAGTGACAGCCAAATTAATAAATGATCGGGCCTGTGAATTTCCTGCTATTCATCCGGATCACGTAAGCAGACCTTACCGTTATTTATACATGAGTGCTGCTCATAATCCCCGGGGAAATGCTCCTTTACAAGCCATTTTAAAAATTGATTTAGAATCGGGGAAACAACAGATTTGGAGTGCAGCACCGAGGGGTTTCATGGGTGAGCCCATCTTTATTCCCCATCCTCATGGTCAAGAAGAAGATGCAGGATGGATTGTGGGCTTGGTTTATAATGCAGAACATCACCGTTCATATATAGTAATTTTAGATGCTAATGACCTAGAAAAGGGAACAATAGCTAAATTACATTTAAAGCATCATATTCCCCATGCACTACATGGTAGTTTTACAAGGGATGTGTTATTAAATAACATAGACCCGTAGTACTAATACTAAATCATACTAAATCAAATGGTCGCGGTAGGACAAATAGGATGGCTACAATCTCACCGGACAAACCAAAAACTTATCCTCAGCTATTGTACAATACAAGAAAATATTTAAATTATCAAAACTGATCCAATGACCAAGCTTAACTCAGAACTTAACACAAAATCCAGTGATAAAAGCTTAGAAGCAATGCATCACTTTTCAGAACAGTACGCCAAAAGGACTGGAACATATTTTTGTTCAGACCCATCCGTGACAGCAGTGGTCATTGAAGGTTTAGCAAAGCACAAAGATGATTTAGGTGCACCATTGTGTCCTTGTCGTCATTATGAAGACAAAGAAGCGGAAGTTAGCGCTGCCTATTGGAATTGTCCTTGTGTACCAATGCGGGAGCGCAAAGAATGCCACTGTATGCTTTTCTTGACTCCTGACAACGAATTTGCCGGGAAAAACTTACAAGAAATTCCCGTGGAAACCATTAAAGAAGTACGAGACAGTATGGGATAATTTCCGATGAATGGAAATCAACCAGAGGAATTTTGGCTAGGTGTAGAACAGTTCAATGCTGGACAGTTCTACGCCTGTCATGATATCCTGGAAGCACTGTGGATAGAAGCAACAGGACCAGAAAAAACCCTGTATCAGGGAATTTTACAAATTGCTGTGGCCTTATATCATCTGGAAAATAGCAACTTGCGAGGAGCAATGATCCTGTTGGGTGAGGGTACGAATCGTTTACGTCGTCTCGCTGATGATAACAATTATGGGATTAATTTGGGCCAACTTTTAATTGATAGTGTGAACTTTTTAAGAGTCATTCAGCAGGGAAAACCAGAAGTAGTTTCAACAATGACTTTGCCTAAGATTGTCAGGTCAAATCCCCCAGATACTAATTCCAAAGTTAGCAAAACTCCATAGTCGAGAAACTTTAATCAGCGGAAAACGTCGAATGTTTCATTGACAAGATCTAGACTGAAAGACCTACAATCAACTTTTATAATGTCCACCTATGCTCAAGTCACAAATGCATCGTCTGGGATTGGCCATCATGCTCCCTGTAACTATCATTACGGTTACCCTAACAGGTAAGCTATCCACGGCCCAATCTTCTGGGGGAAATCGCCCATTGACCATCCGTGCTGACATTCAAGAATATGATGCCAAAACTCAAGTGATTACTGCTCGTGGTAATGTGCAGATGCTCTATCCTGCTCGTCAAATTCAAGCAACTGCTGCACAAGCCCAATATTTTAGCAAAGAACGTCGGATAGACTTTAGTGGTAATGTATATATTTTGCAACAAGGTAATAATAGTATCAGAGCTGAAAAGGTCACCTATCTCATTGATGAGGGACGATTTATCGCCCTACCCCAATCTAACCGTCAAGTCGAATCAATTTATATGATAGGGGATGATGATTCGATTCAACCAACCAGCAGACCAACAACCAAACCAACTCCTAAGCGAGGTTCTAAAACTCGGTCTCCCCTCTGATTACTGAACCAAGAATCCCCGTAGGTACGGGGAGTGTCAATATTAATCATTGCAAGAGCAGCAATAGTGAAAATCTTTCTGGAAAATATTCACAAGTCCTACGGTAAAAGAGTAATTGTCAATCGTGTTAGTCTTTCTGTATCTCAAGGTGAAATAGTTGGTTTGTTAGGGCCCAATGGTGCTGGTAAGACCACAACATTTTACATTGCTACAGGTTTAGAAAAACCAGATCAAGGTAAGGTATGGTTAGATGAACTAGATGTTACTTCCATGGCCATGCACAAGAGGGCTAGATTGGGTCTTGGCTATCTTGCACAGGAAGCGAGTATTTTTCGTCAACTATCTGTAAAAGAAAATATACTTTTAGTACTGGAGCAAACCAATGTGCCAAGGCGAGAATGGTCTAGTAGATTAGGAGAACTATTAACAGAATTTCGCCTGCAAAAAGTTGTTAATAGTAAGGGTATTCAACTTTCTGGAGGTGAACGACGACGTACAGAGTTAGCTAGAGCGTTAGCAGCAGGTAGGGAGGGCCCGAAATTTCTGTTTTTGGATGAACCCTTTGCTGGGGTTGACCCCATCGCAGTGGCAGAAATTCAGCAAATTGTTGCCCGATTGAGAGAGCGTGGTATGGGTATTTTAATCACTGACCACAATGTTAGAGAAACCCTGGCCATTACTGACAGAGCCTATATCATGCGGGAAGGACAAATCTTAGCCTTTGGCATTGCTGATGAGCTTTACAACAATCCTCTTGTGCGTCAATACTACCTAGGCAACCACTTTCTTGTTTAAAAGTAATTAAACTGATTATATTAATAGTATAAAATTTACACTCCTTTTTAATATAGGCAAAACTAATTGAGAATAAATTAAAAACGGATTAAAAGTAAACTAAAAACAAAGTAATTTTATGGATTATCATCAGACCAAACCATTTTATACGATTAACTCCCTGATGCCATTTTCTATTATGGATCGCTACTTGGCGATGCAGTTATTACCCATCTTTCTATTTGGTGTTGGTGCTTTTACTTCCGTAGTCTTAGCCATTGACAGTTTATTTGAGTTGTTGCGCAAAGTAGTAGAATCCGGACTACCAATTAACATTGCATTAAAAGTGTTTGTGCTGAAATTGCCCTATGTCATGGTTTATTCCTTTCCCATGTCTACTTTACTAGCAACTTTAATGACTTATAGCAAGTTATCCAGTGACAGTGAACTGATAGCTTTAAGAGGATGTGGTGTGAGTGTTTATCGAATGGTACTAACAGCAGTTTTGCTAAGTGGTTTAGTTACTGGAATGACCTATGTATTTAATGAATATATTTCCCCCGCAGCCAATTATGAAGCCAGTATTACTCTAGAACAGGCATTAAAATCAGATCAACCATCATTTAAACAAGAGAATATTTATTATCCAGAATATCGAGAAGAAAAAACAAAAGATGGGGGTACTAGTAGACTATTAGCTCGCTTATTTTATGCTGATGAATTTGACGGCAAAAAAATGAAAGGACTAACAATTATTGATCGTTCTAAAGCGGGAGTAAATCAAATTGTTGTATCTGAATCTGCCCAATGGAATGCATATAAACAAGTTTGGGACTTTTATAATGGTACTATTTATTTAGTCGCTCCTGATCGTTCCTATCGAAATATTTTGCGTTTTGAACATCAGCAATTAAAATTACCCAGCACACCTTTAATTGTGGCTAAAAATAGTCGAGACTATGAAGAAATGAATATTGCCCAATCATTACAACAACTAGAAATTGAAAAGTTAGCAGGTAATCCCCAAAGAATTAAAAAACTGGAGGTCAGAATTCAACAAAAAATAGCCTTTCCCTTTATTTGTATAATTTTTGGTTTAGTTGGGTCAGCTATGGGAACTATCCCCCAACGCACTGGTAGGGGAAGGAGTTTTGGTGTCAGCATTATAGTCATTTTTATTTATTATTTATTACTATCCGTTTGTGGAGCTTTAGCACAAGCAGAAATTTTATCTCCCTTTGTAGGTGCATGGTTACCCAATCTGTGTGGGTTAGGGATGGGAATTGTAATTCTTATGCAATTTTCCCAAAAGTAGATAAAGTAGATGGGAATGTTTAACGATTGTGGTTTGAGCACACAACCCGAAAACCTAAGTTGTTCTTGTCAGAGAGGTGACGATTACGGGAACCACAACCACAGTGTTGAGCAGAATCACACCAAGAACCACCACGTAACACATGGCCGCGAAAAACACCAAAAATTCCCTTCTCAACCCATGGACTACTATCCTTTGGTATATCTTGGTAGTGATCATGCCAATGATCTAAACACCATTCCCAAACGTTCCCGTGCATATCGTATAATCCAAATGGATTGGGAGGGAAACTTCCCACCTCCGTAGTTTGTTTGCGATATTGTCCTTGAGGTGCTAAACTTTGTTTATGGTCTCCATGATAGTTGACCAAATCTGTTGTAATATTGTCACCAAAATGAAATTCTGTGCTGGTTCCCCCCCTGCAAGCATATTCCCACTGTGCTTCACTGGGTAAGGTGTATATCCTTCCAGTAATCTGACTGAGTTTCTCGCAGAAATCAACTGCTTGATTCCACTTTACCCTTTCTACTGGACGTTTGTCACCCTTGAAATAAGAAGGGTTATCTCCAGTAACAGCTTGATATTGTTCTTGTGTTATCTCGTATTTTCCCATGAAAAAACTGGGCACTGTGACTAAATGTTCAGCACTCTCCTCCGGGTTTCCCCGATTTTCAGCTGAGTTGATGGTAAATGTCCCTCCTGGAATTTCTACCATTTCTAGGGTGATATCATCACCTAAATCCTCCACAAAGTATATGACACTAGCATCAGTTTTGATTATCTCTCCGAAATTTTTCTTACTAACTACTTCAAAGCTCAGGATTTTTAAGTTAAGGTAATTACGAAGTTTAATGGTCAGTGTTAATCCTCCCCTCTCCCAAAACTTGAGGTTTTCCCCTAGGTCTAAACTACCAAGATTTAAAGCTCGGTTAAAATCCTCTATTGCTCCCTGTCTATCTCCCAATTCGTAGCGAATGTTCCCTCTCTTGTTATACGCTTCAACATAATTTGAGTTAATGTTTAAAGCCTGATTGAAATCCTCTATTGCTCCCTGGTGATCTCCCAGCTCATAGCAAACAATTGCTCGATTGTTGTATGCTTCTGCATAATAAGGATTGATTTGGATAGCTTGACTAAAATCATCTTTAGCCCATTCCCTATCTCCTAAATCTGTGTATGCAACCCCCCGATTGTTGTATGCTTGAGCGTAATTGGGGTTAATGTTTAAAGCCTGATTAAAATCTTCTATGGCTTTTTGCCTATTCCCCAATTCATAGCGTGCGTATCCCCTGTTAATATATGATTCCGTATAATTATAGGCAATTATAATAGCTTGACTAAAATCTTCTATAGCCAATTGCCTCTCGCCCAAACAAATACGCACAATTCCCCTATTATTATAGGCTTGAGCATAGTTAGAGTTAATATTAACAGCGTGATTGAAATCCTCCATTGCTCCCTGATTATCCCTCAACTCATAGCGAACAATTCCCCTATTGTTATAAGCTTGAGCATAGTTGGGATTAATATTAAGAGCATGATTGAAATCGTTAATTGCTCCCTGGTAATCTCCCAGCTCATAGCGAACAATTCCCCTATTGTTGTAAGCATCAGCATAACTAGCGTCAATATCCAGAGCATGATGGAAATCATTTATCGCTCCTTGACTATCTCCTAACTTATAAAGGGCAGTTCCTCTGCCAACATAGGTATCAGCACAATTAGGCTTAATTTCTATAGATCGGGTGTAATCATCTATTGCGCTCTGGTAGTTTCCTAAATCATAGTAAGCAATTCCCCGATTATAGTAGGCATCAGCATAATCAGGACTAATATTCAGGGCTTGAGTATAATCATCTATTGCCCTCTGATAATCTGCTATATCACTGCGAACAACTCCTCGATTGTTGTATATGTAAGCATAATCAGGATTAAGATTCAGGGCCTGGGTATAATCATCTATTGCTCCCTGGTTGTCTCCCAACTCACTGCGGGTCAGTCCCCGTGCAATGTAGGTTTCAGGATCATCAGGGTTAATATTGAGTGCTTGAGTGTAATTATTTACGGCTCCTGGCTTATCTCCCAGTTCACTACAAACCATTCCCCAAGCGTAGTAGGCTTGATCATAATTAGGATTAATATTGAGTGCTTGAGTATAATCATCTACCGCCCCTTGTTTATCTCCTAAGCTAGTGCGAGCAATTCCTCGGTTGTAGTAGGCTTGAGCATAGTTAGGATTAATATTGAGTGCTTGAGTATAATCATCTATTGCTCCTTGTTTATCTCCTAGGTTAAAACGAGCAATTCCCCGACCGTAGTAGGCCTGGGCATAGTTAGGATTAATATTGAGTGCTTGAGTATAATCATCTATTGCTCCCTGGTTGTCTTCCAAGTTAATACGGGTAGTTCCCCAGTTGTGATAAACTTCCGCATAGTTGGAATCAACTCTTAAAGCTTGAATGTAATCATCTATTGCTCCTTGATAATTTCCCAAGTAAGTACGAATAGCTCCCCGATTATTATATGCTTGGGCATAATTGGGATCAATTTTGATAGCTTGGGTGTAATCATCCATGGCCGCCTTTTGAGAACCCAGGTCACTACGAATTATGCCCCGGTTATAATAGGCACTAGCAAATTTAGGATTAAGATTCAAGCTGTGGGTATAGTCGTCTATTGCTCCCTGCTTATCTCCTAATTGACTGCGAGCAACACCTCGATTGTGGTATGCTTGGGCATAATTAGGATTAATTCTAATTGTCTGGTTAAAATCATTGATAGCTTCTTGATAGTTTCTTAGGTCACAGTAAACAAGTCCTCTAGCAGCATAACCATCAGCAAAGTGGGGATTTATCGTGATAACCTGATTAAAATCATCTATTGCTCCCTGCTTATCCCCTAAATCATATCGAGCAAGTCCCCGTTTAGTATAAGCATCAAAAAAAGCAGAATTAAGGTGAAGGGTTTGGTTAAAATCCTCTATTGCTTTTTGAAGATACCCCATGTCCCTATGGGCGACTCCGCGACTATAAGCAGCTAAAGCAAGATTAGGATTAATATCAAGAGCTTGGTTAAAATCATCTATTGCTCCTTGCCCATCTCCCAAATTGGTCCGGGCAATTCCCCGTTCCATATATGGCTGAGGCAGGTTAGAATTAATACTTATGGACTGGGTAAAATCATTTATTGCCCCCCGATTATCTCCTAAGTCGCTGCGGGCAATTCCTCGGCAAAGGTAGGTATGGGCATTCTCTTCCAGATCAATTTCTAAAACTGCCTGATTGCCTAGGGAAATAATAGTGTCAGTCTGTCTTGGTGATAGGGTGCTAGAGATAACCTGTAGTTGTGCCAAATGAAGTGAAAATGTGGCTAATGCCTGTTCAAATTCAGTTTCTACATGTTGCAATGTTTCCAATTCTGTCCTATAATCAACTGGATCGGGAGGAGATATAAAAGGATTGGGGGTAAAAGTGGTGTTTCCACCAAATGTGCGATGAAACCAGATAGCTAACTCCCTAGCTATCTTTAATATGGTCAAAGCCTGACTAGGATCACTAGTATGCTCATAGGTAGCTCTATCACTAACAACCCTGACTTGATGGAATAGGAGGGCTACCTTTTGTGGTAGGATTCCTTTTAGCTCTAATTGGCGCAATAGATCTGTTTGGTTTTCAACAGTGGAATGGAAGTTTCCCGTTCTAGCAGCAATTAATTGAGTTAAGAGTTGGCCAAAGTAGCACAATTTAACTAAACAAGTTTTGGGTTGATTCCACACATAGCCCTCAGCTAAAACACTAAGACGTAATAACTGTAAATCATGGGATTGCAAAAATTGGAAATTAACAGATGCTGTTATCATACCTCAATAATCTGGTATATTTTTAGGATAAATAAATATAAGTTTACCGGAGCTTGTTTAATTTTTTGTATTAACAAATCCACTTGTTGTCCCTTATTGCGGAACCATTCTGTTGACCAAATTCGATGAATAGTCCAACCCAGTCCTTCGAGAACTTTTTGTCTAATACGATCCCTATCTCGTGCTGTATGGGAACTGTGATAGGATGCACCATCGCACTCAATTCCCAATAGGAATTCTCCTGGAGAATCTTTGTGCGCAATAGCCAAATCAATTCGATAACCTGAACATCCGACTTGGGTACGGATTATATATTCCTGCAATGAGGAATGTCGGCTTATTGTTTCATATACATCTTCCTCAAATGGCGAATCAAATTTAAGTGTGTTGGTATAAGAATCACCCTGTAAACGCTCACCGCCAGTAGCAACATATTGTAAATAATCGCGCAGCATTCTGATACCTTCACTTTCGGTACCAGCTAGGTCAATGTCACCTGCACCTATAGAAGATATTAAAACAATTTTGACTTTAGCCCGTGTAATAGCGACATTCAGCCTCCTTTCTCCACCTTTTTTGTTAAGCGGTCCAAAATTCAAAGTTAGTTTACCTTCACGATCGCGCCCATATCCAACACTAAGCAGAATTAGATCCCGCTCATCACCTTGTACATTTTCTAAAGCTTTGAGAAAAAACCGATCAGAGTCATCCCGACAAAAAGCTTCCAACTCGGGATTCTTTCTTACTAATATATCTATCTGTTCCTGAATGGCATTCTGTTGAGCTTGACTAAATGCGATAATCCCAAGGGACTGGTGAGAATTTTGTTCAAGATTTTTTCTAACATGTGCCAAGGTCAAATCAGCAACAGTTTTTGCCTCAATTTGGTTATCTCTACGCCCACCGCGATCATAAATACCATCGGAGACGTACTCAAACCATACCCCCAACTCCTGATTTTGAATGGGGTTTGGAAATGTAACCAATTTTGAGTCATAAAAATGACGATTTGAAAAAGCAATTAATCTTTCATCTCGACTACGATAGTGCCACTTAAGTGTATATCCAAACATAAAGTTTGAACATTCATCTAAGACACTTTCATAATTTGCATCATCTTCATCATCTATATCTTCCTCATTCTCAACTCTGGAGAAAAAAGATGTTGGTGGAAGTTGCTTTCTATCGCCAATAACAATTACTTGATCGCAACGGATGATTGAAGAAACAACATCTTCAGTTCGCAGTTGTGAAGCTTCATCAAAAATGAGAACGTCAAAGTGAATTGCACTAGGGTCAATGTACTTACTCACTGACAAAGGACTCATCATCCAGCAAGGCTTGAGGGTTGAAACCAGTTGTTTGATACCCTTTTCTTTGTCATTAAGAAGTTTACGAATCGGTAAGTGTTTCCGCTTTTTGGTTTCTTCTTTTCTCAATGTTCTCAACTCGGAACTACCATCTGTAGTTTCTTGAAACCTTTGCCACCTTTGTGCATGAATTTGTTTTAATCGTCGTTTAGCAATATCTAACTGACTATAGTCAAGTTCAGCAAAGTCTTTAATTTGCCGTTCATGCACATCAATTTTAAAGTTCTTCAACTCAGGTTTTTGAGCAAGAATGGAGTCAAGACAAGTTTGATAAATCAGTTTTTCCAGAGCTGTAAACCAATAATTAGAATCGATCTTATTCCTACGCAAAGCATCCAAAAATTTCCTACATCCTAAATCTTCCAACTTTTGACAAGTTTCCTTGTAGGTCAGCCACCCTTGCAGATCAGATAAACCAGAATGGGCAATATCCAAAAATTCTTTCAGTTTAGTAAGGGGGATTTTGTCGAAAGATAATCCGTCATCAGTGATATCATTTTCCTGAAAATGCGACGATAAGAAATGAATTCCTTTCTCAATTTCCACAAAGTTTGATTCAAGCTTTTTAAGCAACTCCTGAACTTTACGTTTTCCTGATGGAGAAACTAAAATGTTTTGGATATTTTCAACACAATCATCTAAAAAAGAATATTGCCGTAAATCAATTAACCAGCTTAAAGCCTCCTCAATAGTCCGTACATCTGATTGTCTGGCAATTTCCGGATCGAACAGAGAACCAAAAGCTACACGAGCAGGGTAGTCACTTTGACTTAGCTTTATTCGAATATTTCTAACTTGCACTGCATGTGATAAATCTCGTTGTAATTCTAGATGAGAAACTGGGTGTTTTATAATTAATTTTTGTAAGTGCTGGCGATCTCTCCAATAGTTACGATTAAAAATACGAATCAGCCAGAAGCGGCTATAATTCTGATATCTTTGAGATAACTGAGGCAAATCTAGATCTGGAGAAAATAAGTCGGGAGAATATCTTTGTTTCAAGTGAGATTCAAAACTCTCAAGTACTTGAACATCATCTTTCAATTTTTTAATGGCATCTTCGGCATGGGAAATATTTATTTTAGACCAATTTTCTGGCAAGCACGCAGGAGCCCTTAATATATGAGATAAGGTATCACAATAAGTCCTTATTAACTCTAAATTTAAGGGTGCACCAACATGAAGAACTGATTTTAGCTCCTGGTTAATATCTCGGTTTAAAGATACTGCTTGCTGAAAATCTTCTATTTTTCCCCTCAATTCTAATTCGTGATCAAATGAGTAGGAATTCAAGGAGGTTTTTGCCCAAATTGTGGTTCTTTGTCCGTTAAAAAAGGGTAGAAACTGAGCTAGTTGATTCAGTAGATCTTTGGCTGATTGAAATTGATTAGGAGACCACTGGTTGAAATTAGTAAATATAACATTATTAAGCTCTGGAACATTTTCTCTATTCTTTTTCAATAACTCACCAAATAACTCAAAAGCTGATTTATCTAGCGGTTTTTCCTTGCTATGTAAACTTTTAAGATAAGAGTTAACTGACTTACGGGCAGATATTAATTCAGTAAAAAAGCTATCGTGTTCTAATTCGTCAGAAACATCAGAAATATGCTGGATTGTTTTTAACAAATTTTCTACCGGTTTTCTTTTGTCAGTTGCACCACCATGGTGGAGATCCAAGCACATATAATTTAAGTCGTCCATGCGGTCATAAACCACCTGAATAGCAGTCTTCTTTTCAGCAACCAGCAAAACTGATTTACCCGCACCAATTAATTCGGTAATCATATTAACAATAGTTTGACTTTTGCCTGTTCCTGGTGGTCCCTGAACAACAAAACTATGACCATGCTTTGCTGCTTCAATCACAACCTGCTGGCTAGAGTCAGCATCAAGAATTTGAAATATTTTTTCGGGACTACTTTGCAAATCTAAGTCTGATTCACGAGGTTGATCTTGGTAGTTTTTCTGGTAATTTTTCAGATCTCCACTAATCGCTTGTAAAATTGGGTGGTTAAGAATCCTATCTTTATTTTCAATAAGGTCTTTAACCATTGCAGCTTTAGCATAAGAAAATAGTGATAGAAAAATATTTTCCTTGATTTCCCATTTCTCTTGTCCTGGTAATTGTCCTGATAATTGTGGCGATAAAAGTTGAGTAATTTGGCTGATTAATTCGCTGTAAGCTACTTCTTGGATTGCCTCTCCTTCTGGTAGTTCAATCCCACACATTTGGTTTAACTTTAATGAGAGCGTTGGATTAAGGACAACATCTTCCTCAAGAATACAGATGCTGTAGAGACTTCGCTTTGGTTCTTTAGTCAATTTCGCGGGAACAAGGATCAGAGGCGATGTTAGTGCTTCATTTGGCTTATCCAAGTCATACCAAGTCAGTGTTCCAAATGCTAAAAAGAGGCTATTTACCCCCATTTCTTCTAATGACAATCTTGATTCACTACATAGCTTTTTCAGTATTTTTACTTTCTCATCACCCTTTTGACGAGTTATTAATTGCAGATAACTTCTTATATTCTCATCTTTAATCTGCTCAGATTGAGGAATTCCCTCAACTTGTCCATACGCTTGAAAGTAAAATGGAAAGTAATATGTTTGTTTATCCTCAATTAAATGTTTAAAGATAACATTTGGTTCCGCCATAATTTCTAATGACCTAGGACCATCCTGGCGAAACTTAATTAGAGGATTGCGTCGTCCTAGGTCTGCCAAACCGGCTTTCCATCGTTCAATTTTTTTTTCAGTAAGGTTCTTTAAAGACTCCGAATCCGAATTTTCCATGTTAAACCTCCTCACAAATATTCACAGATACATTTACAAACATAAGTAAATGCCTTTATTAGTGTACTAAATTAGTATACCAAATTAGTGTACCAAATTTTTCTGTCTAATCAAACACAATTTTCTACTTTCTAAATCCTACTTGTGGTGAGGTTAAGGGAAGTAATATGCTAGATGGGGGTAGTTCTAAGTTTTAAGTTAGCACACTCCCCGCTGTAAGCGAGGAGATTTTTGCACAGGTTAATTCAATTTTTAGTTATAACTAAGAAAGTTAAAGCACGAATATACTACACAATTAAGTTGGAATAAGAAATTTCGCTGCTGTCTGTACATCCTTATCACCCCTACCAGAACAGTTAATCACAATTCGTGGACTACCTATGAGCTGAGGACATAAAGTTTCCAAATAGGCGATCGCATGGGATGTTTCCAAGGCTGGTATGATTCCCTCCAATTGAGACAGTCTTTGAAAAGCCTCCAAAGCTTCCTTATCTGTTACACTATAATATTCAGCTCTACCCGTATCCTTCATATAACTGTGTTCTGGTCCAACACCAGGATAATCAAGTCCTGCACTAATAGAGTGTGGTTCAATAACCTGTCCCTCCCCGTCCTGTAGTAAATAACTCATGGCACCATGCAACACACCCACTTCTCCTTTGGTCAGAGTAGCAGCATGTTTACCAGTATCCACTCCTTCACCAGCTGCTTCTACACCAATTAATCGTACAGAAGGTTCTTTAACAAACTCATGGAAAAGTCCCATAGCATTAGAACCACCACCTACACAAGCCAAAAGAATATCCGGTAAACCACCCCATTTTTCTACCGCTTGCTCACGGGTTTCCCGACCAATAACAGCATGAAAATCCCGCACCATCATGGGGTAAGGGTGAGGACCAGCAACAGATCCCAGAATATAATGGGTGGTTTCCACATTAGTTACCCAGTCGCGAATAGCTTCAGACGTGGCATCTTTAAGAGTACCTGTCCCCGCAGCTACCCCCCTTACCTCCGCACCCATTAAGCGCATTCTAAATACATTTAAAGATTGGCGTTCCATGTCATGAACACCCATATAAATAATACATTTCAATCCAAAACGAGCGCACACGGTTGCCGTAGCTACCCCATGCTGTCCTGCTCCGGTTTCAGCAATAATTCTCTCTTTACCCATGCGTTTGGCTAAAAGTACCTGACCAAGAGCATTATTAATTTTATGAGCACCTGTATGATTTAGGTCCTCACGTTTTAAATAAATTTGCGCCCCAGTACCATCAGGACGAGAATAATGAGCAGTAAGTCTTTGGGCAAAATATAGAGGTGTAGAGCGTCCTACATAATCTTTTAGTAAAGCCTGTAATTCGGTTTGAAAATCCGATTCCTGGCGATAACGCTGATAAGCAGCTTCCAATTCAAACAGAGCTGGCATTAAAGTTTCCGGAACATATTTGCCCCCAAAGCGACCAAAACGTCCCAGACTATCGGGGACAGAACTAGCTTGGGAGAGGTTAGGAGAAAGGGGAGTAGTAATCACAGATGGAGTAAAAGGAGACAACAGGGTTAATTTTAAGAGTTAACTAATTTTAATTCTATCTGCAATTATCTTGCAGATAGATATTGGTGGTCTGGACAAGAGCATGAAAAATGCTACTTAATAAGCATCTTGCAATTCGTAGAAATCCGGTGAAATGTAGTCCTTACGCAAAGGCCAACCCACCCAGTCCTCAGGCATGAGGATTCGTTTCAAATTGGGATGACCCTCATAAATAATACCAAACATGTCATAGGATTCCCGTTCTTGCCAGTCAGCAGTCCGCCAAATCCAATACACAGATGGTACAACGGGATTCTCTCTGGGTAAGAATACCTTAATTCTTACTTCGGCTGGTTTATCAGCATCACTACTGACCTTAATCAAATGGTAAACACTGACTAAATCCTGCCCAGGACCTAAATCAATACCTCCTTGAAACTGGAGATAATTAAACCCATAGGCATATAAAGCCGTTGCGGTAGGTAGCAGAAAATCCGGTGCCACCTTAATAATTTCTACCCCGTTGACATCAGGACTTAAAGACTCATGGTCAAAGCCATTTTCCGTTAACCAGGTAGAAACCTGACCTGCAGGAACCAGTTTAGATTCCGCTTGAGATTCCACATCAGCCACGCTTTTGTTCCTCCTTTGTCCTAGATGTCAACAATGCAGGTGGTACAGGCATACCAATTGCTTCGGTTAATTCCTTGGGTGGATTATAGCGAGTTTCTGATTGTAAATACTTACCAGTTAAAATCTCTGGAACTGGTTTCATGCTGTGGGTAGTACTGTAATAGCGATGGGTTTGCTTGATTTGATTCCGCTCCTGCATAGAATCATTAGCAATTTTCTTGCGCAACTTAATAATTGCATCAATAATTGCTTCCGGACGAGGAGGACAACCAGGCAAATACACATCTACAGGAATCAACTTATCTACCCCGCGCACCGCACTAGGAGAGTCCACGCTAAACATACCACCAGTAATAGTACAAGCTCCCATAGCGATCACATACTTAGGTTCAGGCATTTGTTCATAAAGACGTACCAATTGAGGACCCATCTTCATGGTAATTGTGCCAGCAGTAATCAATAAATCGGCTTGCCGAGGGCTAGAACGGGGAATTAACCCAAAACGGTCGAAGTCGAAACGAGAGCCAATTAAAGCGGCAAATTCAATGAAACAGCAAGCTGTACCAAATAACAAAGGCCACAAACTAGAAAGCCTAGCCCAGTTATAGAGGTCATCTACTGTGGTTAAGATGACGTTTTCTGACAGTTCTTGAGTAACTGTGGGCCGTTCAATAGGATTAATAATTCTTTCTTTGTCCTGGGTGGTTAAATTAGAACCTACGACCATTCTAATGCTCCTTTACGCCATGCGTAAACTAGTGCGATTACAAGAATCGCAATAAAAATCAATGCCTCTATAAATGCCAATAATCCTAGACGGTGGAAAGCCACCGCCCAAGGGTAAAGAAAAACCGTCTCCACGTCAAAGACAACAAAGACTAGAGCAAACATATAGTAGCGAATGTTAAATTGAATCCAGGCACCACCAAAAGGTTCCATACCGGACTCATAAGTAGTACGTCGTTCAGGACTGTAGCTACTAGGTCTCAGGATTTTAGATGCTGACAGCGCCAGGGCTGGAACTAGGCTACAAAGGATTAAGAAGCCTAGAAGATATTCGTAACCGCTAAGGACAAACACAATGGATATCTACCAAATTATGGGGAAAATAAGGCTGTGAGCTTCTTTTACATTATATCTTTTCGACATGTCTGAAATCTAGGAAACAGACAGACTAAACTATTGGATTAGGTTTTGACAATTATCGAAAAGTTTTACAAATATAATGTCATAATTTTTAACGTATCTTTAAGATTTCCCCTCTAGGAGAATCCGACCATGAGTGAACAAGCTCAAGAAGCTCTGGAGACCGAGGCGCCAGACCGTTATGAGTGTCGCGCCTGCGGTTATGTTTATGAACCAGAGAAGGGAGATGATAAATATAATATCCCAGCGGGCACAGCTTTTGCCGACTTACCGACAAATTGGAAATGTCCAGTATGTAGTGCTAAGAAAGTGGCTTTTGCCAATATTGGTCCTACGGGAACTGCTTCTGGTTTCAAAGAAAACTTAGGTTACGGTCTTGGTGTTAATCAACTCACACCAACACAAAAAAACATCTTGATTTTTGGTGCCTTAGCCCTAGCATTCTTGTTTTTTATTAGTCTCTACGGCTTACAATAAGAGCCCTCTAGGGCTAAAACCTGTGAAAATTCAACTCTTGATTAAAGACTAAAACATACTGATGAGTTCAATAACAAAAAAGTGGCAAGGATTATTTGCCGTGTTACTAGTGGTGCTGACCTGTATTGCTTGTAGTAAGGTTCCATCTACCAGTTTTAACCCTTGGGAAATAATTAGTGTTCCAACAGAGGAAAAACTGTTTGATATTGCCTTTACAGATGAGCCCAATCATGGTTATTTGGTAGGGAGCAATGCTACTTTATTAGAAACTAAAGATGGTGGAAACAATTGGCAGCGTTTAGAGTTAGCAGTGGAAGAGCCAAAGTCTCGTTTTGACTCTATTAGTTTCGCTGGTCAAGAAGGTTGGATTGTGGGTGAACCCTCCGTACTACTACATACCACCGATGGTGGTAAATCTTGGTCTAGCTTACCCCTGAGTCAGAAATTACCTGGTAGCCCTATTTTAGTAAAAGCTCTGGGTGAAAATGCGGCAGAAATGGCCACGGATGTGGGAGCAATATATGGGACTACAGATGGTGGTTTAAACTGGAAGGCTCAAGTAGAAACCGCTGTGGGTGTGGTGCGCAATTTAGAGCGTTCTAGTGACGGTAAATATATTGCTGTTTCTGCTAAGGGTAGTTTTTATTCTGTTTGGGAACCGGGGATGACTGCTTGGGAACCCCATAATCGCAATAGTTCCCGACGTTTGGAAAATATGGGTTTTGCTGATAACGGTCAACTCTGGTTATTAGCAAGGGGTGGTCAAGTGCAATTTAGTGACCCAGCTAAATCGGATGAGTGGTTAGAAGCTACATATCCAGAGTTGTCTACCAGTTGGGGTTTGTTAGATTTAGCTTATCGCACACCCGAGGAAATCTGGATTGGTGGCGGTAGTGGTAATTTATTACGCAGCACAGATGGTGGTCAAACTTGGGAAAAAGACCGAGATGTGGAAGAGGTTGCTGCTAATTTATATAAGGTTGTATTTTTCAACCCTGATCAAGGTTTTATTATTGGTGATCATGGTGTGTTGCTTAAATATAATCCTCATAATCCCAAGGAGGAAAATACCACTCCAGCTGATGTAATTTAGTTGATGGTTTAGTAGCCAGAACGTCATCAACTCCTTATATAGCGTTCTGGCACAACCCATGATTCATAAAAATGAACCAAAACAAGGAAGGACAAAAAAGAAGACCAATTGCCATTGATTTATTTTCTGGAGCGGGTGGACTTTCTCTGGGAATAGAATCTGCTGGTTTTGAAGTGGTGATATCTATTGAAATTGATCCCGTTCACAGTGCCATTCACAACTATAATTTTCCCAACTGTGCAAATATTTGTCGAGACATATCAAATGTGTCTAGCGAAGAGTTATGGAATATTTTAAATGATAAACATATAAATGAAGTTGATTTATTAGCTGGGGGACCGCCTTGTCAAGGATTTTCCCAAATGGGATATAGACACATAGAAGATCCTAGAAATAAATTAGTGTTTGAATATGTAAGGGTTGTCAGAGATATCAAACCAAGGTACTTTATTTTTGAAAATGTTCCTGGTATAGTATGTGGCAAACATAAGGGATTTATAGAGGATCTTTGTCATGAATTTATCCAGATAGGCTATAATACCATTGTCCCGGTTTTGATTTTGAATGCAGCGGACTTTGGTGTGGCACAAAACAGATCTCGTTTAATTTTGCTGGGTTGGCGCAAGGACATGCCGAAACCAGTTTACCCGGAGACTTTGTTTGAAAAAACCACAGCAAATAGTAAAAGTAGGGAGCCATCTTCTCTACCACCATGGTTAGGAGCATCAGATGTTTTGAGTGATTTAGAGGGTGTCTCAGTTTTTATTGGGAAGGATGAAGGCATAAGTCCTAATAAATTGGACTATTATGGACTTCGATGTAACTTTTCCTTTGAGCCCAATGGTGTGTTTCACCTATGTCACAGAAGAACCTTTACCGAAAAATTAATTTACGGTCATTTGTCCTCTACTCACACAGAACAATCAATCGTCAGATTTAAAAATGTTCCCCAAGGAGTAGTGGAACCAACCACCAGGCTCTTCAAATTACATCCTTATAGACCCTCTAACACGCTCAGAGCTGGTACGGATAGTAAACGAGGTGCACATACTGCGCCCCGACCCATACATTACTCTCATCCACGCTGTATTTCCATCCGCGAAGCTGCAAGATTACATTCCTTTCCAGACTGGTTTCAGTTTCATAGGACTATTTGGCATGGACATAGACAGATTGGCAATTCTGTACCTCCCTTACTAGCTAAGGAAATTGCCCAAAGCCTAATTGGGCTTTTAGGTTATGACCTGAGCAAGATTCCGGTAGACAATTTACCGCCATCGGATCTGGGACTGCTTTCCTTAACTATGCACCAGGCTTGTAATGTATTTGGCGTGCGTAAGGATGTTATAGGAAAACGGAACCGTAAAATAGTTCATTAACAGTATTAATTAAACAGTATATGTTCCATTCTATCCTTCAACAAAATCTAACACAAAAGAAAATTAGTCGAGTCAGCTTTTTTGCTGACTTTCTCTTAGCAGGAATGGTATTGGGTCCATCCTTAGCTCCTTTTTTGGCTGCATCTAATGTATTTGTACTACAAATTATCAGCAATATAATTTATTTCATAGGTGACCATGTTTGTCCTCAACCTGAAACTGGTTTGGAATTAGCACCTCCTTACATTATGTCAGTTTGTATGCGGTGTTATGGAACAGTTACGGGACTATTAATAACACGTGTTTTATATGGTCTAACTCAGGGACGAGGGGTTTTTTGGTTACACCAGTATGGTTGGATGGGTGCATCCGTGGCCACGATTTTGATGACAGCTTATCCTTGGGAGTTAGCTGCTGAGGTTTTTGGTTTGTGGGAGTTTAATAATTATGTTGTTACTCCCTTTGGTTTGGTTACCGGTTTGGCCTGGGGGTTGTTTGCTATGCCACTTTTACATTCTAGTAAGAAAACTTTTGAATCTAAATACTAGTCAACAACTTTTACTACTCTACCTTCACGCCTCTCCAAAACGCCACATATCCTTCGATATGCTTGGCTTTGTCCTTAGTTGCTGGGTAGTACCAGGCGGCATCTTTATTTACCTGACCGTCAACTTGGATGTTGTAGTAACTGGCAACACCTTTCCAAGGACAGGTGGTATGGGTGTTGCTTTCCTGAAAATACTGACGGTTGATGGCATCCGGTGGGAAATAATAATTACCTTCCACTACTTGACCTTTGTCGCTTTCGGCTAAAACGGCTCCGTTCCATAAGGCTTTTGGCACTGTTGACTCCACTTAAAAACTAGACTCAATATTCTATATCTTACCCGATAGCTTGCAAATAGCAACCTGTCCTTGAGGTAATCAACTTACGTTGCGGAGTCGGGCTTTTACTATAACATGGCTTGTGTAGGGGGGTTTTATTAATTATGGTGTATGTGAATTTGTTTGAAATGAAAATGAGGGTGAGAATGTCGATGAGAAGTGTGATCACATCGGCTTATTGCCAAGGTCTACCGGGCCTATATCAAACCTACGAGAATAGCGATCGCTCCCAGTAAGGAATGACTAATAATAATACTATACAAATTACCAAACTTGGCGTACTTTGCCATCGGCGGGATTAATTTGAATCCGTCCAATACGTCCATTGCGATCACTTTCACTATGTCCAGCAAAAAAGAAAAATGTGCCAACCTTGACTATCTTGTAATTTCTCTTCTAACTGTTTGCGTGTAGGTTTTCTAAGGATATGGGGATCACCACCATGTTGTTCCAAACTTTTAATAAAATTGATTTCTTGTGCAAAATCAAGTTTTTCATCACCAAATACCACCAATATCCGAGCAGTTGCTTTTAATTGTGGGGTTTGCTTTTGCGTCAATCGTTTAAAATTAGTCGCACTAATAGCAACTTCTACACCACTGCTAGTATACCCTGCCAAAGTATCCCATTCTTGCCAAGGAAGACCCCGCAATTGTCGATCTTCTGTCTGTACAATAATCTGAACTTCATCTTTTTGAGTTATTTTCTCCCGGAATTTTTCTAAAACCAAACTCACACAGGGATCTGGTTTTCCATTTTCATCAACCCAACCATCCCTACCTAACCATTTGTTTAATTCTGCTTTGAGAGAATTAGTCATTTCGGTGAGATTAATTACCCCAGAAGTCCGATTTTCCCCTTTTTTTGGAACTTTTCTATCTCCTTGCAATCCAATATAATCTTGCCAATCTTTAAACTTATTTGATAAAGATTGCGGGAGAGGAGAAAGAAAAGAAACCAATTCTTCTATTTGTCCATGTTGATCATAAATAGCAAGGGTGACAGGTAAAACTTCAGTATTATTCAGTTGCACCCTACCACCAATTTTAAAGGAGATTTTCCAAGTCATAGAAACTCATTTTTCAGAGGATGTTTTAAAACTTTTAAAAGGCATTTGGCGAATATAATTCGCTACTACACAAACGAAGTCCACCTGCGTGGACTAATCAAAAATCAATGATTTTTAACCTGAGTAGGAAGGTTTTGCCTGTGTAGACGCGATTTCCAATCGCCTTTACTAAGCAATGAAATATTCTCTAACAAAGGTTTCTCCTAACCGTAATTCTACCCAAAATTCCTCACCTGGATATAATTCTAGCGGTATAGATATCAAATCTGCAGGTTGATCAACTGTTTCTGTATAAATATCAGATTCGTCTGGTACACTCACCTGCATACCCATAGATAAAAAAGTATTTTCACTCTGGACAATGACTCTCACAGTAACTAATTCCTCACTGTTTTGAGAAACGGAAAGCTGCATTTTAAATATTTGTCCTGCTAGGGGAATATCTTTTTTGCAGGTGGCATTTTTCAGATCCCGCATTGATGGTTGCCAATCTCCCTCATAAATATTATTCAACCAATTTATTAAATAAGTAATTTTTTTTTCAGCAAATTCTAGGGATAAATCATCAATTGCTGGTGTTTGTGCTCGTAAAGATGTTTCTTTTTCGGATAAATAATCAATTAAATCATCCATAGATTGTAAATCGGTGATTTTTAATTGTTCATTAGCAGTTTGAGTATCAAAATCAGGTAGAAAACCTATTAACATGGCTTCTTTTTCTGAATCAGCAATTTCTATAAATAAATAGCCGATGTGATTACTAACAATATCAGATGGTAAAATGAATTTTTCCTGATCTTTTGTAATAACACAACATTCTAAATTACCCAATCCTGATAATTCTAATTCGTTAGCTTCACTCCATAAACGTTGAATTACATTCCATGATCTGGATCATATTCCTCACATAATGTTTTACTGGATAAATTAAGCATAGTTTTTTGTAATGCTTCTTCATAAATATCCTTGTTGTTATCATTCCCTGCTGCTGGCCTCCAAATACGTCTTGATTTGAGAAGCGATCGCAGTAAACTGTTAATTGCTTTACGATGCTGGGGGGTGTTTTTGGGGTACTTGCAAGCTTCCATGACGAGGATTTGCAGGTGGAGGTTTAGATCATCCATACAATTATGACGTTTTAGTAAGAACATCATTAAGTATAGAATAATCTCTACTATTATTTATACGAAAAATAATTAACTCCTGTTGCAAATATTTGTTTATATTTATTTATGGTTTTTTGGAGGGCGATCGCTGCAATCGCCCTGATCAGATATAATAATACCAATACTATCAACAAGTCTTGACTATGCAGATTAGTGAAGAAATTACAATCAAAGTGAGTCCTAACGTTGCTCAAGCCTATCAAAAAGCAACGGAACGGAAAAAGCAATCTTTGGTAACGCTGGTTAGTTTATTTTTACAAGAGGATCTGAATCAGGAAGTTGATTTTCTTGGTAAATTGATGGATGAGATTAGCGATAGAGCAGTTTCCAGAGGCTTAACACCAGAAATTTTGGAGACTATTCTGAATGAATAATCTCTCTAAATATGTCACTGATTACCTTGTATTTAAAAGTTTGCAAACCTTTACAGAGATATGGTTTTCAGCTTTTATGGTTTAAATTTATCGGCATTAAATTTTGGTGATTTTAGTTGTGACCATAAAAGAGACGCAAGAGCCATATATGCTAACCATCCAAACCAAGATATGAGACTTAGAATAATGTTTTTTATTCCTCGCATATTTCTATTATTATTCTTCTTACAGTGGTTGACTAATCAATCTCTTTATTAATCAATTGAATGATTGAAAATACGAATTAACTAATGAGCTTAATATTTGACCAATTTGTATTTTTCTCAATATTTTTAGTCAAAGAAGCATTTTCAAGAACTGCCCCTTCAAAAACTACATTTGTTAGATCACATTCATCAAAAGATGAACCACCCAAATTTGCATTCTTGAAGCTTGTGCCATTGAGTTGACAATCATAAAATTCAGCACTACCAAGATTGGCATTATCAAATGTAACATCCTCATTTTTAATTCTATAAAACTCAGTTTTTCCCAGGTTGGCTTTTTCAAAATTTATGTTCATAAACACAGAATCTTTGAACACAGAACCATACAAGTCGCATTGGTAAAAGCAGCATTTTATAAACACACTATTATGTGCATTAATTCCAGACAATTTGCAATTACTAAAATCAAAATTTTCTATTTTTAGATTAGAGAAATCAGCAAATTCTCCTTCATTTCCACAGGATTCTAAATAACGAAGATGGTTATTAATTTTATTCTGTAGAAGCTGATGATCAATTGTTTCAGTTAATTCTATAAGTTCTAACATTATATTATGTACCTCTGTGCTAAGGACGAATTACAACTTCAACAATAC
Organism: Raphidiopsis brookii D9; assembly: GCA_000175855.1. Taxonomy (GTDB): domain Bacteria; phylum Cyanobacteriota; class Cyanobacteriia; order Cyanobacteriales; family Nostocaceae; genus Raphidiopsis; species Raphidiopsis brookii. The sequence continues at coordinate 164,321 of ACYB01000035.1, forward strand.
GATTAAGCTCATTCGGTGTCAACTCTTGATTAAGTCGTTGCCATAATGCTTGATGGTCAGTCGGATTCATGTATGAGCTATCGAGAATAACTTTTCTGAGTACAGGCTGATTGGTATTTCCGTTTAGAAAAGTACCCGGAGGTGTTTTAGTACCATCAGAAAGTAACTGAGTCTTATCTCGCAATTCCTTTTTAATTGCGGTAACAGCATCTTTTGGATCAAATTTCCATGACTCACCAGGAGCAGGAGAAGTTCATAGGGTCTTTCTGTCCAGGTGCGGGTAGTCCGTATCTTCACAGACATTCCTATTTCGCCAAGTCTCTCTCTGAGACACCATCCAGATCGTTACGCCTTTCGTGCGGGTCGGAACTTACCCGACAAGGAATTTCGCTACCTTAGGACCGTTATAGTTACGGACACCGTTCACCGGGGCTTCGGTCGTCAGCTTTATGTTTCCACTGACCAACTTCCTTAACCTTCCGGTACTGGGCAGGCGTCAGCCCCCATACGTCCTCTTTCGAGTTAGTGGAGTATGTCACTGGTTCTTTCTAACTAATACGACAACCTGCACAAATAGTTGATATTAATCGTGGAACAATGCCATCATCACAAACAGTAATAAAATCAGCTCGTTTACCAACTTCTAAACTACCTCGATCATGAAATAAATCAATTGCTTGTGCAGGATTACTGGTAAATAGTTCCATAGACCGATATAGTGGTTTATCAGTCTTTTTGGCAATGATAAACATGGCTTGTAATAAACTTTGAGGTACATAATCGGAAGAAATGACATCCACCAGGTCTAATAAGACTAAATCCATGGCCGATACATTCCCAGAATGAGAACCACCTAAAACTAGGTTGGGGCACCCATTAAAACCTTTAATCCTAAACTGTGAGCTTTACTTGCAGCTTCTACAGTGGTGGGAAACTCCGCTAAAACTACTCCATCTTCTACCGCTTCTTGGACATGGTCTACTGTAGCATCGTCATGACTAGCTAGGGCAATTTTTCTTTCCCTAGCTAATTCAACTAGAGAATGACGGTTCTTTTTGCTATATAACTTGTGCCTTTCTTGTCGTGTTGTGATAAACTCCTCCATTTCTTGTGCTGTTACTCCATGTTTACCCATGTAGTATTCTTTGAATTTTTCTAGTTTGATAAATTGTCGCTGTCCCGGTGTATGATCCATAAGGGAGATCATTAACAGTAAAGAGTTGTGAACATATTCCTGGGTAATTTGATCAACTTCTGGATAGGCTAATTCACAGCGTAAGTGAATATAATGGTCCACTAAAAATCTCCTATCTGCTTTCCCTTGGCAAAGGACATTGATCATCTGACTATAGTTCTTTAAACGTGGTGATTTAGGATTAACATCACCAATGGCAATGGCATCACAAACTGTGGTTATTCCTGCACTAGCTAAGTCTCGGTCATGATAGATAGCTGCTGCTTCTAAAGGCCAGCGAATTCCTGGACGAGGAGACATACATCTTTCTAAATTGTCTGTATGTAGTTCAATCAACCCTGGTATGAGATATTTCCCTTCTCCGTTCTCTCCTTTTTTTGTTATCCCCGGTTGAATATCAGCAATCTTACCATTGCGTACTACAAGAGTACCTAAAATCTCTTCGTTAGGAAGTAATAACCGATAGTTGGTATAAATCTGCTCATTCATGGACAAATAACTCCCTATCAAAAAGTTTTTTGGCTGTGTTTGTGCTGAGGTTTTTCCCTTGATCTATGTTATGGAAAATGCCAATTAGGGCGCACCCTTTAATCTTGCGCTCTTCTAACAGTTCCATAACTATTTGGCAATTGTGAGTGTCTAAAGCTGAGGTTGGTTCATCTAAAAGCAAAATAGGAAAGTTCACTACTAATGCTCTAGCTATATTTACTCTCTGCTTTTCTCCCCCAGAAAATGTGGTGGGGGATAATTGCCATAACCGTTCAGGTAAATGAAGACGGTGAAATAATTCTTTTACCTTTGCTAAAGCTACCTTACGTTCCTCACCTAAATCTAATAACAGTTCCGCAGCTACTTCTATGGCGGGGACTCGGGGAATAACCCGCAAAAACTGACTGACATATCCAATGGTTTTTTGCCTCACTGCTAAAAGTTCATGGGGAGCAAGTTGACACAGATCAATCCAATTTCCCTCGTGTTTAACCCAAACCTCTCCATTATTAGGTCTGTAATTACCATATATACATCTGATTAAAGTGGATTTACCAGAACCAGATGCACCCGATAGAACTAGGGATTCACCCTGATTTAATTGAAAGGAAACTCCCTGGATTATTGGTAAACTAACCCCTCCCTGTTGGTGAAGGATAAAGCTTTTGCTTAAATTGGCAACTTGTAAAATGGTTTCCGGAGAGCGATAATTCATTGATGGGGTGTAAATACTCATGGTGTAAGAGCAGCACTCACTAATAGTTGGGTGTAGGGATGCTGAGGGTCATCTAACACTTGATCTGTTAATCCTGACTCCACTACTTTTCCTTGTTGCATTACTAGCAACCGATGAGCTAGTAGTCTGACTACCCCAATGTCATGAGTCACTAAAATTACACTAAGATTAAAATTTCTAACGAGCGATCGCAACAGATCTAGCAATCGAGCTTGAACTGAAACATCTAGTCCACCGGTTGGCTCATCCATAAGAATCAACTGTGGTCTAGTTACTAATACTCTAGCCAATTGTAATCTTTGCTGCATACCACCTGAAAAAGTGGTGGGTAGATCATCCAAACGCTCTGGATCAATCTCCACTTCTTGTAACCAGCGAGTCGCTTCCTGACGGATTTGACCATAATTACGCATGCCAATATCCAAAAGTCTTTCACCAATATTAGCTCCAGCACTTACCTGCATACGTAAACCATCTCGGGGATTTTGCTGAACAAAACCCCACTCAGTACGCATTAACCATCGGCGCTGATGTTCCGCAAGTTCCTGAATTTTTAAGTATTGCTCCTGACGATTTTTATAAATTATACTACCTTCATCTACAGTAATATAATGGGCGATCGCCTTGAGCAAAGTAGATTTACCGGAGCCTGACTCTCCCACAATGCCTAGAACCTGTCCTGAGTAAAGATCAAAAGAAATACCATCACAAGCGGGAATCACCCCGAAGGATTTACTAAGATGGTCTACCTGTAATATGGGTTGTATAGATTGCATACCTGATTATTTTTTCCTCCGTTGCTGCTGACAGTAATCCGTATCCGAACAGATCCACATTCTGCCTCCACGATCATCAATAAGTACCTCATCTAGAAAACTTTCCGTAGAACCACATAATTCACAAGGGTGGTTCCAATGCTCCACCCTGAAGGGGTAATCTTCAAAATCAAGACTTTTTACCCTAGTGTAAGGAGGCACAGCATAAATACGCTTCTCTCGACCTGCTCCAAATAATTGAAGTGCGGGATTAAGATGCATTTTAGGATTATCAAAACGTGGTATAGGGCTAGGACTCATTAGATAGCGGTTTTCCACTATTACAGGATAGTCATAGCCAGTAGCAATATGACCATATTTAGTAATATCCTCATATAGCTTTATATACATTGGTCCATACTCTTCCAAAGCGTGCATTTTACAACTTTCCACAGTAGAAGGTTCCAACCAGCGTAAAGGTTCAGGAATGGGGACTTGATAAACCAGAATTTGTCCTTCCCGTAGGGGGGTTTCGGGGATACGATGACGAGTTTGAATTAAGGTAGCTCGTCCAGTTTCCTCCGTAGTTTCCACAGCACAAACCCTGCGGAAAAAGCGTCGAATATTTACAGCATTAGTGGTGTCATCTGCTCCCTGGTCAATCACCTTGAGAACATCATTTTGACCAATAATAGCGGCCGTAATTTGAATTCCGCCAGTTCCCCATCCGTAGGACATAGGCATTTCTCTAGAAGAGAAAGGGATTTGATGTCCTGGAATAGCTACTGCTTTGAGTAGAGCCCGACGAATGGAACGTTTAGTTTGTTCATCAAGGTAGGCAAAGTTAAAACCTGGATTAGAACCTGAATTAAAATGTGGGTGTTTGCTTGATACTGACATTATGGGGATAAATCCTGTGATTTTTGTCGCATTTGACGAATTAGATTCAATTCCGCCTGAAAATCGATGTAGTGGGGTAATTTCAGATGCTGGACGAACCCTTGGGCCTCCACATTATCAGAATGGGAAAGAACAAACTCAATGTTTTGAGCTGGACTATCTACCGACTCCCCCAATTCGCTGGACCGCATTGCTCTGTCCACTAAAGCCATAGACATAGCCTTACGTTCATTGTATCCAAAGGTAAGTCCGTAACCACGGGTAAATTGGGGAGGTAGATGTTTACTTCCCTTAAATTGATTCACCATCTGCACTTCCGTAATAGTAATGTCAGTAACAGAAACTTCAAAACCCAATTCTTCGGGAAATATAATTACCTCCACCTCTCCCATGCGAATTTCCCCTGCGAAGGGATGATTCTTACCGTAACCGCGCTGAGTAGAGTATGCTAAAGACAATAAAAACCCCTCATCCGCTCGTGCTAGATTTTGTAGTCTTGCATCCCTATTAGCTGGAAAATTCAAAGGTTGACGAGTCAAATCAAAAGGTGTTTGTGGTGTAGTTACTCTTGGTTCGGACTGAATTAATCCCTCTTTATCCAGAATTTCCATAACTAGGGGAAAAGACTCTTGACTAACAATAGTTTCCGGTGGTGGAGGAACTTGATTTTCTGCCAAAAGTTTAAAATCTAATAGACGATGGATGTAATCAAAAGTGGGTCCTAAATTTTGTCCTCCGGGAATATCCTTAAAAATAGAAGAAATTCGTCTTTCTATTTGCATTGTGCTAGTGTTTAAGGGTTGGGTATAGTAGAAACGAGCTAGGGTAGTCCGATAGGCCCTAACTAAAAAAATTGCCTCCACTAGGTCGCCCCAAGATTGTTTGATAGCCAGTGCAGCCAATTCCCGGTCATATAAGCTACCTTCACACATTACCCGCTCCACAGCCAAAGTCAATTGTTGTTCAATTTGCTCACTGGTGATCTCGGTAATATTTATATCACCCCGTCGTCTGCTGTGTAGTAATTTTTCCGCATTTTCGATTGCCTGCTCGCCACCTTTAACCGCAACGTATGGCATATTTTTCCTCCCTCCAGTTCGATTGGTTTGATTGAATTACTCTGAGTTTAGTTTTGCCTATCCTTCTCCCCTGACCATAGTAAAAAAGTTGACTTTAGTAGCAGCAGTTTGTCGTTGTTTCCTGTCTTGTTGTTTAGCTAATGATTGTTGGATCGGTAAAATCACAGTGGTTTGAACCTGATCATGCCATAGAGTAGTTTGCAGCAAAGCATCACACAAAGCTGCCAATTCCGCATGACGCTGGGAACGTCCCCCAATATAACCAAATCCACTGATGGGCAAACCATCCACCATATCTTTTAACTGAACTACGCAACGAGTTATGGTCATATCTCCCAGGTTAAAAGCTTTACCCGTGGCCCCAGCACGTCCTTGAACCATCACCAAACCAATTTCTGGATTGCGCAAGAAAGTATAATTAGGTAGGTCGTGGAAATTGGTGACCAGAGATTCTATTAAATCTTCTAATTGTTGTAATTCAGCCCTAGCTAGGGTTGACATCCAACTTTGTCTTTCCGGAATGGTAAACATATTTAGATATTGCCTGTTATTTTTTTGCTAACAATTATGATCGGGGTATTAATTCCACAAAATAGCTTAACTCTGGTGTGGAAAGGTGAGGAACCTTAGCCTGATCATCATAAATTCTTAGTTTTACTGCATCTTGAGCTAAAGGTTGGCGAATAAACTCTTGTGCTTCTTGAGGAGAAAAAATGCCTCCTTAGACAGGGGAATATTTATTCCAGGCCTGGGACAAATCATTCTTTCAAAAGCATCCCCATGCAGGTCAATAATCCCGGGTAACATTTGTAAACCCTGTCCATTGACTATGTCAAATCCATGGGGAACCTGACTTTGGTTGATACTGGTAAATATCCCATCCTCTATCAAAACTGTGCCGTCTTCTATCCATCCTTTAGAAGTCAGGATTTTAATTCCTTGAATGGCAATTTTGCTGGTTGTCACTGATTCTCCTACTGTTTTTCTAATATGTTTGTTGAAAACCTATTAACTATTAATCAGTTCCCATCTATCTGTGTTGTTTAATATCCGGTTGCACTACACAGTTAAAGCTCCATCCATGTTGTTTAAATCCCAATGACTGATAAAACTTATGAGCATTATCACGCTTTAAGTTAGAAGATAAAGTAACCTTATAACAACCTGCTGCTGCACTCTGTTCTAGGGCAAATCTAACCATTTCTGTGCCAATACCCTGACCTCTAAGGGAGGAGATGACTGTCACTGCATCCAATATGGCAAATTTATGATAACCAGGATGCATCATGGTGGGCACATACAGAAGACTAAATGTCCCCACTGGTTCATGGTCTAATTCCGCAAGGTAAATATGGTAATTAGGGATCTGACTTATTTCTGTGAAAATCTCTTGGACTCGATGGTCAGCTAGGGGAGCTTTTTGATCCATATCAGCATATAACTGATTTAATCTTGACCAGTCCTGAGGATCAGCTAGGCGAATTTTCAGTTTCATGAGTGTTTTGCAGTTCTGGGTAGTCCCATTACGGAATCTTCTGTAAATAGAAAAACATCTATTCCCCGAGGATAGAGTGGATAATTCCGTTCCCAGAATTCCCAAAAAGTGCTAGGAATGCTAGGTGTTATGGTTTTAGGTGATAAATTTCCTGGACCTGTTAAGGTGATAGGTTTTCCACCATTAAAACTTGCTATCTGTATCAGCAAGGTTGTGGAATCTTCCGGTTTTTCCGCTGTTCCTGGATTAAAAACAGATAATTCCGTCATAGATGCCAAGTCTTGAATTAGGGCAAAGTCCGCTTGCTGTGGGTCTAATGTTAGTTGACACCCAGTGTGAAACAACAACCAATTTTTCACTGAGGAAGATAATAAGGGTTGTATCCACAGTTTGATGTCTAAATCTAATAGGACCAGACAAGCTGCACCACAAGCTGGTGTTAACCCTTGTGGTACCTGGAGCTGGACAGGGATTTTTTCAGATCTTCCTGGTTGCGCATCAGCACATAGCAGAGCGCGAAATGCTTGCTGGGCATCATGGACAGGATCAGAAAAACCAGGTATTTCAGTAAGTGTGTTTGACATTCATGACAAGATTATGTTTTAAACTATTCTTAACTTATCTAGACATCTAGACAAAAGATAAGGTAACAGATTTTTGAGTAAATAGCAATTGGATATATTAGGATGCATATTAAATATGAGAGAAATTATTCCCATTTACATTCAGATTGCCGATCAACTGCGGGAAAAGATTTTACAAGGGGTTTTTGGTGCAGGGGAACAATTGCCTACGGAAACAATTTTGGCACAACAGTTTAGGGTAAATCGGCATACTATTAGACAAGCTATTGGTTTGTTGAAAAGTGAAGGATGGATAAGGGTAGAGAGGGGGAGAGGTACTTTTGTAGCTGCTAGGACAATTCGTTATCCTATTGGTAAGAGAGTACGTTATACTCAGACTCTTAAAGCCCAGGGTTGGCAACCTCGGTTTGAGTTATTACGTATTTTAGAGATGTCAGCGGATCTGGCAATATCTAAAGGGTTAGAAATTGGTTATGGGGAAAGAGTTGCACTGGTTGAACGTTTAGGTTTTGCTAATGAGGAACCGATTAGTGTATGTAGTGCATATTTTCCGTTGAAAAGGTTCCCGGACTTTTTTGAGCCCAGCCATATTCAGATTTTAGAGACCGAGAAATCCATATCAAGGTTTTTGTATCAGGTATATGGATGTGACCATATTCGACGCAGTACAGCTGTTTCTGCTCGGTTAGTGCAACCCCAAGATGCCATTTTGTTACAACTCTCCGATAATCAACCGATTCTGTTAGCTGAGTCTGTGAATGTGGATGAAGGTGGTAATGTAATTGAATACGGGGTAACCCGATTCCGGGGCGATCGCATGGAGTTGTTTTTTGAGAATGATTGCAAAAGTCTCAAATTTCCGGGGGCTTCACTTTTAAGAGAGTTGTGAGAAATTAAAACAAATTCTATATGATTTTATCTAAAAAATTGATTATTGTGAAGAATTCTCAAAAAAGAGGGACTAGCCACCAGGACTACTCCCACTTGCCGATCCTTTAAAGAGAGGAGAACACTATACAAAACTATAGCTTGATTGAGAATTTTTGTCAACTAGTATGAGAAAGTCTAGCAATTACAGGTGTGGGAGATGAGCGCCTACCCTTTCAATGATTTACAATTCAATTTGTAAATATCCCTCAGTAGATAAAAGGTGGTATTAATCTAATGGCTGATATTGTTGATATTGCAGTTGGGAATGACTCATTTAAAACTTTAGTAGCGGCAGTACAAGCAGCTAATTTGGTGGAAACTCTCAAAAGTCCAGGTCCTTTTACAGTTTTTGCACCCACTGATGATGCTTTTGCTAAACTACCCCCTGGTACCATTACCACCCTATTGCAAAATATCCCTCAGTTAGCAAGAATTTTAACCTATCATGTAGTTCCCGGAAAATTGACCAAAGCCGATTTAGCCCAATTGGGCACAGTCAATTCCGTAGAGGGTTCACCCATAAAAATTGACTGTAATGATGGTTTTGAAGTTAAAAATGCTACAGTTGTTGCAGCGGATATTGAGGCCGACAATGGTGTCATTCATGTGATTGACACTGTTATTTTAATGGGTTGATGATGGGGGTATGGGGATTTAATAGCATCCAGAGCTATATTTCCTCTTACCTGTACTTAACCTTCAACCTAAGAATAATTAGGTTGAAAAACAAACTAGCACCATTGGCCAAAATAATTGGTGTGGCCTTCAGCATAATACCATAAATAAACCATAACAACAACCCAATCATGAATGTAATCAACATCGCAAAAGAAACATCTTTTGCTGACTTTGTTTTCCAGGTTTGTAACATCTGAGGTAAAAAAGCAATTGTTGTTAGGGTTCCTGCAGCTAATCCCACTATGTTCACAAAGTCCATTTTTTTCCCCAATACATTTGTTTATGTCCATCTATTCGCTAAAAACACTGGCAAAAAAATCTAACGCTTCTCTCAAAGCGTTAACAAACACATCTATCTCTTCATGGGTATTATAAAAAGATAAACTTACTCGTGCGGTTCCTGCTAACTCTAAATAACGGTGTAACGGTTGTGTACAATGGTGACCGGAACGTATAGCTATACCCTCTTGGTCTAGCAATGTGGCTAAATCATTAGGGTGAATACCATTAGCGACAAAAGATGCTAAAGCGGCTCTACCTTCACCATGAATATCTGGTTTTGGTCCATAAATTGTTAGCTGGGGTATTTGTGCTAGTTGGTCAAATAAATAGCTAGTTAATTCTGCTTCATAAGCATGGATTTTATCCATTCCTATATTAGTTAAATAGTCTATTGCTGCACCCAGAGCTATGGCCTCCCCAATAGCAGGTGTACCAGCTTCGAACTTGTGGGGGAGTTCCGCATAGGTAGAATGGTCTAAATATACTTCTGCAATCATTTCTCCACCACCGAAAAATGGTGGCATTGCTTCTAACAATTCTAATTTACCGTATAGGAAGCCAATACCGGTGGGGGCTAACATTTTGTGTCCAGATGCAACTAACCAATCACAGTCAATGTCTTGGACGTTGATGGGGGTGTGGGGAACACTTTGGCACCCATCTAGTAGAAATTTTGCTCCATATTTGTGAGCGATTTTAGCTATTTCTTGAGCTGGATTAATGCAACCCAATGTATTAGAAATATGCACAATAGATACCAGTTTAGTTTTTTCACAAATCAGTTTGTTAAACTGGTCTAAATCTAGAGTTTGTTCTGGTGTCAATTCTACGAATTTCAGGACTGCTCCGGTTTTTTGAGCCACAAATTGCCAGGGGACAATATTACTGTGGTGTTCCATGACAGAGAGGATAATTTCATCTCCTGGTTGTAAATTGTTCATTCCCCAACTGTAAGCTACTAAATTAATGGCTTCAGTAGCATTGCGGGTAAAAACTATCTCTTGACGGGATTTTGCTTGGATAAAATTAACCACTTTATCTCTTACTGATTCATAAGCATCCGTAGCTTTTCCACTTAAAAAATGCGCACCCCGATGTACGTTGGAGTTATACTCTTGGTAGTAGTTCCGCCAAGTGTTTAATACTAAGGTTGGTTTTTGAGAAGTAGCTGCATTATCCAGATAAACTAGGGGTTTACCGTGAACTTTTTGCCGAAGAATGGGAAAGTCTGGACGCACTTGATCTGCTAGGGTTTTAGTTGATATGAATGTCATATTTCGCTAGTTTTGATTATTTGTTTGATTTCTTACTCATTGACTAGAGAGCTAACTGTTTTTAACAGCTTCTCTCTCAAGGAAGCAAGTGGAATTAGGTTAATAACTTCTGTTGCAAAAGCATTAACTAATAACTTACGTGCTTCCGTTTCTCCTATTCCCCGACTTTGCAGGTAGAAGATTTGATCGTCTTCTAATTGACTAACCGTTGCACCATGGGCACACTTAACATTGTCAGCGGTAATTTCTAATTGGGGTTTAGTGTCTACCCTCGCTTTTGATGATAAAAGCAAATTGCGGTTTAACTGCGATGCATCCGTCAATTGTGCGGATTTGGGAACAAATATCTTACCATTGAACACCCCATGGGCGCGATCGCCTATAATAAGTTTATGTAACTGTTTACTGGTAGCATAAGGATAGTTCAGTGCGATCGCACTATGAGTGTCACCTAATTGCTTTTGGGCAATAACCGTTAATGCGTAGAGATTAGTTTCAGTTTGTTCACCGGTTTGTATAAGCTCTAGGTTGTGACGAGAAATTTTGCTACCAATAGTTATGGCATTACAGCTATAACGACTGTGTCTTGCTTGGGTTACAGCAGTTTTACCAATATCAAAACTATGATCACCACCCAAAACAATTCTAGAATGATTGACCTGGGCATTTTCATGTACCCAGATTTCTGTCACACTGTTGTTAAAACCAGTATTCAAACCAGCACCCATGGGGTTATTTTGTAGCGAGGGTGTATTTAGGATAATATATTCCTCGACTAGACTTATCTGGGAATTACCTTCAGCAATTACCAAACAACGGGGTTGACAAAAAGTTGGGAACTCTCCGACTAGGGAAATAAATAACAAGTGTATGGAATCTTCAACTACCACATTTTTGCCCGCCCATAGCACTGCAACATCACTCAAACCAGCAGTATTTAGGTCGCTGAAAACATCTCTTGTTCCATCAAACTGCGCCAAATATTTCTGAGCAACAGAATCTTCTAAAGAATCTAGGTTACCAACATGTAACCCAGAAGGTAGATCTGAAGTCTGGGATAAAGTTGGTGTAAGCACACCATTAATAAAAACCAAGCGGTGGGTAGCTTCAGGTAAAGCTAGACCCTCCATCAAAGATTCCATGGCAATTTGGGAACTACCTAAATTAGAACCCAATGCGAAATTGATCTCCCGCAAAGGAGATAAGTCCGTAAAACGCCACTCTTCATCTCGGGTAGTAGGAATCACCGAGTGACGCACCCACTTAGTCGCATTAGTCCTAACTTGTTCTAACCAGCTTGGTTCTTTTGATGGACAAATCCCATTTAGCTGATTTAGCAACCTAGTTAAAAAAGCATCTTTATCCAAATCCAACAAAGAATCGCTAACAGCAGAGGGGAAAACTTCCATAGTCATAATTACACACCCACTCCTAAAGCTTCTTCCAATACCCAGTCATAACCTCGAGATTCTAGCTCTAAAGCCAACTCCTTACCACCACTTTTAATAATACGTCCCTGAGCCATCACATGGACAAAATCAGGAACAATATAATCTAGAAGTCGTTGATAGTGAGTAATCATGATGGTGGCATTTTCTGCATTTGTCAACTGATTCACCCCGTTAGAAACAATCTTGAGGGCGTCAATATCTAAACCAGAATCGGTTTCATCCAGGATTGCTAATTTAGGCTCTAAAATAGCCATCTGCAAGATTTCATTGCGCTTTTTTTCACCACCAGAAAAGCCTTCGTTAACACTGCGTTCTAAAAAGCTGGAATTCATTTTCACAACTTCCAACTTTTCCATTACTAAATCATCAAAATCAAAAGTGTCCACTTCCGGTAAACCTTTGGCCTTGCGATGAGAATTATAGGCAACCCTAAGAAAATCTAAATTGCTGACACCAGGAACTTCTAGAGGATATTGAAAAGCCAAGAATACACCACTTCTGGCTCTTTCTTCTGCTTCCATTTCTAAAATATTAGTACCCTGAAAAACTACCTCACCACCAGTGACACTGTAAGCGGGGTGTCCAGCTAAAACTTTAGAAAAGGTACTTTTGCCCGAGCCATTTGGTCCCATAATGGCGTGGATTTCACCTGCTCTCACCTCTAAATTAACTCCTTTCAAAATTGGAGTTCCATCTACTTGGGCTTGCAAATCTTTAACGGACAAAATCAAATCACTGTTCTCAATAATCATGGTTCCTATCCTCTTTTGGTCTCCTAACCCACACTACCTTCCAATTTCAAGCTCAATAACTTATCAGCTTCCACCGCAAATTCCATCGGTAACTGGTTAAAAACATCCTTACAGAAACCGCTAATCATCATTGAAACCGCATCTTCAGCAGAAATACCACGTTGGGCAAAAAAGAATAGTTGGTCTTCACCAATTTTAGAGGTGGAAGCTTCATGCTCTACTTTACCTGTATTATTCTGAACCTGAATGTAGGGAAATGTGTTGGCCTGGGCATTGTCTCCAATCAACATGGAATCACATTGAGAATAATTCCTAGCACCTTTGGCACTAGGATTAATTTTAACTAAACCTCGGTAGCTATTACTTGATTTGCCTGCGGAAATACCTTTAGAAATAATTGTGCTACGAGTATTTTTACCAATATGAATCATTTTAGTTCCCGTATCAGCTTGCTGGCGATTATTGGTTAGAGCTACAGAGTAGAATTCACCTATCGAATTATCACCAACTAAGACACAACTGGGATATTTCCAGGTAATAGCAGACCCTGTTTCTACTTGAGTCCAGGAAATTTTGGAATTCACTCCTTGACACAAACCCCTTTTGGTAACGAAATTGTAAATTCCTCCCTTGCCATTTTCATCACCAGCATACCAGTTTTGCACTGTGGAATATTTTATCTCAGCATTATCTAAAGCAACTAATTCTACAACAGCAGCATGCAATTGGTTACTATCATACATTGGTGCTGTGCATCCTTCTAAATAAGAAACATAGCTGCTTTCTTCTGCAACAATTAAAGTTCTTTCAAATTGTCCCGTATCACCGGAGTTAATGCGAAAATAGGTGGATAATTCCATGGGACATTTGACCCCTTTGGGAATATACACAAATGAACCATCGCTAAAAACAGCGGAGTTTAAAGCAGCAAAATAATTATCACCAATGGGCACCACACTACCAAGATATTTCTTAACTAATTCTGGATGCTCCCGCAATGCTTCTGAAATGGAGCAGAAAATCACCCCATCCTCCGCCAGTTTTTCTTTAAATGTTGTGGCCACGGAAACACTATCAAATATTGCATCCACCGCTACATTGGCCAGTCGCTTTTGCTCCGATAGGGAAATACCTAATTTCTCGAAGGTTTCCAGTAAGGTTGGATCAACTTCTTCCAAACTATTTAGTTTTGCTTTCTTTTGCTTAGGCGCAGAATAATAAACAATATCTTGGTAATTAATAGGTGTATAGTTAACATGAGCCCAAATTGGTTCCATCATCTTTAACCACTGACGGTAGGCACGCAAACGAAATTCCAGCATGAATTCTGGCTCTTGTTTTTTAGCGGAAATTAAGCGGATAACTTCCTCATTTAGCCCACGGGGTATGGTGTCGGTTTCAATGTCGGTGACAAAGCCATACTTGTAAGGTTGGTTAACTAGGGTCTTGACGGATGCGCTCATCGTTTCTATTGTGTTCTCTTTAAAGGATAAGCAATGGGTTTAGCGTTTAAGGTGTAACTGACTCAGTCACTAAACTGCTAGAATGGAATCGGCGAGTAAAACAACTAGACTGTTGTTTAACCCAAATCTATTGTACGATAGATTAACAACAACAATGTTGTTTAAGTCAAATTTTAGAAAAATTTTTTTGGGACTAAAATGGCGACTACCCAGCAGTCCTCAACTAAGCAGGATATCCTACAGTATCTTTTGAAACACTCTCAAGCCACGGCGGGACAACTATCAGAAATCCTAGAAGTTAGTCCACAGGCTATTCGTAGGCATTTGAAAGATTTAGAGGCGGATGACATGGTTGTGTATTCCGTACCGGAAAATTCCGGTATGGGTAGACCCCAACACATTTATCATTTGAGTCCAGGAGGTAAGGAGTATTTACAAAGAAGCGCCACTAAGGTTAGTGGTGGTTATGGGGAGTTTGCAGTTTCGCTATTAGATACTCTAGCGGAAACTGTAGGAAGGGAACAGGTAAAAACTATTTTACAAAAGCAGTGGGAAAGGAAAGCCCAGGAATATCAGGAAAAGGTTGGCCAGGGTTGTTTAGAAGAAAGGGTAGCTACCCTAGTAGAATTAAGAAAGGCCGAAGGTTTTATGGCTGAGTTCCGTCCAGTGGAAGAAAAGGATGATGGTCACGAGGGTAATCATGGTTTTTTATTTATGGAGCACACCTGCGCCATTTCTAATGTTGCTGAGTCTTTTCCTAGTGTGTGTGGACATGAGCTGGAAATGTTTGCAGCAATATTGCCCGATTGTAGTGTGCAAAGAACTCACTGGTTAATAGATGGGCAGCATAGGTGTGTGTACTTGATTAAGAAAAACTAGTCACAAGTTGTAATAATATATGGTTTAATGAACTGGTAGTAATTGTAAACTCATACCTAGAAATTTTATGGAAGTTGTACCTAATCAATCATCAACTGAATTTTTAACCCCTGATGAATCCGCTCAGATTGATGCAGCTCTGTTATCATCTTCTGAGAAGTTTTTAACCAGACTGACCATTTCTTCCTTGAGGATTTTACAACATATTGCCCAGGAGTATGAGCTACCAATTGAGCAATTGACAGCCAAGCAAATTATTAATTGGTTTGAATCAGATGGAAAGATTAGAAGAGAAAAGGGTGTTGAGGAGGCGTTTTTGAAGTGGTAGACTATACTACCAATTATATATGACTAAAAGACGAGTTTTGATTCATGAAGTTTTTGCTATCTTTAGGATTGTAGAAACCTAGGTAAAGGTCAGGTTTGGATAGACCCCCTTCCATTCCCCTAAATGTGGCTATAACTTCTAAGGTACGAAAACCTATGAAACTAACTAGCAGTTCTTTCGTTGACCATGGTTTAATTCCCATCAAGTATACCTGTGATGGTGAAAATATTTCTCCTCCCTTAGTTTGGGATGAGGTTCCTCCGGAAACTGTGAGTTTATCGTTAATTATGGATGACCCAGATGCACCAGGAAAAACCTTTGTTCATTGGGTTGTTTATGATATTCCCCCAACAATTAACCAACTGTCAGAAAATATAATCAGCAGTCACCATATCCCCGGTGGTGGTATGCAAGGTAAAAATGATTTTGATATCTTGGGTTATGGCGGTCCTTGTCCACCAAGGGGGATCCACCGTTATTTTTTTCATCTTTACGCATTAGACAAACAGCTACATTTATCAGCTGGTGTAACTAAAAATGACATTATGGTAGCTATGAGAAATCATGTTTTGGCTAATGCCCAACTTATGGGCAAATATCAGCGTGAAAGAGCGATCCCTTATGCTTCTAATTATAAATGACAAGGGTAGGGAGGATATTTTCTCCCTATTAATCCTGATGAAAGGATGTTTTCCAGAATGTTGGGTAAGGAGGAGAATAGTTTTTCCCCTTGTCTTCAAAATACTACTGGTTTTTTGAGGATTTTGTCAACATGGAAAAGCTCAGATTTCAAAATTCCATATTTTTGTTTTAATTTACTGACCTTCTACGCTAAACCTTGATGAATAGACTCCCAGAAACTTATGCAATACAAACAAAGGTCTTTTTTTCTTGCTACCCTGATCCTAGGGGGAATTTTAAGTATTAGTCCTTTGATGACAACTCAGTCTCAAGCAGCAGAATCACTACTAGCACAAGCTGGTAATCGTAAATTACGAGACTTGTTAGAGCAAGGACGAAGATTAGTAGATTTAGGAGATTACAGCGGCGCTATTGCTGTTTATCAAGATGCAGCCAAGTTAGCGCCTAAAAATGCCAAGATTTATTCTGGTATTGGTTATTTGTATGCTCAACAAGGCAATTTTTCACAGTCATTATCTGCTTACCGCCAAGCTATTTCCATCAATCCTAACAATAGTGACTTTTACTACGCCGTTGGTTATATTAAAGGTAACTTGGGGGATACAGCAGGTGCTAAAGAAGCTTACCGTCGTGCCATCCAGATCAATCGTAACAATTTCAACGCCTATTTAGGATTAGGTGTAGTTCAGACCCGTTTAGGGGATTATGAGGCTGCACAGTGGGCTTTTAAACAAGCAAACAAAATAGATGGCAATAACCCACGGGTGTACGAGTTAATAGGTGCTATGTTTAAACAGCGTAGACAAATGCAAGAAGCTGGTAATGCTTTAAAACAAGCCCTAAGACTATATCGTACTGGTAGGGATACGGACGGAATGATTAGGGTAGAAGAGATGTTAAAAGAAATGGGTGGTTGACGCTCCCATCGCTAAAAGTGGGGGATTCCCTCTGAGGTAAATTGATTTCATGCTTTCTAACCTTCATCGTAAGGTTCTAAGTCTAATAAATAAACGTATGGTTCTACCAACTCTGGACGCTGAAAGGCGATCGCCCGCAGTAAATGCCAGTCATTTAACCCATCAAAAGCATTGCTATAATTATCTAGTTCTAGACGAGCAGCCAAATCTTTGACTTCTGTTGGTGTCATAGCGGCGATTTCTTTCTTAGAAATGCTTGTAGTTGTCATAATGCTTGCCCCTTTATTTTATAGCGCTAGCGTTTAGCTAGGAGTAGAGTTGTGTGTGAGATTTGACAATCTCCGTGCCTTCAGGTGCGGAGATTATTAAGACATAGCTGTTTTAATATCCTGATCACCCAACAAATTCTACCTGACATAATATATCCTACTCGAGGTTTAAGCAAGATTTGTAAATATTTATCCAAATTCTAAATTAGAAAAACTGATGGTTTTTATGTTATGATAGGAAATATATTATTTTTATTGGTTGTGTTTTTCTCACGGGATGTAGCGCAGCTTGGTAGCGCACTTCGTTCGGGACGAAGGGGCCGCTGGTTCGAATCCAGTCATCCCGATTGTAAACTGTGACTTGCCAAATCATTTAACCGCGTTGACAAACTACCTAGTCATCATCAGACTTATCGTACTGTTCAAAAATAAATCATATATTTATCCTTATGATACCTAAACCTTGAGAAAAAACTGTTCAAAGTCGCATTCTCTCCTATACCCAAGTGTACGGTGCTTACCTTTGTCAGCACGTTTAAACATAGAATTAAAGCAGATATTTTTTTGATGAAGATTTGACAAATTTGATAGAAATAGGAAATTTCAGCTGTTAGGTTATTAGTGGTTGATGATCTTGCTATTGACTGGATATGTAATTAGATAAAAAACATGATCTTTAATTATTATTTGTCAATTGCCAGATATTTGATTAGCGAACCTATTTCAGACCCGACAATTGTTTATCAGAAATATATGAGAATTATTCATCAAGGTCAAAAGATTCTTAGTAGTTTATTTTCTCAAAAGTCCTCTTTACTGAAATCTGGAAACAGGGGTTTTCGGATATTACTGGTCACAATTTGTGGATTGATAATAATTTCTAGCACCACAGCTCAAAATATCACCAATGGTAAATTAGCTACCGCATCTGGATTTGAATATACAACGTCCTGGGTAGGTAATACTATAGGTAAGGGAAAACTGAGGGTACAAAATAATATAGAAGCTATGTATGTGACAGCCAATGGGCTGATTTACACCAATAGTATTTGGGATGAAAATGGGGGAGAAGCAGGAATATATGAGAATGGTAAACCCATTGCATTTTTAGAAGATTTACATGGTTGGTATCGTCTTGGTGGTAGAGCAGTAACTGCAAATAATAAATATATTTATGTAGCCATGAGTCAAGGATCACTTCCAGGTGAAAAAGGAGGTGACAAAGATAGTTATCCACCCCAAGATAAAACTTGGTATTGTGTCAGACGTTATAATTTACAAGGAAAATCTATTGCTTTTACCCGGGGTAAAGGTTGGGACAAAAGTATGTTGGTTATTAGTGACCAAACGGAAGTAACTGGGTTGGCCACCCTGGGGGATAAATTGTTTGTCAGTCATGGGGGTAGTAATATGGTCAGAATTTTCCATAGGGAAACCATGGAAGAAATTGGCAGATTCCCCGTAGAAAATCCTGGAGGAATAGCTATTGATCACCAGAATAATTTATGGATTATCCAAAATAAAAAAGGGAACAAATCTGGAAAAGTCTTGCACTATAGCCCCTCTGGGAAAAAATTGCCACAAGAAATTATGGATGTACAAGATCCAACGGCGATCGCCATGGATCCGAAAAATAGATTATTGGTTGCAGAAAATAGTGAACGCCAGCAGATACTAATTTATGAAATAAACAATCAACCTGTACAGGTGGGAACCTTTGGGGATAAAAAAGGTATTTATGGTGGTGTACCGGGAGCAGTTAGAGATTTAAAACTCTATGGTATCACTGCCATTGGTACAGATCGAGGAGGCAATCTATATATTAATAGTAATGGCTTCAATAGATCGGGAACAGATCTGAGGAAATTTTCTTCTTCAGGAAAATTACAATGGCAATTACTGGGTTTAATATTTGTGGATAATGGGGATACGGATCCTCAAAGTGATGGGACAGTCATCTTTACCAAACATGAAAAATACCTAGTAGATTATAGTAAACCCATTGGTAAACAATGGACTTACCAGTCCTATACTTTAAACCCTTTTAAATATCCTCAAGACCCTCGTTTACACACCGCCCCTGATGGTCCGATTTTTCGCCGTATTCAAGGCAAACCATTTTTATTTCTGACGGACATGTTTGGGCGTTTATTACAAATTTATCGCTTTCAACCACAAACTGATGGGGAAATTGCAGTTCCTGCAGGGATGTTTGTGGGAACTAATGATAAAGGTAAAGCCATTAATGGTAATTGGCCTCCTCATCAACCAAGTAAGGGAGAATGGATTTGGCGTGATAAGAATGGTAATGGTGGATTTGAACAAAATGAGTATGAAAGCAGCGAAGATTATTTATATATAGGTGGTTGGTGGGTAGATACTAAGGGGGACGTATGGAAAACCCTACGGACTGAGGATGGTATTCGTCACTATCCTCTGCAGGGATTGGATGGTCGGGGAAATCCAATTTATAGCTATGGTTCTATGAAAAGAGAAAGAACTCCTAGTATGTTTCGAGATTTGCGCAGGATTGAATATTTCCCAGACACAGATACTATGTATTTGTCTGGTTTTACGGTTGATCATCCTTCCGTTGGTGATGATACTGGGGTTGTGGGATCAGAAATTATCCGCTTTGATCGCTGGAGTCAAGGAAATCGCACTCCTAGATGGCGAGCAGTAATTCCCTATGACAATACGGGTCAACGAGAAATATCTACTGCTGCTATGAGTGTAGCAGGCGATTATATATTTGCTGTTACAGTTAAAACTGCCGAGGTTTATGTTTATAAAAACGATACCGGAAAATTTGTGCGCAAATTTGGTCCGGGTCCAGAAGTTGGTGAGGAAAGTGGTTGGGTGGATATTCCCCATGGTATCCGAGCTTTTCGTCGTCGCAATGGTGAATATTTATTGTTTGTAGAGGAGAATAGAAATGGCAAGGTGATTATTTATCGATTCCGTTTTTAAAAACAATCACCATCTTCATATTCACATTCTGAATTTACACAATCAACAAATATTGGGTGTCTACATTTATTATCATAGTGAATAGGTTGTTAGCTAAATTATGGCTTTAGGTATAATGCCTACGGCTATGGGATTGATGTTCATTAACAAGTTAATCCGTAATTAATAAATGACGGTTTTATGAGTAGTTTTATGAGGAATATGCAAAAAACAACTTTGAGTAAATTACAAAGATTAATTCCCATTCATTTTTTAAGTACCATTCAGTATATCCATGCCTGTTTAATTTCCCACTGGATTTTACGATGGGGGAGTCAACCAATAGCATTGACCACAGCACCAGTTATGGTTTTCTCTCCCCATCAGGATGATGAAACTTTTGGCTGCGGGGGAATGATTGCTCGCAAACGACAACAGGAAATTAGGGTGGGAGTGGTGTTTCTTACCGATGGAAGAGGTTCCCATGGACTAGAACCTAATATTCAAAATCAGGTTATGCAAATTCGTCAGCAGGAGTCCCTACAAGCATTACAGATTTTGGGAGTTCCCGAGACAGAAATTAAGTTTTTAAATAGGGAGGATGGCAGTTTATTAGATTTAAATATTTCTCAAAAAAGACAACTGGTCTCAGAAATAGTTACTTTGTTAAGAGATTATCAACCAGGCGAGGTTTATGTGCCTCACTTTAAAGATTGTCACAGAGATCACGAAGCTACATATTCTCTGGTGAAAGAGGCGATCGCCGAAAGTGGAATTAGCGTAGAGATTTTGCAGTACCCTATTTGGATATTTTGGAGAGCACCATTATTTATTCTGTTAAAATTACGGGATATTGCCCCAGCTTATAGATTATCAGTTGCACAAGTTCAATCTCAAAAACAACAGGCGATCGCCGCCTATTCTTCTCAAATAGCCACTCTTCCTCGGGGCTTCATTAAGAGATTTTTACAAGCGGAAGAAATCTTCTTTAAAATGGAATATTAATTCTAGAAGAAATCAGTTTAACAAAATCCTGAGGAGTAAAAATAAATGCGAATTTTACACTTAACTAACCATATTCAAAATGTTGGTAATGGTATTGTCAATGTGGCAGTAGATTTGGCTTGTTTACAAGCCAAAGATGGCTTACAAGTGGGAATTGCTTCCCTGGGAGGAGAATACGAAATACTCTTAGAAAAATATGGTATTTCTCACTTTGAATTAGACCAGTCCCGGAGAATCACCAAGTTAATTAAGGCAGTTTATTCCTACCGGGACATAATTAAAAAATTTCAACCTCATATTGTTCATTGCCACATGATGACAGGAGTTTTACTAGCAGGAATTTTTAGAAATAATCAGGAATATGGTTTAGTTGCTACAGTGCATAATGAATTCCAACCCAGTGCAATATTAATGGGATTAGCAGATCGGGTAATTGCAGTCAGTCATGCGGTGGCTAATTCGATGATCAGTCGTGGAATCCCATCCCACAAATTGCGGGTAGTTAGTAATGGCACTTTCGGGAGTCCCAGACATAAAAAAATTCAAGAATATCAACCTATGAAATTACATCGTCCAGCTATTACTACCGTAGCAGGAATGTACACGCGCAAAGGCATTAGTGAATTAATTCAAGGCTTTCAACTCATTGCCCAGGATTTTCCTCAAGCTCATCTCTATATCGTGGGTGAAGGTCCAGATCGGACTATGTTTGAAGCGATGGTGCAAAAGTCTGGGGAACTTAAACATCGTATTCATTTTGAAGGGTTTCAACCGGAACCACAAAGATATATGTTGTCAACAGATATCTTTGTTTTGGCTTCCCATTGTGAGTCATTTGGTTTGGTTCTCACAGAAGCTAGAGAAACCGGTTGTGCTATTGTTGCTACTGACGTAGATGGCATTCCGGAAACTTTAGATTATGGTGAAGCAGGTATTTTAGTTCCTCCTCAAGATAGTCAAAGTTTAGCTTATGCTTTAATACAACTCCTGAGCGATCGCCATAAGTTACAAGCATGGAAATTACGTGGTCAAAAAAATCTTCAAAGATTTAGCACCACACGTGTGAGTGAGGAGACTTTGAACATATATCGTGAATTAAGCAACAAATATAATGTCTTCTCCTCTATTGACACCAGGCAATTGGTAACAGGTAAGTAGTCATTATTTGGAGGATAATTTAAAAATCTAGATCAAGTCTAGATCAAGCCATATTGTTACTTATTAATCTCCTATAACTATATATGAACTAATTTTTTCTGAGTCAAATGCATGGCAATTCCTTTTTCATAATAGGCAGCTTCGTTAATAAAAACTGGATAAACGGTAGACTTTCCTTGGTAAAAAATCTCTTGATTATCAAAGGTCAGAAAAATTGCATCACCGAAATTTAGTGGTTGATAATCTTTATATTCAAGTTGGGGATGAATCATCCCTTGGAGATCCCCCGATTCATTTCTGGGGTAGTCAACTGTACTCATAAATTCATAAACGTTTAGTTTCTTCCCATTTGACTTCTGATTAATGGAAATTTTGCCTTGATTATAGTTTTCAAAAAAATCTAATATTGCATAAATGATTTTTGCTGTTTGTTGAAATAGTTGGGCATTTAAAATTCCTTGAGGGACAGGACCTACTTCTAAAGTGAAACCTAGTTCACTTAAAGAACGCAAAAAACCACCATCTGGTGTTGGTGGGCGAAAACATACTTTAATTAGGGGACTTATGCTAATTAGGTGAGATCCCAAAGTGATCAGTACGGGGTTCATATTACTAATAATCATACATAATCCCATATTGGCAGTGGTTGTATGTATGTCAATTATAGCATCTAATTTTTGGGGATGGTGTGGTTGCAGAAGTTGCCAAATTTCCCTAGCTCTTGATTCCTCATATATAGAAGTATTGGCATTCAATAAGATGTCTTTGGTAAAACAACGATTCAAATCTTTATCAACATATCTTCTCCCAGCATTAATAGCTGGGGTGTTACCAAGTAAACAGATGGTTTCAAAACTTTCTCTCTTAATTAAATTCCCATACTTTTCAAAGGTTTTGACCAAATAAACTCCAATTAGTTCATTACCGTGAATTCCTCCTGCAATTATTACTCGACTGATTTCACTATTAATTGCCTGGTATGCTAACATTTTGATGCCCTACTTTGATGTTTTTAGATGTTTTATCAGTCTAGCATCTTTGGTAGTTTGTTTTATTAATAATGGTGTTTATAATATTTATGGGCAGCCATAGATACAGCTAAGAACCCCCACATAATCATACCCGCAACACCTAACATCCCGCTGTAAATAATTAACTGAGCACAGGCACTTATACCAATAGCACGAGCTGCACTGATAAAAACATCCCGTTTAGCTTCAGTATACTTAATCACGGAAACCAGAAGAAGGAATAGTCCGCTAGTATAGGGTATGGCACCAAACCAACCTAGGGTAAGAAACATATCTAAAATACCACTATCAATCACGATGACTTTAATTTGTCCTGTCTTTTCATCCACTTCCCAAATATTTCCTAACCCATGACCAAAAGCAGTAGAAAGTGCTACATTTAGACTCTCATTGTAAGTTCTAGACCTATCCTGAAAACTGCTATCTTTCTCTAAGTTAGAAAAACTTTCAAGCCGAGTAGTCACAACTTCAGAAATAGGTTTTATAGTGACCAGGGGTATAATGGTAAGAACAATTACTAAAATAATCATCCCTAGGCGCATCCGAATTTTTGTTTTTACAGAACCTAACATGATGATTATTCCTAATAACCAACATCCCCAACTAGTCCGAACTTGTGATAGTAAAAATGACAAATACCCTACCAGTGAAGCAGGAAAAATTAAGGGTCCATAACTGGTAAATAGCAATATTAATCCTGTTTGCATAACTGCACCGAAAGTACCCGGTGAGTGCAGAATACTCCAAACTCTCATGCCAAATGCTTCGGGAGATCCAGCACTGGTAAACATTTTTGATTCTATTAACCAAAATTTGTCCCACTCAGGAGCAAATATAAATTGATATATCCCATAAGCTCCTATTAGTAAAACAGCCCAAACAAATACCCGTTGCGTATTTCGTCCATAACTGGGATAATCTCGCCAGTTGATAAACAAATGAAAGGCAAAAATAATTGGAGTAAACCAGTCTAAAAAGCCTCGGATAACTGATATTGGTTGATTGTAAAGTAATCCAACTAATAAGCCATAAATAACACCAATTAAAGCTAAGATAAAGGGTAATCCTCCATCTTTGAGAGTCCGAGGCAAATTTTTAATTACTGAAGCAGTAGTTATAAGTACTACTAAATAAGGTGCTACCAAAATTTGACGGGTAGGATCCCAACCTACCCGATAGTCTATTAACCTGGCTAACAATGGGGTGATAAACCATATCCACCAAGTAAAACCAAGATAGAGAATGGGATGACGCAAATATAAAAATATTCCCACTAGAAAGGAACTAACAGGAAAATAATTCTTAGTAGGTTAGCAGCACCACCAAAATAACAGGTACTTGTAAATATAATAAAGGAAAAATGATTACCCAACTCTGGGCTGATCTATCTTCTGGAGAATAGGAGGATTCTAAAAAGCTATTGAAAAGCAGTTGTTTGGAAGTCACTTTTTTCAGAAATTAGGAATTAAAAATTATCAATGGATTGGTTTTATTAGTTTGCCATGCTTGCCAACGTCCACGCAAGGAAGCATACAATTTTTTGTTGATAATTCTCCCTTGACTAGGTAAAAATCTTAACCACTGTACTATGCCTAAAGCATCTCTTGTTCCTATGAATATTGCCCATAATAAAAAAACGATTTGCCTTAAAGGTGGCAAGTATTCTAGTAAAACTAGGGTTTCATTATGGACTAAGTTAGTTAGGGCAATTTCATTGAAATTTTCCCTCTGATCTTCATCAAAGCGAGTAGCTGGATAGTGATCTACTGCTATTTGAGGGTCATAAATTATTTTCCACCCCGCACGTTTGAGAGCTAGGGTAAATGCCATTTCAAAATGTACTTGGGCCCCTGTACCACGCATCCTTTCATCAAAGGTTAGTTCCCCTATGGACTGGATGCGAAAACTCATATTCACACCTTTGAGGATATCCACTTCACGAGCTTTTCCCGTTCCTAAATGATGGTTACCAATGACTCTTCCAAACCACTGTATACGTCCCACCACTGCACGAGAATCCTGCTCTATCTTATCTCCATGTACCCAGTCCCTTCCACCTACTGCAGCGATACTACTATCTTTGGCAAAATGGGCAGTAATTTTTTCTAACCAGTCAGGATGGGGTGCAGCATCATCATCAGTAATGGATACTAGGTCTCCATTGACAACTTGTAGTCCAGTGTTCAGAGCTTGTACTACTCCTGACTTTGTAACTGTAACTATTTGCAATGGTAGGTTATCACAAGATAGTTTGCTTGGCAATTGACTCAAAAATTCCCAGGTCTGTGTATCCACATCCCTAACTACTATAATTATTTGATTAGCTGGTCTAGTTTGGGCTTGAAGTGCGACAAGGCACCGCCATAAATCGTGGGGACGACGATAAGTAGGAATAAGAACTGTGTTGCGCATTTTGGATTACTTCAGTAAATAAATCTAAATAGTTTTGTGCCATTATCTTCCAGCTATATTGCTCAGCAATAGCGCGAGCAGCTCTGCCCATTTTTTGACGTAACTGGTAATCGCTTTTTAGCAATTCTAAAGACTGAGCTAGGCTATTTATATCATTGCAGTCAGCTAATACAATTCCACAAGCAGGGGTAACTAGATCTGCTGCACCTGTGCTTTTGGACGTAATTACTGGTAAACCGGAAGCCATTGCTTCAATTACTACTAGTCCAAAAGGTTCATAACGGGAAGGAAATACAAAAAAATCTGCTGCTTTTTGCAGAAGTGGCATATCTCGACGATAACCTAAAAAATGTACTCGTTGACCTAATTGTAATTTTTCTACCATTTTGGGATAGGGACTATTTTTAGTTTCTCCCACCACAGCTAAATGTAAATCGGGAACTTTTACTAAGGACTGAAGTACGGTATCTAAATTTTTGCGGGAGATGCGAATATCTCCTGCAAACATTGCTAAAGTGACATTTTTTGGTAACCCTAATTCCTCCCTTTCTATGCTTCCCGGTGTGAATTCTTCTAGGTCTACTCCATTGGCAATCACGCGAATTTTCCTGGGATCTACACCAATATTTATGAGTTCCTCCGCCACTTTTGTGGAAACCGCTACCACAACTTTACTTTTGCGAAATGCCTGTTTTTCCCAATAGGAATTTATCCCGGTATATAGCCACTGATATAAACCATATAGGTCTCGATGCTCTTGAGAAATATGTACAGGCGATCGCCACCAAGAGTTATGCACAAAATGCACAGCATTTACATCACTATTAACTCCAGTAATTGCCCCATTAAGTTTTACGATGTCAAGCTCTCCGCGATGATCTCGTAACCAGCGGGCACTTTTTTGGGCAAAGACCAAATTACGAATGAATTCGGTGGGATATTTATGGACAATAATTGGAACCCAATCAACGGAAATACTCTCTGCTAGTTCAGGAGCGACTTCACTGGCCAATAGTGTTAATTGATGACCACGACGTATCAATTCCATCGCTATTTCATAATTAACTCTACCCTGGCCATCAGCTTTTCTAATCTTGTGGGTGACAATACAGATTTTCACTTCTCACCTCAAACTTTTAGTTGTTCTAGTCCTAAAAACTTCTGCTAATTTTTTTACCATTCCCAAAATTTGTTTATTTGGTCTATGCTACGATTATATAAAAATCTGGCTAAGATCAAGATTAATATCTAATCTTCATGAAGTACTGCTCAAAAATTTATTAATTAATTTTGGATGGAAGAAACTAATTAACAAGGCAATAATAGTCCGAAAATTCAATCTTTCTTGCCGTAAAACTTGCCAAAAATAAGAACGTGCTGCAGATGGTTGATTTTCTCTTATTAGTCCAATACCTAAGGTTGTATGTGCTTCTAACCATAATTTTTTAAAGTGATTATAGAAAGACTGTAAATGGGGGTCATTCATAAATATCTTGTAACAGAAAATTTCACTTTCAGCCTTGCTGATTTTTGCTTTTACATTGCGTCTACCACTGAGCATAGTGTCCGTTTGTTCATGTTCGCGATAGTAAGTTAGTTTTTCTGGGACATAGTAAGCACCATAGCCAGATACAGAGGATAAATATGTCAAATATAAGTCCCACATTCCTCCTACCTGCAAGGGAATAGCATCCCAATTAATCAAACCATTACGAATTACACAAGCAGCAGCGGTGGGAATACTCTTATCGACTAAGCCCATTTTTAAAAAATTCTTATGTATTCCAAGGGGTATTTGATCTCGTTTATAAGCACGAGAAGTTTTCTGGGTAGCATCAAGATTGATTTGACCATTAGCATCTATAATATATTGGTCACAAAAAGCAAGAATCAAATCCGAATTGTGCTCCAAATGTGGTACGAGTGTGTCCAGAAAATCGGGATGCCATAGGTCATCATCATGGAGGGTAGCGACATATTTACCCTGTGCCATTTTGAGAGCATGGATCTGATTTTTGAGCATTCCTACATTTTGTGGGTGTTGCCAAAATCTGATCCGTGGATCAGAAAAATCAGCTACCAAATTTGCTGGACTTTCTACACTACAATTATCCGAAACAATAATTTCAATGTTCTGATATGTTTGGAGAGCAGCACTGAAAATTGCTTGTTTGAGATATTGAGGACGATTATAAGTAGGGATAATGACACTAACTAAGGGTGGTAGTAAGTCAGAAGTTATGGACATGTTGTTAACTCACTATGGTTGGTTTGACTTGGCTTTTGATAAATGGTTTCTAGGAAACGTAAAGCTGTGGGAGCGGGACTATAATTTTCCATAGCCCATTTTCTACCCTCTGTAGCAATTGCTGGTAAAATTTCCGGTTGATCGGCAATTTTTTCGATTGTGGCTTTGACATTATCAAAATCCACACCAATATAATGTCGCCAATTTTCTGGCATAACAGGTAAACAAACACCATATTTTTCAAAATCTACATGAAAGATAACACATCCAGCTGCTAAAGATTCCCACAATCGCCAACTGTCCCACTGTACTATCTGATGGGATTTTAACTCTAAATGACTGAGCATTTGCTTACCTATACGATTAAGTAAACTGGCTGGGTTATCAGGCCAGCTAGGCACAAAAAAACCTCCAAAACAAGCACAAGCAGCGGAGTTTTTTAGACGCTGGTAAAAGCTGGGATAATGTCTCTTACCGGTTTGTAACCACTGCAATTTATGATATGGGTCTGATGTTAGATTATAGGGAGTATCAATACTGTTGTCTACGGAGAAAATTTTACTGACTTGGGGTATAAACATCCGAGAACTAATATTTCTCACCGGATGGCCTTTTTTCCAATGGCGAAAATTAACCAAAATTCGTTTTTGACGATGATCGAAATCTGGCACTATGTTAACTTCTCGTAAAACTCGACTGCTTAAACCAAAAGCCCAGGGGTAAAAATTATTCCTAGATTTACTATTTCCATATTGTAACTTACGATTATGATGGGTGCGAAAAATAAAATCAAACTGGTTGAATTCAAGTCTAGTGCTATAGGTTTTATCACTGTCTTCTCCATCTAGGTAAACCGTAAGATATCCACGATTCGGTTTAAATAGATTATTTAACTGGGGATGATTAACAGACAACCAAATATTAGTTAATATAACTAATTCACAATCATCAAAAGTAATATTTGGGTCATAATTAAAAAGATATTTTTCCTCTTGAGCTGATTCTAACCAATAATTGACATTAGCAAAAAATGAGATTCCTAGTTCCTGAAAACCTTCAGCTAAGCAAACCAGTAAATGTTGAAATTGATCACCAACATCATCCAACTCTCGAGGATCACATAAAAAATATACTTTACCATTAAACTTATGTTTCAGCTGTGCAATCGTTTGTGCAATCATTGTCGTGTATTTTGTATATTTGATAAAAAACTAGAAACTATCTGATATCATTTTGTGTCTGATAATATTGCCAAAATTTACCTTGTTGTTGAATCAGATCTTGGTATGAACCCTGTTCCATAATTTTTCCCTGTTCAATGACCACAACTTTATCAGCTTTAGCCACTGTAGAAAGACGATGGGCAATAACAATTACTGTTCGCCCAATAGTAAATTTATCTAACAACTCTTGAATTACCTGTTCTGTAATTGCATCCAATGCACTAGTTGGCTCATCTAAAATCAGGATTTCGGGATTTCTCACTAAAGCTCGAGCAATGGCAATTCTCTGTTGTTGTCCTCCAGATAATTGCATGCCATCAGCACCAATTATGGTATCAAAACCTTGAGGTAATTTTTGAATAAATTCAAGAGCATTGGCTAACCGTGCAGCTTCAATAATTTCTTCCTCGGTGGCTAGGGGTGTACCATAGGTAATATTATGACGAATTGAAGTGTTAAAAATAAAACTTTTTTGACCAACTATAGCCATTTTCCAACGAAGAGAGTTGATTTCAAATTTTTGGAAATCTAACCCATCTAGCAAAATTCTCCCGTTAGTTGGTTCATGGAATCTAGCAAGTAAGTCAGCTAATGTGGTTTTACCACCACCTGATGCACCAACTAGGGCAGTCATTTTACCTTTTTCTATTGTCAAAGTGATATCTTTAAGAACTAAATGATTGGGTTCATAGCCAAAATTTACAGCCTGTATATCTATAGCTTTTTGAATCCCACTAAATTTAAGATAGCCATTTTTAAAATAGGCTTTATTTTCAGGATTTAATAAATCTTTGATATTTTCTACCGCACCAGCTTGAGTATTTAAAAATGCTAAAACTCCGTTGACATCTTGAATCATTGGTACCAGACGAAATAGGACAAAAAAGAAAGTCAGGAGGTTAGAAATTGGCATTAAATGTATAACTATAGCCATGCAAATAATACCAACCAAAATCAGGGTTGATATACTATCCGCCAGGGGTTTAACTATCAGGGAAATCCAATAAACTCTACGCCAAGATTTAACAATGTTGGCGCTGGCTTCAAAGTATCTTTCCTGTTCAACCTGTTGTGTACAAAAAGCATGAACTACACGGATACCATCCAAAAACTCCAGCACTCTAGTGGTAAAAATATCATTGGCTTTAGTAATCTCAAAACTGCGTTCCCTAATATGTTTATTTAGTGTGGATAGTCCCAAGGCTAAAAAGCTAAATAGGAAAATAGACAAGATGGAAAGATGCCAGGATAAAACAAATAGGGAAATTGAGTAGACTGCCAAAGTAAGACTTTTTGTTACTAAAAAAGCCAATCCTCCGAAAATCTGTCTAATTCTCTCCATTTCATTGGTGAGAGTATTAATCAATTCTCCAGAGCTTTTTTTAGAAAAGTAACCTAGAGTTTGTGTACTCAATTGTTCAAATATGCGTTTACGCAAATTATCTACTAAATTAATCTCACTAAACTGAATACATAATTGTCCTATATAGTTAAATAATGCCCGTATACAGGTAGTAACTACAATGAGAGCGGATATGCGATATAATCGTTCTATTATTGGAGTATTAACTCCTAAAATAAAAATATCAACCCAATCAATTCCCGTCTTTACAGGTTCAGCAGTGGGAGTGGTTAAACTCTGTAGAAATACCAACAAAAAACCTAAACCAAATCCCTCAAAACTAGCAGCAAGAGCTGAAAAAAATATGGCACCAATGGCCATCAAGCGAAAATGCTGGAACTCTTTGAGAATTAATTTATGGTTTTGCCAAAAACTTGCACTTTGCAAGATTTCGAGAGGGAGACTAGCAAGTTTAAGGTGCATAGGAATTATCAATAGTAATAGAATTAATCACAATCAAGGCAAAAATTACATAGGAGCGCGACGGATAAAACGACCAATAGCTGAACCAAGTAGAATCTCTAAATTCTGCTGAATTAGTTTGGCATTGGAATAAAGTTTAATAGGTGTACCGCTGTGTTTCCAATACAATTTATCTGTGATAGTAGGAGCACTGCCCAACAAAGCACTCAGCATCAACTTTTTACGCCAAGGTTTGATATTTGGTACTGTCGCATGAGACATAATGGTACCACCAGGAATAAAATCCATGCCGTCAGGTCCAACCGTACTTAAAGGATAATTATTTAACATTAAAGCTAAATTCAAGTAAGTTTGATCTCCATATAAATAGGGAGGAAAATTAAAAGTACGATTCCCATAAAGATCCGTTAGGTCGCTGTAACCCAATTTCTCACCTATTTCTTGCAAATTTTGCCAAGTGGTCAGAACTGATTGATATTGCTTGGGTATGCCAATAAACCCACTATTATAGTGATAATCTAATTGGCGTTCACAAATAAAACCATTACTTTTGGCAAATTCTTTCCATGCTAGTCTCCGGGGATGATTAGCAGGAACCAAATACCAGGAGTCACCACAAATGGCAATCCCCCGACTAACCCAGTTTTCATAAAAGCTCCATTTACACTTATTGACTATATCAGGATCAAAGTAAAATAATGCCTCCATATCACAACAGTATTTTTGCCATAGTAGAGACATAAAATCGGGTTTGTAAAAACCTAGATGTTTATTGGTTTTTACCTCTATAAATCTGATGGCACAATCCGGAGACACAGTAAACTCTTCATAACCTGCTCCTGTTTTTAAATACTTCGCCCAACTTGGTAATTTACCACGATAGCCAGCCCAGCATATTCCTTTAAAACCATGATGGTGTAATGAGTTGACCAAGGCACCCACACCATAGTGGTAGTCTTTTTCAAATACGGTACAAATAGCGGTTTTCATTTTTTGTTGCCGTTGTTAGCTGTTGTTAATTATGTGAATTTTCATGGGTTATTAGCAACCTTATCTTAGGAGTAAGTTTGTCTAAAGCTTGGAGTATTTGGAGTTAAATAGACTAGTTTCACCGCGCAAGATATTGAATAGCTCTGGCAATCTATATAATCTTAACTTCCTCATCCCTAGGCTTGAGATCGGAAGATTTTGTTGAAGATTATGATTGAAATTTACCAACCGAAATAATTTGCCTTTTTTGCCAGTACACCATTCATACTTAAATATTGACTCCGGTGATTTTAATAACATTAATAAGACTATAACTCCTATTAAAGGACTAAATAAAGATAAAAAGAACAATGCCAAAAATATATCTATTGTTCTCTCTAATATCCCCAATATATCCTCACCTATTGTAAGAGGTTGATTTTTATTAACAGGCCGTATATATATTGGTTTATTAGCCTTCTCACAAGCATTCGCCCAAAATTTTAATGTGGGGGTTCCCAATTTGGAATCTATAGTTACTAAATTAACTGTGGAATGTTTTAGACAGTTAATCAATTGTTGTTCATTATTTAGGGAAGGTAAATGTATTTGTGAGTAATTTCGGGAGGATGTAACTAATAACTGATTCCTACGCCATTTAAGAGAGTAAGATGGAAAGGCAAAATTTTCAGATAGGTCAGATACAACACTAGATGGCTGTAAACTAGGAAAAATAGAAGTTGTCATTGTCGTGTTTTTCCTCTCTCTATATTTTCTATAATAGAATAAGATGGTTAGTTGATTTGTGAACTCATGAATTCTTTATTTATTCTTGACTAACTCTTGATTAATTCCTTAAATAATATAGAACAATAGAAAATTCCCCGTTTCCCCAGAATAATTATTTTTCCACAAATTCTTTTAGAGCTAATGGTTGTGGTTTGATATATGGAACATAAGTGCTTTCAGAGTCAGATACCCCATTAGCTACAACGCCAATAAGATTTAATTTGCTCAACATAGATGTGGCCTGGGCTAGATGATTATGGGTCACTTTACCAATGCTGGCAACCATAACTACACTTCGACAGGAAGAACCTGTAATTATTGCATCCACCATACCCAAAACTGAGGGCGCATCTATGAGCACTAAATCATAATTTTCTTCAAACATGGTAATTATTTCTCTCATACGTGGAGAGCTTAAAAGATGTGCTGGGTCTGCAGGTATGGGACCAGCAGTTAAAATATCAATGTAAGCTGAACCTGAGTAGGAAATTCCTATTTGATCGGGTATGTTTGCATCATTAGCTAACAGAGTTGATAAACCCTGTTCATTCGGTAGATTTAACTGCTTATGTAAATTTGGGTCTCGTAAATTGGCATCAATTAAGAGTACTCTTTTATGTAGACGCGCCGCACTCATGGCCAAACCCAAAGTTAACGATGACTTACTGGTATCTGGTAATGCCGAAGTTACCATTAAGGATTTTAAATCGGACTTACTGTGGAGCAATTCAATATTTTTATAGATCAAATCTAGGGACTCCCACCCAGGAGAAGATTGTAAAACCTGAATTGTCCAGGGAGCTAAAACATCCGGTTTACCAAAAGGCAATTTAATAACGGATTCTTTACCTTTTGCTGATGGTAATTTTGGTGTTGTTCCCAATAAGGGTAATGCTAATTGTTTTTGCAATTGGGCAGTAGTATGCACCGCATCATCCGATGAATCACGGATAAAAGCAGCAACTCCACCTAAGATAAATCCCACAATTGCACCCAGTAATAAATTTTGTGAAAGATTGGGTCCTAATTTAATGCCCATTTTTGGTTCTTCCACTACTTGCCAATTAAATCCACCTTTAGATAATTCTTGACGCAATTGCTGTTCTGCTCTTAGTAATTGCTCCATTCTTTCTCGACTAAATTTTAGTTGGGGAATGATCCGATTGTAATAAGCCAGTAAAGAAGGAAAACGTTTTAACTGCAATTGTAATTGACTTTCCTTTTGCGCCAAAGTTTGATCGCGAGCGCTCAATGCCACAATATTAGTTTGAGTTGCCACTAGTTCACTGGTTAAGTTTAGATCAATTTCTCCCAGTTGTCCTTGTTCTAGCAAATTTTCTCCCAAATTTAAGGAATTATTATTCTCACCTAGAGTTCTAGTTACCTCTTTTTCTAAAAGTCCTTTTTGATCTTGCAGTTGTTGATTTAGTTTTTGTACATTAGGAGTATCATCGGTAAAACGCAATCGCTCTTGAGCTAAAGCTAATTCCGTCTTCTGAATTTCATTGAGTAACCCTTGATAGCGTGTAGATTGACTCAAACGAGAAGAAAATAAAGCATTTTGTGGTGAGCGATTCAGTTGTTGTTGCAAGGATTTTTGCTTAGCTATGGCTTCTTGATATAGAGAATGAGTAGTTTGTCTTTCTTTTCGAATACTATTTAATGTCTCTTCAATTGCTTTTGCTTCTAACTCTGGATCAATCAAATTCTGATTGCGGCGAAATCTTTGCAAATTGGCCTCTGAAGCATTTACTTCATCAGTTGCCTTATTTAGCTGTTCTCTAATAATTTGTAGACCTTTTTGTAACCGATTATCCTGCTGATTTTTATTGTACTCCAGATAAATTTCTTGAATAGCAGTCAGAACCTTTTGGGTTTTATATGGATCTTCACTGATATAATCAATTTGAAAAATCTTCGTGGCGATGTTATCCTCTGGAGTCTTAATTTGAGTTACAAGTAGGGACTCTTTGAGTCGCTTTGTATTTATATCCGGATATTCAGACTTAAGTCTAATCACTGCTTTTTCTAAAAGTGCAGAACTCGTCATTAAATTTAACTGGGTTGCTGTATCAATAACAATGTTAGATTCAGTGAAATCCGTTCCCAATTTATCTTCTTTTTCCCTTCCTTGATAGTTAGGTTCTATCAATAACTGGAGGGTACTTTGGAAAGTTGGTTGAGTTTTTGCAGTGATAATTCCAGCGACTGCTGTGGAACTTAAAAACACTAATAGAAACCAAGGAAATCTTCTAGTAAATACAGACAACATTTGGACATAGCTTGTCTCTGGATCTGCTGAAGTATTTAGAGGTGAGTTTAAACTAGTTTGAAGCACTGTAATTATCCTTCTGTACAAGAGAGTATATACTAAGAATTCGGATCATTGATGAAATAAAATTTTGTGGGTGCTATACCCGTTCATTCCATCAGTGATGTATATTGGAGTTTTTCATGACTATCCCCTCTATCTTTTGAAAAAATACTGATTCTGAAAAGTTGTTAACAGCGTGATTGCGAATGCTTTGATAATTCCAAGATATCTCCTTGGCCCGAAATAATCCTGTCTGTAGGGAGTCAGCTGATTGTCTGTTAAAAAACACTCCAGTTTTTCCGGGTATTTGAGTGTCTAAAACACCCCCTGCACCATAAGCAATCACTGGAGTTCCACTTGCATTCGCTTCTACCGGTACTAATCCATAATCTTCCAATGCGGCAACAATAATGGACTTAGCTCTGGAAAATAGGTCCTTACGCTTACCGTCGCTCACAT
Source organism: Raphidiopsis brookii D9 (assembly GCA_000175855.1). Classification (GTDB taxonomy): domain Bacteria; phylum Cyanobacteriota; class Cyanobacteriia; order Cyanobacteriales; family Nostocaceae; genus Raphidiopsis; species Raphidiopsis brookii. The sequence continues at coordinate 199,801 of ACYB01000035.1, forward strand.
GACCTAAAAATTGAATATTATCTAGTGCTTTGGATTTTAACCTTTGTAGTTCTGGTCCGTCACCGGATATTAATAAAGGCCAACCTAACCAGTTAAAAGCCTCGACTATGATATCAAAACGTTTATAACTTATCATCCTAGCAGATGCCAAGTAGTAGTCATCTTTTATTTCAGAAAAAACGAAATTATTGGTATCAATTGGATAATTGACTACTATTGCTTCCTTGGCATATATTTGTTGTATACGTTTGGCAACAACGCTAGAATTGGCAATGTATAAATCTGGTTCCTGGGAGTATTTCAGATCCACATTTCTCATTAGAGCAAATATTTTTTCAATTACCGGAGCAAAGTAACGATAATCTCCATACTCCCGTAAATAGGTTTGTGTATCCCATAAAAATCTAGTCACATTATGACAGAAGCAAACATGTCGAGCTTCCTTTTTTTTACGAACCGCCTTGGCAAAGCTCGTACTGCTACTAATAATTAAATCATAGTCTTGTAAATCTAGGGAACGGAAAGCTGGAAAGTATAAAGGGGCTATAAGTCGAAAATATTTCTTAGCCCCAGGCATGCTTTGTAAAAAAGTAGTTTTAACTATCCGATCGCCCAAGTCAATTGTTTTTTGGGCATCATAGACAGATGTAAAAATATCTGCTTCCGGGTAGTATTTACAAAGCAATTCAAATACTCGCTCTGCTCCACCGCGCTGGGTTAAATAGTCATGGACTAGAGCAATTTTCATTGTTTAAATAGGAGGGAGTGGGGAATAGGGAGTATAGGGTCTCCCTATGACTACTGGAAACTCTACCTAGCGATCGCTAAAGTTTTAACAGGCGAAAAATAGGCTGTTTGTTCAGCACGCAATTTATCACAAAGTCTACCTGCAGGCAATTCCACATCGTTATAAGTGAGGACTTGATCTCGAGGAATATCTCGTATTAAACGACATCCTTGTGCTAGTCCCATGGGTAGTAAATTTTCCTGTTGCACAATGGAGGAATTCTCACATTGTCCATAGGTCATATAATAGCCAATACCATCAATTATTTCCCCTGCTTTTAAATCAATCTTAGCTGTGGCCACCACATCAACTATAGGACCTGCTATGGGGGCTAAAACTGCATCATGTAATAATACTGCACGAGCTACAGAAATAGGAACTTCAAAATGACATAAGTGATAGGGTGTATAGAAACTATAAAGAGGTCCCTCACCCAATTTATAGAGGTTCAAATAATGGCGTTGTTTGGGATCTTCATGAGTAGCAAAAACAAACACTCCTGGACTGGGTTTTGCACCTACCACATAGTCCACAATTCCACCCAGTTCCCTCAGCTGATCTAGATCATACATTTTAGTCATTTCATCTACATGACCTGTATATTCATATCCCAACATACCCCGCTTTGCCACCTTCATTCCCGTACCATTGGCTACAATTGCTTGCTCAAAGGAAATTTTTGTACCGTCAGCAAAACTGGTCACCATGGCTGGATTTTGTCCCCAACGTTGAGCAAAACCAGCTTGAGTGGTTGGATTGCGGTAGGGATCTTGTAATCCTTTAATATTTCCACATAATAGGGGAGTTAACCCAATGCTTTTAACAAAGCGATATAAATTCATTTCTACCCCTGGTTGATCGCCATCGCAAGCTGTGAAAACTACTCCAGCTCTATCAGCATGAATTTTTAAAATCGGTCCCACTGTCCCATCTAGTTCCGCATTCATTAATATTACATGCTTTTGATGAGCGATCGCTCTGGTTACCAAATGAGCTGCATATTCTATGGTTCCAGTGACTTCAATAATTGCATCTATACCGTCTGCTTCACATAGCAACATGGCATCTTCTGTGATTGCATATCCATTTTGGGAGATGGAATCTTCCAAATCTCTTAAATTATCCACAGTTTGGAAATTTTCAATTCCTGCTTCCAAATATGCTCGTTCTGCTGTTTGAATATGACGATTAGCAATAGCTACTAATTCCATTCCTGGAACAGAATTAATAATTTGATTAGCTATACCTCTCCCCATAAAACCAGCACCAATCATAGCAACTTTTACTGGTTTACCTAATTCAGCACGTGCTTGTAATGCTTGATCAACTATTATCATTTTCAACTCCCGGGAAACTCCGAATAATTCTCTATACAAACTCTCAAAAAAGGTATGGGTACTAGACACCTATTAACACAGATTTCAATAGGGGCCAACTACGATCTTTTTGAGAAATTTCAGTCACATTCAAAGGCCAAACAATGTCTAAAATGGGATCATCATAACGCAGTCCTCGTTCATAACCAGGGGTGTAAAATTCACCAACTTGGTAAACCACTTCCGCTCCATCAGTTAGAGCTTGATAGCCATGGGCAAACATTTCCGGTACATATAAAGCACAACGATTTGTTGCTGTTAGTTCGACACCAATATATGATAGGTAGGTAGGAGATTCGGGACGCATATCCACAATCACATCATAAATTGCACCTTGAGTACAGCGAATTAATTTGGTTTCTGTTGCTGGTGTAATTTGATAATGCATTCCCCGTAAGGTGCCTTTTTGATGATTAAAAGATAAATTACATTGGGCAACTGTTGGCTTTAAACCATGTTCAGCAAATTCCTGGGCGCAGAAAGTTCTGGCAAAAAAACCGCGATGGTCTGGTTTTTCTTCCAATTCGATAATGAAAGCGCCAGCTAGACCTGTTTGGGTAAAAATCATATTTTTGAAAACTCTCGGTGAATTTGGATAAGGGAAAACGAAAACTTGATGGGGATGCTCTAACCACACACCCTAGAAAAATTTACCGGGCTTTATTTGCAATTTCAGTCTTAAATTGCCCATGGGGTTTGGTGAAGGTATGATCATGGTATTGAGTGCAAAGTTCCGGGCGTTTAGGAGTGTGAGAAGTGTAAACAAAAAATGCTGTAGAACGCTCTTGACTTCTAACTGTTCCGTGATGTAAAACATTTCTAGGATCAACAAAAATTACCGTTCCGGCTTTTCCTGGACAAGATTTCCAGAATTTTTTAGGAATAACATTCATCATTTCTTGGTCATCAATTCCTAAAAAACCCGACTTCCACAATCTATAATCGACCCGATAATAATTACACCATTCTCCAATATTACTGGGTAAAGGTATATATTCAAAAGGTCCATGTTCTTCCCCCACATCGTGTAAATAGACAATGATTTTAATCATCCGTCGATCTTCCGAATCCTTGTGCCACAGTAGAGTTTGTAGTTGCTGCTCATTGGGAAAATCCTTCCGCACGTGAACACCATGAAAAGCTATAGGTAACTCTATATAACTTTCAATGATATTTCTTAACCTAGATTCAATTCCCCAGGTAAAAAATTCTGGTAGATCTGTAACCGTGTAAATTTGGGGTAAGCTATATCCCGACTCCACATTTCTGGGAGCTGATATCATCCCTGCATAACCTGTAGCACTTACCCACATTTGTGTGGTTGATGGCATTCCTAAATCTGTGAGGGAAGTAATATAAACACCTTGCTGCTTTAGGGTTTCAGCAATTAATTTATCTTTTGGGGATAATACAGGTAAATGCTTTTTATATTTAGCCACAGATACCCGATAATTAATATCCTCAGTAAAGGCGTTGAGTTGATCTTGCCAAGTATTAATCATCATCATTTAAACTAATAATTCAACCCAGTAATTAACTCACGAATCTTTATTGCGACGAAGAGCAGAAGTTGATATTTGCTGATTACAATCAGCAATTTTCAGTTCAGGAGCAGCCATAACTTCCACTGCAGAAACAGTAACCACAGCAAAGAAGGGAAGTATGGTTTGAATAGCAGAAATTGGCCATCTTCTTAAAGCACCGAGGAAAACTTTTAAATTAACTCCTCGCCAGTTTTGAATCATCATTCTGGCATAAAACTGTTTAGAATATCCATTTTCATGGAGCTTAGAAATCACCTCTGGTATGTGTTTATATTGCATTAATAATGCGGATTTAGGTTCTTTTTGCCAATAACTGACACCCACAATACATTCTAAAAAGTTCTCTTTGGTGACAATTACCTTTCCATGAGCTGCACAATAACCCGCAAAATAGGCTAAAGAAATCCAGTTATTAATGGCATCTGGCCAAATTTTTAGAGCCTGTTTAACCAGATCAGATCTATAAATTGAAGCTGTCAGAAATATTACTGCTCCCACACTTTTAGCAAGACAATGTTCAAAGATTGCCTTACCATTTCTTGCACCGTCTTCCACATCAATATCAAACCAACGATTGCCAGCGATAGTAGGTGGATGAACTGCTTGACCAGTAATTTTATTTCTTCCTGAAAAATTCAGAAACATTAAAGATAAGTCCTGGTGTTTTTGCAATTTATCTATCACGTAAGCAACAGTTCTATCTTGAATGGGATCATCATCACCAATTGTCCATACATATTTAGTAGTGGCAGAATTTAGACAGTAAATTATATTCCTCATCACGCCCAAATTGCTACTTTTTCTGTGTGATTTGAAAGTTACAGAACTGAGAATATTCTGCCAGTGTTTGATAACTTGTGGTGTATTGTCACTGGAACAATTGTCAGATACTAAGATTTCACAATCTTGTTCATAACCTTTAATAGCATGAGATAACCACTCCAATTGTTGATCCAGCAAATCTGCTCGATTATAGGTGGGAATGGCAATAGTCAGTAATTTACTCATGTAAAATAATTTCCCAAGTATCTTAATTAAACCAGAATTATTAGATCCCAGCAGTGATTTTGATGAGGATTTCAATAAGGTTACTGCTTGGGACTTTTTGGAAGATTAAAAAATTAATTCAAAAAACTAATTCTTATCTATTCCAAAAAAAAGTTCTGATCGAGTTGTTGAGTACGAATCAAATACTCCAGCTGCTTTAATCTGGTAAATCCTCTAAAAAGGAATGTATCCTCAGTCATGTCAACTTGCTGGAATAAATTCAATAACTGTTGGGTACCACGCTCCACATTCCAGTCACACTTGAATCCCGGTAATATTGTGTTGATCTTCTCGAAGCATACTCGATAACTACGATTATCTGCAGCATTATTACCAAAAGTTAATTTACAGTCTGGGAAGATTTCCGCGATAATTTCTGCGATTTCTCGCACGCGGTAATTATTTTGTGTGTCTCCTACATTAAAAACTTGATTATGAACAATATCTCTAGGTGCTTCTAAGACACAGACAATGGCTTTACAAATATCCAAAGCATGAACCAAAGGTCGCCAAGGTTTACCATCACTAGTCATTTTAATTTCTTTGGTAGTCCAAGCTAGACCTGCTAAATTATTCAAAACAATATCAAATCTCATGCGAGGAGAAGCTCCAAATGCTGTTGCATTACGCATGAAGGTAGGAGAAAAATCATCATCAGCTAATAACTTAATATCCCTTTCCACCAAGGTTTTGCACTCAGCATAAGCTGTTTGAGGATTCACTGGTGATTCTTCTGTTACATCCCCATCAGTAGCAATTCCATAAACACTGCAAGAAGACATATAAACAAACCGACGCACTCCCATGGTTTTAGCCAAATTGGCCAATCGCACGGAACCTAAATGATTAATATCATAGGTAATATGGGGTGCCAATTGCCCTGTGGGGTCATTAGAAAGTTCTGCTTTGTGAACTATGGCATCGACTCCTGCTAAGTCTTCTAGAGTAATATTACGAATATCTTTATTGAGGGTTTTGACTGTTACTTCTGTACCGTTATATAGCCAACCAACTTTATAAAAACCCGTGTCCACTCCAATTACTTTATGACCTTTAGCAATTAATAGGGGAGGAAGTAAAGAACCTAAATATCCTTCTGTACCAGTAACTAAGATTTTCATAATTTCAATGTTTTTTGCGTGTTTTTTGCCAGCCAGTTCAATCCAGAGGTGTTTTTAAAAGCTCCTCCTTTGTACCTTAATCAGTTGATTGATTAGCCAATTACAGTAGTTAGAGTCAATTCTGATAGTTGATTCACTATTGTTTTACCAATCTCTAAGGAAGATGTAGCTGCAGGTGATGGTGCATTGCAAACATGAATAGAGTTGTCACCAGAAATGATCAAAAAATCATCTACTAGAGATCCATTATTCATTAATGCTTGAGCTCTAACTCCTGCATGGGTGGGTACTAAATCTTTTCCTTGTACTTCTGGAATTAGCTTCTGCAAACTTCTGACAAAAGCTGCTTTACTCCAGGACCGGATCATTTCTTGAATTCCTTCATCAGCATGTTTAGCTGCTAGTTTCCAAAAACCAGGATAGGTTATTACCTCCGTCAGATCTCTAAGATCAAAATCGGTTTTTTTGTAACCTTCTCTTTTAAAGCTCAAAACCGCATTTGGACCCGCATGGACTGTCCCGTCAATCATCCGTGTAAAATGTACCCCTAAAAACGGGAAATCTGGGTTAGGAACTGGATAAATTAAACTTTTGACCAAATAGCGTTTTGTGGGGGTTAGTTCATAATATTCTCCCCGAAAGGGAATGATTTTAGCATTAGGATTAGCCCCGCTTAATTTTGCCAAGCGATCACTATGTAATCCAGCACAATTGATGACAAATTTAGTTTCAAAACTACCCTGATTAGTTTCCAGCACTTGGTTTTTACCACTGCGCTGTATTTTTAAAACTTGGGTATTAAGGCGTAAATCTCCCCCTTGTTTTTTAATGATTTCAGCATATTTTAGGGAAACTTGTTTGTAGTTAACAATTCCAGTAGAGAGTACTCGAATTGCAGCAACACAACTTAGATGAGGTTCAATTTCCCTTGCTTCTTCCTGACTAATTTTTTTGACTGGAATACCATTTTCTAGACCTCTTTGATAGAGATTTTCCAATCTGGAAATTTCGGATAAATCTGTGGCTACAATAACTTTACCACAAATATCATGTTCTATATTATGTTCTTGGCAAAATTCTACCATTGAGCGACTGCCATCTCGGCAAAATTTTGCTTTAAAACTACCAGGTTTATAGTAAATACCAGAATGAATAACACCACTGTTGTTGCCAGTTTGATGAAATGCCCATTCTGCTTCTTTTTCTAGGACTAAAATCCGGTTATTAATATGGTGTTTACCCAAGGTCATAGCCGTGGCAAGTCCCACTATTCCACCGCCAATAATGGCAAAGTCATACATGATTATTTTTCCCTAAAATCATCAGCTATTATTCCCATACTTTCCACGGTGCTTGATTACTTTTCCACAATTCATCTAAGTAGTTTTTATCTCTTAGAGTATCCATTGGTTGCCAAAATCCTTGATGTTTAAAGGCTGATAATTGTTGCATATCAGCTAATTTTTCCAGAGGTTCCCCCTCCCAAACTGTATGGTCATCAAGAATAAAATTAATTACCTCTGGTTCTAAAACAAAATAACCGCCATTAATCCAAGCACCATCCCCCTCTGGTTTTTCTTTAAAACTGGTAATTTTAGTTTGTTCTTGTCCTAAAGAAATGGCCCCAAATCTTCCTGCTGGTTGGACAGCACTGAGGGTAGCTAAGGTTTTTTGGCTTTGGTGAAAATTAATTAGTTCGGTAATATTGATATTGCTAACACCATCTCCATAGGTAAAACAGAAAGTTTCATTACCAATATGTTCGCGCACTTTCTTCAATCTCCCACCTGTCATGGTATTATCGCCCGTATTTACCAAAGTAACCCGCCATGGTTCCGCATATCCCGAATGGATATTCATTTGATTAAATCTCATATCAAAAGTTACGTCTGACATGTGGAGGAAGTAGTTGGCAAAATACTCCTTAATAATGTAACCCTTATATCCACAACAAATGATAAAATCATTAATACCATGAGCTGAATATATTTTCATAATATGCCAAAGAATGGGCTTGCCACCTACTTCTACCATTGGCTTAGGTCTAATACTAGTTTCTTCACTCAAACGTGTTCCTAAACCACCAGCTAGAATTACTGCTTTCATCTAAATACCTCTTTTTTGATTTAAGTATTTGCCAGCACGACATAGAAATTATAGAGATCGGACTTGATGGTCTCCAACAAGTAAATTGTTTGGCTTGGTTTCCCTTTTTGATGGAACATAATAGTAATTTAGCGAAAAAATCGCAACTGTTTATAAAGAGTCAGTAAATTTCGGGTGAGCCTTGAAATAAGATAATAGTCAAAAAAACGAGGAGACAGGTACTAGATATCTATCTCCTTGTTTAGGAAAATATGCTCTTTCTTAATATATTTCAGGGATTTACACTATAAATAATCGATGAATTCTGTAAAAAATAATCGCACTTTTCTTCAGCAATAACACAAATATTACTGATAGCTTGCTGGTAGTTGTTGACATCCTTTTTATTTAGATATAATTGGGCAGATTTTTCTAAATCTTCCAGAGCTCGTTGCTGATTATTCCTGGCTGTCTTTTCTCCATATTGGGCTAATTCATAGTAAATCATTCCTCTTTTGAGGAACACCTCTGCCATTTCCGGATTAATATTTAATGCCTGGTCAAAATCTGCGATCGCCTGTTTGTATATTTCAGCATAATTACTGCTATATTGACCAAATTGGTAACGAGATAGACCGCGCTGGAAGTATGCTTCTGCTTTAAAAGGATTGAGTTTAATTGCTTGTGTAAAGTCAGAAATAGATTTTTTATATTCCTGTTGTGAGTTATGACTATACTTAGCTATTTGTGAACGAACAACACCTCTTCTAACATAAGCATCATCATCTTGTTTATTAATATTGATAGCATTGTTAAAACTATCTATAGCTTTTTTGTATTCATAATCTGGATCATTACTATAGTCAGCCAGCTTAAAATAAGCATTACCACTATTAATAAATGCCTTAACTTCCTGGGGATTTATCTTCAAAGCAATACTATAGTCTGATAATGCTCCTTGATAATCATTTAAATTGTAGCGAGCATTGCCTCTATGCATATATAATTTGGAAAAATTAGTATTTTGTTTGATCCCTTGGGTGAAATCCTCAATTGCTTGTTGGTAGTCCTGCTGTTGATAAGCCTGATTACCACGCTGATAGTAATCATGAAAACTTAAACTTAATGGGGAGTGAACATTTTCGCTTCTACTAGACAATAAACTTTGTTTAGTGTAAGGACTGGGAGAAATAAAAATACGGGTGAATTTGATCATAATATCCAAATAGCCCAATACACCCAAACCTAAAAATCCAAACATAAGAGCATAAAACTTAGACCTATTTGACATTTGTATAGGTTTATAAATAGCTGAACTTGATTTCAAAGAGGATTGAGTATAGGTTACTAAGACAGGAGTAGCTGATTTACGAACATGAGAAGCATATCTATAACGCTTGCGAGATTTTGGTCGAGGTTGATGATATTCCCTAGCAGAGATTGTTTGCAAAGATGGAAAAGGGTCTCTTCCCCCTAACTTCACAGTGCGTTCACACCAGGGACAGGTATTAAGGTCAAAATGATAAACATGTTGAGGGTTAACAGCACAAGATACCAAACTTGCTTCTGCGGTAGATAAAACCGATAGCCAGGTTTGGGCACTGGGGCGTAAATGAGGAGAATGATGACCATCCTCAAAACAGCTGACAAATAGATCTCGCACAGCAGGATGAAGAGTTTGCCAACTAGGAGTAATGGGAGTAGGTAAATAGGGGACTTTTTGTTTTTGGCTATAGGTAAAATGGCCAGCTAGAATGCGGTACTCATAACTGGGGGGATCTCCTAAACCTTGAAAAACACCGGAAAAAGGGTGATTACCCTCCATTAAAAGCTGAAATATCAATACCCCTAACCCGAACAAATCATGATAGGTTTCCCGATTATAATCAGCAAAGGTTTTATTCTGAAGTTCTGGGGGAGTATATTCTGGTTTACCCACCAAACATCGATAAACCCTACTTTGAGACAGATCTGGGACTTGAAAGGAATCCGTATCTACTAAACTGACTAAAGCCGTATTACTGACCAGAATATTTGATTCATTAACATCACCAATACAGTAATTACTTGCATGTAAAGCAGCAACAGCTGCAGCCAAATTGCGAGCAGTGCGCAGCAAATATTGATAATTAAATAGGGGACAGTTTTGACGACGATTACCAGGATTATAAAAATCTATAATAGGAACCATGTCTCGTATCCGTGGCATTAAAAAGCCAATAATAGTATCACTACCATCTACAGCAGTTAATAACTCCTGTGGCCAGGCTATGGAAATATGACCAAAACTGGCCGCAGGATTTGCAGGGGGGTTGGCAATCATGGCCTGCAGTTTCTTGATATGGTCAGAACTGGGGCGATGATAAATTTTGGCGACTAAATTTTCATCGCTTGAAACCGTATAAATGAAGGCTTCACCCCCGCGTCCCAAATTTTCCCGTAAATCCAGAACCTCTTGATTGGAAAAATAACGTAGTACCCGCATAATTCAATGGTGATTAATAAACTCTATAAAACAAACCTTTTATCAGCTACTAAATGCTGCTAGTATCAATGTTAAATCATCATCTGTACGTTCAATTATTTTTCTAGAAGATAAAAAACTTGTTAACTGTTCTTGTGCTAGTTTATAGTCTTCAATCTTGGTAACAAAATCAAACAAAGGTAAAAAGAAGGGTTGATGTGGTTGCTGAACTAGCATATTTAGAGCTAACATTTGTAGACCATCTGTAAGCACTCCAATATTAACTATGTTATGACGCAAAATTTGTATCTGAGTTGTAGTCACCGCTTCGGATGAAGTCAAAAATATGGTTTCATTGACATATTCGCCTCTGTGAGGAGTAGTCAGAGCTTGCAGTTTACCCGTGCTATCCCTAGTCACAGCCAAACCATCACCTATTTGTGCTACAGCTGCAAGTTTTGGGGTAGCAAGTACAATAATTAAAGTAGTTGCTAGGTCAGATAGCTCATATTTGCTCACCTCAGCTTCCTTTTCCAAAGCCGTTTTGGCATTGATTATGGCATTGTGCAGCATCTCTCTTAATAGGGTATTATCAGCGATAATAGTGGCAATATCTTTCCGCTGGGATATATACTCTATAGCTGTTTGGGTCGCTATCACCGCTCCTGCTTTCCCTAGGTTCGCACAACCTGCTCCGTCTGCAACTGCTATTAATAATACATTATTGGGCAGTATATGCCAGTAGTAAGCATCTTGACACAACTGGTTACTTTTGGTGTGGCTGGTTCCACATACGGATGCGGCTGCTACTCGCCATTGAGCAACCTGTTTCGATGAGTTCATAATCGCATAATTGGTAGCTGATGGCTGGCTATTGTCAATATGTATTTAGATAGAACCCCAACCGATAGGTGGTAGTGCTACTTGCTCTTCTAACTGAGAATGGGATACAGCGGACATACTGGCTGAAAGCCACACAAACATTTCTACAAAGTTGAGACCTTTGAGTTTCAGTGGAGTTCGCACGGCTATTTCATGGAGACGATGCATATTGGCATTTTCTACCCCTACCGTAAAAAAAGCTACTTTTTTATTGAACTCGTCTCCTCGTAGACGCTGGGTTGCTTCTTCTATAACCTCATCTATCTCACCTTGGGGTTCACCATCTGTAATCATAAATACCCATGGACGATAGTAAGCAATGCCATTGGCACGATACTGGGATTTGCGCTCCTGAATTATTTCTAGGGCTTTATTAATTCCCGCTCCCATAGTTGTTAATCCCTGAGCTGTTAGAATAGGAGGAGTAAATTGGTCTACGGTCACAAAATCTTGCACCACGCTTACATAACTATCAAAAGTAACAATTGCTACTTCTACCCTTCTGGCAGCTAGGGTATTCTTAACCAGTTCATCTTTAAAACTCAGTAGACCCTGATTTAGTGCTTCAATTCTATCACCCTGCATGGATCCAGACGTATCTAGCAGGAGTACACAAGGACACCGAGGTTCTGGATTTTCTGCAAACTCAACCACTTCATCTAAGGTAAAGGTATTCAGCATAATTTCTTGTGTGATGTCTTCCAAGGTTCTGATTTCCTATTCTCAAATTATATAGTGTCTAGACTGTGGGGACTACAATTATTGCATCTGGTGGTAAATAAACAGAATTTGGTCTCCCAATTATTTCCCATTTAATTCTCCAGTCCAGGAAACTTGAGCATTACCATATAGTTTGTTACTGTCTAATTAATCTAAAGGTACACAATATTATAATATATAATGAATGACCGGCTAGAATTTAAAGGTTCTATGTTTTCTGTTCTCTATTATTATCGATTAGTTTGAAAGAAACTACCGTATCAAAAAAACTCCCTCTTGACCAATATTCTCATAATATAGTCTTGGTAGCACAGCTGCTTTAATGTCTTAAATCGCTTATTAATTTACTTAATCATTTACTGTGGCAAAAGTTGTATTAGAAAACGTTTACAAAACTTTCCCTCCCCGCATAGGAGAAGTTAAAATCGAAGCTAAGAGCCAAGAATCATTATCTTCCAACCAACCTGGAGATAGTATTCATGTCCTGCGTCGGATTAATTTAACTATTACTGAGGGCGAGTTTATGGTATTAGTGGGCCCGTCAGGTTGTGGAAAAAGTACCTTGCTACGTTTAATAGCAGGATTGGAGGTGATGACAGGGGGTAACATTTGGATAGGGAATCATCTGATTAATGATTTACCTCCCAAGGCCAGAGATATTGCCATGGTATTTCAAAATTATGCTCTTTACCCCCATTTAACAGTTTATGAAAATATTGCCTTTGGTTTGCGTCGTCGTTTACCACTTAACCAAACTAGCTCTAAGGGAAGTGTCAGTTACTGGGGAGAAAATATGCTCATGGCATTGACTCAAAAACTACCCAAAGGATTACGTTATCAAACTCAAACAGAAAAAATCATAGAACAACAGGTTTTGAAAGTTGCTCAATTGCTACAAATAGACACAATGTTACATAGACTGCCTAAACAACTCTCTGGAGGACAAAGACAACGGGTAGCACTAGGTCGAGCAATCGCTCGGGATCCACAAGTGTTTTTAATGGATGAGCCCCTCTCTAATTTAGATGCTAAATTACGAGCAGAAACTCGCGTACAAATTGTCCAGTTACAGCGACAATTGGGAACAACCACTATTTATGTCACCCATGACCAAACGGAAGCAATGACTATGGGCGATCGCATTGCTATTATGAATATGGGACAAATTCAACAAGTTGCCCGTCCCTTAGAAATATATAATTATCCCAAAAATCGCTTTGTGGCAGAATTTATTGGTTCACCACCGATGAATTTTATTCCCGTAGAATTTTATGCACCCCTATTAATTACCCATAGCAATTTCCGCTTTACCCTACCAAATGAGTGGGGAAAAGCACTACAAAAATACAGTGGACAAACTGTAATTTTAGGGATTCGTCCAGAGCACCTAATTTTAAGCGTACCAGCTACAAAAAATATACCGGTCAAAGTAGATCTAGTAGAAAATCTAGGAAATGATAGTTTCGTGAGTGTAAGAATAATTAATCCTGATTTACCAAAATTAGATGGTCAGATTCTACAGGTAAGAGTACCTTCGGATAGACTAATTGAAATGGGGGATCAAATTTGGCTATCACCTATTATGGAAAAACTGCACTTTTTTGATCGAGAAACCGAACTAGCAATCTTTACCAATAACCAATAACTATTTAAAGCATGTATATATAGCCCAAATAGCCATAGGTCGCAGGTAGGTACTAGCTCGGAAAGTACCAGCAGCAGTGATCGCCTCTGGTGTGCGGAATTGTAAACCATGGTCATAGATTTGTCTCACCACTGCTTGGGTTAAACGCAAACCTTGATCCTTCATGCCCATTTGCAGTAAAAAAGCAGCCAAGCCAAAATTGATACCCGTCCAAACCTCCAGAGGGTGGGTAGCTTGAGGATTTTCCGGTGAACCATCCGGAAGAACACCATTAGCAGCACCAAACTTACCATCTTGGAACTTGAGGAAACAAGCATCGTAGATAGTAGTCAAAGCAGAAAGGGCCCGATCTTGTGGCACAATATCTGGTAGATTAAGCAACCTGGCATAAAACTGTCCTGACAGTTGATCAGCCATCACTACATTAGAACCACTTTCACTATCTAAACGGTAAAATTTGCCATTCCATAGTTTTTGTTGATACACTGGTAATGATTGGTTTAACCAATTCTCATAAATAGATCTTTGCTCCCCTACATTTGACAATTCCGGGTGGTTCATCAAAACATCACAAATGGCGATCGCAGCTTCTAAAGCGGCCAACCACAAAGCACCACAATAGGCGCTAACACCACTTAGTCGCCAATCATCAAAGGTCTGGTCGGGAGCTCCGGAATTTTCTGGTATTCCATCTGCATCTATGTCAAATTGTTTGAGATAATCTAAAGTCAGCACTATACCATACCAACAGTCGACTAGAAACTCTATATCATTACCACCGGTAAACAGGAAATCACGGTACACTTGCAGAACAAAATCACAACCCAAATCTTTCCATAGGTTACAGTCCTGATAACTAGTATAGTTGGTTTGCTCCCATACCCATTCATTAGGTGCCCCTAAATCATGGGGTGTAGCCCCTGCTACCTTGCGTAATGCCACCGGACTGGGGGAGTTAATGGTTAAATAGTAACCAATAATTCTGGATCTATCGTCACTTTGGGGGATTGCCCGCGCAAAAGCACGAATGACCGCCTTTTCCAATTCTGGGAATAAAATTAACAGTCCAAAGGAACCATATAATCTAACATCTAAACTCTCATACCAACGATAGTCTAAACACTCTAAAACCGCGAATTGACCCATGGGGTCTTTTTCCGTCCCTGCACTCCATAGGGTTCCCCCACTAGTTAAGTCATATAGTTCGTTAAATAAAGCCATCTTGAACCAGCTTGGTAAATCCTCCCTTTCCAGAATTGGTTTTTGCCAACTCTCAATATGCGATCGCCAGTTATAGCATTCTTTCAGAGCACAAGTAGCAATCTGCCAAGCATTATCGCCAGTAGTGCCGAAAAAATCAGTATATCTACGATAATAGTTGACACCTGCTGCAAATTCTGTCACTGGAAAGTCCCAACTTAAGACAAAAGGAACTGTGAAAGTTTCCCCAGGTGAGATGGTAAAGCGGACTGCAACAGCAGCGCCCAAACGAGAATTTACATCTGCGGGGGTTTCGTCCTGGTAATTAGATAGAGAGCCATTCTGACTAAAATCACGCCAAAGTTCTTCACCATTACCCACGGGATTAAATTGGCAATGATAGAATAATTCAACCTGGGGATTTTTCACAGTAGCAATACACCAAGTACCATCACCTTCCTGAACTGGATGATTAGTAGCTCGACCCAAAACACAACCCAAATATTGGTCATTTTCTGCTAACCAGTTATAGTTCCCCTGACTTTCACCCCACCGTGGTTGATATTCGTATACGGGAGAGCCATCATCCCTAATTTTAACTTGAGGAGATTTAAGAGCATTAGTAAACCACCCGGTCATATTCTCCCAACTCAACATAATGCTCGCGGTAATGGGTTGATTGGTCGGGTTATGGATATTCCATAAGAAAACAGCTACAGGATAACTAGTTTCTCGGTAGTTATGGGCCCAAACCGGGGAAAATTGTTCGCAAGTGAATTGTAGGGGAAATAGGTTTTCATATACAAACCAACTGCGGGGGTAAAGTGCGTGATATGTCCCCCCATCAGTTTTTGTACCTGTTGATGAATGGACAACATTGGGATACCATTGCCAGGTTTGTAAGGTGTTATCTTCTGGTGGTTGGGTGGATAATGCGTAAGCTTGACCAGATGTAAAAATACTGAACTGACACCCGGGAACATTTTTAAAAACATGTTCACCCCCATCAATATGCCATAAATTAAAATCTCCCCGAGAGGAACGACCAATGCAACCTGCTCCAAAACCACCTAATGGCATACCATGAAATGGCCCGTCATCTAAATTGCTGGGATAGCGAACTGTATATGGTCTTTCCCACCCCAGACCAATAGCACGTTTCCATGTGTGGGGCGGTATTTCACTGTATTTGTTCATAATCTTCAAAAAGTTTTCTCGATCTAATCACTAAAAACGACGTTATACAAGTTCATTATTGTAATGTGGTTAGTCACACAAAAATTCTTCTCTTTTATTTTATGTATAATAAATATGTAACAATTATTATAATAAAACAGATGTTACCTAATATGATAAAATTCACTGTGCTGACAATAATTATATTTTGCGCACTTTCTCTTAGATATTTTCTTGTATCCTGGCCCCTTTATTGGTTGCTGTGGACTCGTCGTCCTCCTTCCTGGGAAAAACGCCGTCTTCAGGAAATTAAGGAAAACAGTCAAAATATCAAAACTGAAATCAAATGGTCTATTGTATCCAGTCTAATTTTCTCACCAGGAGTCGCTCTGGCCATGACCATCATTAATAATGGATATACCAGAGTGTACACTAATCCTCTAGAATATAGCTATTTATACTTGCCTATAAGCCTACTCATATATTTATTCTTACACGATACATATTTTTACTGGACCCATTTATGGTTACACAATCCTAAAATATATCGCCGCTTTCACCGAATACATCATCAATCTATAAAACCCACACCCTGGACATCCTTCTGCTTTGACCCTTTAGAAAGTATAATGCAAGCAGTGATTATTCCTATCATGTTATTAATCATTCCTATTCATATCAGCATGTTAGTATTATTATTAATATTAATGACGGTATTTGGTGTGATTAATCACCTAGGTTATGAAGTTTATCCCCGTTCCTGGATGAAGGGTTTTTGGGCTGAACATTGGATTACACCCTCCCATCACACCCTACATCATCACAAATTCAATTGTAATTATGGTCTTTATTTTCGCTTTTGGGATAAAGTGATGGGGACGGATGTTATACAAGAGGAGAAACTACATTTTTAAGCCTACTTGCCACCATAGAAAAAAGCAATCTCTTTTTCCTTTAAGGGTGCAAAACCAGCTGCTACTAATTTCTCATCTAACTCCCCTTGGGGTATGTGTTTAGCACCTATGCGAACAATTCGAGAACGCATGGTGTTAGACACCCCACTCCTTTGTCTACCCGCTTCCAGTCCCATAACGTTATTATATAGCTCTAGCTTAACAGTAGGAATGGGGGATCCATCAAAGTCAATCCCTTGCGCGATCGCTACATCTATAGCATCAGCGCCAGTGGTTGGATTTTGTGCGGTTGTTTCGGTGGTCATGGCTATAATCTGGTTAAACTTAACAGGTATTCTATCAGGAACAGGAGAGAATTTAACCCAACCAAACCACCAAAAAATGCCCCCGATATTGTACTAGTCCAAATCTCAATCAACCAGTATTTCTCATTCCCGCTGCAATCCCATTAATAGTTAACAATGCGCCGCGTAGTAATTCCCCTTTACTGTAACGAGAATGTATTACTCCCGGCGTGCTGCTAGTCTTGTACTGTCTCAATCGCTTGAGCAGAGAAACCTGAATGAACCCCAATGGCAATATGGTGCTATTTCGTAATTGCACTGACCGCTGTAAAGTAGGATCTTCATCTAGTAGTCTTTGATTTCCCGTGATTTTCAACGCCAATTCCCTGGTCAAATAGTATTCTCTGGCAATTTGGGTAAACACTTTCTCAAACCTTGGTCTGTCTTCCGGACTGGAAAGTTCCTGTACATAATGACGTGCCATCTCTATATCCACTTTTGCTAGGGTCATTTCCACTTTGGAAATCACCATTTTAAAGAAAGGCCACTTAATATAGAAATAACGCATTAGTTTCAGATGTTCTTCCGGTTGTTCCTGCAAAAACTCATTTAATGCCGTACCTACACCATACCAAGAAGGCAATAAAAATCTGGTTTGTGTCCAACTAAATACCCAAGGTATAGCTCTTAAACCACCCAAATCCTTCTTACCAGATGATCGTCTCGCTGGGCGGGAACTAATTTGTAACTGACTAATTTCTTCAATAGGTGTTACCTGGTGGAAGAAGTCAATAAAATCGGGATCATCATAAATCAAAGCTCGATAATGTTGACGAGATCTCACTGACAATTCCTCCATGATCTCATTCCATGCTTCAATGTCATCAAACCCTGTTTTCAATAAACTAGCCTGCACTACCGCGCTAGTAATTGTTTCTATATGATACAAGGCCAAGTCTAACAAAGAATATTTGGAAGCTAAAACTTCTCCCTGTTCTGTAATTTTGATCCTACCATTAATACTATGTCCAGGTTGGGCTAAAATCGCCTCGTAGGCTGGTCCACCACCACGACCTACCGATCCCCCCCGCCCATGAAAAATTCTCAGGTTTAAACCGTATTTCTCGGCAATTCTTTGCAAGGATTTTTGGGCTTTGTGGATTTCCCAATTACTACTTAAAAAACCAGAATCTTTATTACTGTCGGAATATCCTAACATCACTTCTTGCAGGTCAGGTCTAAGATCGCTATGGTCAGGTTTATAACCCCCCGCTAAGAAAGCACGGTATAGGGGAAGTTCAAATAATTCCCGCATCACACTTCTGGATCTTTGTAAGTCTTCTACAGTTTCAAATAGGGGAACCACACGAATAGATCCAACCGCAGTAGCAGGGTCAAACAATCGAGATTCTTTAGCTAGTAGTAGTACCTCTAATACGTCACTAACTTGCCGACACATGCTAATAATATATGTTTGGCAGATGCTAATCCTAAATTCCTGTTGTAGCGATCGCACCACTCGGAAAGTTTCAATGACATCATTAGTTTTTTCCGAAAATGGCAATTCTGCTGGAATTAAAGGTCTTCTAGTCTGTAATTCTCCTGTCAACCAACTCACCCTTTCGCTTTCTGAGAGTTCATTATAGGTTCGGGGAAGGATTTGCAGGTATTCAAGAATTTCATTTATTGCATCAGAGTGTCTAGAAGACTCTTGACGAATATCTAATTGAGCCAGATGAAAGTCAAAAATCTCCACCTGGCAAATCAAATTATCCAACTCGCCACAACTCAATCCGGTTTCTGTTAAGTTACGTTGAATCAGTCTTAGCTCCGCCAAAAATTCTTCCCCCGAAGCATATTTATCACCATCCTCATTGCTGGGAGTCTCCCCACGATATAAGGACAAATTCCGATCTCTAGTATTTTCCAGTCTTCTTAACACATAGGAAAGTTTTAAGCGATAGGGTTCTTGACGATAACGCAGGGCTAAAGCATCATAAACATCACCTAATACAGATTGGTCTAACTCCAGAGACTCCAATAAATCCGGTAGTACATCACTCCAGTGCATGGAAATGCTCAATAACTCAATCAGCTTTTTCACTGATTGAATATATCTCTCTAAAACCATTTTCCGCTGGTAACAGGCAGTTTTCCAAGTCACCTCGGGTGTCACCGATGGGTTACCATCCCGATCCGAACCTACCCAAGAACCGAAAGAACAAAAGTTCTTGCCCGGTGGTTCCAACCAAGGAAATGTTTGTTTTAAAGCATAAGCAAACCGTTTATACAATTGAGGAATACCATCAAATAGAACCTCTTGAAAGTAATGTAATGCATAGTCTACTTCATCTAGTACGGTTGGTTTAAACTGATGCAGTTCATCTGTGCGCCACCAGAGACGAATTTCTTCTAATAAGCGCTCCTTAATTTCTGCCAGCTCCCAGGTATGACCACCAGCATGGGTTTGTAGGGTATCCAACTGCTGTAAAAGGTGTACTACCTGTCTTTGTTTATCCCGGATGGTATGACGGACAATTTCTGTGGGATGTGCTGTGAAGACTAAGCGGATATCCAGTTGAGAAATCAGTCTTTGAATCTGCTGGGGTGGAACATTTAATCTAAATAGTAGAGGGAATAAGACCCCAAAGGTTCCCTTCTGGTGAGCGGTAGCTTTATCATTCCCAGTTGGGGTGTCTGTACTTAGTTCTTTATTGATGGGTAGATCATTTTCCCTTTGATTAGTTGAATAAATAATATTAGGCCAGCTTTCTTGCACTACAGGATCAGGTACAGAATAACGAGTTAACTGTTGCTTTTGTTCGTATTCTTGCTCAATAATGTTAATTAACTGAAAGTATAAGGCAAAAGCACGAGCAGCACGAATAGCTTCATTAATGTTTAGCTGTTCAATCAGTGCTACTGCTAAGGATGCTTGATCATGGGTGGTTTGTCCCTCCGGTGAACATAAGTCCCGCAGCTGACGCAGTAGGTCAACCATTTTTTGTCCACATTCTTGTCTGAGAACCGACTCCCATAATTCTTCTACTATGTACAGACGATGATGTAAAAATAATTCAGACATAGGGTGCATATTTGCCGCTGGCAATGAAGAGTATAAAATCGAACTCATATTTTTTGATCCGGTCCGCTTAACTTGTAATCCTATCTTCAGCACAGGATTCTTGTGGAAATTTTAGTGGAGGGAGGCGATCGCCCCTAAATATCTCCTCACTAGCAGTTCCCAGGGTTATAATCAGCTCACTAGTTACTTTATTTGCTACAAGTAGTAGTAGCATAGATGCTGTACCTATTTGTAGTAAAGGGGAATGGGAAATCGTAGAAGACATGATTTATTCTGTGGATTGGTGGTTTTAGAATCACTAGTGACATTGCTAATGACACTGGCAATTATATAGGGTGTGGATTGAGTCCGAACAAAGGAATTCCTTTTGAGTCCCTGACTGAAAACCATTGACTTATGGGTTAATTCTATGGGGAATTAACCGTCAAGACTATCTTGGCTCATTTCTATAGCTACAAAAGTAACAAAAATGTCGAAAAAAAACTGCTCAATATGATGAATCCATGATTTTTTGACAAAAGAGCTGGGGAAACCTTCCAAAAATTAACATGCGGTTACATTTAACTTAACAATGACAACACTATTACTAAATCGCCAGCAATCTCTAGTTCGTTGGGTGAGCCAAGCAACAGGAATCAGCACTGTGGGTATTAAAGTCCGTTTTATTGGTAAACAAATACATATACTTTGTCAAGACACAAAATGCCCAGATTCCCGCGAAACGGTTTGCAATCTACTGACTGCAATGGCAAAAACAGACCTACAGAGTTTTGCTCAATATCGGGATTCCCCACTGTATGAAGTATTAGTGTACGGTGGGAAAAGGGGAGATGCCAAACCTCAATGGTGTGAGCGAATCTACCTGAATCAATTAGATCAACATTGGGAGTGGAACAACAAAGCCTTGTTATTACAGGCTAACCAGTCTCAATTTTTGGATACCAATTTAACCCCATCTAATGAAAATTTAGCAAGACAAGGAGATATTCAAGCGATATCTAGATATCTAAGTGAAAGTCTAAGCCAATTAGGTGTTTTAGTAGAAGTTAAAAGCAAACCACTAAAATCAAATATCGGATCAAAAATTAAAATAGACCAAAATGTTAATCGCCTATGGGTATTTTGTCAATCTACTTACAGTCATGATCCTGGACTATTAGCTGAACCAATAGCCCGAAAGTTGCGCCATCTGAACCTAGAAGGTTATCGCGACGCACTAATTGTATCTCAGGTTCTGGGGGAAACAAATCCAGACTGGTTATTGCGAGTAGATCTAACTTTGGCGGAATCCATGCTTAAACAGTGGGCCCGCTGGGGAGATCTGGAAGCAATCGAGCGACTGCTCAATCATTCTGTATCAGACTTAGGGGTTTCGGTCACCGTTTCTTTACAACAATTTACCCTGCACACATTTTGTTATTGCAGTGGAGACCCATCCCCAAATTCAACCTGTCCAGAAAAAAGTAAATGTTTACCCAGAATCACCGAGCAACTGCAAAAAATTTCCCCCCAAGGCATACTATCAGCTACCATCTATGGGCAATCGACAAAGAGTGACCAGCCCAGTTGGATAGATTGGATTTCTCTACCCGCTGCACAAAATATAAGTTTATCCATACCTACCCAAGAACTAGCAATATCGGGAGACCAACCAGCAATTATTTTTGTTCTGGAACGTCTACTTAATCATGACATCGATTGGCGGTTAAAAACGGGCGGAATTCGTATTCTTACTGTACAAAAAGGTCACATCTTACATATTATGTGTGATGCCACTACCTGTCCACTCCAAGAAGAGGTAGTTGACAAGGTGACTGAATTCGTCCAACAAATTAGAGCGATCGCTGGTGTGAGAATCTATGGTCGTCGTGCAGGTGATAGGGAACCCCTTTGGCGCCATGGTGCCAACTTTCACGGGACTAATCCTGGCGATCGCCAGAAAGCATCCACGGAAGAATTAGTGTTAGTAGACACACCAAAGTTTGCCCCAATAGTGGAGTATAGAGAATATAATAATACTTTAGTCAGTTATCAGCCTAGTAGTAACTTAACCCCATATATTGGCAGTGGGACCTGGGTAGAAGAAGAAAGTGAATATCGCTTCATAGGTTTTCATCAACAAATAAAAGAGTTAATAAAAAAGCTACTTTTAACAACTCAAGTATTCATACCAATCCAAAACCAAAGGGATACAGATCCAAAAGTAAAGGGAATTTCAGCCGGGTTTTTGTGGTTATTATTAGGAATAATCTTAATTATCCAAAGCGATTGGGTTCTAGGGAATTTAACCATGGTTCAACAACAATCCCAAGGCACAAAACATAACCAACCCAAAGATTTAAAATTATCTAATAGTTCCCATTCTTCCACCAAGTCGAACACGTGGGTATTGAGTCAAGACGATCAGGTTTCATTAGAAGATTCTTCTGCGAACTTACCAAGTTTTAATGCCAAACAATTAGATGCACAACTAGCACTATATAGAAAACGATTAAAAACAGATGGCAAACCACCAGATATATTGATCGTTGGTTCTTCTCGCGCATTACGGGGTATTGACCCATCAGCTATTACTCAAACCCTAGCCAGTCGTGGATATCCGGAAGTTAGCATTTTTAATCTAGGGATTAATGGATCCACTGCTCAAGTAGTAGAATTTGTGATTTGCCAAGTCTTGGCACCTGCGGAAGTACCAAAAATAATTATTTGGGGAGACGGTTCCAGAGCATTTAACAATGGTCGTCTAGATATAACTTTTAATGCTATTGCTGCTTCCCAGGGATATAAAGAGGTATTGAAAAAAGCCAATCAACGAAAAATGAATGAAAACTCATCTGTAGTAAATAAAAACTCTACAGAAAATAAGATTACCAATATTACTAACATTAATAGCCAACAGGTAGCAAATCAGATATTAAATGAGTACTTAGCGAATTTATCTTTAGGTTATCAAAAGCGTGAAGAAATCAAGAAATTATTCTTGGATAACCTGAATAATTTAAACCTAATTCATAACTCTCAAAAGAATAATAACTCCCCTGGTGTAGAAAACAATATTAATCAACTTAATGGATTTTTACCCATATCCATGAAATTTGATGCTAAAACCTACTATCAAAAGTATCCTAAAGTGTTTGGTGCTTACGATAATGACTACAAAGATTTTCGCCTGGAGGGTATGCAACACAACGCATTAAATTCTATTTTACAGTTCACACAAAAACACCAGATAAATCTAATTTTCATTAATATGCCATTAACAACAGACTATCTAGATTCCTTCAGGTCTAAATATGAGCGAAAATTCAAACGATATATGTTACGTAATGCTAGACAGAATCCTAATTTGACCTACAGTGATTTCAGTCGCACCTGGACAGAAATTGATCAATACTTTTCTGATCCCAGCCATCTGAACCGTTATGGAGCTCGTGAACTTTCCCAGAGATTAGCTACTGATATGATCATCCCTTGGTTGAAGAAATAAATGAAATTTACATCTGCACTCTACGGTCTATTTCTAGTAATTGTTCTAATCACTTACTGGAATATTAAGCAACCAAAGTTTCGTCTGTGGACAATAATTATTTCCAGCATAGTTTTTTACGCCTCCTGGGATGTTCAGTATATACCACTAATAATAGTCCTAACATTTATTAACTTTCGGCTAGGGTTAGAAATTGCCGAAAAGTCTGCCTCAAATAATTACCCAAAGGAAAACAACAACAACCAAAACTCAGACCAAGATCCAGAAATTATAGAAGGTGACTGGAATCGCAACAGGCTGAAAATTTTAGCTTTAGGTATTTGTTTAAATGTAGGCTTATTATTAGTTTTTAAATACTCGACCATTCTATCTGAATGGATATTGATGTGGGATATCACTCCAGAAAATGCCAGTTTTAAGTTGGGTATTCCCCTAGGAATTTCATTTTTTACATTTGAGAATATAGCTTATCTAGTAGATGTTTATCGAGGAGTACCCCCAGCTGATAACCTATTAAAATTTACGTCCTATAAATTATTTTTTGCCAAACTAATTTCTGGACCAATTACCCGCTACCAACAAATATCTTGGCAATTTGATCAGCCAAAAATTAACCATATTTACACATGGACAGAAGGTTTATGGTTAATTGCCAGAGGTGCGGTGAAAAAAGGAGTTTTAGCCGACAATTTAGGAATTTTCGTAGAATTGTGTTTTAATAATGTACAAAGAGCGGGTAGCACAGATTTATGGTTAGCTACTTTTGCTTACGGTCTTCAACTGTATTTGGATTTCAACGGTTATGTAGACATTGCCCGTGGTAGTGCTTTATTACTTGGTTTAGTATTACCAGAAAACTTTGATTTTCCCTACTTGAGTGGTAGTATTGCTGATTTTTGGCGTCGTTGGCATATTACCCTAGGTGACTGGTTACGTAATTACTTATATTTTCCCTTGGGGGGTTCTCGTCGGGGATTATTACGTACCTGTGTTAACCTATTAATAGTCATGTTAATAGCCGGTATTTGGCATGGTTCCGCATGGGGTTTTGTGGTGTGGGGGGGTTCACATGGTATAGCTTTATGTATTCATAGAGTTACAGATGTGGTTAGCAATAATTCCAAGATTTTACGTCTATTTTGGCATCATCCTTTAGGGATAATTTTGGCATGGTTCTTAACTCAATTGACCGTATTTACCTCTTGGATTTGGTTTCGGTTACCTAGAATTGAAGATTCAGCATTAGTCATGGGAAATCTCTGGGGACACACAGCTGATGTGCAATTTATCGAGAAGGTTTATATGGAAGCTCTAAATACTAGTCCTAATCAGGTATTATGGGGTTTAATTTTAATATTTGTCTTCATGATTGTGGCTTATGTATTTAAACGAAAACTTCACTTAGAACTGACCTGGCAGTTAAAACTGGTTTTTGTGCCTCTATGTTTTTATGCAGTTTGGTTATTGGCACCTCAAGGAAGTTTGCCTTATATTTATTTTGATTTTTAAGGAAACATTTTAGTGATAAAATAGTGGGTATGGTTCACCACATCCAAAACTTCGGACCTATTAAATCAGGACTTACAGAAAATGAGGGCTTGGTTACAGCTGGTAATACACTAATTATGACCACTCATAGTCCTTACATTATTGACTACCTTACCTTAGCAATTAAAGCACAGCAGATTTTACAAACTTTTGATAATTTCCCGAAGGGAGAGTTTTTAAAAACTAAACTCAAAAATATTGTTCCTTTGAATTCCTCCATATTTCCAGAAGATTCAATTGTATACGAGTTAACAGATAGTGGAGAAATTAGAAAACTTTCTACCTATGAAGGACTACCTTCTGATGAAAATTATTTGAATAGTTGTTTGGCAGAAACCAATCGATTTTTCAGTGACTTATTAGAAATTGAGGAAGAAATACTATTTTTCCACCCACTCATCAGACAATCCATAAAATAACATTTCACATATTAATGGTAAACCCAACTCCAACTCTTCTAATAATCTTCGTTGACTAAATACATCCTGGGGACTTCCTTCCAGCACTAATTTTCCTCTATCCATCACAAAAACCCAATCCGCCCACCTATAAACTAAATCTAAATCATGAGTTGCCATCACTAATGTAGTTCCATATTCATGAATTTTATTCAGCATTGCTATCAAATTACGAGTCTGTTTAATATCCAGATATGCAGTAGGTTCATCCAATAATAACAATTCCGGACTTAGTACCAGCTTATCCGCCTTGGAAACCCGCCTTTTTTGTCCTAAACTCAGATGATGAGTAGGTGTTTGTGCTAAACCAGTTAGCTCAAATTCCATCAATGCTTTCTCTACCCGCTGTTGAATTTCTACCAACGGTAAACCCAAATTACATAAACCATAAGATATATCTTCTTCAACAGTAGCAGCTACTAATTGTTGTTCTGGATCTTGAAACACCAATCCAACTTTCTGTCTTAATCTACCTAGATAATTTCGGTTGTAAGTTAACGGTTCACCACACCAACTTACAACCCCACGATTGGGTTTATACAATCCATTAGCTAGTAATAAAAGTGTTGTTTTTCCACAACCATTCTGACCAATCAAGGCACACTTCTTACCTGATGGAATTCTCAATGTTAGACTATTCAAAGCTAATTGTTGAGATTCCATATAACTGTAATATACTTCTTTAAACTCTAGTAGGTATTCCCGCATTTTACCAAAAATTTAATCCTATTAACACTACACAACCAACTATTGACTCAATTATATATCGCAGTTGCAAACGATACCGACGTTGGCGCCAAACCCGAAATTCGCTTACAAAACCTCTTGCTTCCAGTCCCAGAGAAAACTGATTATATTGCTGTAAGCTACGCTGCAGCAGTTTTCCTATCAGTATTGCTAAACTTTTCATCCCCACACCAACAGTGCGATAACCACCACGAGAAGTTTGTGCCATCCACAATTCATTCGCTGTGCTCAACAAAATGAAAATAAATCTATACATTAGCAATAATAGGTCCGTTATCAGTATGGGAACCCCTAAATAGCGCAAAATTCCTAGTATTTCTGTAAAAGGAATAGTTAGTATCATAAAGTATACACAAGAAGCAGAAGATAAGGATCGAGTTAAAATATTCCATGCCTGGATTGTTCCATTATGACTGATATAAACATAAAAATTCCCTAGAGTTATTCCATGCCACGAGTCTAATTTGACACTTTCTATATCAAAAATGCTTACACCATTAACTATGAGAGCTGGTAAACTCATCAAGCCAAAAACTATGGTCAACATCAACAACTGTAAATAAACCTTGGCTGGAATTCTGGCATAAATAACTGTCCAAATACTCATCCAGATCACAATTAAAATTTGTACTCGGGTATCACTAGCTAGAGAAATAGCAAGGGTGGTAACCGCAAAAATAAGTTTATGCCATGGTGATAATTTTCCTAGTCTATTAGTATAAGATAAAGTATCTATTTGGTGGATCATCAGAAATTATTTTGCTGGCTTATTCTTAGGGTTTTGCGGTTGGGAACGTCCCTTGTATAACCCAATTGCATAACCAACCACTCCAGCGCCCAAAGCTGCTTGTAAAGCAAATAATAAACTTTCTATTTCTCCACTAGGAGGTTCAAACAATGATGTAAACCAAGGTTTATATTTAGGTTGTATTTCAGTTATTACCTTTTGGGCTTGCTGATCGGCCCCTCCAAATTCACTATCACGAATTAACACTAGTGGTGTCACCGCTAAAATTACTACACCTACTACCAAAAGCCAGTTAATTAACCCTTTCTGAGACTGATTCATTTCCCTTTCCTCCCTTGATTAATTGTAAAAGTTCCAACTCTTGAGGATTATAAGATTGTAGCCAATTCCACACTAGCAGGGTTAGCAATCCTTCGCTAATTGCTAAAGGAACTTGAGTAATGGCAAAAATTCCAGTAAACTTGACGAATGAGGCCATAAAGCCACCAACCGGTGCGGGAAAAGCCAGGGCAAGTTGTATAGAGGTAATTATATATGTCAGTAAATCTGCTATCGCAGCTGACAAAAAGATGGCAATTTTCTCTTTACCACTAATTTTAATTGTCAAATTGTATATCCAATATGCAGCAAAAGGTCCAGCTATGGCCATAGAAAAGGCATTGGCCCCCAATGTGGTTAATCCACCATGTGCTAACAGCAAGGATTGAAATAATAGGACCAAGCTACCCAGGACTGACATTGTTAAAGGACCAAATAGTACTGCACCCAATCCAGTACCGGTGGGATGGGAGGAACTACCCGTAACCGAGGGGATTTTTAATGCTGACAGCACAAAAGCGAAAGCACCAGCCAAACCCAGTAGTAGTTTCAGCTGGGGGTTGGCCTGAGTAGTGCGAGTTAGACTGCGTAACCCAAGAATAAAAAAGGGTAATGCTACTACCCACCAAAAAACTGCCCACTCTACTGGTAGGAAACCCTCCATAATGTGCATGGCGTAGGCGGGCTTTGGCACACTAACTAATATACAGAAACTGACAATTGCTATTAGGGTGGGATTGAATAAACCCCGTTTTACTCTCACAATTTCTACCTCACAAACTTTATCCGACTTTTTGGCGATTGCTGTTGACAAGCAAATCTTACCTTAACTATACTGTTTAAGTCAACAAACATTGTTGGTCGAACAATGTAATGCCAGTAAATAAATTATTAGCCACCATTGGATATAACAAAATCTCTTTACCAAGCTTGCAACCCCAACAAAACCTTAAATAGTAATAATCCTGAAGATAAAAAACGGTATATTGACTTCTCTCCAGTTCGGGGACGGGAAATAATTAAGGAACTAAAACGGACTATTACCCGACTTTCCCCAGATTTACCAACTTGTCAACTGTTTACTGGACATATCGGTGTGGGTAAGTCTACTGAGTTAATGCGTCTAAAATCAGAACTGGAAACTGAATTTTTTCACGTAGTATATTTTGAATCTAGTCAGACTTTGGATTTAGGAGATGTTGATGTTACGGACATTTTATTAGCAATAGCTAAAGAAGTAAGTCACAGTTTAGAGGTTACACAAATCAAAGTTAAATCCGGATTTTTCCAGACTCTATTTAAGGATGTGATTGAGTTCTTACAAACACCCTTGGATATTGATTTTGAGGCGGAGTTATCTGTTGGTATAGCTAAAATCACTGCAAAAACTAAGGAAAGTCCCAAACTACGTAATCAGCTCAGACAGTATTTAGAACCTCGCACCGCTAGTATTTTACAGTCCATCAATAGAGAATTACTAATCCCTGCTCAAGAGGAATTAAAACAGCGGGGTAAGTCAGGTTTAGTAGTAATTATTGATAATTTAGACAGGATAGATAATAGTCCTAAAGCTAATGGTCAATATCAACCAGAATATCTGTTTGTTGAAAGAGGTGAAGATTTAAAAGCTTTAAGCTGTCATATTGTGTATACTATTCCTTTAGTGCTGATATTTTCCAATGCTTTAGGTAGATTAATTAATCGCTTTGGGGTAGATCCTAAAGTGTTGCCAATGATATCTGTTAAACAAAGAAATGGTGAATACTACTCAGCAGCTATGACACTTCTACAACAAATGATTATGGTCAGAGCTTTTCCCGGTGTGAATTGGCAACAAAGTTCAGAGAAATTGGCCTTGACCACTCAGATTTTTGATAGTCCTAAAACGTTTGATCGCCTTTGTCAGGTTAGCGGTGGCCACTTACGTAGTCTTTTGAAGTTGTTGTTTCGTTGTTTACAATCCCAGGATGTACCAATTTCTCGTCTATGTTTGGAAAATACCATTAGAGAACAATGTAATCTGTTAAGTTTAGCTATTACACCTGATGAATGGGAACTATTGCGAGAAGTACGGAAAACAAAAACATATAGAGGTGAAGAACAGTATGATATTTTGCTACGCAGCTTGTTTGTTTTTGAATATCGAGATCACCAAGGTTCTTGGTTTGATATTAATCCAATTTTATTAGAAAACTCCGAATTTTCTGGGTATTATAGGGATTCATATCATGAATAATTTGGAGAATGTTGCTAATAATAACCATGATGCAATTAGGAGTATATTGAGAGCTATTAGCTTTTCCCAAGGTCAGTTTTCTCTTATCTTTTTACACTGTAATTGTGTTAGATTCCACCGGGAAATAGCAGTAAAATTGCGTGGGAGTTATTGTACAAGAATTGAGGAGATAAATCTATCCCCATCCGCTATAAGTCTCTATGACAACATATCAGCCACAATGGTAAATATACAACCCTATGCTGTGATGGTTTTTGGTTTAGATGCTGCTAAGAATCTGGATTCGATTTTACAAGTGTCAAACCAAATTAGAGAGGAATTTAGCAGAAAATTTGCCTTTCCGCTATTTATTTGGATAGATGATCAAGTACTTAGAAGAATTATTAGGATTGCACCAGACTTAGAAAGCTGGAGTACTATTATTAAGTTACAGTCTCCCTAAAACCGCCAGATCTTCAACGTCCAGGTCGACAGGTATACCACTTCTAATCAGTTCCGAGAAATCTTCGTTAGGAATCATAACAGTGAGTATATAAAGACGAGTTTTACCCGTATTTCTAATCAGATGGATGCCCATTGGTGGTACTAATAAACTATCCCCAGCCTTGATATTTACTTTTTTACCATCACAAATTGCCATACCCTCCCCCTTGAGAATGAAGAACATTTCTACGGCCCACTGATGGCGATTAGGTGGAGTTTGTCCACCAATATCAAAAATTTCCACACAGCAAGTTAAAGAAGTATTAGCTGTGTTGGAATCAAAGATAATTGCTAACCGATTAGTATCATAAGGGCTAATGCGGTATGCTTGATAATCTTGAGGAGACTTGATCACAGGAATAATACAACGATGACTAATCATATAATTAATATTTTTTGCTTAATTTCGTTATAATCTTAACTAGCTTGATTTTATGGGACGCTATCTAAAATGATTGCTAAATTTTTAACTACGAACCATAAATAATAGTAATTTAGGTGTTAGGGAATTAACTTTAAAAAAAGGTAAAATTCACAAAAAGGCAAAAATCATGAATTCTATTGTACGGAGATAATAACTAGTATTTTATGACCATAACACTAGAAGAAATGCGTAAAAAGCTAAAACAGGTTTGGGGTTATGAAAATTTTCGTCCTCCTCAAGAAGAAATAGTCAGTAGTTTGCTATCACAAAAAGATGCTTTAATTATTATGCCTACGGGAGCGGGAAAATCTATTTGTTTTCAACTTCCAGCCCTTTTAAGTAATGGTTTAACTCTGGTAGTTTCACCATTAATTGCATTAATAGAAAATCAGGTTGAAGAGCTAAAACAAAGGAATCAAAAGGCAGATCTGCTGCACAGTGAATTACCTGCTAGTCAACGTTATAAGGTTTTAGAATCTATTAGTAAACAACAGTTGAGATTATTATACTTATCACCAGAAACTCTCCTCAGTTCTGCTGTGTGGGAAAAAATCTCCCATCCCCACATAGGAATTACCTCCCTAATATTAGATGAAGCACATTGTTTGGTACAATGGGGAGAAACATTTAGACCAGTCTATCGTCGTTTAGCAGCTGTGCGTCCGTCCTTATTAAACACCAAACCGCCGGGAACAAAAATTAGTGTAGCAGCTTTCACAGCTACCGCTGACCCTAGTACACAAAACATTATTAAGGATGTTTTGCAATTACAACAACCTGACATTTATCGACTTAATCCCTATCGTCAAAATTTACAACCTACTGTCAAAACTGTCTGGACACCAAAAGCAAGAAAACAGCAATTATTAAAGTTCCTTCAACTCCATCCCCATCAAACAGGATTGATTTATGTTAGAACTCGTAAAGACAGTGAAGAATTGGCTCAATGGTTAATGAATCTTGGCTATCATACAGCTAGTTACCATGGGGGTTTGAGTGGGGAAGAAAGACGAGCTATAGAAAAAAGTTGGTTGCATGGAAAAAAATCATTTGTTGTCTGTACTTGTGCTTTTGGTATGGGGATCAATAAAGCTGATGTTCGATGGATAGTCCATTTTCATGCTCCCTATTTATTATCAGAATATGTTCAGGAAATTGGACGTGCAGGAAGAGATGGAATAGTTGCAGAAGTTTTAACTTTTATCAGTGAACCTAACCGGTTTTTTTGATGGGGAAGACCAAAGAAGAAAACTGTTTTTTCAGCAACAAATATTACAACAATACAAAAAAGCTCAAGAATTAATTAAGAAATTACCACTACAGGGAGAAGTTAAGTCCGTAGTTAAAGAATTTCAACATGGTGCGACAGCACTGGCCATACTTCATAGCAGTGGAAGACTACTCTGGAATGACCCTTTTCATTATCAGATTTTGGGTAGGGATATTCATCAGAGCAGGACATACTTTAATCCTGCTCAACAAATGGTTGAATATTTAAGAACTAAAAACTGTCGTTGGCAGTTTTTATTGCAGTCCTTTGGCTTTAATAAAGATAGAGAAAATTGGCGTTGTGGACACTGTGACAACTGTAGATTTAAATCAGGGGGTTTTCAGGGGATTTCTTGATAATTGCCATCTGGAGTATAATGTTTGGCCATACTAACTTTAATTAACTTTGAATTTAATGAGTTTAGACAAAATATATAAAACTGATGTTTTAGTTGTGGGTGGAGGAACTGGAGGAACCACTGCTGCTATTCAAGCAGCTCGTAGGGGATGTAAAACTATTCTGGTGAGTGAGTTTTCTTGGTTGGGAGGGATGTTAACTAGTGCTGGTGTATGTGCGCCTGATGGTAATGAATTAAACTCCTTTCAAACAGGAATATGGGGAGATTTTATCCGCGAGTTACAAAAACGACAATCAGGAGGACTAAATAACAGCTGGGTGAGCTTTTTTAGTTATCAACCCCAGGTGGGAGCGGGAATTTTTGCTGATTGGATAAAAGAACTACCTAATCTACAATGGATTACCCACAGAATTCCCCTAGAAGTATTACGTCAGGGAGATCGCATTGTAGGTGTAAGTTTTGCAGATTGTACTATTTATGCCCAAATAATTCTGGATGGTACGGAATTAGGTGACGTTTTAGCTTTGGGAGAAGTGCCTTATCGTTGGGGTTGGGAATTGCAATCTGAATGGGGAGAAACTAGCGCCCCCAGCAGTTTTAACTCCCTCACAAAAACATACCCCATACAAGCACCAACATGGGTAGTAATAATGGAGGATTTTGGGGAGGTTCTTGCTCCGGAAATTCCTCCCGCACCCAATTATGACCCAGCTTTGTTTGCAGGAGCTTGGGAAAACTATGGAAAAGAAAAATTTTTAAACTATGGACGTTTGCCACAAAACTGGTTTATGATTAATTGGCCGATTTGTGGTAATGACTACGGTCAAGGAACCAGTCGGTTGTTAGAGTCAAAAGCAAGGAATGAGTTCTATCAAGAGTGTTTTTGGCACAGTCAAAACTTCGCCCGTTACATTCAAACCAGTTTCGGTAGGCGTTATGGTCTGGCCCAGGGAGCTTTTCCTACTGTATCTCCAGCTTTTGCTCTTCACCCCTATTTTCGTGAAGGTCGTCGCTTACAAGGGGTTACTACCATCTGTGAACAGGACCTTTTACCCCTCTCCAACGGTTCCGTAGCACCTCTTATGAAGGATACGGTTGCTATTGGTAACTATGCCAATGATCATCACTACCCGGGTATAAAGTTCCCCCTACAACCTAAGTCTCTTCTCTGGGGAGGACGTTGGACCGGTACTCCTTTCACCATTCCATATTCCTCCCTAATCCCTAAATCTATAGATGGTTTACTGGTGTGTGAGAAAAATATTTCCGTCTCCCACATTGCTAACGGTGCAACTAGACTTCAACCCGTAGTTATGGGCATAGGACAAGCTGCTGGTATGGCAGCAGCACTCTGTTGTGAGTTGAATTGTCAACCGAGGGATTTACCAGTCAAGACACTACAAATGGCTCTGTTAACTGATAAGCACTCACCCGCAGCAGTTATTCCCCTACTCAATTTATCCATGAATCATCCGGATTGGTTGAGGTGGCAAATTGATATTCTAAATCACCCAGAAATCTATCCCCCAAGTGGTAATATTTTGACCTGTGGGGGGAACATACACCAGTCGACTTTCCATCATTTTTAGGTTTATCAATTGATGAGCATAATCACTTAGACCATGATTGTTGGATAGGAATTTTTAATCGCATCGGTAAACAAGATTACGAGTTTACTGTCACAAATCCCCCGGACTTGTCTTTTTCAACCTGGAAAATTGTTACTTTGGAGTCATCTGTTAACCAACAGCTAGAAATTCTCAATCAAAATTCCAAGATTTGCATCAGAGGACGTTTAAATTCTTCTGGTAACTGGATTCTTGCAGAACATATTACATATTCAGATAATATATGATTGAGCTTCTTGCAGTTAAATAAAGATTAAGTCAATAGATTTCTTCAAGATTATCCGGATTCATAGGTGATAGACAAGTAAAAGCTAATCAGATAGTTCTAAAATAGACATCTACTATGCGTGCTACCATTTCAATTCTAGTATCAAGTATGATACTCGGTTCCTTAGCTTTTAATCGCGAAACTCTGTTCACTAATCCCTCTCGGTTGTCAACCTCTAATTCGGGAACCGGTTTACTATTTGCAGACAGTTCTAAACCTAGTCCTAATCGACCCGGGGAACCCGTAACCTACCGTGGTAGTGGACGCAAAGAGTCAATTAACCTCTAAAACTACCAAAGGAAATTAACTGGTATCATGGTTGTTGACAGTAGACAGAACTCCAGCAACAAACAGAACACTTTCTGAACATCTTTTCCGGGTTTGACTTCTCCCTGGGTCGAAACACTGGGGAGGGTAAACCCACTTCCCTTGGTCTATTTTATCAAAGAGGTTTGCAAGCAATTATATACTTACTTAAGAAGTGCACTTCGGTTCTGATTTGATCAAAACCAGCTTTCTCTAGTCGTGCTACTAAATCATCAAGACTATAATTGATATAGTAAGGTTCATGAAATGTGCGAGGAAAGTTGTTAATAATATCAACCAGGTCAGGAGAATCACTGATTTGAATGGAATCACAAATAATGAAAACTCCTCCTGGTTTAATAACTCGGAAACATTGTTCAATTACTGCTTGTCGCACTGCTGCTGGTAATTCATGAAACAGAAAAACACTAGTCACCCCATGGAAATAATTATCCAAGTAGGGTAGTTCTTCCGCATTGGCTTGGATAAGCTGGGGTAATTCAGTATAATTTTCAGCTAGAAGTTGATTGGCTTTGCGCAAGTAATTGGGCGATAGATCAACACCAAATAGAGATGCTTCCCGGATTGCTCCTCTCAGCAACTTTAAGGTTCTGCCAGTGCCACATCCTACATCTAAAATACGTACATGCTTGAGAGGGAAGAATTTTTTCAGTTGGTGCTTGAGAGGTGATAGTATGCGACGTCTCATCCCATCCCCAGTCCCATTAAATAGGATTTCTACCTGCAGGTCATACAAGTTGGCAGAAAGGTCGCTTAAATAACCATCCGTTTGATGATGGAAGTTTTGTAAATAGTAGCTGGGATAGATCTTTTCCTCCTGTGGTTGGGAAAAATCTTGATATTGCTGACGCTCTGCTCTTTCCCATACTTGGAACATATCTACACACAGCGCAGGATAGTACAAACAGAAGTCTAACCAAGAATTGTCAAATAGTAAATCATAAGGATATACACCTTGTTGAGCATCTTGCCAATCCAACTCTAATAATCTGTTGAGTCTATCTTGTAAGTTGGCGATCGCCTGTTGAGAAATTGGTTGAGACTTGTTTGAATTAGGGTAAATATGGTTTTTAACTCGCGTACCCAGGAATTTATGAGCTAGACTAAAATAGCTTTTTCCCTGTTGGTAAGCTTGGTAGGTAAGTTTTGTAAAGTCGTTAAACATAACAATATTTTAGCAACATTTAATTAGTATCCAGTATCACCTCATCTCTCCATCGTAACACAATATTGCCATTCCCACTTCTTCCAAACTCCCTATTGTAAATTTTTGTAACAAATTAGAATTTGGTAGTTTAAGTTACGGAATTCCCTGCTACTATAAAAAAGTGGGAAGAAAAAAACCATCCACATCAAAAAACAAGAGGATAAAAATATGTCTATCCAAGAAAAGTCCCGTGTGTTAATGGCCCGTCAACACCAACAAGTTAAAAACCGTCAACAATCAATGTTAATGCGTGCAGCCCAAGAGTTGGGACTACCCGAAGAAACTTGCCAATATTGGAGTCCCATTCAAGGGAAAGTAGATCCTACCACTCAAACTCTTTATAGCCCTAGTGGTGCGACCATGAGCTAAAGATTCCTAATCACCTGGGCGTGCGTTAAGAATTGTCTTAATGGAGAACGCAGGGTAGGTTTTTGGTGTGTCGTTTTTAGACGGTACAAAGGACGTTTCCGCATGCCTGAAAATATTAAGGAGTACACCGCAAACGGTTGTACTCCTATTGTTGTCTGTATCTAGCTGTATGTAGCAGCAAAAGGTATGTTAGTGGAGTTGGGAGAAAGATTCCTAGAAGAAGATTGGCATTAGCAATCGTAATAAAGGAAAAATTCGTAGGGGTGAGGACGTAACTGCAACTGCTTGACCTCATTTGCTAGCTTGTAGTCAATCCAATTTTGGATGAAATCTTCTGAGAACACACCTGTTTCGGTTAGGAAAGCATGATCATTTTCCAGCGCTTCCAGAGCTAGTTCCAGAGAACCTGGAGTAGAAGGAATCTTAGCCAGTTCTTCTGGAGAAAGTTCATAGATGTTCTTATCCAAAGGTTCGCCAGGATGAATTTTATTCTTAATTCCGTCAATACCAGCACAAAGCATGGCAGCAAAAGCTAAGTAGGGATTAGAAGTAGCATCTGGGCAGCGGAATTCTAAACGTTTAGCTTTAGGATTGTCTCCACTTAAAGGAATACGTACAGAAGCAGAACGGTTACC
Source organism: Raphidiopsis brookii D9 (assembly GCA_000175855.1). Lineage (GTDB taxonomy): Bacteria > Cyanobacteriota > Cyanobacteriia > Cyanobacteriales > Nostocaceae > Raphidiopsis > Raphidiopsis brookii. Next base: position 236,642 of record ACYB01000035.1, read on the forward strand.
TTGAGAATAAGCTAAGTTAACAGGTGCCTCGTAACCAGGAACAAGACGTTTGTAAGAGTTAGTAGTTGGATTTGTAATCGCTAGTAGAGCAGGAGCATGTTTAAGAATGCCACCGATATAGTAAAGACCCATATCACTCATACCTGCATATTTATCACCGGCAAATAAGGGCTTGCCATCTTTCCAAATAGACTGGTGACAGTGCATACCAGAGCCATTATCACCAAAAATGGGTTTAGGCATGAAGGTAACAGTCTTACCGTACTTTCTAGCTACGTTTTTGATCACATACTTGTAAGTCATTAACCAGTCAGCAGCTTCTATTAACTTGCCAAAGCGGAAGCCAAGTTCGCACTGACCACCTGTAGCCACCTCATGGTGTTGTTTTTCAATCGGGACACCACATTTAGCCATAGTCAACAACATTTCCGTGCGCATGTCGTGGAAGGTATCAGTGGGGGGCACGGGGAAATAACCTTCCTTAAACCGGGTTTTATAACCTAGGTTAGGACCATCAGCTTCCCCATTTTTACCCTTTCTACCAGTATTCCAACGACCTTCCACAGAATCTACATGATAGTAACCTTCATTAGCGGTTTGGTCATAACGCACATCATCAAAGATAAAGAATTCTGCTTCTGGACCAAAAAAGGCCGTATCACCTATTCCCGTAGTTCCTAAATAATCTATAGCCTTTTGAGCAATCACCCGGGGACAGCGGTTATACCATTCACCCGTGCGGGGTTCTTTAATACTACAAATAATGCTGAGAGTCGGTTCCTTCATAAAGGGGTCAATCCAAGCTGTGCTGGCATCCAGCACCATGGTCATATCTGACTCTTCAATCCCTTTCCACCCTCTAATACTAGAGCCATCGAAAGGTACACCACTAGTGAAAGAACTTTCGTCAATTTGATTGTGGTAAACCGTTAGATGTTGCCAGGTTCCGGGTGTGTCTATGAACTTGAGATCAATCATTTGAATGTTTTGATCCCGGATCATCTTTAACACTTCTTGTGGGGTTGTCATTGTTACTCCTTCTGTAGCCAGTCTTTTAATTTACACTAAGCTTTACCTAAGCACTTTAACTGCTGGGGGTTAATTTAGCTCATAATACACCATCTGAAATATCCTAAAGACTAGATCCCCACCAGGTTGTATTGTTTGTTACGATTGTTCAAGTTTTTGGGTTATGTTAAGTTTTTTAACACCATTTTTACAAGATAAGAAACTTTATATGACCAGGGTCAACTTTAACATAGAATTCTTATGTAATGGATTATTTGATATTCCCCAGTCCTAAAGGGACGAAAAATATCAAATGAATGGAACCAACTTTAATATCTAATCATAGATAGTAACTATTAACTATTGGGAGAAACACAGAATGCGCGATGCAGTTACAACTTTAATCAACAGTTATGACCTAGCTGGTAAGTATCTTGACAGAAATGCACTGGATAGCCTCAGGTCCTATTTTGACAGTGGCACATCCAGGGTTCAAGCTGCTACTGCTATTAATGCTAATGCTGCTGCTATTGTCAAACAAGCTGGGTCCAAATTATTTGAGGAATTACCAGAGTTAATTCGTCCAGGTGGCAATGCTTACACAACTCGTCGCTATGCTGCTTGCTTGCGCGATATGGACTATTATCTCCGTTATGCTACTTATGCACTGATTGCAGCCAATATGAACGTGTTAGATGAACGGGTGTTACAAGGTCTTAGAGAAACCTATAACTCCTTGGATGTACCCATAGGTTCTACCGTGCGTGGCATTCAAATTATGAAAGACCTAGCGAAAGAACAAGCTATAGCTGCTGGTGTGGCTAACGCTGCTTTTGTAGATGAACCTTTTGATTACATCACCCGTGAGTTGAGTGAGCAGAACATTTAATCAAGTTTAATTAGGATCTGGGAAGAGCTGGAGCTAGGTTAGGTCTTACTCCGCTAATTCCCTTTTGATTTTCCACCCCGGTTTCACCACCTGACGACTTCTAGCTATCACCAAAGCATCATTTTCCACATCTTCTGTAACCGTTGACCCTGCAGCAATATATACATCACTGCCTATGGTGATTGGTGCTACTAAAACACTATTGGATCCAGTTTTGGTGCGATCGCCTATTCTAGTTCTGTGTTTTTTCACCCCATCATAATTAGCAGTAATTGTTCCCGCACCAATATTCACCTGTGTGCCCGCACTCGTATCACCCAAATAAGAAAGATGGGCCACATTCGAGCGATCGCCTAATTGGGTATTTTTCAACTCCACAAAATTACCAATACGACAATTTTCCCCAGCTTCCACATGACCACGTAAGTGAGCGAAGGGTCCTATTTTTGTTCCTTGTTCTACAAAACTATCTGTGATTACGGAATATAGAGCCGTAACATTTTCTCCTATTTGACTATTCTCGATTAAACTTCCAGGTCCAATGCGACTACCAGAGCCAATTAAAGTTTTTCCTCGCAGATGGGTTTGAGGTTCAATAATCACATCTGGTTCCATTTCCACAGTTTCATCAATAGTAACACTACTTGGGTCTGTGATGGTCACCCCTGCTAGGAGCCATTTTTCCTTGATGCGTTGTTGCAAAAGCTGATAAGCATCAGCCAATTGTCGTCGGTCATTAATTCCCCAAATTTCCCGTTCATCACTCACATCCACGGCCATCACCTTACCGACTTGAACCACCGCATCAGTGAGATAATATTCCTTTTGCACATTATTATTATCCAAATGGGGTAGTATGGTTGCTAGTTTTTGCCAATTAAAGCAATAAATACCGGCATTAACGCGATTATTTTTTCTTTGTATATGGGTACAATCTTTATGTTCAACCATTTGGTGCACTATTTGATTATCATCGCAAAAAACTCTGCCATAACCATCCGGTTGAGCTAGATTAGCAGTCAGGATAGTACAAGCGTTGTCATGTTCCTGATGAGTTTGTAGTAACTGCTGTAAAGTTTCAGTTTTGAGTAGGGGAACATCACCATTTAAAATGAGCAAATTACCATCATAATCAGATAAATAAGGAAGCAGTTGTTGAATAGCATGACCAGTACCCAGTTGTACAGATTGCTCCACAAACTCCAAATCAGAATGTTTATCCGAATTTTTACTTAAAGCACCCTTAACCATTTGGGATTCATATCCAACAATCACAAACTTCCTAGTAGGTGCTAGAGGTTGAACACTGTCAATTACCCTTTCCACCAAAGACTTACCACCTAGAGGATGTAATACCTTAGGGAGCCGGGATTTCATTCTTGTACCTTTACCAGCTGCGAGAATTGCTACTGCTACCATAACTAATTTCAGTAAATTTATTTAATAAACTAAAGCCAACCCATCCAGGTGGCCAGGGCCATAATACTCACCAACTTCCGACGATTATATAACAAAGTTGCCAATAAGGGGGATTGTTCACAGAGGATGAAACAGCAGTTTTCAGCTGATCCCCAGGGGAATTTTCCAGGTTACCCCGTGTTTTTGGTGGTTTGACAGGAGTGGAAATACTGACTAAAATCTCAGGCATGGAGCGATCGCTCTTCTGTTTAGTCTAAACTCCAGCAATATGAAATCAACTAATATTCACTATACAAAACATCTTATATCTCCATATGATCGTTATCTAAAGAATGGTCATAAAAGCGGGATTCTATGGTTTACTGGACTGTCCGGGGCTGGTAAAACAACATTGGCTTTAAAATTAGAGCAGACTTTGTTCGAGAAAGGATGGTCTACCTTTGTTTTAGATGGTGATAGTGTTCGTCATGGACTGTGTTCCGATTTAGGATTTTCTGCTAGTGATCGCTCAGAAAATATCCGTCGTTTGGGTGAGGTTGCCAAACTCTTTGCGGAGTCAGGATGCCTAGTGATCACTGCCTTCATCTCACCCTACAGGAATGACCGAGAACAGGTGCGTAGACTAGCTGGAGATCTATTTCATGAAGTATACATTGCAACTCCACTGGAACTTTGTGAGCAGCGTGATCCGAAAGGTCTTTATCTAAAAGCACGCAGTGGGGAAATAGATGGATTTACGGGAATCAGCGCCCCTTATGAACCACCCAATAGCCCAGATTTATGGGTGGAAACATCCGAACTCACCGTCGAGGAAAGCCTAGAACAACTACTCAAATACGTGGAAAACAAATTCACAATTTTCAAACAATAGATTATAGCTGATTTATAAAGAAAATCTAAATAGAACTCAATATGGCTTAACTTAGGTGATAGGCTAGGTCAAAGATAGATATTTTGCGATCAATACCTTTCTTCATACACGATGGTGTATGGCTACAAACATTGTTAATACATTTGAACTATACAACTCGTGAAAAGGCTCACTTTATTAATTATAGCGGGGATATTATCTGTTAGTACATTTTTATGTATAATTCCTGTTGCATTAGCAAATATAACTGACTATTATTTGAAGAATGAAAAGCTTTCTGGGCAATTTAGTGTTCCGGTTAATTTGTCCGTAGGAGTGAGATTTGCCCACAGGAGTAGTTATGCTACTGCTATTAACTTCCCAACTGGTCTTGATGCTGACTCTGTAGCAGTTGGGGATTTCAATAGCGATAGTAAGCTCGACCTGGCTGTTACAAATTGGTTCGACAATAACGTCTCGGTCTTACTGGGAAATGGTAATGGGTCTTTTGGCGCAGCCACTAACTTTCCAGTCGGTACTAATCCCGTCTTTGTAGTGACTGGGGATGTAAATGGCGACAGCAAGCTTGACCTGGCTGTTGCAAATTTTAGTAGCAATAACGTCTCGGTCTTACTAGGAAATGGTAATGGGTCTTTTGGCGCAGCCACTAACTTTTCAGTTGGTACTAACCCTTATTCTGTAGCCATTGGAGATGTGAATAACGATAGTGAGCTTGACCTTGCTTTTACAAATTGGTTCGACAATAAGGTCTTGGTTTTACTGGGAAATGGTAATGGGTCTTTTGGCGCAGCCAGCAGCTTCCCTGTGGATACTTATTCGATTTCCGTAGCGATTGCGGATTTTAATAGCGACAGTAAGCTCGACCTTGCTATTACAAATTGGGTCAGCAATAACGTCTCGGTCTTACTGGGAAATGGTAATGGGTCTTTTGGCGCAGCCACTAACTTTCCAGTCGGTACTAATCCCATATTTGTAGCAACTGGGGATGTAAATGGCGACAGCAAGCTTGACCTGGCTGTTGCAAATACTAGCAGCAATAACGTCTCGGTCTTACTGGGAAATGGTAATGGGTCTTTTGGCGCAGCCACTAACTTTCCAGCCGGTACTAATCCCTACTCTGTAGCGATTAGAGATGTGAATGGCGACAGTAAACTTGACCTGGCTGTTACAAATTATAGTAGCAATAACGTCTCGGTCTTACCAGGAAATGGTAATGGGTCTTTTGGCATAGCTACTAACTTTCCAGTCGGTACTAATCCTGAATCTATAGCAATTGCGGATTTCAACGGCGACAGCAAGCTTGACCTCGCTGTCACAAATTCTGGCAACAACAACGTCTCGATCTTGTTGAATAATTTTCAGGGACTTCCAAAAAATAAGATATAGAATGACCTGCCACATAGTAATGATAATAATTATGTGTAGGGGGTTGAAGTCCCATCCATCAGGTGTCACTTCCATCGTTTTTGTATAAATAAGCTCACTTTTCAACTCAGCTATGGTAATCAAGAATTTATGTCCTGACGGAGTTACACCAATCTGGAACAAAAGCCAGATGGAATCCTCTCTTCTAGAGGAGTGCCTTCCTGCTTGGGTACGCACTAGCTACTCAACATTTGTTGAAACAATCAGCGATTCTGCCTTCCCTTGCTTCTGGGGAACTATCGGGGAACAGAAGGGAATGATTCGATACCTGATAGTCTCATCTTTAACTGACCCGATCTTGGTTGAGCATACGCTTGAGGGTATCTACAAATACATTGATGAAGTTAATGAAAACGAATTGCTTCAGCACGAAAATGCGGATCTTCTGACACTTGTCATCTTTTTCCCACCTGAACCAACAGTTCTTACAGTAGAGGAATATGCAGGTCAAGCATTTGATTTTTTGAATGCGTTACATAGCCTTGATGCGGTGTCTTGTCCCTGCCATTGGTCTGCCGATCCGCAGTCTGCTAACTGGTCTTATTCTCTAGGAGGGTGTGCCTTATTTGTTAGTGTTTCCACTCCAGCAAATCAAAAGCGGCGATCGCGCCACCTTGGGTCAGGAATGACTTTTGTCATCACACCAGTTGAAGTCCTCTTGAATAAACATGGTGGCGAGAATTCGAGCATTTTTCGCCGCGTCCGAGAGTACGACGGCATTCCACCTCACCCTAACTTATTAATTATGCCTGGGAATGGGAAAGTCGGTAATGAATTGACAGTGCAAGTACTTCCAGATAATAACGATAGTGAGATCTCATTTGACTTCCAGTATAAATTTAAGGATTAGCCAATAACCAATGACCATTCAAATTGTACAGCATAATTTAGAGTATAGCTTTGTAACCCCAAAAGAAACTTCTGATTTTGTGGAAAGGACGATGAGTGTCTTTGATCAAGCATACCCAAAATTTTTGATACATGATGTCTGGGCAGATCCAGCTTCCTTAGCTCTATTTGAAATTTATCCAGAATTCCAGTTTGGGTTAGTAGAAGCTACCACACAGCTTATGATAGCGCAAGGAAACTGTATCCCTTTAACTTATGAAAGCCGTTTTGATGAGTTACCGGACGAAGGTTGTGACTGGGCTTTAGCCAAGTGGCTTGAAGACCGAGAACAGAACCGCCTGCCTAATGCGTTATGTGTAGTATCGATTTCAATCCTACCAGAGTATCAAGGCAAAAACTTGAGTCAGTATCTGATTGGATACATGAAAGAACTTGCTCAATACCACGGTCTTAATTCTTTGATCATGGCTGCACGTCCAAGCCTAAAATATCTTTACCCACTTATACCCATAGAGCGGTATATTACCTGGCGAGATAAAAATGGTCTTATATTTGACCCTTGGTTACGAGTTAATGTCAAACATGGGGCTAAAATTGCAGGGATCTGTTTTAAATCCACAACAATTAATGATACTATTGACGGTTGGGAAGATAGAGTTGGGATGCGTTTTCCAGAAACTGGTGACTATATTATTCCCAAAGGCTTAGTACCTGTCAAAATTGACTATCCCAACAATATGGGAATATACATCGAGCCTAATATATGGTTATACTATGACCTAGATTAATATCCACTAAATCCTTTGGATTGCAAGAGAATAAGAGAGATGCTCACAGCGGAACAAAAACAAGCTTACACAAATGATGGTTATTTCACAGTTGAAGAAGCTGTACCAAAAGCGTTAATTGAAGAAATACGGCATGAAGTAGAACTTATTACCGAACAAAAACGTGGGGGAGTATTGGCGGGTGACTATGAGTGGTGGTCTGAGCATACTATCCCAGATCCAGTTAGGTATCAAAAGATAATTCAGAGGCTTTTAGAGCTTCCAACTGTGATGGAACCAGTACAGGCTCTAATTGGGTCTGATATCTTCCTATTGATCACCGATCTAGCCATAATTCGTGCAGGTACAGGATACATTGCTTGGCATCAAGACCATGGATATGTAGTTGAAGTATTGAACGCACTTGCATCCATGTCAAAAAACGAGTTAAATGACGACGAGCTTCGGTTGTTGGTTCCAGTAGCCAATCAAGCCATGGTATTCATAACTATATACTTACAGGATACAGATAATACTATGGGTACAATGCGAGTTATACCAAGTAGCCACCAATGGGAACACTCATTAGATTCATCTTCTGCCAATTCACTAAATGCAGAAATATGTCTTTCACTTCCAGGAGGGGCAGCAATGTTTTATACACCAACTGTATGGCATACCGCAGCTGCCAACACTTCAATTACCGATTACAGGATGCTAACTCTGATTTTTACAAAAAACAACATCAAACCACTGTTGGTGGATGCCTTGAAAAGGATAATTTAGCGATCGCAGGCTCAAACACAAGCATAAACTTAAATTCTGACTTACGCCTCGCTGGCTGGCAAAACTAGGAGACAATTATGACAACTACCGACCCAATCTTAATCAATAACTGGCACGTAGTCGCCAATGTAGAAGACTGTAAACCTGGAAGTATCACCAGATCTCGTTTGTTGGGAGTGAAGTTGGTATTATGGCGCAGTTATGAACAAAATTCACCCATACAGGTATGGCTTGACTACTGCCCCCACCGAGGTGTTCCTCTGTCTATGGGAGAAATTACGAATAATACTTTAGTTTGTCCGTATCACGGATGGAGATACAATGAGGCTGGTAAATGCATACAGATCCCAGCTCACCCTGGCATGGTACCACCGGCAAGTGCTGAAGCCAGGACATATCACTCCCAGGAGCGCTATGGCTTAGTGTGGGTGTGCTTGGGCGATCCTGTTAATGATATACCTTCATTTCCTGAATGGGATGATCCGAATTATCACAAGACTTATACCAAGTCTTACTTGATTAAAGCTAGTGCGTTTCGTGTGATGGATAATTCCTTAGACGTGTCTCATTTTCCTTTTATCCATGACGGTTGGTTAGGTGATCGCAATTATACAAAAGTGGAAGAATTTGAGGTGAAATTAGATAAAGATGGCCTTACTATGGGTAAGTATCAATTCCAGACATCAAGGATTGTCAGCCATATCGAAGATGACTCTTGGGTTAATTGGTTCAGGCTTAGTCATCCTTTATGTCAATACTGCGTTTCAGAATCCCCTGAAATGAGGATTGTGGATTTAATGACGATCACACCGATTGATGAGGAAAATAGTGTATTGCGTATGTTGATAATGTGGAACGGGTATGAAATGTTAGAGTCAAAGATGCTAACTGAATATGACGAAACAATAGAACAAGATATTCGGATCTTACATGCACAACAGCCGGTACGTTTACCACTGTTAACTCCAAAGCAGATAAATACACAATTGTTTTCACACGAAATCCACGTACCATCAGATAGATGCACACTTGCCTATCGTCGATGGCTAAAGCAACTAGGTGTTACTTATGGGGTTTGTTAATTTAAGTTGAATGGCACTAAAAAATAAAGTGATCACTAAGCACTTTATGCGTTCCTATATAAAATCACCAAAGAACAAAATCAAGTACAAAACGCACTTATTACATATTGCACCAGCAAAACGAAAACTAAGGAGTGACTGATGGCAGGTAAATTGGATGGAAAAGTGGCGATTATTACTGGAGCTTCCTCTGGGATTGGAGAGGCTACAGCATTTGCTTTAGCTGCGGAGGGAGCAAAAGTTGCGATCGCCGCAAGACGTGCTGAGCTTTTGCATGCACTAGCAAAACGGATTGAAGCCAGTGGTGGTCAAGCATTGCCTATTGTTACAGATATTACAGACGAATCTCAAGTAAATCATCTAGTCCAAAAGACCAAGGTTGAGCTAGGACATGTAGATATTTTGGTGAATAATGCAGGAATTGGTGTGTTTGGTGCAATTGATACTGGAAATCCCGCAGACTGGAGGCGAGCATTCGATGTGAATGTTCTGGGAGTTTTATATGCTATCCACGCAGTTTTGCCTCTTCTGAAGGCCCAAAAATCCGGTCATATAGTCAATATATCTTCTGTCGATGGCAGGATAGCGCAGTCCGGTGCGGTCGTTTATAGTGCTGCCAAATCAGGCGTCAATGCTCTTTCAGAAGCATTACGCCAGGAGGTATCTTTAGACAACATTCGCGTTACCATCATTGAGCCAGGTTTAGTCGATACGCCATTTAATGACTTAATTTCTGACCCGATCACGAAACAGCTTAGTAAAGAACAACTTAGTACAATAACACCTTTACAAAGTGAGGATATTGCAAGAGCTATAATTTATGCAGTGACACAACCCGATCATGTAAATGTAAATGAAATTTTGATTCGACCGACTGCAGAAGATTAGCCCCATATTTGGAAAATTGGCAAAGGTATCATAATTAAAAGGAGTGTCAAGACCAAGGCAATTCAAGCCGTTCTTTAAGGGAGTTCCACTCCCTCTCTGTTACCCCAGGTTAGTTCCTGTCAATAGACATACTCTCATAAAATCCACAATCAGCTATTGATTGAGCTAATTTATGGTTTGATAGCATCCCAGAGACGTTTAAATCTTCTACTACTATCTTGGCAAAGTCACTCATAGGTTTGTCTATTAAATTGTCAACTTAGGACAAGCTCTTCACCATCATCACTATTGGCAATCTTTTTGGCAATCTCTTGATAAAAACGAACCATTAAAATGACTCCGGACAGGAGTGGACTCAAAACCATACCTAACCAGATACCCATACCGCCCCAACCTAAAATGGTTCCCATGTAATAGCTTACTGCCAAGCCAAGACCCCAGCTTACCAAATTCATTAACAATGGCATGAACGTATCTTGTAACCCGATCAAAGCCCCAACAATAATTATTTGAATACTGTAAAAAAATTGGAATAATCCTGCCAAGACGAGAAAAGTAGTTGCTGTCTTAACTGCTTCCATACTCTCTGGATCGTTTATTTTTAAATAAAGTCCCGCAATCTGATATGGAAACAACCAAAAAATCAATGCCACAGCACTGGCATAAATGCCACCAATCATAATCCCAATTAATGCTGCCCTTCTGGCACCCAAAGGGTTTTTTTCTCCCATAGTCTGACCTACTCTCGTGACGGTAACATTCCCGATTCCAAGAGGTATCACTATGGCCAGTTCTGCTGTTTGGATCGCGATCTCATGAGCTGCTAATGTTACTGTTCCCAAATACCCTGCTAGCCAAGCGCTGAGGCTCAATACTGCTGATTCCACTCCCAGTAGAAAACCCATAGGCCATCCAGTTTGAAAAATTTCCACAACCGTCTGTCGATCAAACTGATGCAAGTAGCGGAAAAGTTGATAATCTCTAACTTTTGGGGAGAAAATCAGCAAGACAACCCCCACCAGAAAACTAATCCAAAAAACCAAAGTACTTGCCCAACCTATTCCAGCTAAACCAAGTTCAGGAAGACCAAATTTACCGAACATTAATACATAATTAGCCGGGGCATTCAAGACCAGCCCTACTAGCATCGTGACAGTTACCAATTGGGGGACGTTCACAGCAGAGGCAATGCCTCTTAATATCTTAATGCCAAGTGCAGCCGGAAAACCCCACACAATTGAGTGTAAATAAGTTTTTGCCAGTAACACATTGCTTTGTTGTTGACCAAATAGTAGCAAGATAGTGTCACCATGCCAAAGCATAAACATTGCAGGTAGAGACAAGGCCGTTGCTAGCCATAAATTTCCAGAAGCAATACGACATAATCGATCTATGTTGTTGGCCCCAAAAGCCTCGGCTGCTTGCGCTCCTCCTGCTAAAAGCGTACTAGAGCAGGTGAACAATAAAGTCAAAAAAGCGATCACACCTAAAGCACCACCAGCCAAAACTTGAGTACCAAGTAAGCCCATCATGACTACATCCACTGTATTGATACTCGTTTCGCATGTTTCGACAACGACTAAGGGGATTGCTAATTGTAGGCTAACTCGTGCCTCCGATCTAAGCTCTGACTTATATCCTTTTGATGTTACTTCTGCTAATCCGTTTTGGGTGTTTATCATACCTCATATCTCAGCTTTAGAATTAGTACTATGTGTCTTACTTTTTTCGTATCCGGTGTTTCCATATCGTTCTACTGATATAGTCTTCACATTATCTACTCAATCAGGAATATTTTAGTTACAGTTCTTTTCCCTTATCTTGTCTGGATCACAACCTAATTTCTGGAGATGTCTACTCTATGCAACTGAAATTAACAAACACCATAAGTAACGCCTAGTTCCTTTAGCCATCGACGATAGGCAACTGTACATCGATCTGATGGCATATGGATTTCCTGTGGCAACGATTGCGTGTTTATCTGCTTTGGAGATAATAGTGGTAAACGCGTTAGTTGTTGGGCATGTAGGATCCGAATATCTTGTTCTATTGTTTGGTCATATTCGGCTAGTATCTTTGACTCTAACGTTTCATAACCATTCCACATTATCAAATAACGCAACACGCTACTGTCTTCATCAGTCGGTGTTACTACCATCAAATCCACCGTAGCAGTTTCGGAGGATTTCGTAACACAGTATTGACATAAAGGATGACTCATCCTGTACCAAGTAAACATTGAGTCATCTTTAGTAATATTGTTGAACTCTAATGCATGTAATTGATACTTACCCATAGTAAGGCCATCTTTATTTACTTTCAGATCAAAGTCTTCGACTTCTGCTTGATTGCGATCGCCTAACGTCCCCTCGTGGATAAAGGGAAAATGAGATACATCTATGGAATTCTCCATCACACGAAACGCACTAGATTTAATCAAGTAAGACTTCGTATAAGTCTTGTGATAATTCGGATCATCCCATTCGGGTAATGAAGGTATATCATTAACGGGATTCCCTAAGCAAACCCACACTAAACCGTAGCGTTCCTGGCAATGATAGCTTTTGGCTATCGCATTTGCTGGAGGTATCATGTCAGGGTGAGCTGGGATATGTACGCATTTACCAGCCTCATTGTATCTCCATCCGTGATACGGACAAACCAAAGTATTATTCGCAATTTCTCCCATCGACAGAGGAACACCTCGGTGGGGGCAGTAGTCAAGCCATACCTGTATGGGTGAATTCTGTTCGTAACTGCGCCATAGTACCAACTTTACTCCCAACAACGCAGCTGTGGTGATGCTTCCTGGTTTACAGTCTTCTACCTTTGCTACTACGTGCCAGTTGTTGATTAAGATTAGGTCAGCCGTTGTCATGATTGTCCTTCTTATTGTAAAAATAAAAGATTTTCCGCAGATTCTGATACTATCATAAGGGGAGAGTGAAAAGTTACATTCTATTTACTGTAACCAAAGTTGTAATCTTTGTTCATCCCAGTTTAATAGACTGGCCAGTTCTTCTATTTCTGGCTGAAAATACTTCATAAGTTTTAATCGCAGTTCAGGGTCAAGTTTCTTTGGTCGTTGAGGTTGTCCAAATTTTCCTATATCGTAAAATAAAAATTTTACCAAATCGGCATAAGAACTACTTTCTAATTTTTCTACAAAATTAGGATACTTGCGAAAAAACGACCGAACAGCAATATTAGGAATTGGTTTGGAAGGATTTTTCACTTTGATTTCTAGTGGAAAGTCAGGATCTACTCCTAAGAATTCAAGGGTTTGGCGGTAAATACTAGCTGTATTTTTGACAAATTCATTAAAGAGAATTATATGAACATTTTCCTTACTAAACATCTTGAAGTATCTTCTTACTTGAGTCGAATAATTTACCCAATCAAAATAAAGTAAGAACTTTATTTCCTGAACTGATTTTGATGATTTTGGTATTTTCTTACCTTGTTTTCGATCTTCTTGAGCGGCTAAGGCTTCGCTAAAATCTAAAATATCTTCGTCGCTCCATAAAAAAAGATCGCCATGCAAAGAATAAAGCATATCAGGAGGATTGCGAAGCATAATTATTATTTTTGCATCAGAACAAAACTCTTTTATCTGTTGAGCCGCTACTTCAGAATATAGATATTCGGGGGATGATTCTCCTCTATATTTAGCATTACCTGCTGAGTCAAAAAACTGTAAATACTTAGAAAGTCCTTTTATTTTATGCGGAAAATAATCAACATCGGGAGAGAAATAATGAAGTTCTTTTGGGTAAGACATGAAAATTTCAGGATGTTGACCCAGGTAGTCGTGCATGGATGTGGTTCCACACTTAGGAGCACCAACAACAAATAAATTTGGTTTTTTCATACTTTATTCCTTACATAATGAACTTTGATAAGTTTAAAATCAGTTACATTCTTGGATCACTGATTGGGTAATAGGTGAGCTTTGGCTTGAAGGGTCGTGCTTATGAGGCAATATACTTTCTCTCATCTGCTGTTGACAAATCTTCGATGCAATCATTTTTCCTGCTACCTGATGTCCTAAAGCATTCCAATGCCCTACACAGCCTTGAGTATCATCAAACCCATATAGGCAAGCATTGTTCTGCTCAGAATAAACCTGCAAATTTGGGCTGAGATTGAGTACACTGAACCCCTCATCCTCACCCAAACGTGTAATTCGCTTCTCTGGGTAAAACCAATCAGTCAGACCCAATTCTTGCATTTCTTTTTGACGCACTAAAGGTTCTCGTTGAAAGGGACCGCCAAAAGTAACAACTAAAAAATCTGCTTTCTTCGCAGTCACCTCGTGTTGCATTGAGCTAATCAGTTTCTCTGTGACTTGCCATGCCTGTTGCCATTCAGGGTCAGTAGGTGGTTTGTAGATATCAAAAAACCCGCTCAATTTTGTATCCTGTTTTCCATCACTAAATAACGGTTCCTCTATAGCTTGAGAAGAAAACCCTCTACTAGAGTTGTTAAGAGCATCCCGTACCATGTTTAAAACCTGTAAAATCCGTGAGTGGTCTTTTATTTTCATATAAGTTTTGCCCCACCATGTCAGCTTTGAGCGATAATTATCCGTATTGATAAACGAAGCATCAACCACCAGATTACCATCTCTAAGTATAAAAAACGGCTTTAGTGAACCTAGTTCATTAGGATAGAATTTCTGACTCAGCGCACGGGAGTTATCAACAATGTCGTTGCCAGTATAAAAATCTAGCACTACTATATCAGGTGAATAGTCCCAAACTTTCTCCCGTAGAGTAATTAGTTCTTGGTCTGTTCCATAACCAGTCACTCCAAAATTAATCACTTCCGCCTTTCGTCCAGCTAAAGCTATACAACTACTGATTTCTCCTTCTATAACTGCTGCCAAATTTTGCTCCAACGGTACTTGCATGGACTCTACAAAGGAATCTCCCAACAGCGCTATCCTGAAGGTATTTTCTGGTTTGACCTTGATGTGTTCTCGATCTCGAAAGCCATCACTATTCATTTGGATGTGAGCTTCACCTTCGGTTCTATACCACCCGGAAACATGAGGTCGCCCTACCCACCCCCTGTGTTCATCAATGCTATGGAATGCTATGTGTTCGATCCCGGCAATACGTAACCCAATTTCAACAAATGCTACGCCAAAGATTAGCCCACAAAAAATCAATATTCCCATCAATGCTATCTTTACCGAACCCTTGAAGTTACTCATAATATGGCAATTTAAAAAAGAGTGTAAATGAAAGGTGCGATCGCAGAAGATTGAGCAAAGACAATCAGCGCCCCCAAGGATACCAGGGTGATAATTAGGGGAATCAACAAATTAGTTTTTTTGTTCTTTAATAAATCCGGCAATGTCTTTAATAAAATCCCAAGTGTCTTTTAGCATTAGAATGGTTTCTCCATACTTTGTGTAGTTCTTGACTTACTCAATTGGCGATAAGTTGGCAACTCTGGCTCGAAGATTCGCGTCATTGGATCTTGATTCAACAGCCGTCTTATGAATCCTATTGGTGTGATCATTATATAAAATAAAACTCCTAAAATAATTCGTGTTTGTATCCATCCTAAAACAAGTCCAATCCTCATCCATATTTGGTAAATAAAACTTAAAGTCGTAGGTGCGATTATTGCCCAAATCCAGAGAAATCCAGCAACAACCCAAGGGATAACTGATAAGGAATGATGGCGTATAACTGGCAGTAAAAAGCCGAATAAAACTGCCACTATAGAACCGCCAATCAGTCCAAACTCACGCAATCCTTTTTTGTCAAGTTCTTTTATCTGTTCCATCTTTAATTTACCACTTTTTTGTGGGAAAAATTCACTCATAAGTTAATCTAACTCGAATTCTTTTTGCCATGACTCATCACTATTTCCCCGTGGCTGTTCAGATTTGACCAACAAGAAATTCTCCATAACCAAATAGTCCATTTCAGTTCTCATAAAGCATCGATAAGCATCTTCGGGAGTACAAACAATTGGTTCGCCGCGGACATTAAACGAAGTATTGACCAAGACAGCACAACCAGTTCGTGCCTCAAAATGACGAATTAACTCGTAGTAACGAGGATTCGTTTCTTTGTGAACTGTCTGAATACGAGCTGAGTAATCAACGTGAGTGACTGCGGGAATTTGGGAACGAGGAACATTCAGCTTCTCGATCCCAAATAGCTCGTGTTGCTCTTGTGTCATAGGAATGTGCAGATTCTCTTTGACTTGTGCTACCAAAAGCATATAAGGACTAGGACGATCAAGATCGAAGTAGTCGGAGACTCGTTCAGCCAAGACTGAAGGAGCAAATGGACGGAAGGACTCACGATATTTAATTTTCAGGTTCATGACCGATTGCATTTTGGGACTGCGTGAATCGCCAATAATCGAACGGCCACCCAAAGCACGCGGACCAAACTCCATTCGTCCAGAAAACCAGCCTACAACATTTCCCTGGTCTAAAATTTCTGCAAGACGAGCCATAAGTTCGTTATCAACGCATCGATGGTAGGGTATGTTAACAGAATTAAGAAACTGGAGAATCTCCGCCTCGCTAAAGCTAGGTCCCAGATAAGAACCTTTCATGCGATCGCCTGCTGTTGAAGTGCGAGGTTTCTTATGGTATTCATGCCAAATCGCTAAAGCTGCTCCCACTGCACTACCGGCATCTCCTGCTGCGGGTTGAATCCAAATATCTTTGAAATCACTTTCTCGGAGAATTCGTCCGTTAGCCACGCAATTGAGACCGACACCACCTGCTAAACATAGATACTCTACACCCAGTTCTTTTTTGATAGTTCTAGCCAAACGCAGTATGACTTCTTCAGTCACCTTTTGGATCGAACTTGCCAGATCCATGTCTCTTTGGGAGATTTTTCCTTCCGCCTGGCGTGGTGGTCCTCCAAACATACTATGGAACTTATGATTGGTCATGGTTAGCCCCACCGTGTAGTTGAAGTAGTCCATATTCAACCTAAAAGTACCATCTTCTTTGAGATCCAACAAATGCTTGAGAATTTGGTCCACATATTTGGGTTCCCCGTAGGGTGCTAAACCCATGAGTTTGTACTCACCTGAGTTAACTTTGAACCCGGTGTAGTAGGTAAACGCTGAGTAAAGCAAACCGAGGGAATGGGGAAAATCAATTTCCCATTGTGGTGTGAGTTTATTTCCTTCTCCCAACCAGACAGAAGTAGTTGCCCACTCTCCTACACCATCTAAGCACAGAACGGCAGCACGCTGAAAAGGACTGGGAAAAAAAGCAGCGGCCGCATGGGCTTGGTGATGTGAGGTAAACAGTAGAGGAGGCAATTGAGAAGCTTTGCACTCCCCCAAAAGCGCCAATTCTTTTTTTAAAAGTGTTTTTAGGTAAAGCTTTTCTTTGAGCCAAACGGGCATAGCAGTAATAAACGAGCCAAATCCCTTTGGGGCATATGCTAAATATGTTTCTAGCAACCGCTCAAATTTGACTAATGGCTTGTCGTAAAAAACAATTTGATCGATATATTGTAACTTGGTTCCTACTTGTTTTAGACAGTAAGTAATCGCTCCAGTCGGAAACCCAGCATCGTGCTTTCGTCTTGAGAAACGTTCTTCCTGAGCTGCAGCAACAATTTCGCCATCGATAACCATCGCGGCAGCACTATCGTGGTAGTAAGCTGAAATTCCTAAGATCTGCATTTTAACACCTTGTTGGTGAGTATAGTTTGATTTTCTTCCCCATCATCACTATTAGTAATACTTATTGGCAAGCTGTTGATAAAAACCAACCATTAAAATCCCTCCAGATAGCAGTGGACTCAAAACCATACCTATCCAGATACCAACAACCCTGAAATTAACAAACACCATAGGTAACGCCCAGTTCCTTTAGCCATCGACGATAGGCAACTGTGCATCGATCTGACGGTACATGTATTTCCTGTGACAACCATTGCATGTTTATCTGCTTTGAAGGTAACAGTGGTAAACGCGCTGGCTGTTGAGAGTGTATAATCGGAATATCTTGTTCTATTGTTTCGTCAAATTCCTCTAGTACCGTTGACTCTAATATTTCGGAGCGGTTCCACGTTACTAACATTCGCACTAAGCTGTTGTCTTCATCAATCGGTGTTACCAGCATCAAATCCGCAGTCCGAATTTCAGAGGATTCAGTAATATAGTATTGACACAAGGGATGACTAATCCTTTGGTAAAGAGTCCATGAGTCATCTTCGTTACTGCTGTTAAACCTTGGCATCTGGAGTTTAAGGTTACCTATGCTAATGCCATCTTTGTCTACTTTTACCTCAAATTCTTCAATTTGTGCGTGGTTGCGATCACCTAACCCACCGTCGTGGACAAAAGGAAAATGAGATACATCTATGAAATTATCCATTACACGAAACGCACTAGCTTGAATAAAATAAGATTTAGTACAAGTATTATGATAATTCGGATCGTCCCATTCGGGTAATGAAGGTATATCATTGACAGGATCACCTAAGCACACCCATACTAATCCGTATCGCTCCTGGCAATGATAGATCTTGGCTTGGGCACTTGCTGGGGGTGTCATGTCAGGGTGAGCCGGGATATGTACGCATTTACCTGCTTGATTATATCTCCATCCGTGATACGGACAAACCAAAGTATTATTAACAATTTCTCCCATAGACAGAGCCACACCTCGGTGAGGGCAGTAGTCTTGCCATATCTGTATGGGGGAATTCTGTTCACGACTGCGCCATAGTACCAACTTAACTCCCAATAAAAGAGCCGTGGTGATACTTCCTGGTTTACAATCTTCCACCTTTGCGACTACGTACCAGTTGTTAATTAAGATTAGGTCAGCAGTTGTCATAATTGTCTCCTAGTTGTAATGCTCTTATCACTCTGGATGATCAGGATAAAGGATAATCGAAATAAATCTTAAAAATAGGACTGAAGAGTTCCGCGTCGGCGAACGTCTAATGTTGCACAGTGAAATGATCCTAAAAATGGATAGTAGCTTTCAAAATGGCAAACAATAGGCTTAAATCCCCAATCTTTCAGTGCTTTAATCATCTGCTCCTGGTTTTTTTCTACAATGACTCGCTCTTCATCTAACATCAGTACATTCAAACCTGCCCATTCACTGACCAGTCTCAGCTGGTTTTGAGGTATATGGTTGGGGTAAGGTGCAACCAAAATGTCCCAGCTTTTCAGGATTTTTGGCAATTTATTAACATCTACAAATTCTGGATTTACTAGTATTTTGCCAGGTGCAAGAGGCATTAAGGTGGTATCGATGTGCAGTGCTTCCGGACAATGCGATTCAATAATATGAATACGGTATTCGTCTTCCAAGTGACGTTGTAACCATTCTATGCCCAAACCATTAGTCACATGACTTTTTTGACCAAAAATATCTCGTCCACAGCGCACAAAATCTGCCGCATCAAAAGTCGGTTCAAACTCTGTAACGACGAAACGCGGCGGCTCCCCCAGTTGAGGAAACTGGAAATTGAAGTCATACTGTGCGTCGAATAATTGTGGCTTCGGCGCTGCAGTCCACTTAGCTCCTGCCTGAAAATATTCCTTGAGCATCTCTCGATACGCCCAAGTTTCAAAATAGCGGTTGCGATCTGCCATTGGTGCTTCAATAATCTCATTCCCAATCACCAAAAAAACATCGCGAGGATTGGCGGCACAAAAACCACTTCCTACTTGCCAAGCTGGTGTGGAGAAGGGGACAGAGAAATCTACAGGTTTAACTCGACGAACTTTGACCCCTTCTGCTTCAAGAATGTGAATAAATTCATTTAGTTCTTTGTGTGCTAATGTAATCATCTCTGGTGGATAAGGAACTCCTCCCCTCTCAGAGAGTATCTTTTGGGCAGATTCCAATTCTTCAAAAGGGAATGTCCATTTGTTGATTGGTTCTAGGGCCGGTAACATTGCACCTTCAACACTACCAACAATGACCTCCTCAAGTGTGTCCCACTCATTATAAGAATTGACCGGACAAGGCTGCTTGGCGATTGGTAAATCGTTCTCTAATTCTTGGTTATTTTGATTGGTCATATAGCTTTTCTCAGCCTAGAGTAGTAACAGACGCATTCTGTAACATATCATCACTGTTGGCAAGAAGATTGTCAATCACTCGATAAAAACGAACAGTTAAAATAACTGCCGAGAGGAGTGGACTCAAAACCATAGCCAACCAAATCCCGATCCCCCCCCATCCTAAAATGATTGCCATGAAATAGCTTCCTGCCAATCCAAGACCCCAGACAATTAAGTTCATTGATACTGGAACAAATGTATCCCGCAGACCGACCAAAGCCCCAACAATAATTATTTGAATACTGTAAAACATTTGGAATAGTCCCGCCAAGGGGATAAAAGTAGTTGCTTTCTTAATTGCTTCGATATTCTCGGGATTGTTTATATTTAAATAAATTCCGGCAATTTGATATGGAAACAACCAGAAAACAAGTGCTACAATACTGGCATAAATGCCAACTATTGTAATTCCAATCGATGCTACCCTTCTTGCACCCAAAGGGTTTTTTTCTCCTATACTCTGACCTACTCTTGTCATAGCGACATTGCCGACTCCGAGTGGTATAACTATCGCCAGTTCTGCCGTTTGGAAGCCAATATCATGGGCTGCTAATGTTACCGTTCCTAAATACCCTGCTACCCAAGCGGTGACGTTAAATAGTGCCGTTTCCGCCCCCCATTGAAACCCCATGGGCCATCCAGTTTGAAAAATTTTGACAAAGATCTGTTTATCAAACTGATGCAAGTAGCGGAAAAGTTTATAATCTCTAACTTTCAGGGAGAAAATCAGCAAGATAAGCCCCAATGTAAAACTAACCCAAAAACCCAGAGCAGTTGCCCAGCCTATTCCAGCCAAACCAAGTTGAGGAAGACCAAATTTACCGAATATTAACACATAATCGGCGGCGGTATTCAATATCAGCTGAGTGAGCATAGTAATAGTTATCAATCGGGGAACGTTGAGAGCAGAGGCAATGCCTCTTAATGTCAAAATACTAAGCGCAGCGGGAAAGCCCCATAAAATTGAGTGTAAATACGTTTTTGTCAATAACACATTGCTTTCCTCTTGACCGAATAGCAGCAAGATAGTATCGCCATGCCAAAGCAGAAGCATTGCAGGTAAAGACAAGGTAACTGCTAGCCATATTTGCCCGGAAGCAATACGACTAACTTCATCTATTTTATTTGCCCCAAAAGCTTCGGCTGCTAGTGATCCTCCTACTGAGAGAATACCATGGCAGGCAAATAATAAGGTCAAAAAAGCGAGCGCGCCCAAAGCACCGGCGGCCAAAACTTGCGTACCAAGTAAACCCATCATGACTGCATTCGCTGTATAAATACCCGTTTCGCACATTTGTGAAATGACTAAGGGGATTCCCAACTTTAGGCTTGCTCGTGCTTCTAATATCAGATCTGACTTAAATTTTTTTGAGGTTGTTTCCATGAATTCTCCAATCTTAGTGTTTGCTCATACTAAAATTATGGCTGTTTCATGCACTGGATACAACCTACATTCCACACCCATAACTGTTACACCCTAGCGTTAAAAAGTTTTTGGCTGGTGGTGCCATGGTTAAACTACTTCATCTTATCATGATACAACCTAATTGCTGATTAGCTTACCTAATTGGTTGGTAATAGTTAGTTGGCCACCATTGCTGCAAGAAGAGCCAGTATAGTCGTAAATATCTACTAAAAAGCCATTGGATAGTGCAGTTAATGCGGCTTCATAGCCACGCATATGAATGTCTCGATTTATCACTCCTGAAGTTGGTAGGATAATCACTCTATCTGCGCAAGGACCAAACCCACCGCTGATACTAACGGCATAATTATCACCGTTAGAAGAAGTATTTTGAACATTGGTAATCTTTCCACCTTTAACTAGGTAGTCAGCTTTAGCAATGCCAACTCCAGTGGTTAAGAAAATACCAAATGCGAATACGAATGCTAGTGTTCCGATTAAAAACTGGTTGAAATCTTTCAACATTTTGCTACCTAAATTAATTTTCTGCTATTACTTACAGTATATGCAATTTTGTATAACCGAAAATTGCTGTAAATATCCGTTATGAACAGGATTTGATAACTGTTTAATTAGCAATTAAAAGTTTAAAACAACAATGGGACTTACGCAACTGGTAGAGGGCGATTATTATCTAGAGAGACTTGGCTTGTTAGTCAAGATACGTACAATTGCGATTCGTCTTTTTATTGCTACTACACTTATTTAGCTTATTTTTTTGGTCTACTTGTCTTGCTTTTTCACACAACTTCTGAGATAATCAAAATCTCGTGGTATCCACTAAAAATGCATTCCTCATAAATTAATCAATAATCGTCTAAGATGTTACAAAAGATTAATCGTTATACTCACGGCTTTGTGGCGGTTCCCGTTATTCTTGCGTGTCGAGAAAAAGGTGTTTTTGAATTACTCGCCGATGAAAGTCCTCTCTCTTTAAACCAAATGGTGGAACATCTGGGAGCTAACAGCGGACATTTTCAAGTTGCTTTGAGGATGCTCGAGTCTTTACATTGGCTTTCCCGAAATAAGGAGCTTAAATACTCTCTAACCGCAGAAGCAGCGATTCACAACAAAATTTCGGAAGACATTCTTCAATTGTACAACCTACCAATTCAGTCTTATTTAGAAGGGAAACAAGGAAATTTGCTGGGAAGATGGATTGAGCGTTCTTGCCAATTGTGGAACCTGGACAATCCCCTAATGGCAGATTTTTTAGATGGATTACTGGTCATCCCACTCCTGCTGGCACTGCACAAACACAACTTGCTTGCAGATTCGGAGGACAAACCTTTGCTCTCCTCATTAAGCTCAACAGTGCAAGAAGAGTTGGGTAAGTTATTTCTCCACCTTGGCTGGGCTGACCTTACAGCAGGTCGTTTGACCATAACCGAACTTGGTCGATTTATGGGAGAGCGAGCCTTGAATACAGCCATAGTGGCGTCCTACACTCCTATGTTGTCCCGCATTCATGATGTATTGTTTGGCAATTGTCTCTCCGTATTCCAAAGAGATGCTTCCGGTCACGAAAGGCACATTGATCGCACCCTTAACGTGATCGGGAGTGGATTTCAACACCAGAAATATTTTGCCGATTTAGAAGAAAGTATCCTCTCAGTATTCAATCAGTTGCCATTAGAAGAACAACCCAAATACATTACTGACATGGGGTGTGGCGATGGAACTCTCCTGAAACGAGTCTGGGAAACCATTCAATTTAAGTCTGCTAGGGGAAAAGCACTCGAACAGTATCCCCTGCGTCTTATAGGTGTAGATTATAACGAAGCTTCTTTAAAAGCTACCACACGCACCCTTGCTAGCCTTCCCCACTTAGTTTTACAGGGAGATATTGGGAACCCAGAACAAATGGTGCGTTCTTTAGAAGCTCATGGCATTCATGATCCCGAAAATATCCTGCACATCCGTTCGTTCCTCGACCATGATCGTCTCTTTATTCCTCCTCAGAAAAGAAACGAATTGAAAGAACGTGCTCACTTACCTTACCAATCAGTCTGTGTCGATGATCAAGGAGAGCTTATTCCTCCTCATGTTATGGTGCAAAGTTTGGTGGAACACTTAGAAAGATGGTCTCAAGTGGTCAATAAACACGGTTTAATGATTTTGGAGGTCCATTGTTTCGAACCAAGGGTAGTCTATCAGTTTTTAGACAAAAGCGAAAACTTACATTTCGATGCGTTTCAGGGATTTTCTCAGCAGTATCTTGTGGAAGCTGAGGTTTTTCTCATGTCTGCTGCACAAGTAGGTCTATTTCCAAAACTAGAGCTTTCTAAAAGATACCCAAAAACATTTCCTTTTACTCGCATTACGCTTAATTACTTCGAGAAAAGACCTTACAAAATTAGTCATGCCTATTTGTCAGATTTACCTGCCTTAGTTGACTTGGAGGTCAAGTGTTGGCCAGAAAATTTACGGGCATCTACTCATGAAATTCGGCGAAGACTTGAGCTAAACCCGCAAGGTAATTTAGTGCTGATTATAGAAGATCAAATTATTGGTGCGATTTATTCCCAAACAATTACCAGCACTGAGGCATTAGAGAATGTAAAATATGCGCAAGTGCCGACGTTACATACTCCCCAAGGGTCAGTTATTCAACTGCTCGCACTAAATATTCTACCTGAGTTTCAGGCGCGGGGGTTAGGAAATGAATTGCGGGACTTTATGCTTTACTACTGTACCCTGAAAGGCGGCATTGAGAGCGTGGTGGGTGTAACTCGCTGTCGAAATTATGTCAATTATTCCCAAATGCCGATGATGGAGTATTTAAAGCTACACAATGAGCAACGACAGCTTCTGGATCCAATTGTGGGTTTCCATGTGTCGGGAGGAGCCGAAATTAGGGGAATTATTGCTAATTATCGTCCGGAAGATACAGATAATCTCGGCATGGGTATTTTGATTGAATATAACCTGCGCGACAGTGCTTTGCACTCGCCTGGTGATCGCAAAGGACCGTATATTAACTCAGCAATTGGTTCATTGGTACCAAAAGCAACATCTGCAACTAAGGAAAACAAAACTGTAGCGGATCTCGTTAAAGAATGCATCTTAAAAGTAATGGGTTCCCAACGTCAGGCAGCCTACGCTCCACAACAAAAACTGCTGGATATGGGATTAGATTCTTTAGATTTATTAGAACTGCAAACGCTCCTAGAGGAACGTTTAGGGATCAATCTGTCTGGAACGTTCTTTTTACAAAAGAACACTCCAACTGCCATCATCACTTATTTCCAAAACCAAGTGGTACAAGAGAAACAATCTGATCTAGCTCCACCTGTTGACTCAGCCAACGAAATCAACACTCTGGAAAACGTAGTTAACCAACAAAAAATTCCTCAAGTCACAAGAGTCGTCACAGAACAACAAGGTCGCAAGGTGCTAATTGACGGACATTGGGTGATAGACTTTGCTTCTTGCAACTATTTAGGTCTTGACTTGCATCCAAAAGTTAAGGAAGCAATTCCACCAGCTTTGGATAAATGGGGCACACATCCAAGCTGGACTCGGCTTGTTGCTTCCCCAGCAATTTATGAGGAATTGGAGGAAGAATTGTCCAAACTTTTAGGCGTACCTGATGTTTTAGTATTTCCAGCTGTAACACTGCTTCAGATAGGAATTTTACCACTATTAACTGGGAATAATGGTGTCATCTTTGGTGACATAGCTGCACATCGTTGTATTTATGAAGCGTGCTGTCTGGCTCAGCACAAAGGAGCCCAGTTCATCCAATATCGACATAATGATTTGAACGATTTAGCCGAAAAACTAGCAAAATATCCGCCTGAACAAGTAAAGATTATTGTCATTGATGGCGTGTATTCCATGTCGGCAGATTTTCCCGATCTGCCAGCTTACGTGCATCTGGCAAAAGAGTACAATGCCTTAATTTACATGGATGATGCTCATGGTTTTGGCATTTTGGGCGAAAATCCCAGCAGCGATATGCCTTACGGTTACAAAGGAAACGGGATGGTGAATTATTTTGACCTGCGGTTTGCAGAGGATAATATCATCTATGTAGCTGGTTTGTCCAAAGCCTATTCTTCTTACGCAGCATTCTTAACTTGTGGCGATCGCCGGATCAAAACCAACTTCCGCAACGCTTGGACTGCCATATTTTCTGGTCCTTCTCCTGTTGCGAGTTTGGCAAGTGCCTTAGCCGGATTACAGGTGAATCGTCAGGAGGGGGAGCAGTTAAGAAAACAAATTTATCACCTAACTCACAAATTGGTTACACAAGCAAGAGCCATTGGATTCGAAGTGGATAACTATGGTTACGTTCCCATCGTAGGCGTGTTAGTGGGAGATGCTCAACACATGATTGATGTGTGTCAACTCCTTTGGGAATATGGTATTTTAATTACTCCTGCTATTTTTCCAATCGTACCTTTAAATAAAAGTGCTTTAAGGTTTTCGATTACAGCCGCCAATACCGAAGAGGAGATAGACCAAGCAATTAAATCTCTCAAAGCAGTTTGGGATTTGCTACAAAAAAGGAAAGCTTTGCCTTGTAAGCAGGAGGAAAACATACTCAAGCATTAAGTGGGAAATTGATTCATAAAAACTAATATATCTTTATCTCTCTGTCCAAGAATAACCCAAATGACCCATGTAGCATTAGAACAGGCGATTGCCAAGGTTCCACGTTCCATTCAATCAGAGTTAAGGACAATTCTTGCCCAACATGCTGTAATTGACTCAAGTGTTGTCGCATCTTGGATTGATCGACTTGGTACTAATATTAGTACGTTAATGATTCAATTACTACCCGTAGCCGCAACTTATGCTAGGGTACCAATATCGCAGTTTTATGTAGGGGCGATCGCTCTTGGTAAACCACAATCTAAGAATCAACTGGGTTCTGGAACTCTTTATTTTGGTGCCGACATGGAATTTGTAGGACAGGCACTTAGTTTCTCAGTTCACGCAGAACAATCCGCCACCATAAATGCGTGGTTGCACGGAGAAACCGGTTTACAAGCATTAGCAATCCACGAAGCACCATGTGGATACTGCCGACAATTTTTATACGAGATGGCAACTGTAAATCAAAATTTTGTTCTTCTTGTGAAGTCTAATGAATCACAGCCTGAGCAAACTTATACCTCAAATAAACTCCCACATTTTCTACCCGAGCCATTTGGACCAGCGGATCTAGGACTCACAGGTGGATTAATGCAAACAGTATTTCATGATCTGGAGACCTATTCTACCGATGATGTTGTGCTTGCTGCTCTATCCGCTGCCAATCAAAGTTATGCTCCCTACACGAAAAATTTTGCAGGGGTAGCGTTAAAAGATTCCCACGGGAATATATTTACAGGTCGATACGCTGAAAACGCTGCCTTTAATTCATCCATGTCTCCGATGGAATCTGCTCTGACTTTCATGAATATGAATAGATATTCTCAATCACTATTCGACATTTGTGATGCTGTTTTAGTTGAAGTGGAAACTGGGATTAGTCAAAGACCCGTCACTGAAGCCTTCCTTTCTTCTATCGCTCCCAAGGTCAAGTTAAGGTATGCCCCTGCAACTCCGTCAAGTAATAAGTTATGACTTACGCATTGATAAAAACAGAATAATTTATGTTCCAGACCAAGAGTTATTACTCTGTGGTAGGATTAGAAACAGAATTGATTAAAGGAAAATTCTTTATGTCTAATGAATTGACAAACGAACAAGTATTTAAGCTGGTTTGTATGGAAGTCATTGAAAAAATGGGATTCGCACACTTTCCTCCCATCATTTTAGTCTATGAGATGACTAATTCCGGATTTGTAGATTGGTGCGAGCAGATGGTTTTTGTTGATGATAAAGGTAAGCTAGATGAAGGAGAAAAATTCTTATTAGACTGGATGAGACGGAACGTAGGAAACTTTGATCTGATACGTGAGTTAATGCCCGTTGCTGAACGTCTAGAAATGAAAATGAGGTCATAATTTTAGGTATTTAACTTCAAACTTGGATGGTTTCAATGCTACAGTAGGGCTACTCGCTTTTACTCGAATTGTTGCCCAGTAGGGTAGCTAGTGATCTTGGTGGCCATATCGATGGTCGTCAGGATACACTTTACCGCACCATGTTGCTGATGATCTAATTAACAGTGGTATTATGAGCGAATATCGTCCCATCTTAGGTAAGGGATATGGCAGAAAAAACAATAGCGAATTCGATACCGATCATAAACTATGGCTATTTGAATAATGACAGAGTACAAGCCGCTTTATCCAAATCTCAACCCCAAAAAGAGGATATATTAAAGATGCGGGTAACCGCCATTTTTTCCGTCCATTCCACTTAGAACCCAAGTCTATTAAAAACCCAAAATTGTCTTCACCGTTACTGATTGATCATCCAATCTATTTTTAGATTTTTCTATATCAAAGTTTTCTGGAAACACATAGGTTCCAAATAATCGGTCGATGAAAGTAAACATAGAACTCAAATTTCTTCCCCCTGTATCAAGATGATGCAAAGTGTGAATACGGGGCGTAACATAAATCCATTCAATTATTCCTAACCAGGAGTTCCACTTTACATTGAGGTGTATCCAATTGTTATGAATCACTTGATGTACTGCCACTACAGACATAACCTCTGAGGGAATGTCCAGCAGTGGAAACCACAAAGCTGTAACAGTATATAAAAGTCCGCCGGTAAAGCTATCTTTGTTTCCACTCAGCCACCATGATTGCTTTGTTGAATGATGCCATTTGTGCGTCAACCAAAGAAACTGATTACTATGCATTGTCCTGTGTAATAGATAGTCAGTTAAGTCCTGTAATATATATGCAGTGATGATCCTCAGCCAGAGGGGCACATACATTACTCCTGCAAAATTTGCTGACTCTCCCATAAATAGAGAACTCAATAGTTTTATAATTGCCACAGAAACATATGCATAAACAATTCTAAAGACGAATGATATTCCCGCCCATCCCAATTCCTTGAAGAATTTAGCTTTGTATTCAATTTGATGCAAGGGAGAGCGAATTTCCCAAAGCCAGAAGGCTAAACCTGTAAGGAAAATTACAGTCCACTCTCTTAATAGTACTGATATTGTATCTATCATTAGTAAATTTAATCCGTGCTGACTAGTTTTGTATATTATCACTATTTATGTACTTATCTTCTTAACTCCAATTATTTCTTTTTGTCTATTTCGGATGTGGTAATTCTCCGCACTCCAGCTGGAACAAGAGTTGCATTATCGTCCGTTGAAGTGGCTTTCAGACTCTATCCCTTAGGAAGAGCGATCGCTCTTCTGTTAAAGTATGATTCGGCATGATAGACTCTTTAAA
This sequence comes from Raphidiopsis brookii D9, assembly GCA_000175855.1. Lineage (GTDB taxonomy): Bacteria > Cyanobacteriota > Cyanobacteriia > Cyanobacteriales > Nostocaceae > Raphidiopsis > Raphidiopsis brookii. The sequence continues at coordinate 265,499 of ACYB01000035.1, forward strand.
GAACTTCTAACCACGTTCTTTGTCGAGTTTATTGGGCTATTCTTTCCAGAAGTTCTCAATTATCTCGACAGGGAGTCAAATCTGATTTTTGGCTTTGATTTGTAAGTACCTTTCTACCAACTGCTCGGAAATTTGATTTGCTGGTGCATCCAACACCAAAACTCCCTGTTGTTTCAACTGAGCAAAAGCAATTTCTCTTTGTGATATGGGGTTGTGGTGCTGATAACACAGGAGAAAACCATCTCGGGAAAATTCTCATGGCTAGTTGAACACTGTCAATTACCCTTTCCACCAAAGACTTACCACCTAGAGGATGTAATACCTTAGGGAGCCGGGATTTCATTCTTGTACCTTTACCAGCTGCGAGAATTGCTACTGCTACCATAACTACACCCAAATATAATCCCATAAGCCCGTGACGAGGATTGAACTCGTGACCTCACCCTTACCAAGGGTGTGCTCTACCACTGAGCCACACGGGCAAATTTTAATATTTCCCCACATTCAATTAAGTGGTGGGCCGGGCTAGATTCGAACTAGCGTAGGCGCAAGCCAGCGGATTTACAGTCCGCCTCCATTAACCGCTCGGACACCGACCCTTCTTATTCCACTTTAACTAGGTTAGCAGCAATTTTTGATTTTGGCAAGGGGTTAGGAAAAATTTTTTTTCTGCACCGGGCGATCGCCTATCTCATCTATCTGGGAGTTTTGTTCTGGTGGAAAAAACTCCAGGTGATAGCGATAAACAGCTACCGGTTGGGAACCAGCATGGAAATAATCCGGATCCTGGGGAGATAGATAAACCGCAGTAACTTGCTCCGCTTCTATCAGAGGATTTGCCGTTGACGAGGAATTGAAGGTGGTAAGTTTATTGTTAGGTAGGTGATGATAGTCAGTAATGGACTCTACCATGTTAAAATACGGAACCGAACCTCCTTTAAAATACTGCTCAAACACTTCTGCGCTGATAAAGTGTTGGTCAGATCTCTCCGTAGCGCGAGCGGTAATCAAGGAGACTAATTGTTTCTCTCCATGAAAAAAGGTAACTTGACGATTAGGAGATTGAGGATCTGCTTTTACAGCCAAGATTGCTTTATCTCCCAAATATTCTTTGAGCAAGTTCCAGCTATTGAATACTCTATCAGCTACTAAAACCCGTGATTTTTCCTTTCTCCAAAAGTCATACTTAGAGTTTTCTGGTGTAACCTCAATAAATCTGACTAAAAAACTGATTGGCTGGTACAGTTGCTTGTGGTTATTCTCAAACCCAGGACTGATAATATCTGGTGCTAAAGGAGCTACCAAATCCACCAGAGTACTCTTGACTTTCCAGGTTCCCTTCATCCAGTTAGGATAGATTAGATCCCCCTGAGCAGGTTTAACCGAAGTTAATTTTTGCCAATGACCAAAATCAGCCAATCTCTCCGCCAGTTCTCCCGCTTTAGCCTCTCCCTGGTTGAATGAAAACAGCAGAACTAAACAAAAGATGAAAATAACACTCAGTAGTGGAATATTCCATGATTTCATGGCTATAAAACTCGTAACTGGTAAAGGTTCCCAAACTTCACCATATTGTTCCCTTAATTGTAGCCAGTTTTCTACCTGACCCATTTCATATTCTCCGGGTTTACCCCACTGCAAAAATAAACTCAGCGCCACTTCTTTCTTGTCATCTAAAAATCTAATGGCATAAGTGGTAAAATTACCCCTTTTTGCCTCTCCTGTCTCAAATTTTACCTCCACAATTTTATCCATATTTAAATGAAATTCAAAACCATCATTGTGCATATTGGCATATTTTCCTTTAGCCAAGGCCGCATAGAATAATTTTTCTATTTTACCCCTTGCTTCCAAAACAGCAGCACTGCTAGTAACAATTAGTCGTAAAGTTCCTAAATTTTCACAAGCTGCCAAAAATTCCTTTAATGTTGTGTTCATATTCCGTAGTATTTGTATTTACTATTTAATTACCATCAAAACTGGCGTAAGAACCTCAAGTCACTGTTATACAAACGGCGGATATCATCAATTTGATGTAAAACCATGGCAAAACGCTCCACACCAAAACCCGCAGCAAAACCACTATAAATTTCTGGGTCGTAACCTACGGATTTCAATACATTAGGATCAACCATGCCACAGCCCATCACTTCTAACCATCTACCATTCCATTCCAAATCTACTTCCGCCGAAGGCTCTGTAAAAGGGAAATAACTAGCTCTAAATCTTATGGGTAGATCTCCAAACATTGATTGTAAAAATACTTTTACGGTTCCTTTTAAATCTGTAAAGGTTAAACCTTCATCTACTGCTAAAAGTTCAATCTGATGAAATACCGCTGAATGGGTAGCATCCACATCATCTCTACGATAAACCCTCCCCGGAGCAACAATTCTCACCGGTGGTTCCTCCTTCTCCATATAGCGAATCTGTACCGAGGAGGTATGAGTTCTCAATAAATTTCCATCCGGTAAATAAAAGGTATCCTGCATATCTCGAGCTGGGTGGTCTGGAGGAGTATTCAGAGCTTCAAAGTTATAGTAGTCCGTCTCCATTTCAGTCCCTTGAGCTACAGTGTAACCCATACCCATAAATATGTCTATGGCTTGGTCAATTATACCGTTTAAAGGATGAATCTTTCCCTGAGGTCGATATGTACCAGGCATAGTCACATCTAAAGTCTCTAACTCTAGTTGTCTCTCAATCTCTTGAGCTTCTAACTCCCTCCTTCTCAACTCCAGTCTTTCTTGGATGCTATCTTTAACCGTGTTGGCGATCGCACCGATTTTAGGACGTTCCTCGGCGCTCATATTTCCCATACTGCGTAAAAGCACCCCTAATTGTCCCTTTTTGCCCAAGTAATTAACTCGTAGCTCTTCCAGGCGTTCCCGAGTTTCAGTTTGGGCGATCGCCGTTTGTGCTTCCTCACGTAAAGCTAAAAGTTGATCTTCTAAAGTACTAGTCATTGTTAATTAATCAGTAGTAAAAGGCAAAATATAATCTGCCAGCAATTGAAGTGGGAATTTGCCGCCCATATTCCAGAATAGCTTGACATGGTACTATGATATTCGAGCTCATAGATTAAAGTTGTGATAGTGAGTTTAATGCCTAAAATGAGATTACTAGTTAGTAACGATGATGGCGTTTCCGCTTTGGGCATTCGTACTTTGGCTAACACTTTAGCTAGGGCAGGTCACGATGTGAGTGTAGTGTGTCCAGACCGAGAGCGCTCAGCAACGGGACATGGATTGACCCTACATCATCCCATTCGAGCGGAAATTGTGGAAGGGGTATTTGATGCCAATATACGAGCTTGGGCTTGTGATGGCACTCCCTCGGACTGTGTCAAGTTAGCACTCTGGGCATTATTGGATTCTCCTCCCGATTTAGTACTGTCTGGAATTAATCAGGGTGCTAATTTAGGAACCGAAATCCTTTACTCAGGAACTGTTTCTGCGGCCATGGAGGGTATGATTGAAGGTATTCCCAGTATAGCGTTTAGCCTGACCAGTCACACTCACAAGGACTTTCAACCAGCTGCTCAATTTGCCCAACTGCTGGTTGACCATCTGGCCACAGCACCCCTAGCAGATTTAATGCTACTCAACGTGAACATTCCTCCCGTTTCTTGGGAAGAAATTGCCGGTGTCACCTTAACCCGTCAAGGAGTACGTCGATATATTGATGTTTTTGATAAACGGGTAGACCCCCGTGGCAAAATTTATTACTGGTTAACAGGGGAAGTGTTAGAAGAAGTAGAGCCACCTGCGGGTTTAAACCTAATCAAAAACTTCCCCACAGATGTAGAAGTCATCCGTCAAAACCTTATTAGTATTACTCCTTTACAGTATAATCTCACTTATGCTCAAGGTCTAGATAAGTTATCCATTCTGGATTTAAAGTTAACCAAGAGGAATTAATTAGTTATGTCTACAAAAGATACAAAATTTATCATCGACAAAACGGACGAAGAATGGAAATCCATTTTGACACCGGAGCAGTTTCAGGTGCTAAGAAAACACGGCACAGAACCTTCCCATACTAGTCCTCTGGACAAGAACTATGAACCAGGTACCTATGTCTGTGCTGGTTGTGGACAACCACTATTTACTTCTGACACCAAGTATAATAGTGGCACTGGTTGGCCCAGCTTTTTTCAACCCATAGAAGGAGCCATTTCCACAACCGTAGACCGATCCCTATTCATGACCAGAACGGAGGTTCATTGTAGCAAATGTGGTGGACATTTGGGACACGTCTTCAATGATGGACCACAACCCACAGGTCTAAGATATTGTATGAATGGTGTTTCTCTAAAGTTTGAACCTATTTAAAAAGTGGTGGAAGACCGGATCCGAAAATCCGTTTCTATCTTCCACTAGGGTGGATATATGCAGATACTAGGTGTATATCCAACCATAGTTGAGGTTTTGATGCTTTCTAGGTCCCTTTTAAAATACTGAGGACAAAAAGACTAATAATACAAGCAGAAGCAACTCCAAACATCAAAGAGCGAAGAATGGGTATATTCAGTATGTAGAAGACTGAAAACAGAACCCGTGCTGTCAAGTAGGCGATCGCCACGTACAGTGCCAATTGAGAATCCACTCCTGTTACATAAGCCATAAGAGCTGCAGTACCGTAAATCATGAAAGACTCAAAACAATTCTGATGGGCCCAGGTGGCTCTGCGTGCGTATGGTGGTAACTTATCAAACATAGAGCGGGGAGCGGACATGTCATAACCCACTTTTACCCTGGCATAGGCTACTAGTAGATACGGAAGATAAATTGTAACTGCAGCTAATGGGATGGAATACAGTAAGGTGGAAGGAACTGGAAGATTTAGCATTTAATTAAGATAAGATAAAGTACTGAATTACACAGTGGTATCGGAGATGTCTATTAATTCTCCATTTTAAACCGTGCGATCGCCCTCCTTAAATATTGCCATAAACGGGAATAGTCGCACCTCGGATATCACCAGCAGCTTCCGAAGCCAAAAAACAAATTATCTGGCCAATGGATTCGGGTTTCACCCATTCGCCAGCTTTTTCCACACCCATTGCCTCTCTATTCGTGGGTGTATCAATAACACTAGGTAAAACCGTATTGGCAGTGATATTAGTGCCCCTAGTTTCATCAGCTATAGCCTTAGTTAGAGCTATCACAGCGGCTTTAGAGGCAGAATAAGCTGCTAAGTTGGCAACAGGGTCTAAACCAGCACGAGAACTAACGGTAACAATACGCCCATAACCATTCTCTAGCATTCTTTTTAAACTATACTTACAGGTTAAGAAAGTTGTGTAAACATTTAATTCAAATTGATGTTTCCAGTCATCAAAACTGCACTCATGGGTTTTACCATAATAAAAACCACCGACTAAATTAATTAAGACATCAACTCTAGTCATGCTATTAACTAGTTCTTCCACCGACAAATCGCTTTCAAGATTTACGGGAACAAATTTAATCCTGGCGATATCCGCAGGAGCTAAAACTGCTTTCAATCTTTCAACATGGCTAAGATTGCGATAGGGTATAGTGAGGTATGCGCCTTGGGCTAAAACTGTGGGTGTAACGCCTAAACCTAGTCCACTCGTTCCACCCGTTAGTAAAACTTGTTTTCCTTTCATGGAAAATTTCTCCAGATACTTTTTTGCTAACTAAAGTTAACAAATACATAATTTAAGGGTAAACCTTAACCAAGGACTATCAGCCATTGCACGAAGATAAATTCCTCCTCGTTTTACTCTAGCACTAGTTGCCAAAAATTAGCAAGTGGAAGTCTACTGAGGGATAACCGCTCCCATGCTCCCGTTGAAGTAGAAAGTAAAGTCTAGTTTTGTCTAGGTTTTATATAGCAGTAAGAAAACCACAGGAATTAGTTTGGGATTAATTATTAGGATCCTCGCTTATTGAGCTAATATCCGTCCCATCCTTTTATAATGAAAATTTGCACTTCATGTAAGTTGTAAGCGACAACTAACAAGAAAGTGAATGGAGGAAAAAACAGAGATATTATAAGGTAAAAATTCCATGTCAATATTTAACACAGCCATACTTTATGACATTGAAAATCTCACTAAGGGCTATAGCTTTTCTAAAGACTTTATCAAAGAATTATCATTAAAACAGATATATCGCCAAATTCTGGAGGTAGACATTGTTAATAAAATTTGTTTACAGAGAGCTTATGCGAATTGGAGTGACCATAGATTAAGTTTGCTCAGGGGAGAAATTAACGAATTAGGTATAGACCCAATTCAAATTTTTGGATTCGCACGTTATCACAAAAAAAATGCTGCTGATATTCAACTAGTAGTTGATACCATGGATATAACTATTCGTTTTCCCCATATTGAAGTGTACGTAATTGTATCCGGGGATGGAGGTTTTGCTTCTCTAGCAAAAAAATTAACATGAGTATGGTAAACAAGTTATTGGGTGTGCCTACGAGAATGCAGCTAATGATATTTTTAAATCGGTATGTGATTACTTTATAAAACTAGAACTTCCCGAAGAATATTCTCCAGAAGATATCAACACAGATCCTAAAAATACAACCTTTGGTAATAATAAAGGGTTAGGCATTGGCATAACTCATCCTTTGGTGGTTAGGATGGCAAACAATATTCAGCCCATTTATCAAGCAGATAAGAAAACTATTTTTTCTCATGGTCAAAAAATTATTAGTTGGTTTGGCCAAGATCCAGAATCCAGAAAACAAATGTATGGTCACGGAATTCCTCTTTCTACTGTCAGGGAAGCCTTCAAATATGCCATACCAGAATTCAAACCAGAAATGGTAGGCTTCATGAGATTTGCAGAATTCCTGCAATTTATTTGTGCAAATACAGAATTCTGTGTGGGAACTCTTCCACCATCAAACACACTACTAGTTTTTAGAAACTCTATTCCTAATGGGGTGGTTATACTCCTAGATATATTAAATCAGGATTTACACACACCAGAACGCTATCAGAGCTTACTAGCTAGTGGTAAACCTAGAATCACCATTGAGGACAAATACAGTTTAGAAACATTTGTTGATACTTTGATGTCAAAACGTGATATACTAATGAATATCTCTGAAATATTGGATATTTTTAGTCAGGAGCTTCCTGATTTTGAAAGTAATAAGCTGAATAATCTCTGTTTATCTTTAATTCACTGTAATATTTTGAAAGGATACCCAGAAGACGAGAACATATCAGAGCAAAAATTTCACATTAGCCAGGATTTTAAAGACACAGCACAAATTTTGGAACATGTAAAACAAACAAGTCTAAATAAACTAATTTCCATCCTGGTTGATGACTTCAAAAGTGATGTTTTTAAAGAGGTTATTCCGTTTTAACGCACATTTTCCTAACCATCCCCACTTTGCGATGGCTGATAGTGATGGGCAGAATTGTAAACAAACTGCTTAGAAGCTCTTGCCTATTCAGTGAGTAAGTCCCACTTTGGTTGTTTAGTTCCATCCTCCGTTTGTACTTCCTCTGTCATTCCTTGCAAAAAAGCTTGTAAAAACTTTTTTCTTCCTGAATTATTCAAATTAGAGAAATCCAACATAATCCAATGGAAACCTCTTGAAGTTTGACCATTTGTCGTTTGACTAATGGAAAACAGTCCCAATAAAATAAACGAGGGAATTTCACTGAAGTCCCAAATTAAAAATTTGCCGAGAGGAGAAACACAGATGAAGAGAATTATTTCCGTATTGCTACTGGGTATTGCAATTTTCACACTTACCTTCACCAATTCAGCTTTAGCAGTAGATGCAACAATTGGGGCAAGTGTATTTAAAGCTAATTGTGCCCAATGTCACATTGGTGGTAAGAATTTGGTTAATGCAGCTAAGACTCTCAAGAAAGAGGCTTTAGAAAAGTATGGTATGTACTCCCAAGAAGCCATTGTTACACAAGTTACAAAGGGTAAAGGTGCTATGCCCGCATTCGGTAAGAGACTGAAACAGAATCAAATTGAGAATGTGGCAGCTTATGTACTAGAACAAGCGGGTAAAGGCTGGAAGAATTAGGTTTATTGCTAGTAAACTAAATTACCATTAACGGTATTCTTCGCTCAAACATCTCCTATTGGCAATTGTGTCAGTCTAGGAGAGCTCATTTATAAACTATTCAACAAATCTCTGTCTCTTCAGAGCTAGGAAGCTTAATATCTAAGTATGGCATCTTCAAGGATAGTTTTCAAACAGCGAGAAAAAGAAGCCAAGTCACTAAAATCTTTTTTGATGTACAGTGTCATGGCCTCTTTCGTAATACATATTGGTTTGATAGGATTGGTTTTTGGGGAATTATTACGGAAATTTAAACAAGAGAATCCACAGGTAGTTGAACTGGAAATTATTGAGGAACCTATAAAGCAAACAGTGACCAAACCACCAGAAATGAAAATCTCGGTAACCCGGGGCAAATCGGGTAGTCTAGGTAGTGGAAAGATAACTAGTAATAAAAACTTTAAGGTTCCCATACTCAGGGCCACTTTCCCTAGAATGGATAATGCTATTCCTGAACCCAAGGATTTAAATAAGGGGGATTCTGTTGTCAAATATCCACTGAGTTTAACTACTCCTCCGGTCACAACAAGAAGATTAGGGTCAAAAATTGTTCACATTACTAAGGTAAAAGATCAGATAAGTCAAAGACCAAATCCTCAAATAATAACACCAAAAGTTATACAAACAGAAGCTACACAACCTGTACTAACGAATACCGGTGACAATAAGTTGCAGACTCCACAATCAACAACCATCACTGATGGAAACACCCAAAATACAACCATCGGTGCAACTGATGGAAATAATAATATTCCCCCAGGTGATGAAGTTGGAAATGGTAATGCAGTTGAAAATGGTGATGGAGTTGGAAATGGTAATGCAGTTGGAAATGGTAATGCAGTTGGAAATGGTGATGGAGTTGGAAATGGTGATGGGGTGGAGAATACAAAAAAGCCAGAGGAGACACCAACCCCTAAAGCGAGTCCAAACAGCGGTGCCAATCTAAATCCTCGTGTAGATTGTATCCAATGCCCACCCCCCAAATACCCGGAGGGAGCTAAAAGACGGGGTAGAAGTGGCACGAAAACTACGGTTCATTTAATTCTAGACGCAGATAGTAATGGTAATATTACTTCTGTAAGTGTGGGTCGTTCCAGTGGTGATAATGAGCTGGATAAAGCTGCTAGGGAGGGGGTGCAAGAATGGAGGTTAAAACCTTTGGAGGGGGTAGAAGAGGGGTAACAACAAAAGTTAACTTTACCCTGCGTTAACTGCAAGTCCTAATTAGTACCAAAGATAAACCACAAATGTGTTAATCTATCACCTTGAGAGATTCTTGAGGAAAAGAAAATGTCAAAACTGAGGGTGGGGTTATTATTTGGTGGACGTTCTGGAGAACATGAAGTTTCAATAGTTTCTGCGGGAGCAATTGCCAAGGCCTTGACTACGGGAGAGAATAGTCAAAAATATGAATTGTATCCATTTTATATCCAAAAGGATGGGGTATGGCAAGGGGAAGAAATAGCCAGAAAAGTCTTAGAATCGGGTTCAGCTCAAGAAAATAACCTTACCGGAGTCAATTTATGGCAATTTCCTCAGCAATCTCCCCAAATTGATTTGTGGTTTCCCATACTTCATGGACCCAATGGAGAGGATGGAACTATTCAGGGATTACTCACCTTGATGCAAGTACCTTTTGTGGGGTCTGGAGTTTTGGGATCAGCTATGGGAATGGATAAAATTGCCATGAAAACAGCCTTTGCCCAAGCGGGGCTACCCCAAGTCCAATACCAAACTGTTACTAGGAGCCAAATTTGGTCAAATCCCTGTGTGTTTCCTAAACTGTGCGACCAAATTGAAACCACCTTGGGTTATCCTTGCTTTGTCAAACCAGCTAATCTAGGTTCATCCGTAGGTATTGCTAAAGTACGCTCCCGTCAACAACTAGAAACTGCCCTAGACAGTGCTGCTACCTATGATAGACGAATTATAGTTGAAGCTGGAGTGGTTGCTAGAGAAGTAGAATGCGCAGTTTTGGGTAATGACCATGCCCAAGCTTCTGTGGTTGGTGAAATCACTTTTAATAGTGACTTTTACGATTATGAAACTAAATACACCCAGGGAAAAGCGAACCTGTTAATACCCGCACCCCTACCACAAACAATAGTTGAACAAATTCAAGAAATGTCCCTAAAAGCCTTTGCAGCAGTTGATGCTGCTGGTTTGGCCAGGGTAGATTTCTTTTATGTGGAGTCTACCGGAGAAATACTAATCAACGAAATTAACACCTTACCAGGATTTACATCCACAAGTATGTATCCCCAACTTTGGGCAAATACCGGAATTAGCTTTCCCCAACTAGTTGACCAATTGATTCAACTAGCAATTGAACGCCAACCAACCTCAGACCGATTGACAAATTGATGAATTGAGGATAAAATGGGAGATTGACCATGATTATAAATCAATAGTGCAATCGCCGACGTTATTATAGACGGGGGCGCGATAGAATTTGAAAGGAATAAATTTTGATAAAGGTCTAATGGCAGAAACACTATTTTTCAACGCTCTGCGGGAAGCAATTGACGAAGAAATGTCCCGCGATCCTAGCGTGTTTGTACTAGGCGAGGACGTGGGACACTACGGCGGTTCCTATAAAGTTACCAAAGACCTGTGTAAAAAGTATGGTGATCTGCGAGTCTTGGATACCCCCATCGCTGAAAATAGCTTTACCGGATTAGCTGTAGGTGCAGCCATGACGGGATTAAGACCTATAATCGAAGGTATGAACATGGGCTTTTTGCTCCTAGCATTCAACCAAATTTCCAACAATGCGGGAATGTTACGGTACACATCCGGTGGTAACTTTAAAATCCCCATGGTTATTCGTGGTCCGGGTGGAGTGGGTAGACAATTAGGAGCAGAACACTCCCAAAGACTGGAAGCCTACTTCCAAGCAGTTCCAGGCTTAAAAATTGTTGCTTGCTCCACACCCTATAACGCTAAGGGTCTATTAAAAGCGGCAATCCGGGATGATAACCCGGTGCTATTTTTTGAACACGTTTTGCTTTACAACTTAAAAGAAGATCTGCCCAGGGAAGAATACATCCTCCCCCTAGATAAAGCGGAGATAGTTCGTAAAGGAAAAGATGTAACTATTCTCACATATTCACGGATGCGTTATCATGTAATGCAAGCGGTGAAAACTTTGGAAAAACAAGGATATGACCCAGAAGTTATTGATTTAATTTCTTTGAAGCCTCTTGACTTTGATACCATTGGTGCATCAATTCGCAAAACTCACCGAGTGATAGTAGTGGAAGAGTGTATGAGAACGGGAGGAATTGGAGCAGAACTAACCGCATCTATCAATGACAGATTGTTTGACGAACTGGATGCACCTGTATTGCGTCTCTCCTCCCAAGATATTCCCACACCTTACAACGGTAACCTAGAAAGGTTAACCATTGTTCAACCAGAACAGGTGGTGGAAGCAGTGGAAAAAATAGTCGCTTTGCAGGTTTAATATCTTAATTTTCAGGTTATAAACCGCTGAGATTGAGTGTCAGCAAATGCCAAAGATACTCAATCTTTCCTATCTTTTTTATGAGTGTAATTTATGAGTGTAAACTAATTTTAGATTCCTATGCAAAAATACAGATCCGTATTAGCCTTAATCATAATTTTACTTGTTGCAGCAATAGCAGTAATTGTTAAAATTCCAGTCCCCTTGGGATTAGACTTGCAAGGGGGTTCTCAGTTAACAATTCAGGTGAAACCAACAGAGGAAATCAAAGAAATTACAGAGAGGGAGCTGGAAGCAGTTAAAAAGGTTGTAGAAGGGAGAATTAATGGTTTAGGAGTTTCTGAACCGATCATCCAAACCGTGGGCAAAGATAAGATTCTCGTCCAGTTACCTGGGGTAAATGACCCACAACAAGCAGAAAAGGTACTCGGTGGTACGGCACAATTAGAGTTTCGTCTACAAAAGCCAGATACGGAAACTTTGTTACAGAGTTTAAGAGTATCTCAACTGGATATAAAAAGTAAACAAGAAACTTTAAGAAAGAGCAAAGATGAAAATGCCATTGCTGCAAATCAAGCGGAATTAAAGAAAAACTATCAGGCGATCGCCGAATTGTTTGCCAGCACGGATCCACCCCTAACAGGTAAATACCTGAAAGATGCTTATGGAGAGCCTACCCAAGGAAACAATTGGAACGTGGCCCTGCGTTTTGACAATGAAGGCGGGGTCTTATTTGCCGAGTTGACCAAACAATTGGCAGGGACTGGACGAGGAATTGGTATTTTTTTAGACAATGAGTTAATTAGTTCTCCTACTGTAGGAGTAGAGTTTGCAGCCACTGGTATCACTGGTGGGTCAGCAATTATTACGGGAAGATTCCAAGCGGAGGAAGCAAATAATCTAGGTGTGCAATTAAGAGGAGGGGCTTTACCCGTACCGGTAGAAATTGCCGAAAGAAGGACAGTAGGTGCTACCCTAGGTCAAGATAGTATTCAAAGTAGCATCTATGCTGGTATTGGGGGTTTAGCGCTAGTTTTAGTCTTTATGGTTTCATACTACAGACTACCAGGATTAATTGCTGATATTTCCCTGATTATCTACTCCATTTTGACCTGGGCCACATTCTGTTTATTAGGAGTTACCCTTACCCTACCCGGTATAGCAGGTTTTATCCTAAGTATTGGGATGGCAGTAGATGCTAATGTACTAATTTTTGAGCGTACACGAGAGGAGTTAAGATCCGGTAAAACTCTTTATAGATCTGTCGAATCTGGTTTTTACCGGGCATTTTCCAGCATTTTAGATAGCAATGTTACCACCTGGATTGCGTGTGCAGCCTTATTTTGGTTAGGTTCGGGATTGGTCAAAGGATTTGCTCTCACTTTAGCATTGGGGGTTGGGGTTAGCATGTTTACCGCCATTACCTGTAGTCGCACTCTTATGTTTTTAGCCATATCTTTTCCATCGTGGCGAAAACCGGCTTTGTATTGTCCCAAATTAGCAGATAGGACGGAGATAATTAAATGAGATTACATGTTAACAAATGGCGAAATATCTGGTGGCTTTTTTCATCAGTAATTATTATTAGTGGGATCATATCCATGGTGATTTCTTGGCAAATACCCACAATTAAAGCTCCTTTGCGTCCCGGATTAGATTTCATTGGTGGTACGCGGTTACAATTGGTCCGGGACTGTCAACAACCAGGTAATTGCAACCAACCTATAGATATCAACGTGGTGCGGGAAGTTGCCAAAGAGCAAGGTTTAGGGGAAAGTAGCATACAGTTAATTTCTGACAATGGGGAACAAAATGGCATCACCATTAGAACAAAAAACTTAGATACGGAGCAGCGTGTTAGATTACAAAGTGCCCTCAGCCAAAAAGTTGGTGTTTTCGACCCACAGAAAAACCAAATTGACGATGTAGGTCCAACCTTGGGGAGAGAACTGTTCAGGTCTGGAATTATTGCTTTAATAGTTTCTTTTATTGGGATTACAATTTACCTAGCGGTGAGATTCCAATGGGACTACGCAGTTTTTGCCATAATTGCCCTGCTACATGATATTTTGGTTACAGTGGGCATATTTTCCATTTTTGGTTTAGTTTTTGGTATAGAGGTAGATAGTTTATTTATCGTAGCACTGCTGACGATTACAGGATTTTCCGTTAACGATACAGTTGTAATTTATGACCGGATCAGAGAAAATATAAAAGTCAATCCTCAGACACCCATTGATAGGATTGTGGATGACGCAGTGGATCAGACATTAACTAGGTCAATCAATACCACTCTAACTACCATGTTATCATTGGTGGCTATTTTTATATTTGGTGGAGAAACATTGAAATATTTTTCCCTGGCCTTGATTATTGGTTTTGGAGCGGGTGTATATTCTAGCATTTTTATTGCCAGTACCCTTTTAACCCTGTGGAGAGAAAGAAGCAGCGTTCAAACCTACACCGAGATAGAAACTTAGGTTTACCTGGGGGAATTATGATCCCCCAGAAATATTTCAACAAGTTTTTACCTTTTACAAATTCCCACGCGGAACTACTATAGTCTATTCTATATTTCTTGTCAAGTCAACCTGGTTAACCTCCTCCCAGTTGAGCATGAGCAGCTAAAATAATTTTTTCCGTTTCCTCCCAGCTAATACATTGGTCAGTTACAGAGACACCATACTTTAAACCCTCCCGGTTACCGTTGATTGGCTGATTACCTTCATATAAATTTGATTCTAGCATCATACCCACAATAGAGGTATTACCATCAACTATTTGCCTAATTGCACTTTCTAAGACCCGAGGTTGTAATCTGTAATCTTTATTGGTATTACCATGACTACAATCAATAACAATTCTTGATGGTAACCCTGCTGATTTCAACTGCTCTTCTACCAATTTCACATTCTGTGGATCATAGTTGGGTTTAGTACCCCCTCGCAAAATTACATGACCATGGGAATTGCCTCGGGTTTCAAATACACTGACCTGTCCTTTTTGATTAATGCCTAAAAAATGGTGAGTATTCTGGGCAGATTTGAGAGCATTCAAGGCCACATTAATATTGCCGTCTGTGCCATTTTTAAAACCTACTGGCATGGAAAGACCACTGGCCATTTCTCGGTGGGTCTGGGATTCTGTTGTTCTTGCTCCAATCGCTGACCAACTCACTAGTTCGCTAATATATTGCGGAATAATTGGATCTAATGCTTCCGTTGCTGTGGGTAGTCCTAATTCTGCCAGTTTTAATAGCAAAGTACGGGCAATTAAAATTCCCTTTTCTACCTTGAAGGAATCATCCATGTCTGGGTCGTTAATTAGTCCCTTCCATCCAATAGTAGTTCTGGGCTTTTCAAAGTAAACCCGCATGATTAATAGCAATTTATCATGGACTTTATGTGCTAAGAGTTTTAATTTTTCTGCATATTCTATAGCAGCTTCTGGATCATGAATAGAACAGGGGCCAACTACAATAAATTTCCTACTGTCTTGAAAATCTAAAATATTTTCTAGTTCTTCTCTATACTTTAAAATCGTGTCCTCAGCGGATTTCGTCAAAGGTAATTTTTCTTTAACCTGATTAGGAGTTGGTAAAACGTGGGAACTCTTAATGTTAGTGTTGACTAATTTGTTGATCATGATGCAAACTCTGGATGGATGCCACATCTTTTTGGTGTAAACCAACACTATACACGTTTTTGCCGAAAATTTCAATCCCTCCCCTAATTGCTCCAGTATTTGGTAAAATTAACATAAATTAACGGTGTTGCGAGCAAAATAACTATGCCAGCGAATTCCTGGACAGATCAGGACTCCTATACAGCAAATTCTGATGGTCTAGACTCCCTGCTATCTGACCTTTCAGCCCAGGGGAAATCCAAAAATGGGATTAAGGATATTTGCTCCTCATCCCGCTTTCAAGGACGCAGACCTAAGGCCATTCTGGTCCTAACTATGGTTTGGGGGGGAACTATTGCTTTACATTTAGTTTCCTGGGGTTTTGCTTTTATTCTGGGTCTGACCACTATCTTGGGTGTTCATGCTCTCAGAATTATTCTTGTCAGACCCCGCCACCACCATAAGCAAATACAAGGAGATCTACCCTCTGTATCGGTATTAGTCTCGGCTAAAAACGAACAAGCAGTTATTGATAGGTTAGTACACAATCTTTGTAGTCTGGAATATCCCCATGGCGAATATGAGGTCTGGCTTATTGATGACCACAGCACAGACAAAACTCCTGAAATATTGGCACAACTACAGCAAGACTATAAACAACTTAATGTCTTTCGTAGAGATGCTAATGCTACCGGTGGAAAATCTGGGGCGCTAAATCAGGTCTTGCCAATGACTAAAGGTGAAATTATTGCCGTATTTGATGCTGATGCCCAAGTTAGTCCGGATTTATTGTTACAGGTTATACCCACTTTTCAACGAGAAAAGGTCGGTGCTGTACAAGTTAGAAAGGCGATCGCCAATGCCAAGGAAAATTTTTGGACTAGGGGACAAATGGCGGAAATGGCTCTTGACACCTGGTTCCAACAACAACGCACTGCTATTGGTGGGTTGGGTGAATTGCGGGGTAATGGTCAGTTTGTGCGTCGGGAAGCTCTCAATGACTGTGGTGGGTGGAATGAGGAAACCATCACTGATGATTTGGATTTAACCATTCGCTTAAATCTAACTGGTTGGGATATAGAATGTATGTTCTACCCACCCGTATTGGAAGAGGGTGTAACCAATGTGGTGGCCCTTTGGCATCAACGTAATCGTTGGGCCGAGGGTGGATACCAGCGTTATTTAGATTACTGGGATCTCATCCTCAAAGGTCGCATGAGAGCAGGTAAAACCGTTGATTTACTGATTTTTATGCTGATTATGTATATTATACCTACAGCAGCAGTACCGGATTTACTTATGTCTCTGATTCGTCATCGTCCTCCTATATTAGCGCCTATTACTGGTTTATCTGTAACTATGTCTTTTATTGGCATGTTCTCTGGTTTAAGGCGCACTCGACAAGATCAGAAAAACTCTAATTACTTAATGCTACTTTTACAAACTATTCGTGGCAGCGTCTATATGTTGCACTGGTTAGTGGTTATGAGTAGCACTACAGCTAGGGTATCACTACGTCCTAAACGCCTCAAGTGGGTTAAGACGGTGCATACTGGTTCCCAACATTAATAAAACCTGCATATAGGGAATCTACATATCGGTGGTTCCTTAGCTCTCCATCCCGAAAAACCATAATTTCAAAGTCTGGATGCAAACAAAGCAGCTCCTATTAATCCTACCTGTTCGTTGACAATTATGTGCACTGGGATATTTTGGAGTAGGGAGGTCATGGTACCTCCCTCAACAAAATTTTGTATGAAGTTGCCATTTTGCATCAGGGGTAAATTTCTAGGAGCTATACCACCAGCAATATATAATCCTCCGTAGGGTAATAGTTTTAAAGCAAAATTGTGGGCTTCCGCACCATAACAACTGACAAATATTCTCATTGTTTCTATGGACAGGCGATCGCTGTTATTGAGTGCTGCAGTGCCAATGGTAGCTGCTGGATCAGATCCCCCCTGACCGTTTTCCCAGTTTCTAACAACTTGAGCGATTTCTGGGTTTTCCGCTTCTCCGGTTGTATCTCTGAGGAACTGGTAAATGGAAATTATCCCCAACCCAGAAACCACCCTTTCTATGGAGGAGCGAGCAATCCCATGCTTATTGAGAATATATTGTAATAGTTTAAACTCTAATTCATTCCTGGGAGCAAAATCTCCGTGACCACCCTCTGTGGCAAAAACCTGATAATTTTCACCTTGTTGAATTAAAAATGCTTCTCCTAAACCTGTCCCAGCCCCGATTACTCCTATGGGTGCACCAGGTTGGGGTGGGACATCTTGTAGTGTAATTAAATCCTGGCTTTGTAAACCTAAAATGCCATAACCAACAGCTGCAAAATCATTAATCAGAGACACTGTGCGTATACCCAGTTCCCTGGACAGTATTTCCCCGTCCAAAAACCAGGGGAGATTAGTTAATTGCACCTGATTGTTTACCACAGGACCTGCGATCGCAAAACAGGCTGTTTCTGGGTCAAAAATGGTTCCTGTAGAAGTTTGTCCAGCCTCTAGGAAACGAATTACAATTGGTAATAAATCGTCAAAATCTGCACTACGATAATTGTCCTCATATAGAGTGCGTAAACCGAGAGACGGGGAAAATTCCACCAATCTGAGTCGGGTTCCAGTACCACCTATATCTCCAGCTAGTAATTGCATAAATGATTGCATATAGTGATGTTCTTGTGATTTATTAGTTAGTTTTCCTGTAATACAGCCAATATAATAGGAGTCAGTGGAAAATTCACCAACCATCTGTTTTATAGCAGATTATCTTTTACGATAGGAACAATTTACAATAATGGTTCAAGAACGCACGTTACCCAAATTTGACACCGCCACAGTCCAAATCACCAAAGAAGAGGGGCTGGGACTATACGAGGATATGGTACTAGGACGCTATTTTGAAGATAAATGCGCCGAAATGTACTATCGGGGAAAAATGTTTGGGTTTGTCCATTTATATAATGGACAGGAAGCAGTTTCCAGTGGTATAATCAGGGGGGCAATGCGTCCTGGTGAGGACTTTGTTTCCAGTACCTATCGTGATCACGTCCATGCTTTGAGCGCAGGTGTGCCAGCTAGGGAAGTAATGGCAGAATTGTTTGGCAAGGCCACAGGATGTAGCAAAGGGCGTGGTGGTTCCATGCACATGTTTTCTGCTGAACATCGGTTATTGGGTGGTTATGCTTTTGTGGCGGAAGGTATTCCGGTAGCATCAGGAGCAGCCTTTCAAAGTAAATACCGTCGAGAAGTTTTAGGAGATGAGAAAGCGGATCAAGTAACCGCTTGTTTTTTTGGAGATGGAGCTGCAAACAACGGTCAATTTTTCGAGACCCTAAATATGGCAGCACTGTGGAAACTGCCAATTCTGTTTGTGGTAGAAAATAACAAGTGGGCAATTGGTATGGCACACGAACGGGCAACTTCCGATCCAGAAATTTACAAAAAAGCTAGTGTGTTTAATATGGTAGGGGTAGAAGTAGATGGCATGGATGTTTTAGCAGTGCGTCAGGTTGCCCAAGAAGCAGTAGCTAGGGCCCGTGCGGGGGAAGGTCCAACTTTAATTGAGGCCCTTACCTATCGTTTCCGTGGTCACTCCCTAGCTGATCCTGATGAATTGCGTAGTAAAGAAGAAAAAGAATTTTGGTTTTCTCGCGATCCCATTAAGAAGTTAGGTGCCTATTTAGTGGAGCATAATTTAGCGATAGAATCAGATTTAAAACAGATTGAGAAGAAAATACAGAGTTTAATTGAGGATGCAGTCAGTTTTGCCCAGGAGAGTCCTGAGCCTGATTCTAGTGAGTTATATCGCTTCATTTTTGCTGAAGACGAATAGAAACGGAGAAAGTATCTCCCCAGTTTGGGAAACTGGGGAAGATAAACACTATGATTAAGATCTCCGCCCCTAAACATGGCAAAATAGGGGGTTGTAATCAAAAAAATATTGTTAAGGTAATTTTTTAGTGACTCCAACTGCTCAATCTAAGACAAGTACACGCCGCGTGGTCTTCCCATTCACAGCTATTGTTGGTCAGGAAGAAATGAAACTAGCCCTGTTGCTCAACGTAATTGACCCTAAAATCGGTGGCGTAATGATTATGGGCGATCGCGGTACTGGTAAATCTACCACAATTCGGGCTTTAGCGGATTTATTGCCAGAGATTCCTGTAGTGGCTAATGATCCGTTCAACAGTGATCCTGAGGATCCGGACTTAATGAGTGATGAAGTACGTCAACAAGTAGCTCAAGGCTTAGAAATTGCCATTGGTCATAAAAAGGTGCAAATGGTGGATTTACCACTGGGTGCAACGGAAGACCGAGTTTGTGGCACCATTGACATTGAAAAAGCCTTATCCGAAGGTGTGAAAGCGTTTGAACCGGGTTTATTAGCCAAAGCCAATAGGGGTATTCTCTATGTGGATGAAGTCAACCTATTAGATGACCACTTAGTGGATGTACTGCTTGATTCTGCTGCTAGTGGTTGGAACACTGTGGAAAGGGAAGGTATTTCCATTCGTCATCCAGCGCGATTTGTATTGGTTGGTTCAGGAAATCCAGAAGAAGGGGAACTGCGTCCCCAGCTCCTTGACCGGTTTGGGATGCACGCAGAAATTCACACTGTCAAAGAACCGGCTTTGCGGGTACAAATTGTGGAACAACGCTCAGAATTTGATCAAAATCCGGCTCAGTTTTTGGAGAATTATCAATTTCAGCAAGAGTCATTGCAGCAGCAAATTGTCAGTTCACAGGAGCTATTACCAAAGGTAAATATTGATTATGATATGCGAGTCAAAATTTCCGAGGTTTGTTCCCAGTTAGATGTGGATGGATTGAGGGGAGACATTGTGACTAATCGTGCAGCTAAGGCTCTAACTGCATTTGAAGGACGGACAGAAGTTACAGTGGAAGATATTCGTCGAGTCATCACGTTGTGCTTACGTCATCGTCTACGTAAAGATCCTTTAGAGTCCATAGATTCTGGATATAAAGTAGAAAAAGCTTTTGCTCGTGTTTTTGGCGTGGAACTAGCGGAGGATGTAGCAGGCAAAAATGGCACTGGGATGAGAAGTGGAGTTCGTTAAACCAAACTATAATGGGAGTTAAGGGTTGGTATCAAAACCAAAAAGAATGGAATTGGAAAAGAGATCATCAAAACAACACTCCCAAGCAGGCTATAGGAAATGACACAAATGAAAGCAAACTCAGAACCATCCACAGATAAAACCTTGGACAGAGATTGTACAACCCTGTCCCGTCACGTTCTGCAACAGATGGAAAGCTTTGACTCCCAAGCCCAAGACCTAAGTGCCCTAATGAATCGTATTGCTTTAGCTGGTAAACTAATCGCTCGTAGATTCACCCGTGCGGGATTAATGGAGGATGTTTTAGGTTTTACGGGAGAAACCAATATCCAAGGTGAAACCGTCAAAAAAATGGACATCTATGCCAACGAAGTATTTATATCCGTCTTCAAGCAAAGTGGATTAGTTTGCCGTCTTGCTTCCGAAGAAATGGAAAAACCTTACTACATTCCAGAAAACTGCCCAATTGGACGTTACACCCTATTATATGATCCCATTGATGGTTCATCTAACACCGACATCAACTTGAGCTTGGGTTCAATTTTTGCCATTCGACAACAGGAAGGAACAGATTTAGACGGGGAAGCAAAAGACCTCTTAAACCATGGTAGAAAACAACTAGCGGCTGGATATATACTATACGGACCCAGTACCATGTTGGTATATAGTATAGGTAAAGGGGTACATTTTTTCACTTTAGATCCTAGTTTAGGAGAGTTTATTCTTACAGAAGAAAATGTAAAAATTCCTCAGCATGGGCCTGTATATAGTGTAAACGAAGGCAACTTTTGGCAGTGGGAGGAACCATTTAGGGAATATATTCGCTACGTTCACCGCACGGAAGGCTATACAGCACGTTATAGTGGGGCTATGGTTAGTGATATTCATCGGATACTAGTGCAAGGTGGTGTATTTCTGTATCCTGGGACATTACAAAAACCAGAAGGTAAGTTAAGATTATTATATGAGAATGCACCGTTAGCATTTCTGATAGAACAAGCGGGAGGTCGTGCTAGTAATGGAGAAATAGATATTTTAGACTTAGTGCCCACCAAATTACACCAACGAACACCGCTAATTATCGGTAGTAAAGAAGATGTAGCCAAAGTAGAGTCGTTTTTAGGCAAGGATTTAGTAGAGAAAGTTACCAAGTCCTAACCTGGAAAGTATGAAATTAGATAGAGATCCATAATCTTCCAGTCCAGCATGAACTCTTTAAAAGAGAAAATCAAGATATTGTCACCAGTATGGGTATTGTTAATGGAAGGGTACGTCCAGGAAATCTGGTTGGTGTAACCATTACATAAAGCATTACCCGATGTCAAAATTAAAAATCTCAACCCTTAAATCCCTATGGTCAGTTTGTTAGAAAATCCCTTGCGCGTTGGGTTACAACAACAGGGGATGGCAGAACCGCAAATTATTGTGATTTTTGGTGCTTCCGGTGATTTAACCTGGCGTAAACTCGTTCCTGCTCTGTTCAAACTCCGTCAAGAAAGACGTATTCCCCCAGAAACCACAATTGTAGGTGTGGCCCGTCGTGACTGGAGTCATAACTATTTTCGGGAACAGATGGAAAAAGGCATGTTAGAAGCCCATCCTAAAGTCGAATTAGGAGAGCTTTGGCAGAACTTTTGTCAAGGCTTATTCTACTGTGCGGGTGATATAGACAACTCAGAAAGTTATCAAAAACTGAAAAATTTCCTCGCCGAACTTGATCCCCAGCGGGGAACAAGGGGGAATCGGATGTTTTACCTTTCGGTGGCTCCTAATTTTTTCCCGGAAGCAATTAAGCAATTGGGGGGAGCGGGAATGTTAGAAGACCCATACAAACACCGTCTAGTCATTGAAAAACCCTTTGGTAGGGATTTAGCATCAGCACAAAGCCTGAACCAAGTAGTACAAAAGGTTTGTAAAGAGAACCAGGTCTACCGTATCGACCACTATTTGGGCAAGGAAACGGTTCAAAATTTACTGGTATTCCGATTTGCCAATGCTATCTTTGAACCTCTGTGGAATAGGCAATTTGTGGATCATGTCCAGATCACCGTTGCGGAAACCGTAGGTGTGGAAGATCGGGCAGGATACTACGAGAAGTCCGGAGCTTTACGGGATATGCTGCAAAATCACCTGATGCAGCTTTATTGTTTGACAGCTATGGAAGCACCTAATTCCATGGATGCAGATAGTATCCGTACGGAAAAAGTAAAGGTATTACAAGCTACTAGATTAGCTGATGTTAATAACTTATCCCGTTCTGCTATTCGGGGACAATATAGTAGGGGGTGGATGAAAGGACAGCCAGTTGCTGGGTATCGGGAAGAACCGGGGGTAGGTCCTAAATCAACAACACCCACCTATGTGGCCATGAAATTTGTGGTCGATAACTGGAGATGGCAAGGAGTGCCTTTTTACCTGCGAACTGGTAAAAGGATGCCGAAAAAAGTGAGTGAAATTTCTATTCATTTTCGGGAAGTTCCTTCCAAAATGTTCGCCTCTGCGGCCTTGCAAGCAAATGCTAATATTTTAACCATGCGTCTCCAACCTAATGAGGGTATTTCCTTACGTTTTGAGGTAAAAATGCCTGGTGGAGATTTCCGCACTCGTTCTGTGGATATGGATTTCACTTACGGTTCTTTTGGTATAGAAGCCACATCAGATGCTTATGATCGGCTCTTTTTAGACTGTATGATGGGGGATCAAACCCTATTTACTCGTTCAGATGAAGTGGAGGCAGCTTGGCGTGTAGTAACACCTGCTCTTTCTGTATGGGATTTACCATCAGATCCTGGCACAGTGCCTCAATACGAAGCAGGTACTTGGGAACCAGCAGAAGCGGAATTACTGATTAATCAAGATGGTCGTCGTTGGCGCAGACTCTAGAATCACAAATCCAAACAGACAAAAAATATGGTAACTGAAACTTCTACAATTTATTCCCTGCAAGCACCTAAAGACATTTCCGTGACGGATATTGAAAATGAACTGGCTCAGATTTGGCAAAGTTATGGTATTCAGGGTCAAAATGGAACTTTACCAGCAGCTATTCGTGCTACCACGTTTACTCTAGTGGTGTATGAGCCAGAAGAAACCCAGTATCTATTGGCAGCAACTGGTTTTTATACTGGTCCAATTGATGGTATTTTGGGACCTCACACCAAAACTTCCATTCGAGAGGTTCAGAAAAAACACGGTCTGTCGGAAACTGGTATTCCTACACCAGAAACCATTAGTGTCCTACGGAAAGAATATTTCAAACTTCAGCATACTGGAGAACCCGGAGACAGTCCTGGTGCGGCCATGCCTTATACTCACAGTCCTACCAGTCCCACTATTGCTGATGAAATTGCTTTGCGTAATCCTTGTCGAATTATTACTTTATGTCCCATCGCAGGGGAAGATGAAGGGGTAAAAGCACAGGTTTCTGCTTACTGTCCAATTCAAAAACAAAGTTCCAGCACCCTGGTTTGTTGTGAATATATCAATCTCACGGGAACTACCACAGCGCTGGAACGAATTGGTGGTATGATCCCAGCTTTATTAATTGGCGGATTACCCAAATTTTTATGGTGGAAAGCTACTCCTGACTCCCAAAACCCCCTATTTAAGCGCTTAGCAGCAGTTTGTAATAATGTAATTGTTGATTCCTGTAACTTTAATTCTCCCGAAAAGGATTTATTAACTCTACAGGATTTGGCGGATACAGGTGTACCACTGGCTGACTTGAATTGGCGAAGACTTTCTGCATGGCAGGAACTAACCGCTGAAGCTTATGACGCGCCTCAACGTAGGGCAGCTTTAAGGCAAGTTGATCGGGTGAATATTGATTATGAAAAGGGAAATCCCGCTCAAGCCCTATTATTTTTGGGTTGGTTAGCCAGTCGTTTAGAATGGGAACCGGTTTCTTACCAGAAGGAATTGGGGGACTATGACATTACCAATATTGTTTTTGTATCAAAAGATCAAAGACAAATAGCAGCTGAGTTGGCAGGCGTTCCAGTTGCTGATATTGGCGAAATCGTAGGTGACTTAATTGCTCTACGATTAAGTTCTTCTAATACTGAAGCTAATTGTGGTACAGTGATCTGTACGGAAACAGGTGGATGTATGAGAATGGAAACTCAGGGTGGAGCCCAGAGTGCTGGATTGTTTCAACAGGTTAATTCCCTTGCAGAACAAAAACCGGAGTTCTTATTAAGTCAACAAGTGCAGCGTTGGGGTCGTGAAGCTTTGTTTGAAGAAAGTCTACAGGTAATTACCAAAACCATGAAGTTGCTTTAGTTGCACCGGTTTTTTCACCAGTATTAACCACAGGGAAAATACTGGTGAGATTAATCCCTTGATATTTCAGATAATTCTTGCTATAATGAATGTAATGTAGTTTCATCTTATATTGTCCGCTTGCTGCTATACAAATCCTAAAACGCGTTAATAAAGAACCCTTAGTGATTTTTTAAGAAGTTATATGAAAAGTTATATATTAATACTGATTGAGCGGAATGTGAGATCAGGTATAAATAAATTTCGGAGATTTGATAATAATTAGTTCCATGAATCTTGAACAGAAAGATCCTTGTTTTGAAAGGTTGCTCACTTACATTAGACAAAATCGAGGTTTTGACTTTACCGGTTATAAACGATCTACGCTGGTTAGGAGAGTAACTAAACGCATTCAAGCACTAAATATAGACAACTTTATAGACTATATGGACTATCTAGAAGTTGATCCAGAAGAATTTCATAATCTGTTCAATACAATTTTAATCAATGTAACTGATTTTTTTCGGGATGTTTCAGCTTGGGATCACCTGGGAAATCAAGTGATCCCTAATATTATTAAAAGACAAAAAAAAAGAATGAACAAATTCGTATATGGTGTGCTGGTTGTGCTTCCGGGGAAGAAGCTTATACCTTAGCTATACTGATGGCTGAAAATCTGGGTGCAGAAGATTTTCGTCAGCGAGTAAAAATTTATGCTACAGACATAGATGAAGAAGCTCTTAATCAGGCCCGACAAGCATTATTCTCTGTCAAAAGTGTTGAATCTGTACCTAGAAAATTCCGTGATAAGTATTTTGATTTGACGGGAAATAATTATATTTTCCGTCAGGATTTACGCCGTTCTGTGATTTTTGGCAGGCACAATCTATTTATTGATGCCCCTATTTCTCGTTTAGACCTATTAGTATGTCGGAATACATTAATGTATTTTAACTCCGAGATTCAGGGTCGTATTATGGCTAGATTTCATTTCGCTTTGAATGATACTGGTTATCTGTTTTTAGGAAAAGCAGAAATGTTGTTAATGTATTCTAGTTTGTTTATGCCTGTAGATTTAAAAAATAGAGTATTTACTAAGTTATCATCAACAAACATACGCGATCGCCTGCTAGTTATGGCCAACTCGGTAGATGACGAATCCAGTCGTCAGTTATCTCAAAACATTCGTCTGCGAGATTTAGCTTTTGAGTCAGCACCCGTAGCAGAAATAGTGATTGATATCAATGGTTTATTAATCATTATTAATGAAGCAGCTCGCAATTTATTTGGCTTGTCAAAGATGGATTTAGAGCGTCAGTTTTATGAGCTGGAGCTTTCCTATCGTCCCATAGAATTGCGTTCTTTAATTGAGCGAGCATATAATGAGCGTCGTCCCATTACTTTAAACAGTATAGAACGCTATGTTCCCAATTCAGAACAACAGTATTTCGATGTGTTAATTACACCCTTGCAAGAGGATGATTTGAGTTTATTAGGAGTGAGCATTGCTTTTAATGATGTTACTCGTTATGTCGAGCTACAGGAAGCATTACAACGTTCTCGTCAAGATTTGGAAACAACTAATGAAGAATTGCAATCTACTAATGAAGAACTAGAAACAACCAATGAGGAACTGCAATCTACCAATGAAGAGCTAGAAACCACTAATGAGGAGCTGCAATCCACTAATCAAGAACTGGAAACTATGAATGAAGAATTGCAGTCTGCCAATGAGGAGCTGCAAACTATCAATCACGAATTAAGCGAACGTACCTTAGAGCTGAATCGAAACAATGTTTTTATCAATTGTATTCTCAAGAGCTTACAAAAAGGTATAGTAGTCATTGATAGAAACTTTAGTATTTTAAACTGGAACGAATTGGTAGAAGACTTATGGGGACTGCGTTATGATGAAGTAATCAATAAATCTCTATTTAGTCTGGATATTAGTTTACCCGTAGAGGAATTGCGATCGCCCATATTAGATATTATTTCTGGTAAGACGGATTTCCAGGAAGTGAGCATAGAGTCTACCAATCGTCGAGGTAGAATTATCCAGTGTTATATAGCTCTAACCCCCCTGATTGATAAAAAAATAGAGGGAGTGGTTTTAATTATGAGCGATTCTCAAAATTAAGATGGTTGAGATAAATTTTTTCCTCACAAGTTCCTCAAGTTTTATTCGTATAAAAGAAATTGTCAAGATAAAAACGCAGAAGCAGTAAATCAACACATTCGTAGTTTTCTAGGGAGTCAAGATCATGATGCAACAAATCCAAACTAATCAAGAAACTACTCAACTAAATAAAGAAAGAGCATTAGTTCTCCCGTTTAATACCGTGGGCATTGTGGATATTCCCTTTGTGGGGGGTAAAAATGCTTCCCTAGGGGAAATGATCCAACAGTTGACTAAACAAGGGGTAAAAGTTCCCACGGGATTCGCCACTACCGCTTATGCTTACAGATACTTCATCGCTACTGCAGGACTGGAAACTAAACTCAGAAGCATTTTTGCTAACTTGGATATAGATAATGTTGAAAATTTGCGCCAATGTGGTAAACAAGCTAGATCCCTGATGCTAGAAACCCCATTCCCCATAGAATTACAAGAGGCGATCGCCCGTTCCTATCAAATCCTGTGTCAAGAATATGGTGCTAATCTTGATGTTGCGGTACGTTCTAGCGCAACCGCTGAGGATTTACCTGATGCCAGTTTTGCGGGTCAACAAGAAACCTACCTAAATGTTCATGGAATTAAAGGTGTTTTGGATGCTTGCCATAGGTGTTTTGCCTCCATATTTACGGATAGAGCAATTTCTTATAGACAACTCAAGGGGTTTGACCACTTTGAGGTTGCTCTATCAGTAGGGGTGCAAAAAATGGTACGTTCAGATCTAGCAAGTTCTGGAGTGATGTTCTCCATTGATACGGAGACCGGTTTCAAAGATGCAGCTTTAATCACCGCAGCTTATGGACTAGGTGAGAATGTGGTGCAAGGTGCTGTTAACCCAGATGAGTACTTGGTATTTAAACCCACCTTAAAACAGGGGTATAAACCCATTTTGCAAAAACGTTTGGGAACCAAAGAAATTAAAATGGTCTACGATTTAGGTGGAACCAAACTGACCAAAAACGTTTCTGTGTCTCCAGCACAGAGGAATAAATTTGCTTTAAACGACGATGAAATATTACAACTAGCAAATTGGGCCTGCATTATTGAAGACCATTATTCCCAAGTGCGTGGTGCTGCAACACCTATGGATATAGAATGGGCAAAGGATGGCATTACGGGAGAACTATTTATCGTTCAAGCGAGACCAGAAACCGTACAATCACAAAAATCCAAAACCGTTCTTAGAAGTTACCAATTACAAGAAAGGGGTGATGTCTTATTAACAGGACGTAGTGTGGGGGAAATGATTGGTCAGGGTCAAGCTAGAGTAATTCTGGACGTTCATCAGATTGGAATGTTTCAACCCGGGGAAGTGTTAGTCACTAATCGTACAGATCCGGACTGGGAACCGATTATGAAGAAAGCCAGTGCTATCGTGACCAATTCCGGTGGTAGAACCTGTCATGCGGCAATTATCGCTAGGGAAATGGGCATTCCAGCTATAGTTGGTTGTGGAAATGCGACAACAGTTTTGAAAACCGGACAGGAAATTACCATCAGTTGTGCTGAAGGTGAAACAGGTAAGGTTTACGCAGGATTATTAAACTTTGCCATCCAAGAATTACCTTTGGATAATTTACCTCGTACCCGCACCAAAATCATGATGAATGTGGGTAATCCAGAAGAAGCTTTGGGTTTAACTGCTATTCCCAATGATGGGGTGGGTTTAGCTAGGATGGAATTTATTATTGCTAACCACATCAAAGCTCATCCATTAGCACTGTTACACTTTGACGAACTAGAAGAGGATCTGACCAAATATAAGATTGTAGAATTGGGCATTGATTCTATCAGTCTTAACCCTGATTCTGTCATGAAAACCATGTTAGAGATTGCATCAGCAGAAGGTATAATCTAAAGATGAATAATTCTTCATCCACTTTTTAGGTCCAACCATCCACTGTCCTTTGTTCTTATCTCCCAATGTATCCACCTCCCAATTTTTCCCAGGACCAGCTAATTGAGCAGATAAGTTTAAATTCTACCCAGCATACAGATTTGGATTTAGATCTGTATCGGGTTATGGATCTTCAGCCCTTATTGGTCAGTCCTGACACTTCCGTATTAGATGCAATTGTTTTAATGAACCAGAAATGGAACCATGGAAATCCTCGGTTCCAATTTTCTCAATCTGGAAATTGTTATATGGACAGTAAGACGAAACAGGAGGTGACTGACTACGTTTTAATCGAAACAGACAAAAAGTTATTAGGGATATTCACTTTAACAGACTTGGCCAGAGTAGTTGCTAGTGGTACAAATCTTGCTGAAACGAAAATTGTAGAAGTGATGATTCAACCGGTCACCACACTCAAACTATCAAATATATCAAGTGTATTAAATATTGGAACTTTAATATCAACATTTAGCAGAAATCAAATAGAGCATTTAGCAGTAATAGATGATCAGGGCAAAGTTGTAGGAATTATCAGAGAATGTGTGTTGTGGAAACAACTGGATCTTGGGAAATATGCTCATGGTAATATTACCCAGAGATTAACAGAAGAGAAAATTGAGCAGGTCAATATTCAAGAAGAACTCCAGCAAACCATAGAAGAATTACAAATTATAGAAGAAGAACTCAGACAACAAAATCAACAATTACTAATTGCCCATGAGTTAGCTGAATTAGAAAGAAACCGCTATCATCAATTATTTGAACTTACACCTTATTGTTACTTGGTAACTGACAAACTGGGCATAATTAAAAATGCCAACCAAACCGCATCAACCTTACTTTCTATAGAAAAACAATACCTAATAGGTAAACCAATCATAGTCTTTATTGCTCCAAAATATCGTCAGCAATTCACTTGCCAAATAGCGGATTTTCAACCACAACAAGAATCACCAGAGCAAGAAATTTACCTGCAACCAAGAAAAGGAAAACTCTTTCCAGCTAGTGTGAAAATAGTTGGCATATATGATCCCCATAAAAAAGAACATAGTTGGATCTGGTTAATTAACAATATTAGCGATCGCAAAAAAGCTGAGGAAGTGTTGACCAGAGCAGCGGAGGATTTAGAACAGAGAGTAGCAAAACGTACAGAAGAATTGGTGCAACTGAATCAAACCTTGAAAGCGGAAATCAAGCAACATCAAAAAACAGAAATAGCACTGCGAGAAAGTGAAACGAGACTGACCTTAGCCCTAGAAGTTGCCAAAATGGGTATATGGGATTGGAATTTAATCACTAATGACTATATGTGGTCCGAAAGTGTTGGGCCAATGTACGGACTGCCAAGAGGTACTATATCTCCATCCTGTTATGAAGATTTACTCAGGTTAATTCACCCAGAAGATGCAGAACTTTTAAGTAATAAGTTAAGGATAGCCCTGGATAACAAAAGCGGATTTACCATTGAATTTCGTTCTATTTGGCCCGATGGTAGTTTACACTGGTTAACTAGCACGGCACAGGTTTTCTGTAACGAAAAAAGGGAAGCTACCCGCATGATTGGCACAGTGCAAAATATATCCACTTACAAACAAAAAGAACAAAAACTCTATGAACAAGCAGCTCTACTAGATATTGCCACTGACGCTATTTTTGTGAGAGATTTTCAGACCGAGATATTATTTTGGAATCAGGGAGCACGCAGGATATATGGTTGGACTAAAGACGAAGCTATAGGCAAATATCTGAGGGATTTATTTTCTCAAAAAACAGCGATGAAACAAGAAGTAATTGCCCTAAAAGCTGTGGTTAGATCGGGAAGTTGGCAAGGAGTATTACACAAATATAAAAAATCCGGAGAACAGGTGACGGTTGAGAGTCGTTGGACACTCATGTTTGATGCAGATGGGCAACCAAAATCTATTTTGATTGTGGATACAGACATCACAGATAAAAAACAACTAGAAGAGCAATTTTTACGCACCCAGAGACTAGAAAGCATTGGCACTTTAGCTTGTGGTATTGCCCACGACTTGAATAATATATTGACACCTATTTTAGGGTCAGCTCAACTACTCAAACGTAAATCTGACCATATTACCCATCCCCAATTGTTGACAATGATTGAGGAGAATGCCACACGAGCTTCTTCCTTGGTTAAACAAGTTTTCTCTTTTGCAAGGGGAGCAAGTAGTGAATGGACAATTGTGCAAATTAAACACCTAATTTTCGAAATTGTTAACCTTGCTAAACACACTTTTCCTAAGTCTATTAATTTGAAAACTAAAATAGCTAATAATCTGGCTACCGTGTTTGGAGATAGTACGGAATTGTATCAGATAATGATAAATTTAGTGGTTAATGCTCTCAATGCTATGCCATCGGGAGGAGTGCTAACTATAGCAGCGGAAAATACTTTTATTGATGGGAATAATCTGATCAACGAAAAATTACAACAGGGACACTATATTCTCATTACCATCATTGATACGGGAATAGGAATGTCACAAGCAGTAGCAGATAAGATTTTTGAACCATTTTTTACCACTAAACAAAATGGTTTGGGATCTGGCATAGGTTTATCCATAGTCTCTAGAATTATTCAAAAGCATAATGGTCACCTGCAATTCTATACCCAACAGGGACAAGGAACTAAATTTGAAGTGTTTCTACCATCCATAGAAGCTCCACATCCCCCTCTTCCACAAGAATTGCCCACAGAAATAGGAAGGGGTGAGTTGATTTTAATCGTGGATGATGAACCACAAATTCGGGATGTGACTAGGATGATTTTAGAAACCCACAATTATGACACCCTCACTGCTAGTAATGGTATGGAGGCGATCGCCATTTATGGTCAATATAAACAAGACATCAGTGTAGTTTTAATGGACATAATGATGCCAAAGATAGATGGTATCGCTACTATTCGATCCATGAAAAAAATTAATCCATTAGTGAAGATAATTGCTTGCAGCGGAATATCTACCATAGAAGCAATTCCCGAATCTGATAATACGAAAATACAAGGAGTTTTGCTGAAGCCTTATAGTGCCAGCGATTTGTTAAGTAGTATAAGCATGGTGATTAGGGGGGATTCTTCCCCCATCAATCTCCTAAACTAAAATCCTAGGTAAGTCCTACATATATACCTAAAGCATGAGCAGTATCTACCAAATCTGATTTAGGATCTACCAACTGGGGACTTTCAAGTAAAGAACTTTCGATGGAAATACTTGTAACCTTGCCATTTTTGCCAGGCCAACATTTCATGATTTTTCCCTTGAGCAATTAAATCCACTGCGGTTTTACCAAAAGCGGTAGCAACTAGACGGTCTAAAGCTGAGGGAATACCACCCCTTTGAATATGACCTAGTACAGAAACCCTGGTATCGAAACCATGGGCAAAATTGGAAATTTGTCCTGCAACATATTGACCACGACCACATTTGGCAGATCCAATATTAGTATCTGGTATATGCTCCCCATTTACCCCATGATCATTATTTAAATCTTCTGAACAGAGTGTAGCACCTTCAGCAACCACCACGATAGCAAATTTCCTTTTCCAAGTATCTCGAAGTTCCTTCAAATGCTCACAAATACCCTGAATGGTATATGGTATTTCCGGAATTAAGATTACATCCGCACCACCAGCAATTCCAGAATGGAGAGCTAAATGACCAGCAGTGCGTCCCATAACCTCTACAATCATTACCCGATCATGACTAGCAGCAGTAAATGTGAGACGGTTGATGGCATCCACAATAGTATTAACTGCTGTGTCAAAACCTATAGAACGTTCGGTCAAAGCCACATCATTGTCAATGGTTTTAGGAATACCAACTAAATGCCAATTCCCCATAGTAGCCAGTTCATGGATGATTTTTAAACTTCCATCTCCACCTACAGCAATTAGAGCATCCAAACCCAAAGCTTCATAACCGGACAAAATTTCTCCAGCAGCAGCAAGGGTATCTCCCTCATTGATACTACCTAAAATTGTCCCTCCCATATTCAATAAAGGATCTATTCCCCGTAAATTCCAACCATGTATACTCAAGGGGATAGTTTGTCTTTGCTGTAACCCTTGGGTAGCATAAGGAATGCCAACCACCTCCCAATTATATGTTAGTATGGCGTGACTTACGACCGCGCGAATCACACAATTTAACCCGGGACAGTCTCCACCACTTGTGAGGATACCAATGCGTTTCATATTGCCAACTACCTTGAATTTCTCAATACCAGTGACCTATTATCTGTGACCAATTAACCTATATGTGTTGAGATTTGTATCTTTTTTTGTGATCCCGGTTGATAACTTTGCAAAACTTTCATATATTGGGCCCTTTCAAAAGTGGTAGGATCAGGACAGTTGAGCTGACTCATGGTACCCTGCATTTGTCTAACGGATTCGTATTCGTGGGTCTCCATCCATTTAATTACATCCTGCTGTAATGATTTAAGATAATTAATTCCATTTCGCAAAATTACAGAGCAGAGCATAGTTGTACTTGCACCAACCATAAGCATTTTAATAATATCCTGAGCATTGTGAATACCACTAGTTGCAGCAAGACTACCCTGAATATGACCATAGAGGATCGCTATCCAGCGTAGGGGTAACCGCATGGCTTGGGGCGTACTTAAAAGAACCTGGGGTTCAACCTCTAAGGTTTCTAAATTAATGTCGGGTTGATAAAACCGATTAAATAAGACCAGTCCATCAGCTCCAGCACGGTCTAAACGTTTTGCCATATTAGCAGTATTAGTAAAATAGGGACTGAGTTTGACGGAAACAGGAATTGTCACCGATTTTTTGACTGATCGAAGAATATCAATATAATTCTGTTCAACTTCCGCACTGGTTAAATCTGGATTGGTAGGAACATAGTAGATATTTAATTCCAGTGCAGATGCTCCTGCTTGCTGCATCAGTTGACCATATTCTGTCCACCCACCAGGAGAGAACCCGTTTAAACTGGCAATGATAGGAATATTGACTTGCTCTTTAGCTGTGCGAATATGTTCTAAATATTCTTGTGGACCAACGCGAAAATCTGCTGGTTCAGGAAAATAGGTCAACGCTTCCGCAAAACTTTCTGTTCCATAGGTAAGATGATGATGGAGTTCATATTTTTCCAAAGTCAACTGTTCTTCAAATAGTGAGTGCATCACCACAGCACCTGCACCCGCATCTTCCATCAATTTGATGTTATCCACATCTTGAGAAGAGGAGAAGCAGAAGGGGACAAGGGGTGATTTTAATTCCATTCCTAGATAGTTAGTAGTCAGGTTCATAATGGGTGTGTGTTATTGTTCTGAGAATTTTCTAGCAGCTAAATACTGATACATTTGCCAGCGAGTATTCACATCTTCCTGAGCGGATTGGAGTAAATCCTTAGCTCGTCCGGGGTTAATTTTGGTGAGCATTTTGAACCTATTTTCCATATACATGGAATTTTCTACAGGTATTCTAGGGTGGCGAGAATCAAGCTGTAGAGGGTTTAATCCCTGTAGCAATCGGTCAGGATGATAACGATATAATAACCATCTTCCTGAATCCACAGCAGCTTTTTGATTTTGCATCGCTGTGCTCATATTAATACCATGAGCAATACAATGACTGTAGGCAATAATTAGGGATGGTCCATCGTAAGCTTCTGCTTCTAAAAATGCCCTTAAGGTGTGTTCATCTCTTGCTCCCATGGCCACACTAGCAACGTAAACATTACCATAGTTCATAGCCATTAAACCCAGATCTTTTTTAGCTGCTGGTTTACCTCCTGCAGCAAATTTAGCCACTGCACCTTTGGGGGTAGATTTGGACATTTGTCCACCAGTATTAGAATAAACTTCTGTGTCCAATACTAAAATATTTACATTAGTTCCACTAGCAATGACATGATCTAATCCACCGTAACCAATATCATAGGCCCAACCGTCACCTCCAATAATCCATACACTCTTTTTCACCAGGTAGTCAGCTAGGGATTGGAGATTTTTGACCTGATTGCTGATTTCCGATTCCCCTAGTTCCTCCAGTCTTTGTTTGAGAACTGACACCCGTTCTCTTTGCTCGTAAATATCCGCTTCAGTTTTTTGTTCACAGTTGAGAATTTCACTAACTAAATTTTCCCCTATACCTATATGGGATATATGGGATGCTAATTGTTGTAGCAAATAAGCTGCTGTTTCCTGTTGTTTATTTATAGAAACCCGAAAACCTAGACCAAATTCCGCATTATCTTCAAATAGACTATTAGACCAAGCTGGACCTCTTCCCTGGGAGTTTTTTGTCCAAGGTGTGGTGGGTAAATTACCACCATATATAGATGAACAACCCGTCGCATTGGCCACAACCATGCGATCGCCAAATAATTGACTCACTAATTTAATATAAGGTGTTTCACCACATCCTGCACAAGCACCTGAGAACTCAAATAGGGGTTCTTGCATTTGTTGTTGATTAATATGGTGCAAATTTAAACCCCTCCGGTCTGGATTGGGTAAATTCAAGAAGAAATCCCAATTTTCCCGTTCTTGTTCTCTTAATGGTCTTTGCTGTACCATATTGATAGCTTTTTTCTTCGGTTCGGCTTTATTTTTAGCTGGACACACATCAACGCACAAAGCACAACCTGTACAGTCTTCCGCTGCAACCTGAATGGTAAATTTCAATTCATGCCAATCGTGTTCTTTAGCATTAGCGGTTTTAAAAGTAGGAGGTGCATTTACCAGCTCTTCAGGTTGATAAACCTTACTTCTAATTACGCTATGAGGACAAACCATGACGCATTTACCACATTGAATACAAACTTGGGGATCCCAAACTGGTATTTCCTGAGCAATATTGCGTTTTTCCCATTTTGATGTTCCCGTGGGATATGTACCATCTACAGGTAAACAACTAACTGGTAAATCATCCCCTTCTCGAGCTATCATTTTGCCTAACACATCTTTGACGAATATAGGTGCATGATCGGGGATAGTTGATTGTAGGGGGGAGGTAGCTAATGCTGCTTTTGGGGTAATTTGGTGTAAATTGTCTAGGGTTTTATCCACTGCTTGTATATTCATAGCCACAATTTCTTCACCCTTTTTACCGTAGGTTTTGCGAATGGATTTTTTAATCTTTTCTATGGCTTCTTCCCTAGGTAAAATACCAGAAACAGCAAAGAAACAGACCTGCATGACGGTGTTAATATATCCACCCATACCGGAATCTCTGGCAACTTTGTAGGCATTAATTACATAGAATTTGATTTGTTTATTGATAATTTCTGCTTGTAAAGAGTTGGGTAGTTTATCCCATACTTCTTCTGGGTTATATGGTGAATTGAGGAGAAATGTCCCACCGGGAACAAGGTCTTTCAACAGGGGAAATTTTTCCACAAATTCCCATTGATGACAACCTAGGAAATTAGCTTTGGTGATTAAATAAGTGGCACGAATTGGTTGAGAACCAAATCGTAAATGAGAAACGGTAACTGAGCCAGATTTTTTAGAATCATAGACGAAGTAACCCTGGGCATAATTGTCAGTTTCCTCGCCAATAATTTTGATTGAGTTTTTGTTAGCACCAACCGTACCATCAGCACCTAAACCATAGAATATGGCTCTCACAATACTATCCGATTCAATGTTAAATTCAGAATCGTATTCTAAACTACTATGGGTCACATCATCCCTGATACCAACTGTAAAATGGTTTTTAGTAGATATATTCTGATTTGAATCATTGACTCTGGGGAGTAAATGGTCAAACACAGCTTTTACCATAGCAGGTGTAAATTCTTTTGATGATAGCCCATATCTACCACCTACCACCTGAATTTTATGCAGTTGGGCTTCTCTTAATGCGGTAACAACATCTATATATAGAGGTTCACCAATTGCTCCCGGTTCCTTAGTTCTATCTAAAACTGCCATACTTAGGGTGGTTTCTGGTAGAGCATCAATAAACCTCTGGGTGTCAAAAGGTCTATATAGTCTTACTTTAACCACGCCCACTTTTTCTCCCTGTTGATTGAGATAGTCCACTGTTTCATGGACTGTTTCACAACCTGAACCCATCAGAACAATTATTCTCTCAGCTTGTGGATCCCCATGGTATTCAAACAGTTGATATTGACGACCTGTCATTTGACCAAACTCATCCATTACTCTTTGGGTAATGTCCGGACAAGCTAAGTAAAATGGATTCACTGTTTCCCTTGCTTGAAAGTAAACATCAGGGTTTTGGGCAGTTCCCCTTAATACTGGATTATCAGGTGTTAAAGCTCTTTTACGATGGGCTATAACTAACTCTATGGGAATAAAACTTTTTAACTCCTCATTGGTCAGGATTTCTATTTTATTTACCTCGTGGGAAGTACGAAAACCATCGAAAAAGTGTAGAAATGGTATGCGAGACTCTAAACTAGTGCGGGTGGAAATCACTGCCAAATCCTGTGCTTCCTGCACTGATGCTGCACATAACATAGCAAAACCAGTACTTCTGGTGGCCATGACATCACTATGATCCCCAAAAATTGATAGTGCTTGCGCTGCGAGCGATCGCGCTGCGACGTGGAATACTGTGGAGGTAAGTTCACCAGCAATTTTATACATATTGGGGATCATTAACATTAATCCCTGGGAAGCGGTAAATGTGGTGGTCAGGGAACCGGTTTGTAAAGCTCCATGTACAGCACCCGCAACACCACCTTCACTTTGTAACTGCACCACTGTGGGAACAATCCCCCAAATATTTGGTCGGTTATCGTTCATCCATCCATCGGAGGATTCGGCCATGGGTGAAGATGGTGTGATTGGATAGATGGCAATCACCTCATTCAGTGGATAGGTAACTCTAGCAACTGCTTCGTTACCATCTATTATGGCGTGGATTTGATTTTTACCTTTATTTTTGGGCATAATTCCCTAACCTAATTGATTATTGACTTTAGTAAACACTAGTAAACATAGGCGCTTACGCTTAATAGATATATGTAATACCTTGTAGGCATTAATACTTCCAGACTCCCTTTTAGGATATGGGAAAAAGTTGGGGAACTTGTGAGGATAAAGAGCAATTTAATGTAAAATCAGTGCGATCGCCCAAATAGATTTTATACGGGTTTCGCACCAAAGGATTTCATAGATTTTTACAGGAGATTGTTAAGAATGACTATTGATTGTCTCTAATGCTTCTTGTGGGATGGGAATAGCTGTGGTGACCACTGGGTTGTTTTCTTTAGCGATTCGACTATAAGTACGCTGAGGTATATAGTGAAGCGGATTGTAGCCCATAGATCTTAAAATAAGGACACAAGCCCAAGAATATCTACCATTGGAAATAGCAGTAAGTATCTGATTGAGTTCTTCCGGGGTAATCGGACTTTCGAAATTACTAGTGGAGGAAGTGGAGTAGTTCATAATAGCCCTTATATTATTTTGGTCGGATATGGGATCTGAATTTTCGCATGGAAGATTTAGCTATCCAAGAGAAGTCTTGATTTAATAGGAAAACAATTGTGATGATATGTAGAATACTATGTTTTTTGGTTTTTTTTAGCCACTCTGGCAAATTATATCAAAAGTCACAATCCTCAAGCTTATACTTCAAGAATTATTTTTAGGAAGTAATATTTTCATACTTGAGTCAGATGCAATTACTTTAATAATTTATTTACAATGACACAATATATATATTGTATATCGATCATTTTGTTGGCAAAAACGTTTACTATTTGAATTTTATTTCTCCTGAAGATAATGATCCTAAAAGAGCAATTTTTGACTAAAAAATGGAAAAGAATCAAGATTTTATCTACACAGATTGGATTTTAATTGAAACTAATTTTAGATCAGAAAAACTACATAACAGAGAAACTATTTTCACTATTGGTAATGGTTACCTAGGGACACGAGGTAGTTTTGAAGAAGGTTATCCTTGTGCTTCACCTGCTACCTTTATTCATGGGGTTTATGATCCTATTCCCCCCCTTCGTACAGAAATGGCTAACTGTCCAGATTGTCTACCATTAGTAATTACAATTGAGGGCGATCGCTTTGGTCTAGATCAAGGTACAATACTGCAGTACAATCGGGAACTTGATTTGCGTCAGGGAATTCTGAGTCGTTCTTTACAATGGCGCAGTCCCAGTGGTAAGACTATAGACATCTATTTTGAAAGATTTGCCAGCATGGCGGATCACCATGTATTATGTCAACGTTGCACTTTAACTTTCTTAGACTTTCATGGTAGAATTGAATTGCAAAGTGGGATTAATGGGTATCCGGAAAACAGGGGGTTTAATCCTTGGGAACGATTGGAGCAAGGAAAGCTGGACCAGGGATTCTGGTTACACAGTCGCAATCGTCAAAGTCGACTTGATATGGGAATAGCGGGAAAAATTAGTCTTTTGGGAGTAGAAGGCCATTCACAAGTCAATGTTGCTCCCAGTTATCCCGGTATTAGTGCAACTTTTAGGTGTTCACCAAATCAGACCATCACCATTGAGAAGATCATCACCCTATTTACCTCAAGAGATGTTCCAGATCCACTATTAGCTGCAAAGTCCAAACTCTATTATCTTCCAGACTATGTCACCCTATATAACGCTAATCAACAAGAATGGAATCAAATTTGGCAACAAAGTGATATTTTGATTGAGGGGGATAGTAAAGCAGCTTTTGCGGTCCGGTATAATCTTTTTCAAATCCTAATTGCTGCTTCTAGTTACGATGATAAGGTTAGTATACCAGCTAAAACTATTTCCGCTTTTTTCCACCACAGTTATATATTTTGGGATACAGAAGTTTTTATCTTGCCATTTCTGATCCTTACCCAACCAATTATGGCTCGTAATCTACTAAATTATCGCTACCATATTTTAGCAGCGGATTTGGCTAAACCTGATGAAGTATATCAAAGATTTATGCAAAAAGCAATGTTAGGTTTAGAAGAGATTATGGGAAATACCATAGATGCTATTCACAGCAGTAGCGCAGGTGCTGTTTGGCAAGCTGTAGTTTTTGGTTTTGGAGGTATTCAATTTATCGATGATCAACCCGTGGCCTATCCCCATTTACCCCCAGGTTGGACAAGACTACAGTTTAAATTATACTGGCATGGTCAATGGCATAA
Source organism: Raphidiopsis brookii D9 (assembly GCA_000175855.1). Lineage (GTDB taxonomy): Bacteria > Cyanobacteriota > Cyanobacteriia > Cyanobacteriales > Nostocaceae > Raphidiopsis > Raphidiopsis brookii. Next base: position 305,224 of record ACYB01000035.1, read on the forward strand.
TTTTGATTTACACCCAGGAATAGTTACTCAAAAAAAATCTCGTCCCATAGGGGGGATTATTTTTGATTTGGATGGAGTGTTGATAGATACTTGTGAATATCACTACCAGTCTTGGCAAAAATTAGCCAATGAAGAAAAAATACCTTTTGACCGGGAAATTCATGAAAGTCTCCGAGGAATCTCCGATTGGGATTTTTTAATTTCCATAATAGGCGATCGCCAATATTCAGAATTCCAATTAAGGGAGATAATGGATCGCAGGAATAGATATTATATTCAACTCATACAAAATATTACCCCTGACAATTTACTCCCGGGGGTCAATTGTCTAATAGATGATCTACGTCGGGTGGGTTTAAAAATAGCTTTAGGTTCCTCTGGCAAAAATGCTCAATTACTTGTAGAGAAACTAGGAATTGGGGAAGAAATCGATTCTATTACGGATGGTTATAATGTAAGCAAACCAAAACCAGCACCTGATTTATTTCTATTTGCAGCTCAACAATTAGGAGTTATTCCGCGACAATGTGTAGTATTTGAAGATGGAGCATCAGGTATAGACGCAGCCCTAGCTGCAGGTATGTGGGTAGTAGGAATAGGATCACCGGAAAGGGTAAAGGGTGCCCACATTGTAGTACCCAATTTGGTGGGTATGACCTGGGAGAAACTGCAAGGGAAATTACAAGATCTTGCTTGACAACGGTTCAAAAATTGATACTATTGACATTGTGGATATCATTGGTTTTGTGTAGAATAAATAGACCTTGATCACCTCCCCTACCAATTCGGAAATTCTCATCCAGGTAAGTAATATCCAGACTGGGAACTCTTCCTTTAGGATTGTTAGCGGGTGCAACGTTTAATGGGTTGAGCATGGGAGTGCTAATACCCAAAATTTCATCAATGGCTAAATAACGTTTATCAAAATAGACATTGATACGTTGATTAGGTAAACCGGAGTTGTCCAAATGTGCTTCAAATCTAGCTGTCACCTTAACACCACCAGAGACAATTTTCCATGGGTGTTTCACCTGAGCAAGATTGAAAAATTCTGCCTGTGCTACATTAATCACCTGAAATACCTGACCTACCTGTAGTCCAAGGGGGAGAGAATCTAAAACCCTAATTTCTCTAGCTGTGGAGTATTCTAACTTCCAAGCTCCATTGAGCAGATTAATAGCATTGCGCAGAGGTTGAGGATTGGGATTCAATTTTTCTAGTTCAACCGTCAACTCCTCCATTCGGGATGCTTGATTTTCCTCGATTTTTATATTGGTAATTGGGGCACTCATGGACTGACCACCGTTCTGTTTAGTCAGTGATTCACGTAGTGATTCAATTAACTCTTGTAATTGTTCCTTAACTATTTGATAATTCATATAATAAGTTAACTTAGGGAAAAATAGGGAATTGCCAAAACTCCCATACTTATAAGCGAGAGATGAAGCATCCCAGGACAGTTCTAACCGACTTTTTATATATTGACATTTTATCTAGAACATGTCAATGTGAGCTTGTCCTAAGTTGACAATTTAATAGACAAACATTTACACTCATAGACAAAACCATGAGTGGCTTTATGTTTAAACCTCATGAATTTGCTAAAAAAATCGGAGTTTCAGGTTAAGAAATCCTAGTTTGTTAGCATCCCAAATACGCTTGCAAAACTTGCGGGTTAGTCTGAATTTCTGCAGGAGTGCCAACAGCTAAATTCTGACCTTCTGCTAGTACCCAAACACAGTCACATAGGGACATGATCACATCCATATTATGTTCAATAATTAAAAAAGTTAGTTTTTCTTCCCGATTCCACTTAATAATGCGATCGCATATATCATCTATTAGTTTAGGGTTTACCCCAGCTGCTGGTTCATCTAATAGTATTAGTTTAGGGTTTGTCATTAAGGCCCTTCCCATTTCCAATAATTTGCGCTGTCCACCGGATAGACTACCTGCATAATCATGAGCCTTGTGTGCTAAACCGACGGATGTCAACAAAGACATTGCTCTTTGGGTGATTTGTTTTTCTTGTTTGAGGACTATATGATGCTGGAATTGCACTCGCCAAAAATTCTCACCCGTTTGTTTTTGTCCTGCTAACAACATGTTTTCCAGGACTGATAAACGGGAAAGGGTTTTAGCTACTTGAAAAGTGCGAGTTAGACCTTGTTGAGCAATTTGAAAGGGTTGTAAGTTATGAATTGGTTCCCCATTAAAAATCACTCTCCCCCGATCTGGACGGATGAAGTTGGATAGTAAATTAAAGAGAGTTGTTTTACCAGCACCATTAGGACCTATGAGTCCAGTAATACTACCCTGGTTAACTTCAATATTGGCATTTTTTACAGCTTGAACTCCACCAAAAGTTTTACAAAGTCCAGTTGCTGACAATAGGGGGAGTTGGGGGATTTTTATACTAGTTACCACAGTGATTTTCAGTTTCGAGTTAGTCTTGTTGTTAGCTTTTATCCACTGGTGGGAAATATCAGACGTTGGTCATGGGGAGTCAATTATATGGATATATGGGGGGTATATGGGGACACAGATTTTTACTATATAATTATGACATACAAGTATATCATCGTCAAATTCATCTGTCAACTCCCAGCAGTTCTAAATTTGAAGTAGTTTCCTAGCAATACTTTATACAATTTTCTAGAATTTCCGCGAGCTGACCAGCAAACCAGAGTTTAGAATGAAGATGATTAAGACTAAAAGCCGTAATTTTTACGCCCATGAATACCCTAGATGCAATTGAGCAAAGACGATCAGTTAAGCATTACGATGCCAGCCATAGCATGACTGAAGCAGAAATTCACCAGTTAATGCAATTAGCGCTGCTTTCCCCTACTTCCTTCAATATCCAAAATTGGCGTTTTGTGGTGGTAACTGATCCCCAACTCCGTCAAGCCTTGCGGGCCGCATCCTTCAACCAAGCCCAAGTCACAGACGCATCTATTACCGTGATTTTATGTGCCGATCTGGATGCAGCTATTAAAGAACCAGGACGGTATTGGCGTACTGTCCCCCCAGAAGTCCAGGAAAGACTGATACCCATGATTTCCGGCTTTTATGAGGGAAAACAACAAATAAAGCGGGATGAAGCTATGCGATCATGTGGGATTGCGGCTCAAACGTTGATGTTAGCAGCAAAGGCTATGGGCTACGATAGCTGCCCGATGGTGGGCTTTGATGCTCAGAAGGTGGCAGAGTTAATTAAACTGCCAGAGGATCACATTATTACAATGATGATTACCATTGGCAAGGCCCTTAAACCGGCTCAACCCCGTGGTGGTCAATTGCCCTATGAGGAAGTTGTGATCAGTAACACGTTTTAGTTTATCCACAGGGATATAAAATTACTGGGTTCCGCTGTTGTTCAGCTACACTGTATAATATAAACTAAATCAATCATGCGATCCCTCCCCTTAAATTAAGTGGAGGGTTAGTATCTGAATGAAAATATCTGGGTATATCTTGGCAAATCTTCGGGAATACCCATATAATAAAATGTATACTATATCAGAAACAACAATATGGAAGACATTCAATTAGTGACCATCAGCATTGGAGATGCTGCCAAAGAATTAGGAGTTTCAGTAGACACAATTAGGCGTTGGGCTGACCAAGAAAAAATTCGATATGAACGCGCTCCCAGTGGACATAGACGCTTCTATCTAGCAGACATCAAACGAATTACACCACGAGACTTGAAACAATTAGATGACCGTATAACAATTAATTACGCAAGAGTTTCAAGTCATGATCACAAGAATGATTTAACAAGACAAATCCAAGTCCTAGAAGCTTTCAGTGGTTCTAATGGTTGGCAGTTTGAAACCATTCAAGATTTGGGAAGTGGTTTGAACTACAACAAGAAAGGATTGAAAAAGTTACTGACTCGAATACTCAAAGGCGATGTAGGCAGGTTAGTACTAACTCACAAAGACAGATTGTTACGATTTGGTGCGGAGTTAGTATTTGCAATCTGCGAGGATATGGAAACCGAAGTTGTGATTATCAACAAGTCTACAGAAGAATTGAGTTTTGAACAGGAATTAGTCCAAGATATGATGGAGTTAGTAACTGTCTTTAGTGCGCGTCTTTATGGCTCTAGAAGTCCTAAAAACAAAAAGTTGATTGATGGAATATCAAGTGTAATTGATGAGGTGAAATGATATGGCAACTCTCACGTATGTTAAAGGATTAACGACACCAGCAGAAGAATTGAATAGTTTAGGACTCACTGAGTTTGAGATGTTTTTGACTGCTTATAGTCCGGTATTCCATAAAGCAGCGCGTGAGACAGCTAATCAACTTTTGACAAACAAGAACTTCAATAAATCCAGAAAGGTAAATCCTGCTTATACCAGCGTTATAGCATTGGTCAAATACGCACGCCAATACGGATTAGCCAGTGATGAAGCAGCAGCTATGGCGATTGCCAGACGTGGTATGCGTTTAAAAGAAAAAATGCATGACTCCATAACCGCCTATCTCTCCGTGAAGGATGGAAAGCACGTATGGAGTCAGTGGAATCAACTGAATAAAACTCTTAAGTCTCGTACTGATGTTAGCGGTAGTGTGAGTTTTTAAAAATGGCGATCGCGAAACATTCACCTATCCCAAATTATTAACTATCCTCTATCAATTCTAATGGTGGTAATTCTTTTACAATTCTCACTGTCTCCATACTAACTTTGACTATCCTCTTGATTAAATCCACTATATAACGCGGATCTTCTGACCACTGGTTAGGATTATTGACTATTCCGCTATCTTTATCCTTGGTGACTTTATATCTCTCCATTATCCATTCTAATGGTGATTTTCCATTGACTATATATTCGTAGCTTTCTAGGGGAATTTGAGAGAGGGTGATTTTACTATTATAAATAATGGTGGTTTTATCTATTCCGTTCTTGTTTTTACCAAATACCATTTTTCTACTTGGTAATCTTCATTATCTAAGTATACTTCTACTGAAAATTCTTTGATTTCGTAAGGTTCTATGGTTTCATAGTTTAAATGATAGTGCGCTAGTTCTGCTCCTGCTTGACTGAATGACGAAAAGTCTTTTATGTAGGGAATTCTGGGTAACATCTTTTTTAGATCTGCTGCAAATCTTTGTTTATATTCGGGAGAGTGCAAAATTCCATATATGTAATAAAATATGTCTTCTTTTGTGATGCTTTTATCTTGGTATTTCTTTTGGAAGTCTTTTAAGATGTTATCTGGAATGTTTTCTTTTTTTGTGTATTCTTCTGTGGTTACTGTTGCAAATATTTCTCCTAGTTCGCTTTGTTTTTCGTATGTATATAAGGGGAAGCATTGACTCTTAGAAATTAGTTCTAAGTCAGGTAAAAAATTAGTTATTAAAGCCGAAAATTCTTTTGTTGAACCAACTCCGGTTACCGCAATTACTAAATTCTCAACATTTTGATTGGGGAATATTTTCGGCATTTGGTAAAGACGATTATTTAAGTCTTTATTATAGTAATAGTTCTGTTTGCAGAAAGGACGGTAGATACTTCTGACAACTTCACTAGAATTAAAATTATGTATTATTAATTTACCACAGTCTTCCTTTAGTTCTCCAGACCAACTTAATTTTTTTGGGATCAGTATCAATAAACCGTTCTACTTTTTGTTTTCTTTGTTCAGCATTACTTAAAGTTTGACCCTCTAGAAATTTCCTAAAACCTTCAACTTGTTGATTATAAAAATCAATCATTCTCGTCATATTATCAATAAGTGATTCCTGGGAGAAATTATAAACCCAAGCATCACGATTTTGTTTTAACTCCACTTGAATACACATCAAAAATAGTTTTAGTAGTTCGGTCTTTCTTATCACCTAAAGAAATGAAATTTTCAAAATCAACGTTCCTTTGATTAATCCAATCATAATTTTTGTTAGGGGTGATTTCTTTCCACGGGATAGTAGAAATATTACCGAAGTCTTTAATAATATCTAGTTTTTCCGTTCTTTTTAAATAATCACCAATATCATAATATAATAATTGACATTTCTGTTTTTTATCAGGATTTTTAATAAGTATAGTAATAGCTATCGGTGCTAAACTTCCTCCTTTTCCGCCCAATGCAGCAAATAAAGGATGTCCTTCTTTGCGACAAATTTCTCCAGAAGTTCTTCCATTTTCTCTTAAATTAAAGTAATAAATATTTGTAAAGTCATCTACTAAGCATTTTCTTAACCCATCAGCAGAGTTACTATCTAAGAAAGAACCATTAGTAACAAAACAAACTATACCTTTTTCTTGTATTCTATCAGTTGCCCAACGAATAGCTCTGATATAAGAATCATAAAGACTGTTTTTTAATGTAGCACTAGAATATTTAGCGTAGGTACTTCTAATCTTATCATCTAACTTGGGATATGACAGATTTTTATTCCCATCATTTTCACTTTTCTGTCCAGCTGAGTAGGGAGGATTTCCAATAATTACGGTGATATCTCTCTGCTTTTGTGATATGACTCTTTGATTGTTCTCTGGAAAAATATTCTCTAATAAATAACCCTCATTTTCAAACATCTGAAATGTGTCTGTTAAAACAATGCCATTAAAGGGTTCATATTCCCCCTTTCTGGTGCTGAAAGAATTTGATTCTTCTTGTATACCAATCAAAAAATGGTAACTCTCTTCAATGTTTATGGCTGCAATATAGTAGGCCAATAAAACAATTTCATTACAATGCAATTCATGGCTAAATTTCCGTTTTAGATCTTGTGGTTTTATTAGTCCACTTTGCAATAGTCTTACCATGAAGGTACCTGTACCAGTAAAGGGATCTAAAATATGTACACCCTCATCCGTTAATCCTACTCCAAATTCTTGGTGCAGGGCAAAATTAGCACTTTTGATAATAAAGTCTACTACTTCTACTGGAGTGTAAACAATTCCTAGTCTTTCTACTAGTTTGGGGAAAGCTGTACGAAAGAATTTATCGTATAATTCAATGATTATTTTCTGTTTGCCTTCTGCATTATCAATACCACTAGCACGCTCTCTCACACTTTTATAGAATTTTTCTAGGGTTTCTACTTCTTTCCCTAAAGATTCCTTCTCTAACGTGTCTAACATTCTTTGCATTGTCTGTGAAACAGGATTATTTTTCGTAAACTCATACCCTTCAAATAAGGCATCAAATACGGGTTTGGTAATTAAATGTTGTGATAACATTTCAATGGCTTCATCTTCCCTTACATTGGGATTAATATTTTTATGCAGTCCTGTTAAGAATTCTTCAAATGCTTTTCTAGGTCCTGATTGGGATTTTTCTAATAGTCCTTTGATTCTGGAAGTATGATTTTCAGCTATTTTGGCTACGTCTTTAGCCCAATCTTCCCAATAACGACGATTTCCACATTTAGTTACTATTTTAGCATAGATGGCATCTCGCCATTCTTGAATGGGAAAGTTTAATTCTAGTTGTCGATTAAAATTTTTACTCTTTTTGGTTGATGAATTATCATTTCTCTCTCCACCAACTCCAACTATACTAATTTTTTGCGGTCGGTTTTTATTCAAATCAATTTTTATTGACTGTGTCATTAAATCTGTCATCATGGGCACGTAAGGCTTGTAATACTTGCCAAATTACTTTATATTTCTCATTATCTTTTAAAGCAACATCGGGAGACATATCCGCAGGTATACCAACGGGTAAAATGATATAACCATATTTTTTCCCTCTGCTCTTCTCATAACTCTCCCCACAGACTGCACCACGTCTACTACGGAATTACGGGGTGTGAGGAATATCACCGCATCTAATGCTGGAACATCCACACCTTCGGATAAGCATCTTGCATTAGAGAGTATACGACAGATATTAGAGCTGTTTATTTTATTTATTTCTTTTGAGGAGGGTTCAGATTTTAACCATTCTAATTTTTCATTTCTTTCCAGGGCATTTTGTTTACCATCAACGTGGTCTAATTCGCATTGTAAAACTGTTTCATCATCCGGGTTTTTGTATTGATAGTCATTGATAATACCGGCAAATAGGTTAACTATTCTCTGTGAATCTTTAATACTACGAGAGAAAGCAACAGCTCTTTTCATAGGGGTACTATCTTCTATTTCTCCCCCTTGTATATCTTTAATTAACCGTTTTGCTAAACCATTCCAGCACCCAACGATTTTTACAGCATCATCTAATTTTAGTTCGTTATCTGCATCTGCTAATTGTTGTTGAAATGTGGCACTAACAAATTTTTCATCTACTGCTAACACCATCACTTTATAATCTGTGAGTAAACCGGTGCTGACAGCTTCACCAAAACCTAAACGATGAAATTCCTTTCCGAAGGTATGTAGGTCGTCCATAGAATATAAGGAAGCATCATTTTCCTTAGCTTGCACTTTGGTGTCATCACTGTAAATTCTGGGAGTTGCGGTCATATAAAGCCGTTTTTTGGCTTTGAGAAAATCTTGGTCGTGAACTTTTGTGAAGTAAGATTCATCTGTTCCAGTAATAGTTATACCTGTGGTTCTATGTGCTTCATCACAGATAATTAAATCGATTTCTGGTAACCCTTTTTGTTGTGCTTCTGATATAGCTTGAATAGATTGGTAGGTGGAGAAGATAACAGTTAATTTTGGTGGGTTATTTTGATTTGTCTTTTGGATAGTTTGATAAGACTTAATAATATCTTGGGCCTTAGTAGTGGGAGGGAAAGCCAGGTCATTGACTGTGATATCAGCAGTATCATCATTTTGAGATTTTGTCTTATTTTTACCCACATTGACATCAGAGCAAACTGCTATGCTATGAAAATCGATTTGCCTTTCAGCAGTCCATTCTCTTAAAGTTTGAGAAAGTAAGGAAATAGAGGGTACTAAAAAGAGAATTAAATGACTATGTTTGGGAACATGCTCAGCGATTTTTAAAGCGGTAAAGGTTTTACCAGTACCACATGCCATGATTAATTTACCTCGGTCAGCGTGTTCAAATTGAGTGAGGACTTTTTCTAATGCTATTTGTTGATGGGGGCGAATATGCTTTTTAGGTTTTAGTTGTAAAATATCAGGATTTTGGAGACTATATTTATTCCAATCTATAGGACTATTTTCTAAATCATAAATTGTGGCACGAATGACAGGAATTTGTTGATCATCTAATGCTGCTTGGGCGTGTTTGCTCCATTTTGCGGTTGTAGAGATAATCATCCGTTTTTTAAAAACCTTAGTTCCCGAGGCGGTAAAAAAGGAATCTATATCTGATTTTTGTAGTGTTTGGTTTAAATCATAACATTTACATTGAATAGCACAGTAGTCTCCTGTATCTCGGATCATTCCTACTAAATCAATTCCGGTGTCTGGCATGTTTGCTCTTTTAGGAAAATCCATCCACAACCAAACCTGACTAAAATACTCGTTGTAAATTGGGTCTGTTTTGAGATAATTCAACATTAACCTTTCAAATTTATCACCTTGTTCACGCGTTGAGGAGGAAGTTTGTTTGATTTCGTTGAGTATTTTTTGGATTGTCATGTTTATATTTCTCCTGTGGTATCTGGCTTTTATAAGGTTTAGTATATTCTGTGGATTCTAACTGGTTTTTGATGAAGTGAGTATGTAAGATATAAAAAAACATACTTTTTTATATTTATTAATATATCTACAAATAAAGTTGATTAGGGGACTGTCCCGTCTATTTTAATCCCTTACTCTGTCTATTGTCTAAACCCATGCCCTTAAGTAAATGCCGTTCAGAGAGAATTTTGGTAAACTTTTGTTACAAAAGCATTCTTTTTTTGCGCTTTACTGTACAGTGGTGACAATACACCTTACTTTTATTAGGCCTGTCAATGTGAGCAGCTTTCAGAACTCCTACGAAGTTTTCCAGTCAGTAGAAAGGAAAGCTAATTTTGTTAGTGCTTTTTGGCATCGATTCAAAACGGAGATTATTCAACATCTACCCCATTCTTATCACGATGAAATTTATCAGCTTTCTCAAAACTTACAAAAGGCTTTAGATATATTAATCGATGAGTTACGTAATCCTGTTCTTGTGTTGGCAACTACTGGTACGACTAGTAGTGGTAAAAGTACACTGGTAAATTTTCTGTGCGGGGCAGATGTTCTGCCAACGGCGGTGGGTGAAATGAGTGCAGGGTCTGTAACAATTGAATACAGTGAGCAAAGGTGTTTAACTATTGAAGAAACTCCAGGTGCTCTATGGGAATGTGGTCGATGGGAAAATATCACTGATGATCAAATCTGTAGAAAGTTGGAACAGGTTATGATCACTTATCTTGATCATCAGAAAGACCAAGCTGTTCTGGCTTATCCAAGGTTTTTTCTCTCTTATCCTTTTAGGTTTTTTAAGGAGTATAAAAATATTTACCGGAGGGAGTGAAAGTTAAGATCCTTGATTTACCAGGTTTATCTTATGTGGGTGATGAAACCAGTATGGAGGTAATTAGACAATGTCGTGAGGCTTTGTGTTTAGTTACTTATAATAGTCAGGAAACTGATCCTCAGAAGGTTAGGAGTCTTTTATTGCAGGTTGTAGAAGAGGTAAAAGGACTGGGGGGATCTCCTGATCGAATGCTGTTTGTTTTTAATAAGATTGATGTTTTTAGAGATGATAAGAATTGGGAAGAGAGTGAAAGACGTTTTATAGAAAAAACAACAAAAAACATCAAGGATGAATTAAGGATACATTTAGGTGAGTATACTCAAGCGATTAAAAATTTAAAGTTGATTAAGCTAAGTACTTTGCCAGCACTGCTGTCCTTACAAATTTTGAGTGATAATTATAATCATAGTAATACGGCTTGTAGGGATGCTGATCGTAAATTTAATAAATTGATTGAAGAAAGTATTTTAGAAGACTTACCGCGAAACGCAGAAAAATGGTCTGGTCAAGATAGACGACGTATAGCTCAGGATTTATGGCGAAAATCCTATGCTCAGGAATTCCAGGAATGTTTAAATGAGCATATTGCTGAGCATTTTCCTAAGTTAGTGATTCCTCAAGCAATAGAAAGATTTAATACAAGCGCGGGAAATAGTATAACCCAATGGACAGTGCAAACCACTACGGCAATTCTCAATAGCTCGGAAGAAAGTTATCAGCAAGAATGCCACAGAATCTCTCAAGTTAAGTCTGATTTAGATCACTTTATTCAAGTGAGTAGTAACAGCTTGCGAAACCCTTTTGAGAAAATTAGTCAAGAGATCGGGGAGTATTTTGATAAAGAAAATAAGGATGTGCAGCATCTAAGTAAGACTTTAACGTCTGTGGTCATAGAACTTCAGAATACGGAACCTTGTAGAAATAATCCTGAAATTCAAGAGAAATTAGTTCCTTTGTATGATTGGAGAGATTCTTTATCTAGGGAAGTTAGTACCATTTTAGAAGCGGTAACATCTTCCTTGGAAAAAGGGACTGTCACCCTAGATCATCCCAACTTTAAAAAGGTTAATAGTTACCATGTAAAATTATTGGAAGGTAATATTATAAGATTAATCAAACTTGGCTATAGTCATGATATTGCTAAACATGGCAAGACCATTGAAGCGAAAACCGAGCTGGAGAAGGAGAATCTTAGGCAAACAAATAATGAAATTAACGAATTATCTATCCATCTAAGTTTAATTATACCTCAAGTATTAGAGAAAACTTCTGAACAGGAGATCCAGCGAATATATGAAGCCGTTAATGGGTTATTTGCGTTTTATCTAGAGTTTTTAGAAGAGGAGTGTAATGAAATTGCTGGGAACAAGCTTGGGATCAATTTTTCTAAGTCAGAACTTGTGCAAGTTAAGAAAGATCTTAAATTCATTCAACCGAAATTTAAGTCTGACTTTGCAATTGAAACCCGAGAGTATACTGAAGAAACAAGAAGTTGGGACTATTGGTTTTGGTTAGTTCCGAAACAGGTAGTATGCTCCAGTGATAATGCAAAAATTCCCAAGATGAGAGATATTCTCACCACTTGGGAGCTGGAAATCAAAAAGATCGATCCAGAGTTGTTAAAACCTTTCATAGAATGGTTGCTAGAACAAATTGACAACTTAAAAAAAAAGGTAGATAAGACTCAAAGTGAGATTATTAAGAGTTATAGAGATAGATTAGAAAAGGCTAGAAAGGAAGTTAATTTTGACTATGAACAACGGCAAAGTATTTGGCAACCCATGCAGAAAAGAGCTAAAGAATTAGAGTGGGAATTTTCCCAATTAGTCAATTTTGAAAAACCTCAGGTAAATAACAATGATAAATAAGCTGATCGAACCATTGTTTAACCGAATATACCCCCAAATCAAAAGTAAAGAGAAAGGGGTATTATATCAGATCATAAAGTTGATAATCCGTGAGGCTAAACTAGAGCAATTAGTCAATTCTCAGGAAATTTATCTTAGCTTTGAAATACAAGAATCTTCCAAACTAGAAGATGATTTTCGCATTGTTTATGAAATACAAGAGTCCTTTCTAAATTCTCTGATACCTTTTACTCATGATATAAAAATGGTTATTGATGAGATAAAACAGCAGTTAAAATCCTATATAGGTATTTTTGAAAACTTAGGAAACCTAGTTTTCATAAACAATTGTTTTCAAGCAGAGGCAAAAAAACAAAAACAAATGGAAATTCTTACATTGACTGCTGTTTTTTTAATTGGACTAGCAGTTGTTGGGGTCTTAGTCTTACCAAACAGGAATAAACCTTCATCTTCCAAGGCAATTCCTGCTACCAAATCTACGGCAATATGTCTAGCACTTCCGGCATTTGCGGTCTTTGGTTTAAAGCAAAGGGAGATGGCAAGTGAGCAAGTTACTGACGATTTAGCGGAAGAAGAGATAGCAAGGGATAAAATTATTGAACTAGTTGAAGCGGCTACAGAATTCCTATGCGTTGAAGCCGATAAGCAAATAGCTATGAAGACTACAAACCAGGAAGTTAAGCCAGACAGTCAACTTAAATTTTACATTTGCATTCGCATTGAAATTCCCAGTGAAAACGACATTCTAGAGGAAAAAACTAAATATGGAATTAAAGATAACCTTCGGAACCTTCACCCCGATACAAAAGGTAAAATTATCCAACTGGGTCGTTTAACAGATCCTTCCAATCTTCGGTTGTTCAATCGGATTTAAGAAGTTAATTTTATGGATTGGAAATCTGCTTCATCTTACTATGAAACCAGTCTGAATAATGTTTTAAACATCCAACATTATGCGATTGAGTTAGCTAAACTTCCTTTAGCCCAAGTTCCTTCCAAACTAACAGAAATACTTATCCAAGAAGCAATACCTGCTAGTCGTCAACTTGAAAGACTCAGAAAAAGAGAATTTCGTATTGCGGTGGTGGGTTTGGAAAAAGCTGGAAAGAGTACTTTTATTAATGCTTGGCTAGAATGTGATTTGCTCCCTACTAAAGGTGCAAGATGTACCTTTACTACTACTCAAATCTATTCTGTTAAAAGTGAATCAGAACAAAGATTGGAAGTACAAACACGTACCCAAGAACAATTTGCTCATCTTTTAGCAGAATTAGCAAGTGTTGGTGCTAAAGAAGACCTAACAACTATTAAAGAAAATGAACTGACTCTAGAAAAAGTGAGAAGGGAAGGTAATTTGACCATTCCCTTTTCTCGACTGGAAGATATTCGAGAACAACTGATAAAGTATGTGGCCAATGAAAAATATGCCCATGCTGTTCTAGAAGCCAGACTTTATACAAACAAACTCGCTCAAGCAGAAGGAATTGTCTTTTATGATGTTCCTGGCTCGGACTCAGGGTTGGCTAAACATGTTGATGAAGCTCGAAAAATGCTCTCGGACTGTGATGCAGTAATCGTTATCCAGCGTTTTCGCAGTATTCGAGAAGCTGAATTAGAAATTATTAAATTTACAGAAGAGGGGGATAAAAATATCACTATTGCTGATAAACTCTTTGTCTTTTTAAGTCACATTGATTCTCTGGGTAGCCCACAAGCTGTTAAAACCCATGTTCAAGAAGCAGCTCAGGACTGGTTTAGACGTGCCAGTTTACCAAAAGAGCGTATTGCTTCTGGTTCAGCAGGAGCTTATTTAGTATTAAATAATTTCGCGGAGGAACATACCCAGTTAGAAATCGGTCAAGCTAGTAATATTCGTGATAGGTTGAGCAATTTAACGGGAATTATAGACGATGAAATTTTGAGAACTCAAGCAACGGGAATTCCTGACATTAAACAGAAAATTTTCAATTATATTAATACTGAGCGGGTTGCCATTCTCAAAAAGCGGTGTGAAAGTTCTATTAATAAAATTGTGGACACATCACAGAAAATTCACCACCTTGTCAGTCAAAAATTTCCTGAAAGTGCAGAAGAGGCGCAACGCTTAGAGGGGGAAAGAAAACGAATTACTTTTACCGAATGGTGGTATGGTAAATGGGAACAAGTTAAAGCTGATTTACAAAGGTTTTATGAATCATCGGTGATGAATAATCTCTATGAAAACCTTGATACTACTTACGGTAGTGTTAAAAAGTTTAGAGAGCGTTATCTGGAGTTAGTAGAAATAGAAATGGAGGAATTAAGACAGGAAACTTTGAGAAAAAAGGAAATTATCTTTGATGCTAACTCTTTTCCTGACTTTGATAAGTTCAAAGCTAATTTTGCCTGGCGAGATGATTTATATGCAGATATTATAATTGTTGTTGATAATTTAGCCCGACAATTGGCTCTAGAATTACAAGATGAAGCCTTGAAATTAGTTAACTATATGACTAGTTTATTGTGGGGAAGTTCACAAATTAAGGAAAGGCTAATTGGCAAATTAGAAAACGAATTTTTAATGCGGTTAGAAAATGGTTTAAGTGTCTTATTTTTGAGATTTGCTCGTCCAGTTGCTGAAGCTTTAATTCGCGGTCCGGTTAACAGTGACACTCGTACGCAAATTGTTAAATCACTTGGATCTGATATGGAATTAATTGATAATTACTATAAGGGGGAGGAACCCGCATTTAAGGTTTTAAAAAAATATGTCAAGTATGGACCCGATCTACTGTTTAACTCCAATCTTCGTGAACAAATACTAGGTGTTACAGGGATAGCTAAGGAAGTTATTGGTATGGCCATACACAAAGAAATGAACTCTGAGGAATTAATTTCCCCCAGGGAGGTTGTGACTTTGGAAGTGATTAATGACATTAATGCTTTTCAGGAATACTTACGGAACGGTATTTTTGAAGCAGCGGGTTTTCAATCCTACTATACTCAAGAATTAAAAAGATTGGTGGATCTTTTTCGAGACAAAGAAGGGACATGGACGGGAGTTGCTTTTAATGAGTGGTTAGAAGAAAATCCCCGACTTTTAGCGGAATTACCACCCAATTTGAAGTCACAGGAGTTTTAGTTTGGAAGTCAGTGAACGTCTACGACAATTATCAATTGCTTTAAAGAGAACTGGGGATTAAATGGTCGATCGTTACCCCATACTTAAGTATGAACAGTGTGATTTAAAATATGCTATGCGATCTCCCGGGCGCGAGTCCAGTGCAAGTGCTTCACAAACGCACTTCCCTGAGTGTTTGCTTTACTAATGATCAGGTGATTGATCCCCCCAATCCCCTTAAAAAGGGGGCTAATACTTTTTATTTAGTTTATGATGAGTTAGAGCTGCTTGTACTGTAATTGATGGACTAAATCCTAGTGGAGAAAGAAAAAACCATAGTACAGAACCTACTAAATTTAACAGCCGTTAATGGGCGATCTCGCGTAGCGAGTACTTTGTAAACGCGCATATCCGTAGAAAAGATAGCATTATTATCTTACCCACATTAGACCCATTTTTTGGAGATGGAAGCTCAAACTTTAGGTGAGTTTTTACATATTACAGCAAGTATAGCTATAACCATTAACGCTGTCGTAAGCGTTCTAGATAAATCCATATTATAAACGGCTTTTTACTACTTTTGCTGGAACACCTAAAGCTACGGAATAGGGAGGAATATTTTTAGTTACAACTGCTCCCGCACCAATAACACTTCCCTTACCAATAGTAACCCCATCTAGTACGGTTACTCCGTGTCCCAACCAACAATCATCTTCAATTACAATCCCCTGACAACTGACACCTTGCTTTTTGATGGGTAATGAACGTTCTGCAAAATTATGATTGTTAGCAAAAATACCACATTGGGCTGCTATCATACATTCCCTAATAATTTACGGAGGTGAGTTAGGAATCAAGACCAGACATAACACTTTCAATGATGCTCTAGTTTTTATCAATTCTGACTGATCTCCACTAAATCACGAGATTATCGAGATTATATTTTTTATAAAACTTAGATAAAACTTAGGGTGGATTGTCACCTACTTCGGCCATAATGTTAAACTTGGCCATTGGTGCAAACAGGTAAGCACTTCCTCGACAGCTATGTCGTCTGTCTGGTAACAAATTTGTAGTGTATACTGCTTTAGTCATGCTGCACACAATCATCTATAGGCTAAAAGAACTGTTCCTGAACTAAATATTCTAAAAATGTAACCTACGCCCCATCATAACACATTTTTTTGGGTTGGACAGTTGCTTGGCAAAAATCCGTTAATCTACTTAAGATTGTATCTGTAATCTTTATTGCTTAATTTTTCATACTTTTGCATGGGCTTAAAATATAAAAAATATCATAAAAGTGATTGGTCAAAAACGGCCTTTTTTAAAGGGTGGGAAATATGCAAGATAAGAAAAAATTGCTTGCAGCAGCGGTTATACTATAGCTAAAAATCTTAAGTAAGTGTATACATACAACCCTAAGAGATTTTGTCGTGTTGTTGAGAGTTGACCAAATCTAAAACAATCCTTAAATTTAGTAAAATAATCAACAGTTAAGCATAGACGAAAAAACTATTTTGGTGTAAATTAAGCCAATGTGCGAGAAAATAAATAGTTGGGTAAAGTGATCAGAGGTTCACAAACCACACTCTCAAGAAGCAATATTTAAGGTAAAACCAGTAAACAATTAACCATAGTTGAATTTAAATTCCTACCAGATTATGCAACCAATACGCAAATTTAATGTTTCTCCCTCACTACCTCAACTGCTAGAACCATTGAGAAAACTGGCATACAATCTCCATTTCGATTGGAATGTGGAGACTAAAGACCTGTTTCGTCGCTTAGACCCAGATCTGTGGGAATCTAGTCATCATAATCCCGTTTTAATGCTAGGTACCATTAGTCAGGGGAGATTATTAGAAGTAGCCGAAGATGAAGGTTTTCTGGCGCAAATGGACCGTGCAGCTCGCCAATTGGAAGATTATTTACAGGAGCGCAGCTGGTATCAAAAACAACGTAATCAACCACTCAAGGAGTGCTACGCCTATTTTTCGGCGGAGTTTGGACTGGTGGATTGTTTACCTGTCTATTCGGGAGGTTTGGGTGTTTTGGCTGGGGATCACTTAAAATCTGCCAGTGATTTGGGATTACCCTTGGTTGGTGTGGGTCTGCTTTACCAACAAGGCTATTTTGCCCAATATCTCAATGCTGATGGTTGGCAACAGGAGCGTTACCCCATCAATGATTTTTATAATATGCCTTTGCATTTGGAACGTAATCCAGACGGTTCTGAGTTAAGAATCGCTGTGGAATATCCAGGACGCAAGGTATATGCTCGAGTGTGGCGAGTCCAGGTGGGAACAGTCCCTCTCTATATGTTGGACACGAATATTGAACCCAATAAAGCTTATGACCACGATATCACTGACCAGTTATATGGTGGTGATGTTGATATGCGTATTCATCAGGAAATGATGCTGGGGATCGGTGGCGTGCAAATGTTGAAGGCACTGGGTTATAACGTTACCGCTTATCACATGAATGAGGGTCATGCTGCTTTCTCTGCTTTGGAAAGAATTCGTATCCTGATCCAGGAAGAAGGTCTAAGTTATGCCCAGGCTAAACAGGTGGTAGCCTCTAGTAATATTTTTACTACCCACACCCCCGTACCAGCAGGAATTGACTTGTTTGCACCTGATAAAATTTTACACTATCTGGGTTACTACGCTGATATTTTTGGTTTGCCTAAAGAGCAGTTTTTGGGACTGGGTAGAGAAAACACTGGTGATTTGTCAGGTCCCTTTAGTATGGCAGTTTTGGCCCTGAAAATGGCCACATTTTCTAATGGGGTGGCTCAGTTACATGGTGTGGTCTCCCGGCAAATGTTTCAGGGTTTGTGGCAAAAAGTACCTGTAGACGAAGTACCAATCACAGCTATTACTAATGGAGTTCATGCCCGCAGTTGTGTATCCAAGTCAACTCAGGAGTTATATGACCGCTACCTGGGACCTAATTGGTCATCAGCTCCCCCAGATAATCAAATCTGGGAACGGATGGATTCTATTCCTGATGAAGAACTATGGCGCAACCACGAGCGATGTCGTCTGGATATGATTTTGTATGTGCGGGAACATTTGGTTAAACATTTACGAGATCGGGGAGCATCAGCTTCAGAAATTGCCCAGGCACAAGAAGTTCTCGACCCTAATGTTTTAACCATTGGTTTTGCTCGTCGCTTTGCTACCTATAAGCGTGCAACTTTATGGATGCGCGACATAGATAGAATAAAACACATACTATTAGCTAATAAGCACCGAAAAGTGCAGTTTGTGATTGCGGGTAAGGCACACCCCAAAGATATTCCAGGGAAGGAGCTGATTCAGGATATTAATCATTTTATCCGTGAGCAGCATCTGGAAAAGCAGGTGGTGTTTGTACCTAATTACGACATTCACATTGCCAGATTAATGGTAGCTGGATGTGATGTGTGGTTAAATACGCCTCGTCGTCCCCGGGAAGCATCCGGTACTAGTGGAATGAAAGCAGCTATGAACGGACTGCCCAATCTAAGCGTGTTAGATGGGTGGTGGGATGAAGCTGATTATGTTCGTACTGGTTGGGCAATAGGACATGGAGAAAATTATGAGGATCCTAATTATCAAGACCAAATAGAAGCTAATGCTCTTTATGAGTTGCTGGAAAAAGAGGTTGTCCCCCTATTTTATGACCACCGGGATGAAGATGGGTTGCCTAGACAATGGGTAGCAAAGATGAAGGATGCAATCCGATTGAATTGTCCTTTGTTTAATACAGCACGCATGGTGAGAGAATACGCCCTTAGGGCTTACTTCCCAGCCAGCGATCGCCATCATACCCTAACATCAAATCACTATACACCAGCCAAGGAGTTAGCTCACTGGAAATCGGTATTAAGCGAACATTGGTTCAATATTAGAATTAAGGACGTTGATGTATCCACAGGGACAGAAATTGGGGTAAATCAAAAGGTGGGAGTAACGGCGAAAGTTGATTTAGCCACTTTAACTAACCAGGATGTGCGGGTAGAACTATATCAAGGAGCCATTGATGCTAATGGTGATATTGTCAATGCTGTACCCGTAGAGATGAGTTATAATGGGCAAGATGATAGTGGTTTAAGTATTTATACTGCCGATATTACCTATACCAGTTCTGGTTTACAGGGTTTGTCTTTGCGGGTTTTGCCCCATAACCAATACCTTTCTGGTCCATACGAAACTAGGTTAATCGCCTGGGCGGAGTGAGCCATTTATTATTCAACCTTTTTTCCTTGAATCTTGGACAAAAGTTCTTCTTTAATCCGATTCAAAATAGAGGTCTCATCCAAATTGGATAATATGCTGGTTACTACTGCTTTGGGACCTTCTGGACCCCAGGTGGCCCCATTAGCTAGGTAGGCTTTAGTTACTTGCCCAATTCCGTAAGATGATACGCCTGCTACTCCTGCTTGAGTAATCGCTACGGATAGATAAGGGACTAAAGTTATTCCAGCTGTGGCAGTTGCGGACAAACCTAATATGGTTTTCAATCCACTTAAACCTAGGTTTGCCAGCAACTCGCTTACTCCAATTCCACCCATGCTCAAGGCGATTTTTTGCAGCAGTTTTACAGCGCCACTCTGAGTCATTTCAATGCCATAGAGCTTAGACAAACCTAAAATTATGGTTATGTCAATAGCTATGCTACTGACAATATCAACCACAGTAACGGGATTGAGCGCAATAGCTAAAGCTTTAATCATTACTGCTTTCCAAATCAACTGATTAGCACTTTCTTCTCTAATGACTAGCTTTCGCTTTACTATTTGTTCACTCACAGTACTAGCGTAGAGCATGGAGTTTAAAGTTACTAATGCTTTCCCTTCTCGTTGCAAAATCTCCAGAATTTTCAGCTTTAATTCTTCTACTTGGGCCTTTCCTGCTTCTAACCTTATAGTCCTAGCTCCATCAGCTTGAACTAGGGCGGTCTTAACTAGAGGTGAAGCAGCACACATGACTATTTCCTCAGGTGAAACTAATTCTTTAACCCTGTCATCCCGAATTTTTTCATAAATTGCTAGGCGGTCATTTATAGGGTACTGGTCAATTTTATTGAAAACTAAAATAATCGGTTTACCTACTGTTCTTAACTGGGAAAGAGCTACCTGTTCGATCTTAGTCATATCGCCAGCAATAACAAATAAAATTAAATCGGCTTGTTTTGCTACCCTTTGTGCTAAAGCAGCACGAGTTTCTCCATCAACTTCATCTAATCCTGGTGTATCTACTAAAACTATTTGGGATTGATCTGGTGAGAGAAAAGTAGCTTTGAACGTACCCATAGCTTCTTGGGAGATAGTCCAGTTAACTTTTTGTTCCGCACGGGTAACCCCATGTAAAGGCCCAGTTTCAAATATTGGCTGACCGACCAAAGCATTTAGAAGAGAAGACTTGCCTCTTCCTACCATGCCAAAGGCTGCTATTTGTACCACCATGTCTTCTAATTTTCCCAACATGGTTTCCAAATCTGCTATTTCACTCTCTAGACCAGACATTTCCTGGGAGGTTAGGTCAAGACGGGTTACTAAAGTTTTTAAAGCTGTTTTAGCTTGTCCATAGTTCAGTTCCGCTTGAATATTTCCAAAACTGAAAATCGCCTCATCCAGTTCTGCGTCGGAAGAATTATTGTTTTCGGGTTGGGGTAATTTAGATGTGATATTTGTCATATTATTTATTTTTGCTCCAAGGGGTCACAAAAAGTAGTAGAGTTAGGAGTTGATCTGGTAGCGTTAGCATCTTATATAAAATCACCTGTGCGAAAAGTAGTTATTGCTGGTAACTGGAAAATGTTCAAAACCCAGGCGGAATCAGAGGAATTCCTGCGCGGATTTCTGCCTGAATTAGAGGAAACACCCTCTATAAGAGAGGTTGTATTGTGTCCTCCCTTTACAAACTTAAATGTTATGTCCAAATACCTACATGGTAGTCGTGTGGGTTTGGGCGCGCAAAATGTCCACTGGGCAGAAAATGGAGCCTATACGGGTGAAATTGCCGCCCCCATGCTTTTGGAGATAGGTGTTCGCTATGTTATTATTGGGCATAGTGAAAGACGGCAATATTTTGGCGAAACCGATGAAACTGTTAACCTGCGCCTTAAAGCTGCCCAAAATTATGGGCTAACCCCAATTCTCTGTGTGGGTGAAACCAAACAACAACGAGATGCAGGGGAAACAGAAAAACTAATCTCTTATCAATTAGAACATGACTTGGTAGATATAGACCAAACTAAACTGGTTATCGCATACGAGCCAATTTGGGCGATTGGTACGGGGGACACTTGTGAGTCCGCAGAAGCAAATCGGGTCATTGGATTAATTCGCTCTCAATTGACTAATGATAAGGTGCCAATTCAGTATGGTGGTTCTGTCAAACCCAATAATATTGATGAAATCATGGCACAATCAGAAATAGATGGTGTTCTCGTTGGTGGCGCCAGTTTGGAACCGGACAGTTTTGCCAGAATTGTCAATTATCGATAGGTAAGGGGGGTTGGGGCCAGGGTCAATTATGGCAAATCAAGCAAATAAATTAGTTATTCGACAAAGCTGTTTTAACTGGGGGACAAAAACCTATTTAATGGGGATTTTAAATGTCACCCCCGACAGTTTTAGTGATGGTGGCGAATTCAACACAATTGCTAGTGCTCTAGCTCAAGCTCGCGCCATGATAGCTGCTGGAGCTGATATTATTGACATTGGTGGACAATCAACTAGACCAGGGGCACAACAAGTCACCCTCACGGAAGAAATGGAACGTGTACTGTCAATAATAAAGGTAATTAGACCAGAAGTGACTATACCCATTTCCATAGACACCACTAGAGCTAGTGTGGCTCAGGCTGCTGTCCAATTAGGTGCTGATATGGTTAATGATATTTCTGGTGGAACCTATGATCCAGAAATGTTGTCAACCGTGGCCAGTTTAGATGTGCCCATTGTGTTGATGCACATCCGAGGAACTCCCCAAACTATGCAAGAGTATACTCAGTACCAAGATATGATGGGTGAGATTTATGATTTTTTGTCAGAGCAAATAAATACTGCAATTACCTTGGGGATCAAACGAGAAAAAATAATTATTGATCCCGGTATTGGTTTTGCCAAAAATCATCAACAAAATTTACAAATCATTCGGGAATTGTCCAGGTTAAAAAGCCTTGAAGTTCCTATTCTGGTTGGTCCATCTCGGAAAAGCTTCATCGGTCAAATTTTGAACCAACCCAATGCAAAAGATCGTGTATGGGGAACGGCCGCAGCTTGTTGTGCAGCCATTTTTCATGGTGCTGATATCCTCAGGGTTCATGATGTTAGTGCCATACGAGACGTGTCCCTTGTTGCTGATGCTATCTACAAATGTAGCTAAGTAGGATTTGTCACTTTTTGCCATTACCGGGTCTCTTACCCTCATCTTCTTGTCCTGGTTGAGAAATTAACTCCTCAAACATCCCTGTAGAATTAGCCGGATCTACAAAGACAATTTTGGCGTTATTGCTTTCTCCCAACTTTTGACTAGCTTGGACATAATCCTGGGCTACAAGATAGCGTAAAATATCTTTGCTTTCAGGATGGGCACGCAAGGCCTGGGAAATAATTTCCATAGATGTTCTAGTTCCCTCAGCTTTTTTGATTGCTGCTTGTCTTTCTCCCTCCGCTGCGGAAATCAGTGCCCGCTTTTTAATTTCTGCTGCACGTTCTTCTTCCATGGATTTTCTTACGCTTTCTGGTGGTGTAATTCTTTGGAAATCTAACCGCATCATTTCTACCCCCCAGGTCTGGGAGGTGAAGTTTAACTGATCCAGTAGGGTACTGTCTATGTTTGACCTAGCCATGTTAGTTTCTTCTAGGGTATTCTGCGCCAAAATTTCTCGCACTGTGGTTACCGCTAAATTGTTAAGTGCCTCTTGTAGATCATCAACAGCATAAAAACTTTTCTCTATATCTACAATACGCCAATAAACTACCGCATCCACTTCTAGATAAATACCATCCTTGCTAATGACATTTTGGGGACTAATATCTAAAATCTGTTCCCTATTGGTATCTTCCATAACGATTTGATCTAGTAGGGGAACTATAAAGTTAATTCCCGGTTTCAGTTTTCGATGATACCGCCCTAGACGTTCTACTAATGCTTCATTGCCTTGACTAACCAATTTTGTAGATCCAAAGGCATAGCCCATAAGGGCTAAAGCTATAGCAATAATTGGCTCCATATATGCTCCTAAGATCTTGGAAAATTGAGTATAAAATGGCATCATATCATATCGTTAACAAAAAAGTTAACCCATGTTCATTGCCAATAAGCAAGCTTTTTGAGTGACATCTCGGTAAATATTTTGCAAGTGTTTCATGATGGGTTCGCTTTGTTTAAACGGCTGCACTAAGGAACGCAATTAATTTAGGGATGCTACATCACCATATTTTTCAATGGGTATAGCAAATCGTCTTGGAAAAAATTGTTTATCACCCAAATAACCAGGATTCAGAAAATAAAGTCGCCAGATACCCCCCTAATCCCTTCCCCTTCACCTTGTATGAAACTAATATATCCAAAACCAAGTCGTCTACATTATATAAGTGTTAGGATTGCCACAGAGCGAGAATAGAGTGCATAGAAGGAAAAGAAACTGAATGGCAGAAATTGATAAGTCAATATCCTTTGATGGACGGGATATTCGACTGAAGGTCGGATTGTTAGCCCCTCAAGCAGGTGGTTCGGTGTTGATAGAATCGGGGGACACTGCCGTTTTGGTGACGGCCACAAGATCAGAAGCCAGAGAGGGCATTGATTTTCTTCCCCTAACAGTAGATTATGAGGAAAGACTGTACGCTGCTGGAAGAATACCCGGTGGTATTATGCGCCGGGAGGGTCGTCCACCAGAAAGGGCTATTTTAACTAGTCGTTTGATTGACCGCCCATTGCGTCCCCTGTTCCCCTCCTGGTTAAGAGATGACCTGCAAGTTATTGCTTTGACTCTTTCTATGGATGAGCTGGTGCCACCCGATGTGTTGGCTGTAACTGGAGCTTCTATTGCTACTCTGATTGCCCAAATTCCTTTCTATGGACCAATGGCAGCAGTACGTGTGGGTTTAGTTGGGGATGATTTTATTATTAACCCCACCTACGCTGAAATAGAAGCTGGTGATTTAGATTTGGTGGTTGCTGGCTCCCCCGATGGGGTAATTATGGTGGAAGCAGGAGCAAATCAGTTACCTGAACGGGATATTATTGAGGCCATTGACTTTGGTTATGAAGCAGTTAGGGATTTAATTCAAGCGCAACGAGATTTAATTGCTGAACTGGGTTTGACTATTGTTCTCCAAGAACCTCCAATACCCGATCAAAGTCTGGAAAACTATATCCGCGATCGCGCTAGTGAGGAAATCAAAAAAATAACTCGCTCAGTTTGAGTTGACTAAAACTGAACGCGATGCTGCTCTGGATGTAGTTAAAAGTGCAATTGCATCTAGCATTGAGTCACTTGGGGAAGAAGATCCTATTCGCACAGCTGCAACAGCTAATAGTCAAGTACTAACGAATACTTTTAAAGACATTACTAAGTACTTTATGCGTCGTCAAATTGTTGAAGACAATGTGCGAGTAGACGGTCGTAAGTTAGATGAAGTACGTCCTGTTTCATCCCAGGTAGGACTCCTACCTCGTCGTGTTCATGGTAGTGGATTATTTAATCGTGGATTAACCCAAGTGTTATCAGCTTGTACCCTTGGCACACCGGGAGATGCCCAAAGTTTAAGTGATGATTTACAAGTGGATCAGTCTAAACGTTACTTACATCATTACAATTTCCCTCCTTTCTCCGTAGGTGAAACTAAACCCTTGCGGGCGCCTGGAAGACGGGAAATAGGGCATGGAGCCTTAGCGGAAAGGGCAATTTTGCCTGTGCTTCCTACCAAAGAGCAATTCCCCTACGTCATTAGGGTGGTCTCGGAAGTTCTTTCTTCCAATGGCTCTACCTCTATGGGATCAGTTTGTGGATCTACACTAGCTCTCATGGATGCGGGTGTTCCCATTACTAAACCTGTCAGCGGTGCTGCTATGGGTTTGATTAAGGAAGGATCGGAAGTACGAGTACTAACTGATATTCAAGGTATTGAAGACTTTTTAGGCGATATGGACTTTAAAGTGGCCGGTACTGATACAGGAATCACCGCACTACAAATGGATATGAAAATCTCTGGCTTGTCTCTAGACGTAATTAAACAAGCCCTGGAGCAAGCTAAGGATGCTCGATTGCACATTTTGGATAAGATGTTGCAAACTATAGACAAACCACGAACTGAAACTTCACCTTTTGCACCACGACTAGTCACAATTAAAATTGATCCTGATATGATTGGTTTGGTCATCGGTCCAGGTGGTAAGACCATCAAGGGTATTACGGAGGAAACCGGTGCTAAGATTGACATCGAAGATAGTGGTATTGTGACTATTTCCGCTATAGATGAAAGTAGAGCCAAACGGGCAAAAAGTATAATTCAGGGCATGACCCGCAAGCTCCACGAGGGGGATGTGTACTTAGGTCGTGTAACAAGGATCATACCAATTGGGGCTTTTGTGGAATTTTTGCCTGGTAAGGAGGGCATGATCCATATTTCCCAGCTGGCCGATTATCGTGTAGGTAAGGTGGAAGATGAAGTAGCTGTTGGTGAGGAGGTAATTGTCAAGGTTCGTGAAATTGATAGTAAGGGAAGAATTAACCTGACACGATTGGGTATTCACCCAGATCAGGCAGCTGCTGCACGAGAGGCCGCAGCAACAAATCGCTAGTTTTACATAGCTTTGTCTACAAGGTTTAAGTAAAGAGGTGTTCTGGCTCACCCCCGGTGGCCGTGACACCTGGGTAATGGGATATTCTCCAGCAATTGTATAATTTTCTTAAGTCCAAGGAAAATTTAAAATTTACAGTTGTTATTCCATGGTCAGGGCTAAACGTTTACCAGAAACTACTGCCCACGTGAGAATCACCCGTCAATCCTGGCAACATGGCCTTCTTGAGGGTGATGTCAGTGCTGGCAATTTTGAATGGCATTTTGAATGGTATTTTCTCCGGGGAGAACTTTCCATTCAACCCTCTCGGGGAAGGGCCTTGATTAGGGATCCCCTGGGACGCTTTTTAGAAAAACAAGATTATCAGTTGGAACCGGGAGGAGATTATACTTTTATTATTCGCGCCGAAATATGAATTATAGCCACTACAGGCAATTCATAAACACTCCAATACTATTGGTCACAACTAGAGGTTTTTGTGACAAACTCCAGTTTCTTCAAGATAGCGTTCAATTAAGAGAATTGCCACAATATCATCTATAACTCGTGGTGGTTGACGTAAACCTTTGGGTACGAGATTTGTCAATCCTCTGGGAGGAAACATCTGCCAATAACGATCCCTTGCAGCTAAGGTAGTGTAACGTTCATCTACTAAAATGATATCCAAACTGGGGTTTAATTCCTGCTCCAGTTGCTGTTTCCAAGTTTTGGCTGTGGTTTGATTTCCCATCACAATTGTGGAAATGGAAAAAGTTGTCCTGAAATCGGAAATACGGGTGATGACCTGTTTAGCGGGCACAACTTCGTGATGATAAAGTTTACGGTCTATTCCCATTACTGCTACACCACACTTGTCACGTCCAGGGTCAAAGCCTAAAATTGTGGACTGTGTTTTTATACAATTTATTATATTATTCATTTTCAAGTGCTAAAAACAGTTTTTCCATTGGATATTGCCACCAGTCTAACTCTTAAAGGACCTGCAGTATATATATTTTCTGCAGCAACTGCTTTTACTTCCAAAGGTTGTTGAGACTGCTCTAGTTCAGAAAAAAATCGTAAAAAAGTGCCATCTATCTCTATTCTCTCCACAATGCCAGCATTTCGCGCACGGAACTGGGAAGCAGAAATTACTAGATCTAGCCTTTGACGCAGTTGATATGATGTCATACTTTTCATATCCGCAGAGGTTGTGGCCAATACCTGACCAGCAGAAAATACTAGTTGATTGGGCATAGCATCGGCGAAAAATTCTATTTGTTTTTCCCCTCTTACGTAGTTACCAGCAGAAAAAATTCTCACTACATATTCCCGACCATCCTGAATTTGTTTAGTCAGTTGTTCCACCCTTTCTTCACTTATACGTAGTAAGTCTGTATTATTTTGGTTAGTTCCTGGTTCATTTAATTGAGTGCTGGCGTTATTATTAGCTTCCTGAAATATTTGGCTAATGACCTGATTGGCAACATTAGGTTTCTTGACACTAACTACAGCGGATGCTATTACCTGACCACGAACTAAAGCTAGTTTACCTAAACGTAGATCGCGATAAGACTGATAATATTTTTCTAACCTTGCTACTTCTTGTTCTAAATACTGCTGCTGTTTTTCCAGCTCCCCTAGTTGCACTTCTCTACTAGCGATAATTTGTTCTCGTTTCCTAATTTCTAAATTGCGATTTTGAATTAGCCTATCTAAACCAGCAATTTTTCGATCTCGCTGTGCAATAATTGCCTTCCGGTTAAACAATTCTCTATCTCGTTTGGTAACTGCATTTTTAGCCTCGTCAATAGCCTGTTGCGCTTGAGCATATAACTCCTGACGTTCACTCCTTAATTCTCCCACTGCCAATTGTAAGGCTTGGCGTTGTTGGTATAAATTTTCCAGTTCACCCAGGGCCTGTCTATACTGAATCACAACTTTACCTAGTTTGCTCTGGGTTCCCCGGAGTTGAGTTTGAGTTTTAATCTGTTTTGTATTAGTAATATCAAGTTTAGCTTGTGTACTTTTCTGTTTACTATTTGCTTCTTGTAAAGACTTATTTGTTTGTATTAGCTTATCTTTAGCTTCTTCTTGAGCTTTTCTAGCTGCAATTAGTCTATTTTCTATGTTAATCCTTTGATCCTCAGCAACTTTTAGTTGTTCCCGTTTATTTCTGAGATCTTTTTGAATATCTTCCAACTCAAACACACCCTTCCTCAATCCCTCGTCAGCGGCAAATAAAATGGCCAAAGTGGTAGCAGAAATCACACTACCCGTAAAAATAGTGACAACAACTGCCGTTTTCTTCGGACGTAAATTAAACAGAGATAAACGTGCCTTACCTACTTTGGTGCCAATGCGATCGCCGAGGGTGGCAATCACACCGCCCAAAATTAAAATTGCTGCTATGAGGATGTACCCAGTGGCCATCTTAATCCTACCGCCAAAAAAGCTTTCATATACATTTTACTAATTCTATCCATGGTCTGTAGAGGAAAACAGCTGGAAAAAATAACAAAGTTCAAATATTGTTTGATAGTCAGCGTGGAGGCCAGCCACAACAGTTTATTTTTGCACCTTTTGCTTTATGATTAAAATACCCCTAGGGGGGATTTTACAGTGTGATACTGTAGAAAAGTAAAGTTTAGTAACAAATATTAAAAACTTTGATTAGTAAAACACTCTCATCCTACAAAACTGTGAACTACTCCATTAAAAATGATTTACATACTTCCGATAGCAAAGCCATAAGTATAGATGAGTTCCATTCTCCTCTGTTCTTATTACCCGCCTTACCGAGAGCGATCGCCACCAGTCAAAGTTGGTTAATATTTGGAGCTGCGGTGTTTTTAGTATCCGTACCCGTATTTATAGAAGCGCCCCTAGTTAGATTTTTACCAACTATAAGTCTAGCCATTACTGGATTATGGGTGTGGTTAAGTTTACAATTAATGTCCAATGAAAAAACTTATATTTGGGGTGATTTACTTCTAGGATTTAGTCTTACCTGGTTAACAGGGGCAATTTACTGGGGTTGGTTAAGGTGGGAACCACTGTGGCACTTGCCCATAGAATCTATATGTCTACCCATGGCACTTTGGTGTTTACACAGAAACTGGGGTAAGATTGGTAACTTGTTTTATCTTGGTTCTCTATTTGGTACAGTCCTAACGGATGTATATTACTACCTAGTAGACCTAATCCCCTATTGGCGACAAATTATGAGAACTGATGTTCTGGGAGCATCAGAAATATTTAAAAATGCCTTAGCACAAGTACAAACTCCCTGGGGAGAAGGCTGGGCT
This sequence comes from Raphidiopsis brookii D9, assembly GCA_000175855.1. Classification (GTDB taxonomy): domain Bacteria; phylum Cyanobacteriota; class Cyanobacteriia; order Cyanobacteriales; family Nostocaceae; genus Raphidiopsis; species Raphidiopsis brookii. The sequence continues at coordinate 334,682 of ACYB01000035.1, forward strand.
ATAGTTTTAGCTATATCACTATTAGTTGCTGGTTTAGTGCCATTAAAAAATAAACAAAAGCATTGGTATGCATTTAGTGGAGCGGTTTTGAGTACAATCCTAGTAGACAGTCTATTTCTAGTAGCTGCGATTCTGGCTAAAAATTCTTAACCATGGGAGAGCAACTAACTCATAGAGTGTCAATCAGAAGTTGTATAGTAGTTTTTGACTCCTACAAACATTCCCTCAGTGGAATGAGATCGGACTACCTGTGGGGGTTGATTTTTGTTTGATGGAAAGAGGAAAGAAAATTGTGAAAGGATTAGTGCGTTTATTAACAGTTTTTAGTTTGTTACTGGGATGCTGGGGATGGTTAGGAATAACCCCAGCAGCTCAAGCTTGGGATTTTAGCCATGTTAACCTATACCAAACGCCAATTTTGGCAATTGCTCGCCAAAATAAAGCTGATCAGAAACTAGCAACGGATTTTGGTAAAAAAATAGACTTGAATAATACCAACATTTCTCGATTTCAAGGGATCAGAGGGTTTTATCCGGTTCTGGCTAAAAAAATCATTGCTAATGCTCCCTATGCTAAGGTAGAAGACGTGTTGGAAATTAAGGGTTTGAGCGATCGCCAGAAAAAACTTCTAGCAAATAATTTAAGTCAATTTACCGTAACAAAATACGATGCTGAATTCAATGAAGGCGATGATCGTATTAACAACGGTATTTACAGATAAGACAAATACCTAATGGGTGAGGAGGGGTGAACAATTTTATCCCCCTAATCTCCCATTTTCTGATTCCTTGTTTATACCCATATACCTTAACCTTGACTGAAATAGATATTAATCAGACATTTGATGTATTAGTAATAGGTGCTGGTGCTGCTGGACTATACACAGCTTTATGTTTACCTGCATCCTTACGAATTGGCTTAATTACTAAGGAAAATCTTACCCTATCTGCTAGTGATTGGGCCCAGGGTGGTATTGCTGCTGCCATATCCCCAGAGGATTCACCAAAACTCCATATTGAGGACACCTTAAAAGCTGGTGCAGGTTTGTGTGATGTTAAATCGGTAGAATTCTTAGCCCATAAAGCTCCCGATTGCATTCAAGCCTTAGTAAATTTAGGCGTAGCCTTTGATCGTCATGGTACAAGCCTAGCCTTAACCTTAGAAGCTGCTCATTCCCGTCATCGAGTGCTCCATGCAGCAGATACTACAGGTAGGGAAGTAACCACCACCCTAGCAAATCAAGTATTATGTTGTCCAAATATTCAAGTGATTCAACAGGCTTTAGCCCTTTCTATCTGGTTAGATACAAAAACTGGACACTGTCAGGGAATTAGTCTGTTTTATGAGGGAGAAGTAACTTGGCTAAGAGCGGGTGCAGTAGTTTTAGCCACAGGTGGTGGAGGTCAAGTATTTGCTCAAACTACTAATCCAGCAGTCAGTACAGGTGATGGGGTGGCCATAGCTTGGCGTTCGGGTGCGATTATTCGCGATCCAGAATTTGTGCAATTTCATCCTACCGCGTTAATAAAACCAGGAAGGTTTTTAATTAGTGAAGCTGTAAGGGGGGAGGGAGCCCACTTAATTGATGATCAGGGGCGACGTTTTGCGTTTGATTATCATCCCGCAGGTGAACTAGCACCCAGAGATGTGGTCAGTAGAGCTATCTTTAGTCATCTACAAGGTACCACCAAGGATTTAGCTACTGCCCATGTTTGGTTAGATATGCGTCCCATAGATCCGGATAGAATTCGCCAAAGGTTTCCTAATATTATTAAAGTTTGTCAGTACTGGTCCATAGATGTATTTAGTCAACCTATTCCCGTATCTCCCGCAGCCCATTATTGGATGGGTGGTATTCTCACGAATTTAGAAAATCGCACTTCCATTCCCGGTTTATATGCTGTGGGAGAAACTGCTAGTACTGGTGTGCATGGTGCCAATCGTCTGGCCAGTAATTCCCTACTAGAATGTATAGTGTTTGGGGCACAGATGGCTGATTTGAAATTGCCATCGGTAATACCATCCAATTTACATCCCAGTCATCCCAGTTCCTGGGAATGTAATTTAAGCGGGTGGGAAAGCCAAAAATCAGTATTAGAAAGTATGAGAGAAAATTTGCCGCGACTAGTTTGGCAAAGTGCAGGTATTTGTCGAGAACAAGTAAGTCTAGACCAGGCGATCGCTCAGGTTGTATTTTGGCAAGGGGAGTTTGCCAGTTTACCTTTGAGTCAGTTTTTAAAAACCTTACCTGGTGGAACACCAGCTAAATTTAATTATTCCGATATCAATCAGTTATTGCGTCTATGGGCAGAAACCCAAAATTTATTAGATGTGGCTTATTTAATTCTTAAAAGTGCTGCTTTTAGGAAAGAAAGTCGAGGTGGGCATTATCGTTCAGATTATCCGGAAGTGGTTAATGAATGGCAAGTGCACACAATGATCCAAGATGATCGTTGGTGGAAATCTGAGGGAATTTAGGGTGAAAAACTATCAGTTACCATCCAAACTAAAACTTCTAGTATGGATGTGAGTGTACTGCTAGCAGTAATTGGTTGAATTTGTGGTCTTCAACTGTATTGATTCCAAAAGTTTGTTTGACTTTTTTCAGTCCAACTTACTTACCGAAAGTATTTGAAATTTTGTGGACCCATATAACCGCTCAGTCTAGCTAAATCACTCAAATTTTGCACTCCACTATAGATTTTACCGTTAATTATCCAAGAGGGGAAGCCCTCAATCTTTGCTGCTTTACAGAGTGCTGGTTTACCTTTAGGACTGTCTGCAGTACATTCTACTGTGATGTTATTATTATTGATGATTTGATAGGCTTCTTTACCAAAGAGTAGCTTCTGTTCATGACAATGGGGACACCAATAGGCAACGTACTCTTTAGCACCAATTTTTACTAAGTGCTGGGCTAGAGCAATTTCCGATTCTCCTGATTTGGTGGTTATTTCCCAACCAAAATTAGGATTGGGTTCTTCCCTGGGTGAAAAAGTAATACGTTGCTGACCGGAGGTGGTAGTATCAGTAGTGATATCAATAGGGGGTTTCGAGTAAATACCTAAAGTGGTAATTAGTGTGACTACAACAACTATCAACCCAATAAACAGAACTTGACCTATATCCTCCCATTCTCTTCCTAAAACTGTCAAAATCAGCATACTCAAAGCAAAAAATGCTGATGCAATACAGTACCAACATACGGCTTGCAGTTGGAATGCTAGAACATACATTAAATAGCTACTGAACATACTCATGGCGATCGCCCCGATCAATAGTAGCCACCAACTTAAATTCTCTATTTGTTCTGTACTCTTGGTTTGACTACTTTTCTTGCTATTTTTATCCTTTAATCTTAGCAGAATAGGAGACATAGCTAGTATAAACATGGCTGTGTATGCTAACAATCCAAACAGAGCCAAAGGTTGACCAAACACAGTTCCCCAGTAACTGGAAAGAACATCCACACAACCTTTAACCTGCTCCCCAGCATTACATATAGGCGTACCACCCGTTAATTTTTCGTAAGTAAGATAACCAGTGTTAAGAATACCAAGAGTAGCGATCGCCCCGATGAGGGGACGAGACCAGTAATGAATCCAGGGAGTAGAACGACGACGAATCATAATTGTTTATCAGTTTAGTTATTTAGTAGTATTTTTGAACAAAACAATTAAATTTTTGTAGTGATGCTTCTATGAGCAGCTTCTACAAATTGACTCACACGGGTAGGATCAATGGGTTGAGAGATTTGACCATGACGTTTGAGAGAGCTGGAAACAATGACCCCATCAACTACTGGCATAAGAGTGCCAATATTTTCCCAATCAGCACCGCTACCGATAAATACTGGAGTAGTAGCAGCAACCCTGCTAGCCAATTTTAAATCTTCCAAGCTGGGAGGACTACCAGTTTCCAAACCCGATAAAATCACCCCATCAGCCAAACCCCTTTCTATGGTATCTTTAATGGCCACACTCAGATGAGGATGACCTAAGGGACGAGCATGTTTAACTAATACATCAGCCAGAATTTTCACATCGGAACCTAATTCTCGACGATAACGGAGTAACTGATGTGCCCTTCCTTCTATTAATCCTTGATCGGTATCCATAACACCGGTCAGAACATTAACACGAATGAATTCAGCCTTTACACAACTGGCGATCGCCATGGCACTTTCCGCATCGTTTCTTAAAACATTTAAACCCAGAGGTAAAGTGACCAGATTTTGAATTCTCTGTACTGCTAGGGTCATAGCACTAACCACAGCAGGATCAACGTGATTTTTAGTAAAGGGGGCATCAAAAAAATTTTCTACAATTAAAGCATCCACCCCACCACTGGCCAGGGCGGTAGCTTCCTGTTCAGCGCGGTCAATTACTGCTTTCAGACTACCTCCCCAGCGGGCTGATGTGGGTAAAGGTAGTAAATGAACTACACCAATAATGGGTTTACGAGTTTTGAATAGTTTATATAAGTTCACGTTTTTAATTTGACTAGAGCATTCTTGAATCCAGGGATGGGGAGGTTGAGGGGGAGTTACAGTTCCTGTGGGTTCTCCACCAGATTTAACTGGTCATTGTCTTAATGTGTTTTGGCGTATTATTCAGAAATTAATAAATCTCCTCATGCTCAAGATGTAAATTGCTGTTAAACCTTTCATAAGATATGTTAAGATAAAACTTGGCTACAAGAGGAGCTTGCCACTCAAAAAAATGCAAGACAAGTGTCCTGATTTTTCGGTATCTGGCTGTATGTAATATACAGCACAATCCTAAGAACCAGGTCGTGGAACTGCTTGATGGGTTTAGTCGCCTTGGCGATTTCCCGGAGGGTAGCAACTTCTCAAAAACAGCCCTTGGGGCGGCTTCCCGATGGGTAAATTAACAACGCGCACGCTAGGGTTTTGTAAAATACCATTAAGCGAATCGTTAAAAAATATGAAAAGTGTCCTAACTACCTACCCAAAGACACCAGAATTTACCCGAGGAAACAAAATAACAAGAACATCATAACATAACCTCAATCATCAAGTATGAATGGGGTTAGACCGTGTCGAGCATAAACTAGAAATCTAGAGTATAGATATCAAAAGAGAGTGTTCAATGCGGGTTTAAGGTGCAAGGAAGGTGTCCATCAACTTGTGTTAACAAAAAAAGTGAAGATATATTCAAGATATGGGTGATAAGCCAACAATTGCCATTTCACACCTAGGCTGCGAGAAAAACCGAATAGATACAGAACACATATTAGGACTGCTGGTAGAAGCGGGATACAGTGTGGACACGAACGAGGAATTAGCAGACTATGTGATAGTAAATACCTGTAGTTTCATTGAAGCTGCCAGGGAAGAATCGGTGAGAACTCTAGTGGAGTTAGCCGAGTCTAACAAAAAGATAGTAATTGCTGGTTGTATGGCCCAGCACTTTCAAGAGCAACTATTAGAGGAGTTACCAGAAGCGGTAGCGGTAGTAGGGACTGGTGACTACCACAAGATAGTGAATGTGCTTGAGCGGGTGGAGAGGGGAGAGAGAGTCAAACAAATTAGTGTTGACCCTACATATATAGCGGACGAAAACACGCCCCGTTATAGAACAACCACAGAAGGAGTAGCTTATCTTAGAGTTGCTGAAGGCTGTGATTATGGTTGTGCATTTTGTATTATTCCCTATTTAAGAGGCAATCAGCGATCGCGTACCATTGAATCAATAGTAGGGGAAGCCAAGCAACTAGCAGCGCAGGGAGTCAAGGAGCTAATTTTGATTTCCCAGATTACGACCAACTACGGGTTAGACATTTATGGTCAACCCAAATTGGCCGAATTGATTAGCGCCTTGGGGGAAGTAGATATTCCCTGGGTAAGAATGCACTACGCCTATCCCACAGGAATAACACCGGATGTGATTAAGGCAATTCAAGAAACGGCGAATTTCCTTCCTTACTTGGATTTGCCCTTACAACATTCCCATCCTGAAATACTGCGCGCCATGAATCGTCCCTGGCAAGGTAGAGTAAATGATGGAATTATTGAGCGGATAAAAACCGCGCTACCAGAAGCAGTGTTGAGGACAACATTTATAGTTGGGTTTCCTGGGGAGACACAAGAGCATTTTGATCATTTGTTGGAGTTTACGGAGCGACATCAATTTGATCATTTGGGAGTTTTCACATTTTCACCGGAAGAGGGGACTCCAGCGTATAACCTACCAAATCAGTTACCACAGGAATTGATGGTAGAAAGACGGAATCAACTCATGGAAATACAACAGCCCATTTCCCTGCACAAAAATTGGCAGCAAGTGGGAAGAATAGTTGATGTCCTAATTGAACAAGAAAATCCCCAAACGGGGGATTTAATAGGACGTTCCGACAGATTTGCCCCGGAAGTAGATGGTCAAGTATATGTTCAGGGGAAAGCCAGCTTAGGAACAATAGTGCCTGTAAAAATCACCACTGCGGATGCTTATGATCTATACGGTGAAGTAGTCATGGCATAGCAACCAAGTCCAAATACAGATCTAAATAGAGATCCACAACTCACAATAAAATTTAGGAGAATTAATGAGTAGTATTACCTTTCAAGAACTAGGCATTTCCCCAGAACGTGCGACCCATCTAGAAAACATGGGGTTTACCACACCGACCAACATCCAGTCCCAAGCTATTCCCCAATTATTAGCGGGAAGGGACGTGGTAGGTCAGTCTCAGACTGGTACGGGTAAAACAGCAGCTTTTTCCCTGCCTATATTAGAGAGACTAGATCCTAACAAGAGAGCAGTACAGGCTTTAGTGTTAACTCCCACTCGTGAATTAGCAATGCAAGTTCATGATGCCATTTCCCAGTTTATGGGTGATAGTGAGCTGCGAGTATTAGCCATTTATGGTGGTCAATCCATTGACCGACAAATGATCCAATTAAAACGGGGCGTACATGTAGTAGTGGGAACTCCAGGAAGGGTAATTGACCTCTTGGAACGAGGTAGTTTAAAACTTGACCAAGTGAAATGGTTTGTTTTAGACGAAGCGGATGAAATGTTAAGCATGGGATTTATTGATGATGTGATTAAAATTCTCTCCCAAGCACCCCAGGAGCGTCAAACTGCACTTTTTTCGGCTACCATGCCCCCCTCTATTCGCCAATTGGTGAATAAGTTTCTCAATTCTCCCGTCACAGTGACCGTGGAGCAACCCAAAGCTACACCTACTAAAATTAATCAAGTAGCCTATTTAATACCCAGACACTGGACTAAGGCTAAGGCCCTACAACCAATTCTGGAGATGGAAGATCCGGAAACAGCCTTAATTTTCGTGCGTACTCGTCGTACTGCTGCGGAGCTGACAAATCAATTGCAGTCCGCTGGTCACAGTGTAGATGAATACCACGGAGATTTATCTCAACAAGCTAGGGAAAGATTATTAACCCGGTTCCGCAATCGTCAAGTACGATGGGTAGTAGCAACGGATATTGCTGCGCGGGGATTAGATGTTGATCTACTTTCCCACGTGATTAACTTCGACCTACCAGATAGCGTAGAAACCTATGTTCACCGGATTGGGAGAACGGGACGTGCTGGTAAGGAAGGAACTGCAATATCACTGGTTCAACCCTTTGAAAGAAGAAAGCAGCAGGCTTTTGAACGTCATAATCGCCAAAACTGGCAAGTATTGTCAATTCCCACCAGAGCCCAAATCGAGGCTAAACATATTCAGAAGTTAAAAGAGCAGGTTTCGGAAGCTCTCGCTGGTGAAAGATTAGCCTCCTTCCTTCCCATAATTAGTGAATTGACGGAAAAATATGATGCTCAAGCTATTGCAGCAGCAGCTTTACAATTGGCTTATGACCAGACACGTCCTGCTTGGTTACAAAATGGAGTAGATATTCCTGTGGAAGAACCCACACCCAAGCCAAAAATCAACAAACGACGTGAGAGTGGTGATGGTAATGGAGTAGGTCGTGGTCGTTCTTGGTCTAAATCTGATTATGGTGACGAGAGCAAACCCACACCCAAACCAAAATTGAGACGTCGGGAACCATCGGTTAGTCCCAGCAATTAGGATCTTTTATTGGGGGAAGACTTTATGTATTGAGCGATCGCCCCCCATCATAAGCTTCCAACAACTACTGTGCATCCTGTTTAGTAGTTGACAGCACTAGTGCTAAATTTATTGACGTTCAATTTCTACAAACTTAAACTTAAAACCATTTTCTTCTAATTTTTCCTCTTTTGGTTAATTTGCCAAAATTGCTAAATTCAGGAAAATATATATCACCTTCAAAACTCCCTTCCACAATTGTTAAATATAGCTTGTGCGCAAGTTCCATAGTCTGAGTATAAATTTGTTCTCCACCAGCAATAAATATCTCTTCTGTTTCACACATTTTGCTCCATTTAATTGCTTCCTCCAAAGAATGGAAAACCACACATCCAGGCGCTTGATAGTCAGTGTTTTTAGTTACAATAAGATTAGTACGATTTGGTAATGGATGATTGAAGGTAGCATAGGTTTTACGACCCATAATTACAGGATGTCGCCAGGTAATTTCTTTAAAATAACGTCCATCACTGGGAATATCCCAGGGAATACCCCCACGAATGTGTTCATTTTTGGAATCAGCTAAAATACGATCTTGGGAAATGGCAGCTATAAGACTAATAAGAGTCATGATGGATAATACTCCTTGTTAATTTGTTTATTTGCTCTACATACCTCCAACTTTTTTAGTAAGGGGGTGTTTGACAGGGGATAACTAGACAAAAGCTATATGTTAATTTTTCTAGTCTTTTTGAATCGCATAGCATAAGGTACCAATAAACCATCCTGAATGCTGAGGACTTTTGGCAATTTCCGATTGCATAGTTTCCGTTCTAACTTTTAGGGCGGTAAAAAATTCTTGTAAATTATAGGTTTTGGAACCATCTTCCTCTCCGGTTCTGGTTTGCCAATCCCATTCTTTCCACCAATTGGGAACCGCTAGGGAAGAATTAATTAGATCAAACTGTAACTTGTAAATACCTGGTTCAGATAATTTATCAGGTTGGATAACTGCTGCAAATTTTGCTTGATTTTCCTCGGGGAGAATTTGCCAATCCTTTAATTCTATGGATGAAATTATTTCTGAATTGCTATCGACCTGTACAAAAGTCCTCTTAAATCTATCAAACTTTTCACCTTTTACCTGAGCTTTAATCGTACTTGGATCTAGCAGTAAACTATATTCTGAATGGAGGAAACTCACACCATAGTTAATGGTTGAACTCTGCTTTAAAGAAGAACTCAATTTTAGCATTTCCTGGTTACTTTTACTAACCACCACACCCCCATTAACTAGGGAAAAAGGTTCAGTAATACCCTGTGGTAAGGACATGGGTGTCGCATCTAAAACAGAGATTTTATCCAATATATGATCAGGATGAAAAATCATGAACTTGCTGTTATCACTATTTAGCAAAGCCTGATTTGTATTGTATTTTTTCAGCTGACTGAAATAGTATTTAATATCGCCATAAGGTCCAACAAATAATACATAAAATGGACGAAACTTTGCCGATTCTTGACCTGTATTATAGTCAAAACTTCTTGGATTGTTACCCTCTAAATAAATCTTACCGTCAAATTCACTTTTAATAGCCCAAATTCCTACCGCATAATCTCGATTCTCAATATTATAATAAGTATTATTAATTAATTTATTTAGCTTGGTTACATCTCCACTATTTTGCTGCAGATCAGTAATAATCACAGTCATTTTTTTCTGCTCCTTTTCCGGGGAAATAATAGCAGCATCTATGGGACTGGAAACTTCTGGAAACTGGTTACTACTGCCATCATAAAATGTGGTGGTAACTCCATAATTATAGTATTCACTACTGGTGATCTTTTGCATAGGGCTACCAATTCGATAATATTCAACCGGCAATTTATCACTTAACTCAAATAAATTTCTGATTGACTTGAGAGTGCTAACGTAGTTGGTTTCTCCCCCTCTTACATATCCTAACATGGAGCCACTACCATCCAAGTAAATGCTTACACTGAGGTTATTTGATTTACTAGTATTAGCATTCTCCGCTGGAGTATGGCCAAGTTCGCATTTCAACTCTTCTTTTTTGTTACAAGCCACTATAAAAAGACTAAGTAACAACATAATCAAGCCTTTGCGGAAGTATGCTTCATGTATCATTTTTAACTCCTATTTGTCAAAATTATTTTATTACTTATTATAAAATAATATTAAGTAACTTTACCACCAGTTCTATTGCAAATCCAAGAGTAGTATGTTAGCATAAGGGGAAACAACCATACTGAGTTTCAACAAAACGAGAAAATATTACAATATAAAAAAATACAAAAAATAGGGAGGGTTAATGAAGTCCTGGCAACAAAGGATTATTGCATTCGCTTTCATTGGTGGAATCGTGATGTTTTTAGGACAAAGGGTAGTCTATGAGAATCAAATTGTACCCATTCAGCAAGTGCCAGTAGACGCTTGGCTGGTTAGTGACTATACCAATGCTGCTCTCGCCATGTTTTTTGCTTGTCTTGTTTCAACATTACTTTGGTGTGCATTGGCAGAAAAGAGTCGCTTCAATGATGGAGCCGCTACAGCTCGATGGAGATTACTCTGGTGGTTATTGGGAATAATACCAATGGTGACCATTGCGATCGCGGTTTTTTACATTAATCGGAGTAGCGAAGCTCACTTTTCACTAATGGCATTCTTTTTGCTGGATGCCATCTTACTGTACTGGTTACCAACAGCAACCAGCTCCCCTGAAGCAGTAAAATATGTTCCACCATTGGCCTTTTGGTTGCGTCATAAACTAATGGGAGACTGAGGAAAAATGTCAATTTATGTGATTGGAATTGGTGGTACTGGGGCTAAATCTATTGAAGCAATAATTCAATTAACAGCTATTGGACTCTTTGGGGAACAATCTGTAAAGTTATTGTTTGTGGACACTGATGAAACCAATGGTAATGTTTCCAGAGCGTTGAATAGTTTAGACACTTACAATAAATGTTATGAGCTAGGACTAAATGGTAAATACCCGTGGATGCGCACAGAGATTGAACCCTTCCCCCTATGGTCACCATTCGCCGATAATCTTACTAACAAAAACCTGGCAGTTATTTTTAACTACAATCTGGTCAAAGAAAATGATGCAGCTCTGGGTAATTTATTTGATGTACTTTATACATCAAAAGAGCGAGAAGCCAACTTGGACGTGGGTTTTAGGGGGAGACCTAACATTGGTGCGGCGGTGATGAGCCAAGTAAAAATGGATACTATTGATAATGATTTTTGGGGAAGTTTGATGGGTAAAATTCAGCAAGATACGGGAGGAGGAAAGCGACCAAAAATCTTTTTATGTGGTTCAATTTTTGGGGGAACAGGAGCTTCAGGACTGCCAACCATTGGGAGATTAATTCATAATAGATTGGAAACACTAAAAATTAGGGAGAAAGTGGATTTAGGGTGTCTATTTGTCTTGCCTTATTTTAGCTTTACACCTGATGAGAATTCAGAGGAAGTTTACGCCCGTTCTGAACAGTTTCTTTTAAACACAGAGGCGGCACTCCGTTATTATGGCAGTCAGCCCCAGGAAATATTTGACGTGGTTTATTTATTGGGTAATCAGCAATTATCCACGGTCAAAAAGTTCAGTATTGGCAAAAATACCCAGTGTAATGATCCTCATTTTATTGAACTTTATGCCGCGTTAGCAGCGCGACAGTTTTCATTAAAAACTACCCCGGGACAAAAACGGTGGTATTAATGAATAGAGAAAATTCAAGAAACCTAACCTGGAAGGATATTCCAGATATGCAGGAAGTTTATCCAGAAATTGTAAATGCTACTCGTTTTGCCCTGGTTTGGTTATCTAATATTGCCCCGGAATTAGAACAGGCTAAAAAGATGGGTGAAAAAGTTTTTAGAACTGGTGCTGGTAGAAGTTGGTTTGTTAAATTTTTCCCAGCTTCCAGAGGGATTTTAGGAGGAGGTAGTCAACCAATCGTTGATTTCAACAACATTAAAGAACAAGAGGCAATACAAATAATTAGCAATTGGTGTAACGACTATTTACGCTGGCTATGGAGTATTCATCAGTGTCAGGAAGAGAGTATTCAATTATTTAATGGAGATTATCTAAATACAGGAAATCTCAATGCCGAAAATCTAGCCAATTTAATTATTGAACAAACCGATAGTCGAGATAGAAACAAAAAGTCCCTGGATACAATTCAGAAACTTAAAGAAAGATTAGATCCTCAATCTATACCTGCGCCCAATTTTGGGGTTATTGGGCTTGCTAAATCTTTGTATCATGTTTGTAGGTTAACAGACTAAGAAATACTTGATTGAAAATTGGTGAATTAAAAAAGCAAGGGAAACTATATATGACAAGTTTATTGTTACCAAGACTCAAAGATGATTGCGATGTTAAATCTGGAGTTGCTGGTGTGTGGGATGCTCAAGCACCAAATACCTTTAATCAAGTTGCTTCCAGTTTGGATTACAAAGCACCGGGAGAAATCAAAAATATCAGCTCTGTCCCCACTATTTGGGCCCGTCCTTTATCAGTAGAAATGGCATTGCATAATGATAAGTATCCAATTCGAGAACAAATCATTGTTCAGTGGCAAGGAATGTTAACGGTTTTAGCCTTAGCAGAAGTGCGCGGGTTCCCCATTAAAGCCCAACTTTTGGAATTAGGAGCTAAAAAGGATACTGACAATTTTGCTCGTTCTTTATATGAACTGTTACCAGATGATGGCAATAGTATTTACAAATTCAGTAATAACAAAAATCCTTGGGAAGATTTATATATTTTACCTGGGATAATTCTCCCGTAGGAATGACTTCTCCAAGCACCTTAGTTGTTCCCGCTGAAGAAGGTATTTGGAATGGTTTACCTTGGTGGAATTCTACTAAAATGAGGTTTGAACCAGTACATAAATATTTAAATGATATTGAAAAAGCCCAGCTAGTATTTTGGTTAGATAACCTAAAAACAGAAATTGGGAAGCACCAAGGTAATGCTAGAGCGGTAAACACTATAGTTGGGTTAATCAATGATTTTATTGGCAGTTTGTCAGTGGAATCTTTACCCGATTTTCAATTGACAAGCAATACAACATTTTTTGATGTCCCCTTAAATAGGGGAGCTTTAGCTGGCATGAATCTTCCTGTGAAGGTTCAATGGAGAGAATCTAATGTGCGGGTAATTCCCAGCATGAATAAAGCTAATGTTAGACCACTATTAATTGTGGATAAAGAGATAGCGACAAGCTGGAATGAGGTATTACAAAACATTTGGGTTCACGAGGGAAAAACCTTAGCAGCTTTGCGTCCTGAAGATATAGAAAGATGGAATAAAACTAAGGAAGTAATTTGCCTAGCATCACAGGATTTATTCCTACCTGAATTAAAATTTATAGATAAAGAAGGCATTTTACCCGGTGCTTTGCTTCCTGATGGCGGACATTCCTTAGTATTTAAAGGTCAGCATATTACGCCTTTAATTCCCATCAATCCAATTTTATTTAGCTATTTCACACCAGAAGATTTAGCCACGAAAATTATCAAGCTTCAACTAACTAGAAATAATTCCGGTACATCCCTGGTTAGAGTAACTTTGTCTATCCCTTTATACGGAGTAAAACAAGGGCAAGGTTCCCAGAATTTTTATGTTTACAAAGAATACCCTCTCTTGGAAGAAAATATCATTACAGAAGTGCCAGTTTTGGAAATATGGCCGGATTTCCGTGTAGAGGGATGGCAAGAATATTATGGCTTTTACTATGATGCTGCTTTGGGGGAAGACACCTTTCAAGTCAGTTTTCCTGCTGCCAAAAACACGCATAGTTTTAAAGAAGGACGGGATGCTTATCAAGTAGTTCATTTAGAAGAGTTTCCATCTTTTATTGACTGTAAAGATATCCATAAAAATACCATTGGTCTGATTTTGCTATCAACTCCAGAACAAATTAACCTAGATGGTAAATGGGTCGTTGGTGTTGACTTTGGCACATCTTTTACCAACATTTACGTCAATAAAAATAGTAGAGTTGTGGAACGTCTGGGACGAGAAAATCTCCACCGTAAAGTTACAGATGTTGCTATTGATACTAGATTCCCTAGCCTGTTTGAATTTTTCATTCCCGAAAGCTTTATTCCTGTGGATAAGCCTTTTCCCCTATCGACGGTATTAACAACTAGGGGGAAAACTAATGCTAGGGAAGAACAAGTAAGTCCAATTTTTGATGGGCGCATTTATAGTCCTAACCTTAAAGGTTTTTCTCCCCAAGAAACATGGATAAAAACCAACTTAAAGTGGTCAACTACTAATCTTACAGATAATGAATTATTCCTCAAACACTTGGCGTTACATATTACAGCTCTAGCTGCTAGTAATGGCGTAAAAGAAATTCAATGGTCTTTATCATTTCCCTCAGCCTTCTCCTCGAGAGAACAAAATAGATACGCCTCAACGTGGAAAAGATTATTGTCTAAATTAGACCAAACTACAGGAATTAGCCATGTTATTCCAGAAAAAGATGATCCTAATTATTTTCGGACTGAAAGTATAGCATTTGCCCAATACTTTGCTGAACAAGAAAAAGGGTGTGATTTAGTTGGCAGTACCTGTATTGATATGGGTGGTGGTACTGCGGATATTTCTATCTGGGAAGATGATAAACTCCTACATCAGTGTTCGATTTTGTTAGCGGGTAGTGAACTGTTTTCCCAGTTCATAGAAATGAAACCTAACTTTTTGAAAAAACTGGATCCTGATATTAAAGATATTAATGTTTGGGAAAGGCTAAGAGGTGCGGCTTTTAATGCTAAATTAGATGTGTGGATGCGTTTAGAGGCAGCAAATTGGTTAGAAAATAAAAGGGATAGATTTGAGGAGGATAAGGAATTTCAAGGTCTAATCCGTCTTATGGCAATTGGTATTGCTGGATTATATTTCTATATAGGTCAAATTCTCTTTGTTCTCTCTCAAGAGGGAAAATATTCAAGAGATGAAATTACCCGAGTTTATATTGGTGGGAATGGTTCCCGTTTATTACACTGGTTAGCAGAAGGTGGTGAATTTACTCGTCACTCAGAAATCAATGGTTTATTTAATCAAATGATGACTGTATCTGCCAAATTAGCAGACACGGAGGAACCTACACGTCTGAGTCAAAACCCTAAAGATGAAGCTGCTTGCGGTTTAGTTTTAAGAACAAGAGAATTAGAAGGTTTGGGTAAAAAGGATAAGGATCCCATTATTGCTGGTGAAGATTGTATTATCAGTGGTGAAAGGTTTGGTTACCAAGAACGGTTAGATTTTAGAGGTAACAGTGTTACCCAATATGAAATTCCATCCCTAGGTCAATTGAAGTTGTTTTTAGATGCTTTTCACATCGGTTTAGATGATTTGGGTATTGAAACCATAAAGCCATTAGAAAAATACCGGGTTAAAGACCCAGGTTCAGAATATAATGTGAAATTGTGGCGTGCAACAGAAAGGGATTTGAGAAATTCTCTTAATGCTATCCAGGGTAATATTGAAGACATTAGAGAAGAACCCCCTTTTATAATGGCATTAAAAGCACTTCTAAGAGTCCTAGGTAGAGAATGGGCTGGGAAATAAATTAGATGTTACCTGGAGGCTTTAATTTTATTAAAGCGCCATTGATAAATAGACTTAACTAAATTGAGTAAATCCAATTGCTCGCTTACTTCCTTAAACCTATCCCTTGCTGAAGTTAGAGGTTGAAAATGAAACACTTAAAATGCCCTGTTTGTGACTGTGAATACAGTAAAGAAGTAAATCAGGTTTGTCCAACTTGCTCTTGGCGCATTATATCATATCCCTTATCTTATTCATATAATCTAAGTTTAATGGGAGCAAAAAGACAGGAGGAGATATTAGAATGGGAATGGGCTAATAAGTGGGCTAAAGCAATGTGGCAAAAATTATGTGAATTAAATGAAGAAAATTTGGTGCTACGCCAAAAGAATGATTCATTATCGGAAAAACATTTACAAAGTTTGCAGGACATACATAGTAATACTCAACATTTACCGGAAATATTAAGTATTTTACGCCAAATCAGTGAAAAATACCAAAGAATTGACACTTTTTCTGACCCTTCTCAACTCCATGGGGAATCGGAGCAAATAGGTGAACAGAAAAATTACTTTTCAACTGATCAAAAACAGTGCAGCGATGATTATATAGATGATTATATAATTGATGACCCACAAGTAATTAGTTTAGTGGAAACTTATAATAGTCATGGAGATTTTCTGGATAAAATAGAAGTTTCTGAAACAGAAGATAGCAAGTCCCATCGTTGGTGTGGTGGTAAGGATCCGGCAATTTTTGAAGCTAATCACAAAAGTAGGGGAGATTATTGGATTATTGATAATCAATATTTAGTGCCAAAATACGGGCAAAAGATTAATCAGCATAGTTATGAAACTATATCCATATTGTTTGAATGCTTAAATTATCACTATAACGATTCCGTTGGTTTAAGGAGTATGATATTAGTTAAACCTGCTAAGGTTTCTCCCATTCATGATCAAGAAAAATGGAAATTACAAGACACTGGAACTTTACAGTTTTAATCAAAAACTAACCTTGGGGAATTATATGAAACTTATTAAGTATCACTTTTGCTTAACTCTGGCATTATCTGGCAAAATGCTCTTGGCCACACCACTTTATGCTACCGATATGGATAAACCGGTACAAACCCCAAACAACAATAGTGGCAATATTGAAGTTGTTAGTATCAATCACCAACGGAATATTCTAGAAAAATTTGCAGGTCTAAAAAATGCAGTAAAGTCCTTAAATCAGGACCTAAAAATTTTTGTTCAAGACAAGAAAAATACTGGAAGTTTAAATTCTAAAAAAGTTATTAGCCAAATTAATCAGTTAAAGCAAGAAGTTGCTAAATTATCTCTAACTCCCCAGTTATCTCCTTCAGTCAAAAGGAGTAATAGTATAATTAAAGAACTTGAACGTACTATGAAATATCTAGAAGACGGATTGAAAAAAAATGGAGTAACTGGAATACAAAAGTATTTGGGCTTTTTTGCCAGGAGAAGAGTAAATAACAAATACTATGGAAATTTTGGAGAGACAACACAGGAAGAAATAGAGAAATTTACTAATAAAAAAATCCAGGAACTGGAAAAAGAAATTAAAATTATTAGTTCTTTGACTCCTAAATCTTTAACTGCTAGTAATAGCAAAAAACTTGTATTAAGTAATAGCAGTAATGTTAGTAATATTGATGGTAATATTAACAATGATAGTAATAGTGATAAGGTTATTAACCCAAATTCTCAGCTATATAATTCGTCCAATAATTCAGAAGAGATGGCAGCACTTAAAAGAGATTTATCTCGGATGGGTCTCATAATAGTCGTTTTATCTCTAATGTTTGCAGTTTTTGCTATTGTCTGTCTTTATAAACTTTATGAAGTTTTAGAAAACCCAGATAACCTTAACAGACTGATGAAGAATAATCAGGATATTAAGAATATTTACCAAGAGTTGAAAAATCTTAGTGGTAGACTAAAGAAACTTGAAACCTATCGGCAAAGTTTAACTGGTAATCCCAGTCCCAACTCAGATAAGTCAGATCAGTCCTCTAAGTCTCAACTTGATCAATTTTCTGCAAGTTCCCAAATTACAAAACAAGTTAATCCAATTAATTCGGTTAATCGAGGTAAACCTCAAAAACCAACAATGGGTACCTCGTATAAGTTACACAAATTGTCAGGATCATTAGAGTCAAATAAAGAGTCAAATAGTGTTGCTAATCCCGGAAATCAATTGGTACGGGAATATAATAGTGGCGCTAGGTCACTAGCAAATACGGCAATTATTGTATCAGAAAGTGAACTTACAGCTGAACAACGTCGTCTTGGTCGTGATAGTCAACCTATTTTAGAGCCAAATAACCGGGGTAATTATTGGATTATTAACCATGGTGATATGGATTACCTGGTTCCTAAACCGACAATGAAAGTTAATAATCATAATTATAACACCATGTCTAGACTTTTTAATTGTTTGGAATATGACCCTAACTCTAGTAAGTCTTTTAAACTGATTAACCCAGCAAAAGTTTCCCCAATGGGTGAAAAATGGCAGTTAGTCGAGGAGGGGGAATTACAATTTTAGGTTATGGTCCCAGTTATAGTTGTTATATTTATAGTATTAAGGCGCTTGGCTTGATAATTTTTTTTTGAGAAACAGATTTTTCTAGAATAACTTTGTTAACAATTGGAGATTTTAAATATGGTTGATTTAAATGATATTGTTCATAGAATCGAAGAAATAGAAAATCACTTACTAATGTTAGCTGACCGCGTACAAGATGACTCAGTTATGGTAACTGGTGCTTGGAAAGTGCCAAAAATTATCCCCACAAATATATCTGAACTGGAAATAATAAAAGTTTATAATGATGTACCTAAAGTTTTATTTAAAAACTCAATTGTTACGGAGTTAACCGAAGAAAGTTATCGAGAAGATAACCGAGATCAATCAATTATCTTGGAATTTGATCAATATGGTAAATATTGGTTAATCGTCTCAGATGAGAATAATGTTTTTGTTTTACCTGCAATGGATATCAAGTTACACATTTATAAGCTAAAAAGCATGGCTAAGGTATTTGATTTTCAGGGCACTCCCTCTATGGAAAATCATTGTCTGTTAATTAAACCTGCAAAGGTTCAAAGTTTACCTAGTGGGAGAGAATGGAAACTAGAACAAAAGGGAATTCTAGAGTTTACTAGTAATGTTCATCAAGATTCGTTGAGAAATTTCTTTTATACCTTACAGGATAGTCAAGCAAATACCAATTTAGAAATACTCAAAATTAATAAGCAATTAAGTCAAATTGAACTGCAATTACAACAGGTTCCTGAAGAGAGTCAAAATATAGGTTGGCAAGTTAACATATCAGAAACCATTAAAGATAACCAAGCAAATACCAATTTAGAAATACTCAAAATTAATAAGCAATTAAATCAAATTGAACTGCAATTGCAGGAGTTCTCTCAACGGTTTCAAGACTTACAGTATAAACTTACAAAAATGTCAGTTGATATTAAAGATTATTTTGACCTACAAGTAGATTTACTTAAGGTCCGTTTAGAATCCTTGGAAAATATAAAGTGAATCCCTCTACAAAACTTCACAATTAATCTAATCCACCGGGGAAAGATTTTTAACTTTCTCCCCTGTGATACGATTTGACACAACCTTTATTTACCATTCTAGTCATTATCCCAGGCCAACTTAGCTGCACCTACCATACCTGCACTATTACCCAATTGTGCTGGTAAAATTTGTAGACCCATACGAGAACTTGGTAAAACACGTCTTTCAATTTCTTCTTGCATTGCTGGTAAAAAATACTCGAAACTAGCACTAATACCACCACCAATAATAATTGCTTGGGGGGTAAGTACATATATTAAACTGGTTAAACCAATGCCCAGGTCTCTACCATATTCTTGCCAAAAAGTCAAGGACTGAATATCACCTTGTTTAGCCAATTCCCCTAGTCTAGCTGGGTCCTTTCCTGTGCGACGATGAATAGCACCAATGGAGGTGTATTGTTCTAAAGAACCTTGATTACCACTGTTACATGATGGCCCATTAGGATTAAGAGTAATTAGTCCTAGTTCCCCTGCTGCACCTTGATGACCAACAAATAGTTTGCCATGCAAAATAATAGCTCCACCCACACCGGTTCCCAAGGTCAACAAGATTAAGTTTTGAAAATCACGCCCTGCACCTAACCAAGCTTCTCCTAATCCTGCGCAATTGGCATCATTGGCAAGAATTGTGGGTATTCCCGTACGGTTTTCTAACCATTCTGCTAATGGTACATTGTCCCATCCCTCAAGATTGATGGCCACTTTGGCAACTCTCCCCGTTGCATCCACAGGTCCTGGAGTTCCTACCCCCATGCCTAGGATTCTATCATTCTGCTCAATCAGGGAATTTATCCCCCTAACATTGTAGATAATACAGCTTCTGGAGTCGCTGGTTTAGGAGTCTGTAATATTATAGTTTGTAAGCAGTTACCATTAGGATCAAATACGCCTAGTTTTATGGATGTTCCACCTATATCAATACCAATTACCACTTCCATAACCCCCCTAAGATAGATGTACTATTTACATGAATGTGTCAGAAATAAGATTATAATACTAGATGTGAAGATGTTGCATATACTTGACTACTTTTTATTGTGAATTTGTTTCTAATTTTAATTTGTAACTCCTAATTTTGAGGAGGTAAAACCTATGGAAAAACATATCAGAATTGTGTCCTTAATTCCCAGCGCTACTGAAATAGTATCTACCCTGGGACTCCAAAATGCTATTGTTGGTCGCTCCCATGAGTGTGACTATCCCCCAGAAATAGCTGGTGTGCCTGTTTGTACCCAAGCCCGATTAAATGGTAATGGTAACAGTAGTGCTATTCACGATGAGGTAAGTAAAATTCTTCAGTCTGCTTTGGGTATTTATAAGATCAAATTAGATGTTTTAGAAAAATTAAAACCTACTCATATCATTACTCAAGCTCAATGCGATGTTTGTGCAGTTAGTTTGTCAGATGTGGAAAAAGCTGTGAAGGAACTTACCCATCTTTCACCTGAGATTATTTCTTTACAACCTACCACCTTAGGAGATGTATGGGGTGATATTGAAAGAGTAGGTCAAACTTTCGGAGTGAATTCAATAAAAATACTAGAAAATTTAGAAGCACGGGTAAAAATTTGCAATAGAAGAATAAATGGACTTTCCTTGGGAGAAATGCCCACAGTTGCTTGTATTGAGTGGACTGACCCGGTGATGACTGCGGCAAATTGGATACCTGAGTTGGTAGATTTGGCGGGAGGAAAAATCTTGTTTACCGTTATGGGTAAACCTTCTACCCGCATTAACTGGGAAACTCTTGTTGCAACTAATCCAGATGTAATTATTTTTATGCCCTGTGGCTTTAATTTAGAAAGGACTCAACAGGAGGCTAAATTGTTAACTCAACATCCAGACTGGGGCAAACTCCATGCAGTCAAGACTGGAAGAGTATTTGTCACAGATGGCAACGCCTATTTTAACCGACCAGGACCACGTTTGGTTGATTCTGTAGAGATTTTGGCGGAAATCCTACACCCGGACATTTTTGAATATGGTTATCAGGGTACTGGGTGGGAACTGGCCAATTAACAACACCTACTACCGTTTATGTCGGTGATCTCTCCATTTCACCCACCCTGCGAATATTGAGAATGTCACTCATTTTTTTGATCTGCACAAACAAATGTTCTAATTGACTGCGATCGCGCACTTCAATACCAAAGTTCATCAATGCTGGTTGACCAGAGGTAGTCTTGACATCGGCGTGACGGACATTGATGCCTTGATCACTAAGTCTAGACAGAACATCTTTCAAAACGCCTACTCTATCCAGAGTCTCGATTTGAATGTCCACTGGATATGTTTGGGGACGATGGCGATGTTCCATGGCTGTATTCCATTGTACAGGTACTAACCGTTCATATTCTACCTGCTCTAAGTTATGGCAGGCTTGACGATGAATGGATATACCTCTTCCTCTAGTTACCACACCAATAATTGCTTCTCCGGGAATTGGTGTACAACATCCAGCTACATGATAAACCAAACCTTCTACTCCTAAAATTGGCGAGTCACTGGACTTGGACGTAGTGGGAAAGCTATCCTTAGATGTTTTAGGAGATAAATCTTTAGGTAAAAACGAAATTATGTCAGCTACAGGCTGCTGTGACTTGATTATATCTCGCCAGCGATTTAACACTAGATTTAAGGTAATTTCTCCATACCCCAAACCTGCTAATAAATCTTCCACATTGTGGTAATTGCACTTTTCTGCTATAGTCTGCATGGGGTTAGATTTTAACAGGTGATCAAATCCGGTTTTGCCTAATTCTTTCTCTAATAATTCCTTACCCCTAGTAATATTCTCTTCCCTTCGGGAACGTTTGTACCATTGTTTAATTCGATATTTTGCTGCTGAAGTGCGGACAAAATTCAGCCAGTCTAAACTGGGATGACTATTTTTTTGAGTAATAATATCAACAATATCCCCATTCTGTAGTCGTGTTGATAGCGGTACAATGCGCCCATTCACCCGTGACCCTGCGCAGTGGTTTCCCACTTCTGTATGAATCCGATAGGCAAAGTCTATACTAGTAGACCCTGGACTCAGAGCAACCACATCTCCTTTAGGGGTAAAAACATAAACATCATCTTCAAATAAGTTATCTTTAACACTGTCTAAATATTCTTCGGCATCTTTCAAATCACTTTGCCAATCTAATAATTGCCCTAACCAGGCAAATTTTTCATCCGTCCCTGTAGCTTGAGCTGTAGATCCACCTGTTTCCTTATACTTCCAGTGAGCTGCAATACCATATTCTGCTACCTGGTGCATTTCCATTGTGCGAATTTGCACCTCTAGGGGACGACCAGTTAAACCAATTACACCTGTATGTAAAGACTGATAACGATTAGGTTTGGGCAAGCCAATATAATCTTTAAATCTACCAGGGATGGGACAAAACGCATCATGTACCACTGCCAAAGCGCGATAACATTCCTCATTTGTTTCCACAATAATTCTTAATGCAGCCAAATCATAAATTTCATGAAATTCCTTTTGCTGACGCTGCATTTTCTGATAAATGCTATACAGGTGTTTAGGACGGCCACTAATATCCAAACATTTAATTCCCGCTTGTTCAATTCTCTCCCGCAATACCTCCTTAGCTTTGTTTAATTTTTCTTCTCGTGCGGTTCTTTTTTCCGCCACGTGTTCTTGAATTTCTCGATAAGCATCTGGTTCCAAATATTTAAACGCTAAGTCTTCTAATTCCCATTTAATGTGCCAAATACCCAACCGATTAGCTAGGGGGGCAAAAATGTCTCTAGTCTCCTGGGCACTGCGACGACGACTGGTTTCCGACATATACTGTAGAGTGCGCATATTGTGTAACCTGTCTGCCAACTTCACTACAATCACTCGGATATCCTGGGCCATGGATAAGAACATTCGCCGAAAATTTTCTGCTTGACTTTCGGTTTTGCTGGTGAAGTTAATTTTCGATAATTTAGTGACACCCTCCACCAATTGTCTGACCTCATGACCAAATTTCTGTTCTATCTCCTCAATTGTGACTTCTGTATCCTCAACTACATCATGTAGAAACCCAGCTGCTATCATAGGAGCATTACCACCTAAATCCTTTAATAAATCAGCTACTGCTACTGGGTGAGCTATATAGGGTTCTCCTGATTTTCTGTGCTGTCCTTCATGTAGTTCATAAGCAAATTTTAAGGCGTTACAAACTAAACTGTTATCATTACACCTTCGGTCATCCTCTCCTGAACCACTGTTGCTAGTATTTTCCTGAAGGCATGTTTTTAACCATTGAGGTAGGTTAATCTTTGTCGAACAATCAATAGAGCTGGTCATAGGAATAGTAGGTTTTTTAGTTGGTTAATGCTTTTGGTATTTGGTTTCAAAACTGTGGATATAGTCTTGAAACTGGGCAGTTTTTGCTGCAAATCGATTAAGAATCTAGTTCTGCCATCAATTTTTCCGATCATGGCAGAACTTAGTAATCTAATTCTCGCTGAAATGGGTTATTATGGAGCAAATTGCCTATTTATAGCTCTAGGCAAAACGCTATAGACAGGGAAAATGGGTGACAGAACTGGTTAGGCGTTCTGTCTGACCTCCAGTCCCGGTAGCTACAATTAGGCTGCAACTATAGGTCAATAAGGATATAGAAGATATAATTGTACTCCAGATTCAAAAAATAGAAGTCCTAATGTCCTTTAAATATCAAAAATATCAAGAATTGAAAACCTTGGTGGAGCTATTGTTATCAGATGTTAACAAAGCTCATGTCTACGATCCCACCTGGAAATCCCTTCTGGGTGAGATCAGCGGGTTTTTTGCACGAGAAATTGCCGTCTTTACTGATTTGGAATCTCGTCAGCAGTCTTATCAAACAGAGATAAGTAAGCAGATACGTTTGTTGGAAGTTGATATGATGTTTTTACAAAGTGCAAAACAGACAGTAACTATAAAATCACGATTAGAAAATATTCAACAAAGAGCTGAGACTTTAACTAAGTATTGTCAGACCATGTTAGAAATAAGCATTTCTGTTAACGATTAACCACTGGTTCACCACCATGTAGTGGGAATGATAAGATAAATTTATCCAAATGCCATGGTTTCTGAATGGGAGTCACTAGACTTATTTCTAGACTATATCAACAATCTTAACCTATATCACTCCAATATAAACCAAGGATGAATGATTTAATTTACTAATATAAAATTTCCATGAAACCTCTTGCCATTTTCTCAAAACTAGTGATATATTCTAGTTGTGTGTGAGGAGCAAATTTCAAGAAGCGCTTAGGGTGGAAACACGGCAACACTCCTGGGCGCTTTTTGATTGTCTAGCTTTAGTCAGAACCTAATCAGATGCCATAATTTGTTGCCATTCTTCGGGGGAAAGAGGTTCCTCTTCCAGATCTATATTAAAGACATCACAAGCAGCAGCAATCAAACTGGGAATAATAACTTCTCGAGTCAGACTTTTAGGGAAGTTAATGGGAACAAAGGAACTTTCACCAAATATGGTCTCAAACAGTTCCTGATCTGGTTCCAAGGCCATGGAGCCATGTTGGAGAATGGTCTTATCAGTTCGCAGTTGGGCGCTACCAATCAGTTTAGCACCATTTGATAGGATTAAATCTGCACCCGTTGCAGTTCCAAAGCAGTTAGGATTGTGGATATAACCCCTTCCTGCTTGACCATAGCTTAATTGCACCCCAAGTGACCCCCATCCTTGAATCAGAAAGTCACAAATCTTGGTGTAAGATTGCAATCGGTTCCCGGTTATTGCTGATGTGATAACGGTGTAGGTTAAATCACCTTGATGTAGAACCGCCCTACCACCACTCGGACGACAGACTAAATCTATCCTCTCACCTTGCCAAATTAAGTGATGCCAAAAGTCTGGGTATGTTTTTTGATGATGGCCCAGGGAAATAGCAGGGGGAGACCAGGTATAAAACCTGAGAATTCCAGAGTATGTTTTTAAAAATTGGTGCTGATAGTGTTGCAGTAACCACCTATCAACTGCCATTTGTATTTTACCAGGTGCTGGAAAGCAGGGAATTAACCGCCAAATTTGTTTGACCACAAAAAGTTGGAAAACTACTATAATATGGTACAGAATTCTGAGCAAGGAAAAGAAAATTGCAAGAATCACAACAAAAAGCACCAATACACAAGATATCAAAAGAACCAACATTCTACTATTTTGCATACGGTTCTTGCATGTGCCCGGTAGACCTAAAGCGATCGCTTGGTGAGAATGTCCATCCTTACGTAATTGGACATGGCATACTAAAAGAATATAGATTGAGATTTTATGGTTACTCCCACTTACGTAAATGCGGGGTTTTAGATGTGGTACAAGATAGTACATCTCTAGTTAGGGGCGTGCTATACGAACTACCGTGGAGGTTCAGTGGAAATTTGGATAAGCGAGAGGGGGTATGCCAGGAATTCTATCGTCGTGAGATAGTTAACATTCAGCACGAAGGTGAAATATACAAAAATGTTCGCACGTACGTTGTGGTAAATAAATTACTAGAGGAAATACCACCAAATGATTGGTATTTTAATGTAGTATTAAGAGGTGCAATTACCTGTGGGTTACCAGAAGAATATTGCTGGCATTTGTTTGACAAAATGCACGGGTTACAACAGAAATCGCACCAAACCTCTAACATCGATAAAAAGAATTTTAAGAAGACCCGCAACTCCTAAACCCAGTAAACCTAGTAATGGTTAGTCTAATTCCCGACGACCTTCTAGTGCTTTAGCCAATGTAATTTCATCAGCATACTCTAAATCACCACCCATAGGTAAACCGAAAGCGATGCGGGTTACCCTGGTAAATGGTTTAAGTAACCCAGCTATATACAGAGTTGTAGTTTCCCCCTCCACACTAGGACTAATGGCCATAATCACCTCTTGGGGTTTTTGTTGACTGACGCGACGGACGAGAGCTTGTAAAGTCAACTGTTCAGGTCCCATACCATCCATAGGGGAAATCACCCCGCCCAAGACGTGATACTTACCCCTATACTCACGGGTTTTTTCCAAAGCAATCACATCGCGGGAATCAGCAACCACACAAATAGTTTGACTATCTCGATGGGGATTGCGGCAAATTTCACACACAGGTTCTGCTGTAAGATGATAACAAACCTGACATAACCCCACTTGTTTTTTGGCATCAATTAATGTTTGTGCAAGAGCTTCAATTTCAGACTCTGGACGCTTTAGGATATATAAGGCTAGGCGTTGGGCAGACTTGGGCCCCACTCCAGGAAGGCGTTGTAATTGTTCAATTAATCTGGCTAATGGGCGTGTATAAACCGTAGACTTTCTCCTGTATTTACTAAACTTATTTTATAGTGATGATGATATTAAGTTTAGCATTGGGTTGCTGGGCGTAACGTCTACAATTATTTTATATAGTATATATATTATTATACTAAATATAGTACATAGGATTCTCCTGTGACCTTATTTCCCTTTCTTGACACAGGTCCTGTAAGGTGTAGCGACCTAACACCTCTACTGAAGCTATGTTGGCCCGCTCCCAAATTTCCCACACTAGGCTTTTCTCTATGGTCAAAACCTTAGCATTTCTCTTTTCATTCCTTTCCCCTTCTATTAAAGTAACTATCTCTAGCAAGCTGATCTCCCAAGGTTCACGCACCAATAAAAAACCCCCTTTTGATCCCCGCTGGCTTTGCACTATTCCTGCACGTCGTAATTGGGTGAGAATTTGCTCTAAGTAACGCTCTGGTATCGGTTGTTTGGCGGCAATGTCGTTGATCGTTAGAGTCGCTTTCTTCCCGTAATTAATAGCTAGCTCTAATAGTGCTAACAGTGCGTACTCCACTTTGGCAGACAGCTCTAAAAGTCCGTAATTTTGACTATTCCCGTCGGTGTTTAAAATATTATTGTTCATTGATTTGTTTATGGGTTTTTATGCGAGACTAGTTGCTTTCTCATTTTGTGATACTAAAATATCATAACTCTATCGGTTTTTCGTATTTTTGTCTACCCAGAGCAAAAAACCTAAAAATCCATCTTTTAGGTCCTAATTTAATGTATACTACGATTACTTAATCGATTAATTGTAATATAAGTAATGATGCCATCATCTACAGATTTAAGTCAATTATCTGCTAACGATAATCAAAGGTACTTTACTCGGCGATCGCTTTTACCATCAGACCAGAGTCATCTTTGGCAAATAAATAGTGGTTTTGTTATGACTAATACATATTTAGAAGATGGAACAATGATAGCGCTGGGGTTATGGGGTGCGGGAGACATAGTTGGTGAGTCCCTGACAAAAATAAAACCTTATCAAGCACAGTGTTTAACTAGCGTGGAAGCAAGTTTGGTCTTTGCCCAGGACTGGAATCAATCAAAAACTGATTGGCTTAAACATATTGAACAAGCAGAGGAACTAATGGTAATTCGCGGTAATAAAAAGGTCGAAACAATGTTAATTCAATTATTAGTATGGTTGTCGAAAAAATTCGGTTCTCAGGTGGAACAAGGACGTTTAATTGATATGCGGTTAACTCATGAAGACTTGGCCGGGTTGATCAGTTCCAGTCGCGTCACTGTTACCCGCTTATTAGGACAATTAGAACAGGAAAAAGTCATTGAGAGAAAATCTCTTAATCGAATTATTGTCCATCAAGAAGATATTTGGTACTATGAGATTTAAGGTCGACTAATCAATGCCACAAAATTTAGATCTGTTTCATAGCTTCCTATTGCTTACTACAGCATTTGTTGCCGGTGCATTAAACGCTGTAGCTGGAGGTGGTAGTTTTATTACATTTCCTACTCTTGTATTTCTTGGTATAGCTCCAATAAATGCTAATGCCAGCAACAACACTGCTTTGTGGATTGCTTCTATGGCTAGTGCCAGTGCATATAGACATAATTTAAATATTCCAAAACAACAATTTTTAGTTCTATGCTTAACTAGTTTAATTGGAGGAGTAATTGGCTCCGTAATTCTGTTATATACATCACAGAATGTTTTTAAAAACCTACTACCTTATCTGTTGCTGTCAGCGACACTGATTTTCACGTTTAGTGATATATTTAGAAAATGGTTACAGTTTAAAAGTCAACGATCCTTTGATAAACCACCTTTATGGGTACTGGTGATTGCTCAACTAGGAATTTCTATTTACGGTGGTTTTTTTGGTGCGGGTTTAGGAATTTTAATGTTGGCAACTTTAAGTTTTTTAGGTATTAAAAATATTCACTCAATGAATGCTTTTAAAGCCTTCCTCGGTAGTTGTATCAATGGTATTGCTATCTTTCCTTTCATTTATGCAGGTCTAATTGCTTGGCACCAAACTATATTAATGGCTATCGGTGGTTCCCTGGGTGGTTATTTATGCGCTCATTATGCTTCTAAGTTAAAACCTAGTATTGTCAAAATATTTGTAGTTTTTATTGGATTTAGTATGACTACTTATTTCTTTATTCACAGATGAAATTGACCACCATAGCTGACTTTGCGATCGCCATCAAGTTGAATTTCTGGTGCAATTTGCCTCACCATATCATTAACCTACCCAATGATGTTGAGCGAATCCTATAGCTAACCTAAAAAGTAAAACCACAAATAAACCGACAGCTAGATAAGCTTGGCGGGGAAATCGGGACAACCAAGCACCAATAGCAATACTTAAAGGAACAATACCATAAGCTAGACGACTTAAAGATATGGTTCCTCCAGAAGCTAATAATAAACCGACTCCACACAAACCATAAATGACCATGAGAGGTGTGAGCTTGCGACGAAAATGCCACACTAAATAACTACCACCTACCACCATTAAAACATTGAGCAAATTGTTGATCACCCTCTGATCTACTAAAATCAATAACACTGCTAATGTAATATAAACCAAATATGTCATAAAGGGATGCCAATATTTTTGCCGCAACCACAAAGTCACTGTGCCATAAACCATAAAACCAAAAAATACCGGATACCAAGGATCCCTAATTCCTCCATCATCTTTCCATACCCACCCAAAATTCCAATTTCTTCCCAAAATAATTTGCATCAACATATTTAACCAACCTTGCCAATCAAAACCAAGAGATGGTCGCCATCCTTTTTGAGCAGCAATAAAGGCTAACGGATCATGAAAATTAATCGCACAATATATGCTAAATAATATTAGCCCAGTAGCAGTTAACAAACTGGTAAAATAAGCTATTTTACCCCGCCTTTGTCTCCAAGCGGTCAGCAATAAAGCAGGAATTAAAGCCATTCCCGTAGGACGTGTAGCAGTTGCCATCGCTCCCCAAAAGGCACTTAAGCTATATTTTTCCTCATCAAAAGCTCTTAAACAACCAATGCTGAAGAATAAATATAATCCTTCTGTGTAAATTACCCCCGTAAACATGGACATGGGACAACAACAAATGACTATGGTTGTCCATTGCGCTACCCTTAAACTACAATGTTTTTTAACCCAAAAATATAATAGGTAAATCGCTCCTAAAAACGACAAATTGTTGATTAATAAACCAGCTATTTCAAAAGGTAACCCTATCTTCATTAAAACCCAAATGGTTACGGGAAACATAGGAAAAAAAGCTAGATTATATTGTTGACCATCAGGGTAAAACTCGTAACCACTAGTGGCGATCGCCCGATAATGCACACTGTCCCAAGCATCAAAAATACCCCATGTACCATGGTCAAAAACGCTATCATCCGTCATTGGTATGTTAGGTGCAATTAGCAACATTCCTGCCCAAATCAGTAACCGACTTAGTAGCCATATAACTCCAGGAAAATATATGTTATCCTTGCCCAGATAGTTACTAATGAAGTTGTAACTAAACAACTTCTGATTAATTGGTTTATAACCCGCAAATTGACCCTTGGTCATATTTAAACAAGAGAATTAAAGAAAACATATTAGATATTACCAAATACTAAGGAATTTATTCCTTTTACGTAAAAGGAGAAACAAGATATAGAATTTGCCCAAAATAAAGAAGAATCTCTCCATCTTGATCCCTGACGGTGTCACAATTAGGAGTATCCGTAAATTGTTCAATCATTGTGAAAGCTATAACTCTTCTAGGTTCTACTGGTTCTATTGGTACTCAGACCTTAGATATCGTTTCTGAGCATCCAGACAAGTTTCGCATAGTTGGTCTTGCTGCTGGACGTAATGTAGAGTTATTTGCAGCGCAAATCCGCCAGTTTCGTCCCCAAATAGCTGCTATCTCCTGTGCTGATAAGTTACAGGAGCTGGAGGAAGCTATCAAAGATATCTACCCCCAACCCATTTTACTATCCGGGGAAGCAGGTGTGGTGGAAGTCGCTCGTTATGGTAATTCCCAAACGGTAGTTACTGGAATCGTCGGTTGTGCGGGTTTACTCCCTACTATCGCTGCTATTGAAGCGGGTAAGGATATTGCTTTGGCAAATAAAGAAACTTTAATTGCTGGTGGCCCAGTGGTTTTACCCCTAGTACAAAAACACGGGGTCAAGTTATTACCTGCTGATTCGGAACATTCCGCTATTTTCCAATGCTTACAAGGTGTACCCCCAGCTGGGTTGAAAAAAATTTTGTTGACCGCTTCTGGAGGAGCTTTTAGAGATTGGCCAGTGGAACAATTGCCCACAGTTAGGGTTGCAGATGCTCTTAAACATCCTAACTGGTCTATGGGTAAAAAAATTACTGTGGATTCAGCAACTCTGATGAATAAGGGGTTGGAAGTTATTGAGGCCCATTATTTATTCGGTATGGACTACAATGACATCGAAATTGTTATTCATCCCCAAAGTATTATTCATTCTTTAATTGAGTTACAAGATTCTTCTGTTTTAGCTCAGTTGGGTTGGCCAGATATGCGCCTACCTTTGCTTTATGCCTTGTCTTGGCCAGAAAGAATTTACACCAATTGGCAAAGGCTAGATTTGGTCAAATGCGGAACTTTGACTTTTCGTGAACCAGATCACCACAAATACCCTTGTATGGGTTTAGCCTATTCCGCTGGTAGAGCAGGTGGATCCATGCCCGCTGTTTTAAATGCAGCTAATGAACAAGCTGTAGCACTATTTTTAGAAGAAAAAATCGGCTATTTGGATATTGCTCGCTGTATTGAATTGGTGTGCGATCGCCATCAGAACCAGTCTCATCCTTCTTTAGAGGATATCCTGCTAGCAGATAGGTGGGCTAGACAAGAAGTAATTAAAGCCACTGAAAATTTTAGTATACAACCACAGTTTATTTCTTTCCGCTAACTTTAACATCTCTATCGCATTCACCTACACCAGTTTGCTAAAAGTGGTGTAGGCAAGTGTCTTGACATTTTTAAACTTATAACTACTTATAAGATGCCGCAATTTTAGCGATCGCCTCCTGGAATGTGGCGGGTAACTGACGCATAATTTTACCCCTTTCCCGATCTAACGCTACTAAACTTACTTGAGCAGTTACACATAATTCCTGATCATCAAGAGAGACAATTTTATAGTCCCAGTTGATTCGCACACCTGTTACTTCTAGCATGCGGGTCTTGACCAAAGCCATATTTCCTAATTGTAGTGATCTATGATAGCGTATAGACAGTTCTACAACTGGTAGATCACACCCCAAAGCTACCAAATCAGCATAATCAACACCAAAGGAGCGTAAACACTCTACTCGCGCCTCCTCCATCCAAGTTAAGTAGGTACCATGCCAAACTAATCCTGCATAGTCGGTATGATGAGGTTGTACTCTGATGGGATAGTCAAACCAGGTATCAACTTCATTCTTTGTTAACTTGTCAATTGCACTTGCTGGTGGTAAAGTTCCTTGACCTGATGTTGTGTTGCTCATCTATACAAAATAACGTCCTTACTTCTTAATTAGAGCTTTCTGATTTGTACAAGGTTCTATAGAATGTTTAACTAGATTAGCTAGTTCTTGTAATTGCTGGATTGCTTCCGCTCCTTCTAACTTCATCAATTCCCGGTCATCCCTCATTTCGGTCCAGGTAATCCCATAGTCAGACACCAGAAAGCGGATGAGGTGATTATTCCCCAAACCCACCATAAATGAAGCACTGTTCATTTGATCCCCACAGGTGTAGCAAGAAGCTGGGTAACCCTTGCGTTCTAGAACCATGGCCAGAGCTTGTAAGTTCATTACTAACTCTTGCACAAATTGTCTATGTTCGTATGCTAGTCTCAGAAACATTTTTTCCTCCAGACACCACGGTCATTTGAGAATGTTTTATATTTTATTTAGATTTTCCTATCCTTTGGTATTGTAGTCTATTCTCAACACTTTTGAGTAAATGCTTAGGTTAGCAATTAGCCACTTTGCCAAAGTAGTGGACAGTTGTCCTGGGTTTTGTATCAAATCATTCACTTTGTTTTCCCAAAGCCTAGATAAAACTGATGAGGTTAACAATGCTGTTTAATGTTTAGTCTTATTCCTGGTTGGAATACTAAGGAATTAGCCTTTAGCCTAACCTAAATCTCCCGTTAGTCAAATTGGCAATAGTTGGATATTACACCCCCGTATGCAATTTTGAGAGGATTTAGCATTATTTCTTAACCATATCGTAATTTTCCTTTTTCCCCCTGGGTTAACTACAGCTCCCACTACCATATTTCTAGCCAGATTAAATTAAATTATATTCATTAACCTAAGCTACTACTTGCCACCATCCAAAAGCGGGTCCGATAAAACGGATAGTCACCCATATAGCTACCATAGTTCCAATACCAATCCATGCTCCCCGAGTGGTTATTTTCACAAAAAGTTCCGCTTGAGATTTAGTAATGGGAACCCATGGCAATATGGGGGTTTCTTGTCCATAGTTCTCCCCCATAGCATTCTTCCGACGTTTTGCTTCACCCATAACAAATAATTGATTTCGTTTCACCTGCTAGTATATTTTATTTCCTCTCAAATTCATCAATAGTTTTCTGAAGTATGGGAAAAAAGACTGGGATCAAGATAGTCTAAGCGTGCTCGGGGGCTAAGAGAAGCAAGAATCTGGGATCCATAACTGCGATTGACCACACGACTATCCAATAAAGCTACTACCCCCTGACTTTCTCTCACCGGAGCCAGGGCTCGTTGTAACTCACTTAGCGCAGTAGGCAGCAGGTACAATCTAAACCAGTCCTGGTGCGATCGCTTGTAATAAGCCACCCTACCAGCTACTAAAGGGTTCTCTAGGGATGGTAGGGGTAAAGTGGCAATAATCAATAACTGGGGTGCGGGCAAAACATTCTGGTGCGATCGCCAAAATTCCCAACCACTGACGAGGATACCATTATCATCCAAGCAAGTTTTTTCCACTTGAACTCGTGAACCGAAGTCAGCAGCCAAAATCGCTGCCACTCTACTTTTGAGAGGTACATCACCGACTAACACTACAGTTAGGCCAGAAGCTGTGGCACTCAAACAAATCAGGGTACGGACCTGATGAATAAACGAAGCTTGAAACTCCGGTGTATTGGGCAAAGGTAACTTATGAGGTAAATAAAGCTGAATAGCTTCAGCGTGATTGTCAGTGGAGAACTTCAAACAAGTTACATCTACTAAACCCAGGCGTTGGCGAAATAGGGGTGCTTCCGTTTCCGGTTCCAAAGCACTACCAATTAATACCACCGGTTGTCGTTGCCAAATGGGTGCTAATTTTGTTGCTAATTCTACGGGTGCACAATGTAAATAAAATAGACCTTGACGACGAGCAACAGTGGACCAAAAAAGGGAAACAGAATTATCAATAGCGTTGTAGAAACATGACTGAAAACTACGCCATATAGCTGGGAGATGGTCAGGATTTAAAGCGGAAAACAGAGTTTGTAAAATTTCAATTTCCTGTTGGCAAATTAGATAACAGTGGTATGGATTTTCTGGATGCTGAAACAATTCATGAGTTAATTTTACCCTCACTTCTCGGATTAAATCCGCTTGGTGGGGACAAGCCCAGATGAGCTGATCCCAGTCCTGGGGATCAAGGTTTTGGGTCAACTGATTACGTACCCAATCTTCTAAATCGTCTACACCATCAATAATAGTAGGAATATGAGGAGGGAAACCAATGTGTTCATTACTCAACTGCTCTTTTAGCCATGCTTGAGGGGAGGTTAAGAGTAAACCTTTAAAATCAGGATCAGGCCAAACATCACCTGTTCTAATAGATTTAGTTCTTCCTAACCACTGTTCAAGACGAGGTATTTCTGTGTTGAGCAATCTTTGCTGAATTTCTGGTAATGCTACGATAATTACTGGACCGGGCCACATTAAAGCGGAGGCAATAAAACTTGTGCGGTATCTTCCTTGATAACCACAAAGAGCCCCAACTTGAATTAAAGCACTACGTCCCAAACGTAAAGCTCTAGCTACCAATCTTGCCATCGTTAGATGATGAGGCCAAGTTGGAAAACCCACCTGGGAGCGCAGGAAATTATGTAATGACAAATGAACCTCAGCCTCAATCACAGGTCTTTTACCCCATAACAACTTTTTTTAACCAGTCACCTCAGCCATTTCAATAATTCTTCCTTCATAATCTTTCACCAAAAAGTTCAAAGGTTTTTGATTACGAATCTTAAACTTTAACCCTCTAGTTTCCACCCGCACTAAGATTAAGTCTAAACAATCTCGGTCAAAACAAACGTGACGTTGTTGACTTTTACTACCTA
The DNA here is from genome assembly GCA_000175855.1 of Raphidiopsis brookii D9. Classification (GTDB taxonomy): domain Bacteria; phylum Cyanobacteriota; class Cyanobacteriia; order Cyanobacteriales; family Nostocaceae; genus Raphidiopsis; species Raphidiopsis brookii. The sequence continues at coordinate 369,596 of ACYB01000035.1, forward strand.
GACTTGCACCAGTAATAACGTGTAGTTGGGTATTTTTCTTTAACTGGTACCATAGTCCATCATTGCCATTACTAATAGTTCTGTGGGGGACACTAGGGACAGAAGACATATAAAGCGGGTCTATAGCTGTAGCACCTATAGTTTGTTCATAATTATAGTAGTAGTGTAGAGGTACTTCCGCAGCGGGTAGATCTAACAAACCCTGATAGAGTTGTCGAGCAATTTCTAAGTCCGAGACCATTACAGTATAGACCTTGGGGGCGCTGGTGAGAAACATCCACATGGCACCAGCATAAGCTGCCAATAGCATAATCATAATCCCCTGGGTGGAAAATAGACTATCCAAGGGTAGGGAGGGCAAAAAAGAGGCAATTGTCACTGGAATATGCAAAAAAGGTATCACACTAGCTACTATAACCATGAATAAATCTAGATTGTATAGTGAATAGGTTTTTAGTATTGTTGCTAAAGACTAGCATATCGCTATCTCCTTAATAGTTTATACTATAACCGACTTGAGCTGACATTTAAACCCCGTGCAAATTCCCTCCTTTCCCGAAACCAATCACCCCTTGGTGAGATCCCTATTTGAGCAAACCGATCAAGAGCTGTTCAACCTGTTTCAGCGTTATCCTGATAGTGGTCGGTATTTCACAGCCATATTTGCTCGTTATCATCCCATAGTTTACACCCTGATTCAACACTCAGCCAAATCTCCCGTTCAAGCAGACTATTTATTTGCCCTAACTTGGCAACAGATATACTATGAAATGAGAGAACTTTCTCTAGAGCAGCCAATAAACGAGAAAGAGGGATTAAGCCTGCAAAATTGGTTAATTAACATGACAGCCTTTTGCATTAATCGAATTAGCGTACCACCAGCAGAAGCAATTCACTATTCTCTACAAGAAACCTCACCTCCGCTCTGGTGCTATTTACAGCAAGCACTAGATAAACTACCACCTGTTCTACGGGTAGTTTTGTTAATGGCGCGAACCTTCCATTGGAGTGAGACCCGAATTGCTGCTTATTTACAAGCAGAGGGAGAAAATATTTCCGTAGTACAGGTAAGTGATTTATTACAAAAGAGCTCGGACATGTTAGAAGAAAAACTAGACCCTGACATTCGGGCCATTTACCTTGAAGACACGAGAAATTAAGAAATTAATGAAAAATATTAAAAATAATTAGTAAAATTCACTACCTACAGGTAAGTGAACAACAAAAGTAGTTCCCTGGCCAACAATACTATGAACCTGAATTTCTCCTTGATGTTGCTCTACAATAGTATGGACAATAGCTAAACCTAAACCGGATCCAGTCGTAGCATCCCGTTGGGAGCGAGCTGGATCCACACGATAAAATCTATCGAATAGTTTTGGTAAGGATTCCTTAGGAATACCCACTCCTGTGTCAATCACTTTAATTTGTAAGCAAGGGCGAGGCATTGTCAAAACTCGTGCCAATTCCACTTGCACTTTTCCTTCCCTGGGAGTGTATTGTAGGGCGTTACTAATCAAATTAGTGCATAACCTACCTAGTTGATCCCAGTTTCCCATGAGGGTGAACCAGTTTTCCCGTAATATGGAGTCGGTTCCCACTGGAGGATCCACAAGGATTAAACTAAGGGGAACTTGTTTTTCCGTAGCTACAAGTTCTTGCTCTTCCACCACTTCCATTAACAAAGCATCCATGGGACAGGGTGAAAACAAGTTAGGACTCATACCATTATCTTGTCTAGCAAGAAACAACAAATCGTTGACCAACCTGCCTAAACGCTGGGTTAATCTTTCAACTAACTGTAATTGTTGACGATAATGGGAATAATTGTGTTCATAGTCATGAGCAGTGTAAGAATTTTCCGATTCCAAATCAGCTAATGCAACTTGGACATTGGTTTGAATCAGCGCTATAGGACTTCTTAACTCGTGGGAAGCATCAGCAGTAAACTGTTTCAACCGTTGATAGGAATCACCCACAGGTTCCATCGCTTTTCCAGACAAAAACCAACCACTAGCGCCCACAGAAATTACCATTAACCCTATACCCAAACCTAGATCTACAACCAACTTTCGACTTGGTTTAGTGACTTCAAACCAGGGGTGACTGACCCTCAAATAGCCTAAAACATGTCTTCCTATTTCCACTCGATGGGTGACCTGTCGCAGTAATAGCTCTGAGTTACCCCATCCTCCCATCACCTGTACAGTTTCGTTGGTGTTCCCACGAATGGGAATGTGTAAGGGTTCGGAAAAGGTGGACCACCTTAATTCACCGGTAGGGGTAAACCATTCTAAATCAATATGATCGTCTTCATTTGTACTCGTATTATTGCGAAAACTTGCTTCTATGTTGACACTAACTATGTCTTGTTTAGGTGTTTTAACTCCTTGATACCTTAATTTTAGTTTACTTGGTTCCAAATTAACTTTTTCAATTACTAATGAGCGCTCTACTACCTCTACCACATGATTTAAAGTGTCATCAATTCTCTCAATTAGTGTGCTGTGGACATACCAATATACTCCAGTGGCAAACAAAAGTAGTAAAATAGCGGTAATAGCGGTATACCAAAGAGCAAGACGACGACGAGTAGCTTGGAACATATACAGTGGATAATGACAAGCAGTTAACAATAACTTTTAACTAGACAAATAATTAGGGGTTCTTAAATTTTTCTTAACCAAAACTTAACATTACAATTTGATTAATTAACTGGTAACGACATAGCAACATCTACTAGGTGATAGATAATGATGGCCAAACCGAAAAAAAACAATCCTCCAATTGTTAGTTTAGATGAACCGATTAATTTAAATGACCCAGAATATTATATTAATAGGGAATTAAGTTGGTTACAGTTTAATAGCAGGGTGTTACATGAGGGATGCGATGAACGCACACCACTATTAGAGAGACTCAAATTTCTAGCTATTTTCAGCTCTAACCTGGATGAGTTTTTCATGGTGCGTGTTGCAGGACTAAAGCAGCAGGTGGAAGCAAAAGTAAATCTTCTTACTCCTGATGGGCGCACACCACAACAACAACTAGATGACATTAGGTTACATTTAAGCCCATTAGTAGCAAAACAGAACCAACAGTTTGAGGAAATCCTACAACCTTTGTTGTCTAATCAAGGTATTTATATTATCAAATATATGGATATGAATGAGCAACAGAAGTTGTATCTGGATGAATATTTTAAAGAACAAATATTTCCCGTTCTCACCCCCTTAGCAGTGGATCCCAGTCATCCCTTTCCTTACATTTCTAATCTCAGCTTGAATTTGGCTGTGGTGGTCAAAAATCCAGAGACAGAAGAAGAATATTTTGCCCGGGTGAAAGTACCAAAAGTTCTACCAAGATTTATCCCCTTACCTTCCGAACTAGCAAGTGATAATGGTAGACCAATTCACTGGATTGGCGTACCTTTAGAACAGGCGATCGCCCATAATTTAGATCGATTATTTCCGGGGATGAACATTCAAGAATGCCATCCTTTTCGGATCACTCGAGATGCGGACTTAGAGCTAGAAGAAGATGAAGCAGATGACCTATTACTAGCCATTGAACAAGAACTACGTAAAAGGCGGATGGGTGGGACACCGGTGCGATTAGAAATTCAATCACAAACACCGGAAAATTTACGTTCTCGGTTATTAGAAGACCTAGAATTGACTGCCAATGATGTTTACCAAGTAAATGGTTTACTAGGTTTGAGGGATCTAATGTATTTTATGGGATTATCCTTACCGGAACTGAAAGATCCTCCACGTCAATCAGTGATTCCTTCCCGGTTACAGCGGTTAAAAGAACCCTGTTTAGATCCCGATGTTTTAGAAACAGAAGATGGAAAAGATTTCTTTTCTGTAATTAGAGAAAAAGATTTATTAGTCCATCATCCCTACCAATCATTTTCCGGTACAGTAGAGCAATTTATTACCCATGCAGCATGGGATCCTCAAGTGTTAGCGATTAAGATGACATTGTATCGTACTTCTGGGGATTCACCCATAGTAAATGCCTTAATTGCTGCAGCTGAAAATGGTAAACAAGTGTCAGTTTTAGTGGAATTAAAAGCCCGTTTTGATGAAGAAAATAATATCTACTGGGCTAGACGATTAGAAAAAGTTGGAGTTCATGTAGTTTATGGATTAGCGGGTTTGAAAACCCATAGTAAAATAGTGCTAGTAGTCAGGAGAGAAAAAGAAAAAATCTGTCGTTACGTCCATATTGGTACAGGTAATTATAACCCAAAAACAGCCAGACTATACACAGACCTGGGATTGTTCAGTTGTCGGGAAGAACTGGGTGCAGATCTGACCGATGTATTTAACTTCTTAACCGGATATTCTCTGCAAAAAAACTAATCGAGAGATATTAGTTGCTCCGGTGAATATGCGCAACCGCTTTTTAGAACTAATTTACAGGGAAATTACCAATGTACAAAATGGATTCTCTGGAAGGATCGTCGCCAAAATGAATGCGTTAGTTGATCCTGAAATCATTGCTACCCTATATACCGCGTCCTGTGCAGGGGTGCAAATCGACTTGATAGTTAGAGGTATATGCTGTTTAAGACCTGGAATGAAAAATATTAGTGATAATATTCGCATTATGAGTATTATTGGCCGATTTCTAGAACATTCTCGCATTTTTTACTTCCACAACAATGGTCAGGAAGAAATATATATTGGGAGTGCGGACTGGATGCGTCGCAATTTAGATCGGAGAGTGGAGGTTATTACACCAATTAGAGACCAAGAAATTGCCAAAGATCTACAAGAAATCCTCGGGATTATGTTAGCAGATAATCGTCAAGCTTGGGATTTACAACCGGATGGCAATTACACTCAAAGAACACCCAAAGATAACAGTTCAGAAGCTAACTCCCAAACGATTCTTATGTCTATGAACCAAAACAATTACCCAAAGCCGCTTATGCAGAATTAAGAATAATTTTAAGTAAGCTAAAAATAACATCCCCATTTCTATCCTAACTGGATAATTTAATTCGTGTTTTCACTTGAAAATACACGATTAAACTCTTCCAGAAGATCATCTAACTCTTCCAAGGCTTGATTTACATCAACCCTAAGAGTGCCCAAGTTAGGCTGTTCCAGTAACCCTAGTAGGTATTCGCGCTTAGTTTGCACTAGGGAGATTCTTTGCTTTATTGTTTCCAGATCCATAAGTTTTCCTCGTATTGTTAAATACTACTAGTTAAATTTATAGCCTATTATGGATTTCCGGAGAAAGCTAAATATGGCAAATCCCAGATAGTGCCCAGATAGTGTAAAATACTTGCCAATATCAATAAATGATCAGCATCTAAAATCATGTTCGGCAAAATCTCTTTGGGAACACTCGGTTTAACTGTAGGTAGTATATTAACCATTATGGGCTTTATAGCTTATGGTTTGGATAACGCGACCTTGAATTTGGTAGGGTTTTTTTATGGATTTCCCCTGTTATTAGGTGGTTTGGCACTCAAAGCTAATGAACTCCAACCGATACCCTTTAGTGAACCTACCACAGAGTCGGTATTGGAACTCAGGAAGCAGCAAGCTACTATTACCCAAAATAAAATCCGTAAAGATATTACAAGATTTTGCTACGGACAACAGGCTCACTTAGATAGAGCCCTTGACTATCTAGGCTTAAATCCCACGGACGAAGAACGCCCTGTAGTCGTTGGTCTGCGAGAAACTTCCCTTGACGGTTCTTATTGTCTAATTCTAGAGTTTGACTCTCCCCTGATCCCTCTGGATACATGGTTGGAAAAACAAGAGAAAATGACTAAGTATTTTGCACCTAATGTTCATGTAAAAATCACTCAGCCAGATGAAGATAAAATTGAATTGGAATTAATTACTACAAACCATTCTAATTAATCTGATATCAAGACGCTTTTACTTTTCTAATCTAACAGCATACCATTGTAAATATCGCCCTGGTCCCAAATCTAATTCGCAGGTGGTATCAATTAAATGGTTCACCTGTTCTATTAGGGATCCAATTTTTCTCACATCTAAAGGTATATCTTCTATAGGCATTTGACTTAAAGTATTTTGCAACTTTTCTAACAATTCTAGCTTCGTCAAAAACTGTTCTTCTTGGTTAGTTTCCAGAACAACAAAATTTTCCTCTTCATACATCAATGGGTGTGGCATAGTTAACAAATGATTAAAAAGATTGAGAATAGCTAAAATGTAGCATGGGTATCATACCACGGTTCTTTAAGATTAAGTCCTTCTATAATCATTTTACCTAAAGGATATCTATAAATAATTCCCTGTATACCCAAAATTTTATAAAACCAAAAAACCCATTTATACAGACCAATTGCCTGATTTTCTGAAAGCCAATTACTAATATTTGATATTCCCCCCTTCGCGAAAGAGCGATCGCGGTTCCAATTTCTCATCTCTACAGCACCAGAGGATTTGTGGGGATTGAATACTGAATGTGACCATGATATCTCAACAAAGCGATCGCTATTCCTTCTATCTCCCATTACATCACCACAGGATTTGTGGCAATTGAACACTGGATATGACTATGATATCCCAACAAAGCGATCGCCATTCAGTCCATCTCTACATCAAATGTTAAATTTCATTAAATGTGTAACTTAAAAAATCAAAATCTGGTAAAACTAATTGGATGGAAATCACATAAATATAATCAAAAATAATATAAAAGTGCAACAACAAGTATTAGACTTTAGAAATCAAATTATTTTGGGTGACAATCTATCTATTCTTAAACAAATAGAAAATGATACTTTTGATTTAATCATCACTTCACCCCCGTATTTTCAGCAACGTGATTATGGAAATGATAATTTAGGTATAGGTAATGAAACAACTCAAGCAGAATATTTAGAAAATATCTTAACGGTATTTTGGGAATGTGTGCGCGTTTTAAAAAAAACAGGAGCAATAGTTTTTAATTTGGGAGATAAATATATTAATGGTAGTTTATCTCTAATTCCTTATAAATTTGCCATTCAAGCCACCCAAAATCAAAGTATTTTTCTGATTAATCAAATTATGTGGTCAAAACTAAATCCTACACCACGCCAAGATAAAAGAAAATTAATACAAGCTACAGAGCCTTTCTTTCTATTTGCCAAATCAAAGGATTATTACTTTAATGTAGATAATTATTTACAACATTTAGATACTTTTAATATAGGTATTAAAAGTAAACCATCTGACAAATTAGGTAAAAAATATCTGGAATTGATTAAAAATTCCGATTTAACCGAAGAGCAGAAAACAAATGCTACTCAAGCATTAAATCAAACTATTTTAGCAGTACATAATAGAGAAATTGAAGGATTTAGAATGAAAATTCATGGGATACATAAATTAGCCTATGGTGGACAAGATGGCGGGAGAAATAATCAAATTAAGAATCATGGTTTTACTATTATTAGAATTTTAGGAAACACCATGAAAAAAGACATTATTGAAAGTCCAGTAGAAATTACTAAAAATAATCATCATCCAGCAGTTTATCCTTTATATATTATTCAAGAACTCATTAAATTGTTAACTAAAGAAGGTGATTTTGTTCTTGATCCTTTTTGTGGTAGTGGTACAACTTGTATCGCAGCTAGAAATTTAAGTAGAAAGTATTTAGGAATTGAAATTAATCCTGATTATGTAAATTTAGCTAATAACCGCATGGAAGAACCTGATTGTAAACAACAGGAATTATTTATATAAATATAATTATAACCGAGAAAAAGAAAGATTATAAAATAAGACTATCAACAAGTTATTAAACTAATTAAAATTCAATCTTTTACGAGCGATCGCTATTCACCCTATGTCCCATTACAGCGCCACGGAATTTTTTTCGAGGGGGTCGACTATTGACCATTGGACGTGATACCCTGATAATGGGAATCTGTACGCTTTTTTTATGAACTTTCACACCCCATTGTACTCAACCTCTATAATACCATACTTCCACCCCTTCAACCATAAAAAACTTATATTAACCCTCTATAAAGATAATTTTTTCTTATTAGTCACCTTTATACACTGGGATGACAAAATTGACGTAGCTATTGCAGTATAACTCTTTGAGCGATTTTTATTCTGCTGTGATGAATAATCCAGGCTAAACGCAAATTTGGAGACAAACATATCGATAGGGACTTAGAAGCAAGAATTATGGCGTTGAAGATTAACGTTATAGCGCTATAGATAGGTTAGAAGAAGAAATACTAGATTTTTTCAGTGTTGAGGATTTAGTGGAGTGGTTAAAAAAGTTAAAACCCTCTAAGTATAAACTAACTTTTAGGGGTGATCAATAGCGATCGCCCTCTGAGTATTCCCCAAAAAAGAAAAGTAACTATTTATAAGTTATATGAAAAAATAATTCGGCATTTACCCCATTCTATTATACCATTATGACAGAGTCAACTCCTGTTGATTTCATTTGTATAATAACTCTTGCTGGAGGCTTGGTATGCCGTTAATTGAAGCTTATGTCTCTGCTTGGCAACGTTCCTTTGAATATGGTGGTCGTTCTAATAGAGCTGATTTTTGGTGGTTTGTACTGGCCAATATTATTGTTAGTTTGATTGTCGGTCTAATTTCTTCCAGAATTCAGACAGTTTATGCAATAGCTACCATTCTACCATCAATTCCATTATCGGTGCGTCGCCTGCGAGATATTGGTAAGTCTTGGTTGTGGCTTTTCATTGGGTTAATTCCAATTGTAGGCTCTATTTGGTTAATTGTACTGTACTGCCAACCATCAGTAATCTGAGCAGTGTAATCTTATCTAGCATTACTTCATGAATTACGGTGGTGGAAATACTTATGTGTACGCTCTACATGTGTGGACAGGAGGTAAGTACACCACTCCCCCAACTTGCCTACCTCCATTGCGCCTTTATACTGAAAAACATGGGAATTGGTTAATACAGTGTATGTGTTACCATTCTTGTTGAGAATAACACCTGACCCTTGGTCAGGAGCACTAAGGCGAACGGTAGGTCTCCATAGCGATCGCCCCAATTTCTTTATCAGCAAATGTTCGTAAAAGGCGATCGCCCTTCTCCTTGCCCCACATTCCTAATTTGACTATACTTGACATCTTGATCCAACCAATGTAATGTAAAACCGAGGTTAAATGGTTTGCTTGTTTGAGGTAGCTAAAGCTGCCCTGTTATTGTTCTTCCACCAGCTAAAGCGTGGTGGTTTCCCAACTCCCGTGAGGTTTACATGAAATTCTACCTCTACCTCCTAGCTGGCATTAGTTCAGCTCTACTTGGTTGGAACATAGGACAATTTTTCCTAACTGACCTTGGTGTATTTCCACAATATCCAGAAATCACTCTGTTTCCCTGTATAGCTGTTTCCCTGGCCTGTAGTATGGTTATGAATGAAATATTCATCAGTAATCCTACCAGACCAAAACGCAGTTTTCAGACTGCCCAACGACCTCTGTTAATTGCCACGGGATTAGGTATTATTTCTGGCTTGGTAGCTGGTATTATTTCGCAGATTCTGTTTTTGCCAATTATTCGTGTACCTACTCCAATTGTCAGAACTTTGGGATGGTTGTTAATTGGTGCTTCCGTGGGTCTGGCGGAAGGTTTGACTTGGCGTTGGTATAGCATGGAAGCATTGGGGAAAAAACGCCTGCAACAAAGATTGAGAATTAGTGTTCTTGCTGGAAGTGGAGCAAGTTTGATCGCAGCAGGTTTATTTGAAGCATTCCGTCTGGGTTTGGGCAGGATGCCAGCAAATTTTAAGAGTGTGGAGGATATCATTGGTTTCAGTATTTTAGGTTTATTATTGGGTGCTGTTTTTAGTGTGACTAATTCTCCTAGTTATATTGCCGCTTTACGAGCAGGTAAGGGTTTTGAATACAAGTCTTTTAAAGAAGATATCCCAGATAATTTGGGAGCAAGTTTGGAAGCAAATTATGCATTGATTAATACTAAACATCTGTCATTTGTTAACAATATGGAAGCAATGAATGATGTTAAGCACCTGGATGAGATTCAAGAAGGTTTATCTATTCAGTTACCTGCTAGGGGAAAAATTAGAATAGGTTCTGATCTGGTCAATACAGATATTACCATTCCTGGATTACCTCCCCACATTGCCGATATTCAAATACAAAAAAGAACTGCTAGTTTGATTCCTGATAGTCAGTTTTTCAATGCGATCGCACTGAATGGCAGTCAACTGAAACATCCCCGTGAAGTTCCTTTACGGCATAATTATGTCTTGACGTTATATGTGGTTGACCAAGAAGGTAACAAACAGGAGAAATATTATCGGTTTGTCTATTACAATCGGTTTCTTGACCCCCAGGCGTAACTGAGGATCCCTAATCAAATTACAATTCGCAGGTATAATGATGAAAAGTACACCTCGTTTATTACAGATGACTAATTCACAGAGAATATACGGGACAATATATAATAGCAAAATTAATAGCAAAATTGCCAAAAGGTATTTAAAAACCTATTTGATTGGCAAATCTATCACCCTATCCTGGTTTTTAATTGCCGGTCTATTTAGTCCTACATTCGGGGCAATTAAAAAAGCTGAAATTGTAGGTCTTCCCAATATTAAGGATGATAGGGTGACAATTAAAATCAAGGTAGAAGGTGAAGGTGCTAGACCTGTGATGGGTTTAGAGAGAAACAATTTCGACTTAAAAGTTGATGGTAAAAAACTCAAAATTAAACCCAGGGATTGGAAAAGCCCAGAAGAAACCATACCTCCTAGAGCTTGGATTATTGTATTACTAGACTTTAGTGGTAGTATGAATCAAATAGATAGTGGAGGTAGTAAAAAAATAGCCGGTGCAATTAATGCGATTCGGGAATTTACGAAGGTTTCTAGTGACAGGGGAGGAGATACACAAATCTCTGTGGTTCCTTTCGGTGAAGCAGGAAAAAATTGTCCAGAATATACTGTGAATAAGGATACTCTGGATAAGTTTTTGTCAGCTAGTGATTTTAAACTGCAAAATAGTTTGGAATATTTATCTGGTTTGAACCCTTGTGGATCCACTAATTTATATCAACCCTTAAAGAAAGCTCTGGAGTTTTTAGGTAATCCAGAGGATCCACGTTTTACCTTACCGGAAAATTCATCGGAGCCAAACCCAAGACTGTCAATAATTCTTTTATCCGATGGCTATCATAATGCTATGAATGAATTTCAAGATTTCAATGAGTTAAAATCTTTATTGCAAAGTTACGAAAATATCACTGTACACACTTTAGGGTATGGATTAACACCAAGCCAATTAGGGATAAAATATAATCTGAATCGACCAGCTACTCGTCGAGATATCAATGAAGGTAAAGTCCCTGAAGAGGAATTTGTCGATCAACAAAGATTGGCGGAGATTGCTAATTTAACAGGTGGAATTGCGGAGTTTTCTGGAGACCAAACAGCAATAGCAGAGAATTTGAAATTATTTCTGAATGCTTTGTTAGGAGAATACCAAATTAGCTATATCCAACCTAATGCAGAGCGAGGAACTTTACATAAGGTCGAGGTACAAGTTAAGGATGGAAATAAGAAGGTTAACTCAAAGTCCGTGCCATATATTATGCCCGTATTCGGGCGATCGCTCCCTTTGGCAAATCGTTTGATTATGGTAACATCAATATTATTTATTCTTATAGTTGGTGGGATATTTCCTTTTCGTTGGTGGGGGGAACATCTCAAGGGACAAGCACAGGGAGAGTAAGGTGGTTGGGTTTTTAGGTGATTCCTAGTTAGCTGACCATCAACTTGCCCACCCCACACCGCGTTCAGTAGAACGATAGTACAACGATGGGTTGGAAATGGGCAACTGGTAACTTGTCTACAGGTTAGAATTAACTGTAGTTTAATTGACTACACTTGATCTGATTGAATAGGAATAATCAACAAAATCATTATAACCCAGTGATTTCGAAGGTCTAATTATGACAGACTTTGCTCTAATTCTCAAGGACTTTGTCACGCAGATTTTTCCTAGGTTACGTACGGAATTAAGGTTCCATCGTAAGTTAGCCAAGGGAGGTCTTAAACCTGACGGAAGTGATATACTAGTTGTTGGATCGGTTTGCCTCGCAAGGCTATGCTTTGTGCCAGTCACTGCAAGGTCTTCAGCGATCGGGGTTCCAATTTCTCTTTATCTCCATAGGAGATTGAAACTGGCGTTTTTAAAAACCCCAAAAGGGGAATTTTTTAAGAGTTCCAATTTCTCTTTATCTACATAGAAATTTGTTTACGAACGAGAATTTTATAGTGGTTTCCTCAAGAGTGATTCCCGGTCTATGGTAGGATTGAAAAGTATGAAAAACAAAAAAGTAAAAAAATGAAACTAAAAATTTGGCATTACTACATTGAACATTGAAGAACAGGGAGAAAAAGAAGGTCGTCCGGTCATGGAAAAAATTAACTTAACTCTCATACCGGCGAATTTAAGGGCTTGGGAAGGGGAAAACAAAGCACTTGCATTATTACCAGATATTCAAAAATTAGTATCAGAAAATGATCAACATCGTTGTTTATATGTTATGGATTCTGTGGGAACAGCCAGGAAATTAAAGCAAGCACTAAGTCAAATGTTCGGTGGTGAAAATTTGGGAGAAGCACACGGAATAGTACAAGCATCGGAAAAAAAGGATGCCTTAAAAAAAGTTCATACAACAGGAACAAGTGGCATAGAAGTAGGAATAGATTTTACAGATGAATATTTTAAATATCTACTATTATTTGAAGGAAGAACAAGCTCTCAATTTTTACAACGATAAAGAAATAGAATGTATCATAGGTTTCATAGGACTAAATTTGATGGGTAAAATTTTTATTTGATTGCAAATTCTATCAACGCGAAAATCAAGAAGTTGATTTTTATATTTATTGTAATTAAAACACAGTAGATATAGTTTACCCTCTTTACAATCTAAACTTATTGGTTGAACTTGGTGTAGTGAAGGCTTATTTGATCTTTTGCTTGAGTATAGAAATTCGACTTCTTGAAGAGAACAAATTGCGGATTCTAATTTTTCAATGTTAACACTGTGAGCGCGTAAATCAATTAAATTTTGGGGTGAAATGCTAAAGGCTGTACTTTTCTCTAAGAATTTCTTTTGAGAATAAGGTTAACTCAAATTCCGTGCCATATATTATACCCGTATTCGGGCGATCGCTCCCTTTGGTAAATCGTTTGGTTATGGTAACATCAATATTATTTATGGCGTTGCACCTGCACGGGATGATGTATAATAAGGGGAAGAATTTTTAGCAGGCGATCGCCGCGAGGAAGAAATCAAGATGAACTGTCCAAACTGTGATTCCAATAATATTAGAAAAAATGGCCAGAGAAGGGGAAAACAAAATTATCAATGCAAGAATTGTGGTCGTCAATTTATTGAATCTTATTCTCCTAGAGGTTATTCCCAAGAAGTGAAGGAAGCATGTTTAACCATGTATGTAAATGGGAATGGATTTAGGGCAATTGAAAGAATGACTAAAGTAAATCACAATACAGTCATTCGTTGGGTTAAAAAGCTAGGTCATCAGTTACCGGATACTAATAATAATTCCCAAACACCTGAAGTTTGGGCATTGCATATTTGCGGGATGATTTAAGATTTTCTCCTAATTTGAAAAATTTCTCTTGTAGGACGATTGCGAAGCACTCGGGAGATTGCATTATTAATAAAACCCTGATAGTCACCCCCAACTTATTGCAGAAAAACTTTTTTCTCTTAGGTAATAAATTAGTAGTTTAATTGAAAAGCATAGCATCTCTTTTGACTTGGAATAACAAAATGTCTTACGATGTAGTCTAGCTAAATAGTGACGCAAACGACTGTTTTCTCCCTCAACTCTAGTCATTGATGTTTTACTAATAATTTGGTCTCCATCGGGAATAAATTTTGGGTAAACTTTATAGCCATCCGTAATCCAAAAATAGGATTTCCAATGCTCTATCTTTTTCCATAATTTGGCAAATGTTTTGGCACTTCTATCTCCCACTACATATTGAATAATTCCCGAACGTTTGTTATCTACAACTGTCCAGACCCATATCTTGTTTTTTTTACCAATAAATGTTTCCAACTCATCCAGTTGACAAACTTCAGGTGTTTGGGAATTATTATTAGTATCCGGTAACTGATGACCTAGCTTTTTAACCCAACGAATGACTGTATTGTGATTTACTTTAGTCATTCTTTCAATTGCCCTAAATCCATTCCCATTTACATACATGGTTAAACATGCTTCCTTCACTTCTTGGGAATAACCTCTAGGAGAATAAGATTCAATAAATTGACGACCACAATTCTTGCATTGATAATTTTGTTTTCCCCTTCTCTGGCCATTTTTTCTAATATTATTGGAATCACAGTTTGGACAGTTCATCTTGATTTCTTCCTCGCGGCGATCGCCTGCTAAAAATTCTTCCCCTTATTATACATCATCCCGTGCAGGTGCAACGCCTGATTTTTCATTCTGACCGGTTAGATTTCGTCGCTTATCAATTTTAACAGTCATTTTTTATACGAGTGATATCCCACAATGACTACAGCAAATTTATCGACTAGTCTCCCGAACAATCTTCTTTCTGCCGAAGAACTACGTAGAATACATGGCTATTGGCGAGCCTGTAACTACTTAGCTGTAGGAATGATTTATCTTCGTGCTAACCCATTATTGCGGGAACCATTAGAGGAAGCTCATATTAAGCACCGACTTTTAGGTCACTGGGGAGCATCTCCGGCTTTGAGTTTTTCCTATATCCACCTTAATCGTCTGATCAACAAATATGATTTGAATGTCCTATTCATGGCAGGCCCAGGTCATGGTGCTCCTGGGGTTATAGGCCCGGTTTACTTAGAAGGAACCTATTCGGAGGTTTATCCCGATAAAAGTGAAGATATAGAAGGGATGGAAAAACTGTTCCGTTGGTTTTCTTTCCCTGGTGGTATTGGTAGCCACTGTACACCAGAGTTACCCGGATCAATTCACGAGGGTGGTGAATTAGGCTATAGTCTTGCCCATGCTTATGGCGCGGCCTATGATCATCCCGATTTATTGGTAGCTTGTGTTGTGGGTGATGGAGAAGCAGAGACAGGACCCTTAGCAACTGCTTGGCATTCTAATAAGTTTCTTAACCCAATTCGAGATGGCGCAGTACTACCGATTTTGAATTTGAACGGTTACAAAATTGCCAATCCTTCCATACTGGCGCGCATTTCCCACTCAGAATTAGAGTCTCTATTTCGGGGGTATGGTTATAATCCCTATTGGGTAGAAGGAGACGACCCAGAAATCATGCACCAGACAATGGCAACTACTTTGGAAAGGTGCTTTCAAGAGATTCGTCACTATCAACAAGATGAGTACAACACTGATTGAACAAGCAAGTGGAAAACTTCAGAACAACTGATGGGCGAAGATATCCACTGTGGTTGGTGTTACTGTTGGTCATAATGGGAACAATGAATGGATAGGGGGAGGTTGGAAGGTGTAACAATTGAGGATGAACCGATCGATGATGCTACCCCATGAAAAAAACTCCCCACCAGGTGAGGAGCTTTTCTATTCTCTCTGCTGTTTGGATAGATGGTTTTTTGCTGGTATAATTCACAGGGCGATCGCTTGATTACTTAAACTCTCCATTATACAATCTAGCTGGATGACAGCTTATAATGTTGGCATTTGCTGTTTAGATATCTGACAAGCAAACCTTGGAGATTTAGTCCAAATCATTACTATGGTTAAATACTTATCAATGCTATCAATAGCGTTATCAATCCTGTCTTCTAGCTTCAATCCTCAACTAAATAAGTTAACCTCTTTCCTTAAATCCCAAACTACTGAAGTGTTAGTTAGTAAAACACTACCTGCTTTTCCTGGAGCTGAGGGTTTTGGGGCCAATGTTACCGGTGGACGAGGTGGGAAAGTCATCTATGTAACTACCACTGCAAACTCCGGTCCGGGATCTCTCCAGTGGGCAATTGATCAACCGGGTCCTAAGTATATTCTATTCAAAGTTAGCGGACTAATTAACACCCGTATTCATTTGCGAAATGGTGACGTAACCATTGCTGGGCATACATCTCCTGGAGGAATTACTATTCGGGGGTTTGTTACCGATGAAACCCCCTTTCAGGATCAGGCAATTCGGGCCCCAAGTGACTATGCGGAAAACTGGATTTTGCAGCATGTTAGTATTCGTCCCGGACTGAATGGACCTAGTGACGATGGTCTGCGCCTTCGATATACCCGCAGAGCAATGGTGGATCATGTCTCCGTAGGGAATGCAACCGATGAAGCAGTGGAAATTTCTTATTCCAATAACATCACAATCCAAAATTCTATCCTGGCGGAAACCTTGGGGGGGCATTCTTTCTATGGAGGAATGCTGATTAACTACTCCAACCCCACCCATGGTTTTGGCTTGGACAATTTATCTATCCACCACAATTTGTTTGTCCGAATTGAGGGGCGATTACCTGAAGCCTCGCGGGAATCAAGAGCTGCAGCTAGGAGCACCATGAATTTAGAGATATCTAACAATCTTTACTGGGATCCTCGTTTCTTTATAGCCCTGGGAGCTAATACGGGGCAACTAGTCGATGGTAATAGTCGGCCTTATCCTATTTATTATCGTCTAAATGCAGTAGGTAACTATTTTCGTACTGGCAGTACCTTTCCCTATGGAATGTGGGATGACCAGATTTTACGAGAAACCTCTGCGTCGGGCAATGAAGTTTATGTGCAAGATAACAAAATAAGTCTGTATCCAACTCGCTCTGACTATGAACTGTTTTACTGCTGCAATGACTATGCCCAAGAAAAGAATCCTGACAAAACCTCTCGACAAGCTAAGAAAAGAACTTCTCGGCATAATTTTCCTACCATTACCTACACACCTGCTACTTCCCTACCTATTATGCTGCCGAAACAAGTAGGGGCTTGGCCTCGCGATGGAATGGACAAGCGATTGGTGCAACCTATACAAAACAATCGCATTGACACAGCCAATATTAATACTAATTCAGCCAGGGATGCTCTGATTCCTGCTTACCTGGGATCACCGCCTGCACCACCAACTGATCGGGACAATGACGGTATGCCCGATGCTTGGGAAATTGCCAGGGGTTTAAATCCCAATTTATCTAATCACAATGGTTACAATCTTTCTTCTCGTGGTTATACTAATCTTGAGGTTTATCTGCACGAGCTATCAACCAAGATATTAGGCGTTGGATTCCCACGGAATAATCTATAATGGTATATGCCTTTCTAAGTTCAATGTGCGCATCATTCCCGATCATTACCAATTGAAGTGGGGTTGGTTTTCAGTCTGAGCAAACGTAACCTCATTAAAGCGAATTGGGAATAAATTAAGATAAACAATCCTGGTGATTCAATTGGCGATAAGATGCAGAAAGTTGACAAACAACGGAGGAACATGAAAAATTCATCAAGCTACCTGATCCCCTTTATGACTCTAGTATTAGTAACCCCTGGGATCTTAATCGTAACTGGAACAAGCGCTATTGCCCAATTCTCTGACTGTCAGAAGGCAGTTACCCAAGCTCAGTTGAATCAATGTGCAGCTATCAACGCAAAAACCGCAGATCAAAAATTAAATGACGCTTATAAGAAAGCCTTGGCAATTTATAAAGGTAAACCCCAAGCCAAACTTCTAGTAGCTGCGGAAGAAGCGTGGATTAAATATCGGGATGCCAGTTGCGCATTTTCCAGAAGTCGCGTGGAAGGGGGGTCTATTATGCCAATGGTATATTTAAATTGCCTGGAAAGATTGACTAAGGAACGGACTCAGGAACTTGCAAGATACCAAAAAGAGGGTTCTTTTTAATCTAGCGTAGGACTGGTGGTAAGCTGAAAACTGGTCTAAAAGTCTGTCACCTACCAAGCTCCCGTTTGTTTTACGTGTGAACTTGACAAAAGAGATAAGACAAAGCGAATAGTGTAAATAAGAATATTGGCAAACTTCAAAATTAATTAATATTGTGAGAGTAATTGAAATGTTGATTATTGGTAATACCAAACTCAAAGGTAGAGGTATATTTGCAAAAAAACGCTTTGTCAAAGGAGAAATTATTGATCGATATCCTGTGGTAGTAATACCATCAGTAGAAGTTCAATTTATTGATCAAACAATTTTGGGTAATTATTATTTTGACTGGGAAAATAAAACAGCAGCGATCGCTTTAGGTCTAGGATCTCTAGTCAATCATTCCTATTATCCCAATAGCTTTTATGTAAAGAAATTTACTGAAGAAATAGTGGAATTTACTGCTTTACGAAATATAGAAGTAGGAGAAGAAATAACTGCTAATTATAATGGAAATCCTGATAATTTATCTCCAATATGGTTTGATGTTGCTGAAGAAATATCTTCAATATCAATGACTAACAATCATGGAGTTGATTAACTTTTACTACTTACACAGGGTTTAACTGAGTTGGTGTTGATACTACTTGCCAAAGTGAGGCATATAGCCCTTCTTGTTCAATCAAATTGCCGTGAGAACCTGAAGCTACTAGTTTTCCATTTTCTAAGACAAAAATTGTATTTGCACCTAACACCTGTTTTAAGGAGTGAGTGATGACAATAACAGTGCGTTCTTTAGCGAGTTGTTCCAGAGTAGAAATTATTTCTGCTTCAGTGAGAGGATCTAATGCTGATGTAGCTTCATCAAGAATTAAAATGGCTGGATTTCTAATTAACGCCCTAGCTAAAGCAATTCTTTGTTTTTGTCCCCCTGAAAGTTGTCCACCGCGATCGCCAACAGAACTATCATAACCCTCAGGTAATGTTAAGATAAAATCGTGTATTTGTGCTGCTTTGGCTGCGGTTTCCACCGCTTCATCAGTCGCTTTTAAATTACCCATACGGATATTTTCTCGCATGGAATAATTAAATAATATCACTTCTTGAGAAACTAAGCCAATTTGAGAACGTAGCGATCCCATTGTTGCTTGACACAAATCAATCCCATCAAATAGAATTTTTCCTGATGTTGGTTCATAAAGTCGTGTGATTAAATTAACAATTGTACTTTTGCCTGCACCACTACCACCAACGAAAGCGACAAAATCACCTTTACGTATTTTTAACGATAAATTTTCAATTCCACATCTATCTTCACTGTATTTAAACGACACATTATCAAAGTAAATTTCCCGTTCAAAATTTGATAACTCTATTGCATCTGATGCATCTTTAATTTTCGGAACTTCTTGTAAAATATCTTCAATACGCTGCATTCCTGCTGCACCATTAATCACATGAGGTAATCCCCAACTAAAGTAGTTAATACTAGAATGTAGTCCCATTAATACTACTTGATTAGAAACCAATGTTCCCACTGAAATCCAATTCTGGTAGGTCATTAAGGAACTGACACCCAAAATTATAATCTGCACTAGGATAAAAGTAATCTCAGGAACTCTTTGCACTAAATAAGATAAAAACTTAGAAGTGACATATATTTGTTTTAATTCTACTAGTTGATTAGTAAAATCCTCGGACATTCTGGTTTCTAGTCCAAGCACTTTAATAACAGTCTGAGAGATAATATTTTCTTCTATTATACTAGCAAGATATCCTTCTTTTTGTCTAAGTTCATAGTTTGGTTGAGTCGCAAAACGGATGGCTATAGTGGGTGCAAAGGTACAGATAATTAATCCTAGAGAACTAAAAAGAGCTAATTTCCAATTGAGGTAAAATAAATAAACACCTGAAAAAATAATATGAGTGATATTTAAAAATATCACGGTCATTCCTTGAATAATGCAGTATTCTACTTTTTCTGTATCAGCCAGAAAACGGTTGACAATATTGCCAGCAGAATTTATCCCAAAAAATCTCATTGATAATATTTGGATATGGTTAAACAAATCCCGCCTTATACCATTAGCAATTAAAATACTAAACTGAGCATCAAAATAATCAACTAACAAACTAATAATTGTGAATAAAATTGTGCTTCCACCTAATAATAATAGAATAAAAATTAGTAAATCATAATCTTGAGGAATAATTGCTTGGTCAATAATAAATTTAAAACTAGCACCCATTCCAGCATTAAATATTCCCTCAAATATCCGCCCCAATATCAAAAATATTGCCATCCATTTGTAAGGATAAATATATTTGATGACCGTTTGTAGAAATTTCCAAATACTCATTTTTGGCTCTTAATTAAAAAGGAACTTCTCACTACTACTATATCTTTGCCATGCTGCATCAACTATAGCATTAACCATTTCTGTATAGGAAATTCCGGCTAAACGTCCCATAATCGGCAAATCTGAGTAGATATAATCAAGTCCTGGTAAGGGGTTGATTTCCAAAAAATGTAATACTCCATTGGCATCACAACGCAAGTCTAAACGCGCAGCATCTCGACAACCAAGGAGATAATAAACCTCTAAGGCAAGTTGTTCTGCTTGTATAGCTAACGGTTCAGGATTCGTTATTAATTGATAAGCTATTCTGTCTAGATACTCCTGTTTATTTAAAGTTGTATAGGAGTCTGTTTCTGCTTTATCTGTAAAAATTACTTCCATGATTCCGACTACTTTTGCCTGACTACCATTGCCAATAATACCGACTGTTATTTCTCTCCCAGGGAGGAAAGTTTCTACTAGTATAGGCTGTTGAAATTGATTGTATAATGTTTGACAAATGTTAAACAATTCTGCTTTATCTTTGACTAAAGATTGACCAGTTATACCTTTAGAACTCCCCTCAGATAAGGGTTTACAAAAAAGTGGCAGAGGTAGGTTAATATTAGCAATTTCTACAATATTGTTAATAACAATAAAAGGGGCTGTTGGTAACCCGCGATCACGCACTATTCTTTTAGTCAAGGCTTTATCTAAAGTTAAGGCACAAGTGAGAGGGTCAGAAAATGTATAAGCCTGATCAAATAACTCACAAACTGCCGGAACTTGAGCTTCACGCGATCGCCCTTTTATACCTTCAGCGATATTAAACACTAAATCCCAGCGATCGCCATTTACTAACTTGCGCGTCAATTCCCCACCATTACCAATACGTTCTACTTGATGTCCCAAATCATTAAGGGTATTTTCTAGGCCGATGATGGTTTCTTCATCATCAAATTCCATGACTTCTGTAGTACTAAAACCTGCCTTAATATATTCGGTTTTCAAGTCATAACATAGTCCAATTAATAATCCCATTGCTGTTAACTAACTCCATCATTGTCTTTTATCGTAATCTTAGATATTTCCTTGATTCTTACGGTTTTTGGTTAAGTCTAGTCAACTGGATCTAGATAAGTAAAACTCCTATCCTGCCAGTTTTTCACAATTGCTTTGCCATTTTCATAACCAATTAATGTTTCTGGTTGAATTGGTACCTTGCCACCTCCACCAGGGGCATCAATGACATAAGTAGGTATAGCATAACCTGTAGTATGACTACGCAATTTAGAGATTAAATCTAAACCACTTTGAATGCTGGTGCGTAAATGAGAAGTACCGACTACTGGGTCACACTGATAAAGATAATAAGGCCGTACACGCAATTTTAGCAGACCGTGAAATAAATTTTTCAGAGCCTGTTCCGAGTCATTTACACCTTTAAGGAGTACAGTTTGACAACCTAAAGGAATGCCACCATCAGCCAGTAAATCACAGGCTTGGGCTACTTCCAATGTTAATTCTCGCAGATGACAAAAATGCACGGATAACCACACACGGTGTTTACGCAATACCTTGACTAATTCCGGTGTGATCCTCTGTGGCAAGAAACAGGGGACACGAGAACCAATTCTCACAAATTCAATATGGGAAATCCCTCGTAACCTTCCTAGTAAACTATCTAATACCTGATTAGACATCAATAAAGGATCACCTCCAGAAATTAAAACATCACGTACTTCTGTATGATCTTCTAGATAATTAATCATTGCATCTAAACGATGTTTAATGGGGGTCATTTCCCCTTGACTAACTAAACGCGAACGAGTGCAATAACGACAGTAGGCAGCGCAACTATCTAAAGCTAATAGTAATACTCTGTCAGGGTAACGATGTACTATTCCCGGAACGGGCGATTGATTATCCTCTCCACATGGATCTATCATATCCCCAGAACTAACTATCAATTCTTCTTTCCTAGGTATTACTTGTAATCGCAGTGGACAATTAGCATCTTCAGGATCAAGCAGGGATGCAAAGTAGGGTGTGACAGCTACAGCAAACTTATCCACTGCCATTATAAAACCCTGTTCTTCTTCCGGAGTCAGGCATAGTAACTTCTGAAACTGTTCTAACTTAGTTAAGCGATGGCGCATTTGCCATTGCCAATCTTTCCAGCTTTCAGGTTCATAGGTTTCTCCAACTATGCGACAAATTTTTTCACTATGAATGGCAGTGGTCATGCGTTTGATAACTGCGGTTTACGTAAGTGGATTTTGGCAATTTTTCTTACCTTTCTAGGGAAACCTAACAGGAATTTTCGTATTTGTCAAGGGGGTTGCACAAAAAAAACTTACCAATATTTTTCACAATTCTCTAATTGACCCCGATCCACCAAGTAATTTGCCTTTAAGGTTGGATTAAATAAATTAGGAATGCTAGGGAGATATGTTGTCATGAATAATAATTATTATACTTGTTTATAACCAAGATGTTATACTGATAATAGTAGTATGATAATAGTATAGATTATAGAAATTTTAGTAAATCCCCGCGCCTAAAGGTTGCTGAAAGCTGCTGTAAAGAAACTGCGTTCCCACCGTATAAACTATTCAAAGCATACTCAATATCCTGTATTGCTGTGGTAACTAATTCTTCTTCTTGCTCTTGAATTAAACGATGAACTCGGTCAAAATGGCGATGATTCAATTCATCTAACTTAATTTTCATTTTATTTAGTAATCCCTTTCCCATTTGCATTGCAATGAAGAAAGAAGCATAACGCACAAATTCAGGATCGTTGGGATCTGGTTGTCGACAGCGATTTTCGGCAATTCGATATAACAAAACCGCAATCACTACCTGAGTACCATTCAAATCTGGAGCAAAAATATCATCATATAGTTTGCCAAAATGCTCCCGAGCAAAAAATTTCGCCTGATGAGGTTTCTCTCGCCAAACCGCTAAAACTGCTCCTGCTGCTACTGTTGCAGTTATATCGGTAGATTTAATCGTGGAATCAGAACGCTTACGACGATAAGAAAATCCCAACTGTTGAAGGTCAATTTCTAATTTTTGTTGCTGCTCATCATTAGCACGTAAGTCCCTTAAATCTACTGGATTTTGGCTATTAGTAGCATAAGTAATTTTTTTTACTAAATCTTCATTTTCGCTAGGTAACTGATAAAGTCTTATCAAAACGTAGACATCAGGATTTCGACCAAAGAGACGGAGTTGGTCTGCTGTTAGAGTCCTAAAAATCGTCACACAAGTTTGACCACCATTAATAATTTGAAGATTTTCTACCTTTACCTTATAATCTCTATCTTGAAGCGCGTTATAAGAGAACTTATCACAAATTAGGGTGACTCCATTATTATAAAAGTAGAAATTATTGTTATCTTCACTGTTAAGCGTATGAGCGATATCCGCATTAACCCGATTCCCTTGTAAGCCTAAATAACGGCGAATATTTCTGTCTAATAATCTTTCCCCATGTCTTTCCATCAAAGTTGCAATTTCGGTAACTGCTATTCTCCCCACTAATACTCTACTAAAATTCATGTCTTCTACCAAAGCTTTGCCATTCAGTTGCAGATAGTCATCAACTGGTCTGGGTGCTTGTAGAATCTTAATTAACCGCTCAGGGTCAACATGTTCCCAGGTTACCTGTTTCCAATTTTTCCGATCAATAGCTTCTTGAGCAGATTGGTTCCATTTCAAGCCATTGTTACAAGCTAATGCCCGAATCTGAGGAATATAACCATCTCTAATCAAACCACGGACTTCTTCCACTTTTGCTAGTAACCGGGCATTAAGATACTCTATTTTAGCATTGGGATTGAATAAAACACTAATAGCATTAATTAAAGCTACTATTCCCGTTTCCGGAAAATTAGCATTACCCTCCAAACTATCTTTATATTTCCCTTGAAATAAGCTAACAGTGAATTCACCATCATGTTCCTCTGAAATATGGATGGCATCAACGCCAAAATCTCCTCCTCCCTCTGTTAAACAATCAAAAGCTATTTCATGGTCTAAATCCAAAATCGTCTTGACACAAAGGTAAACAAAAGATAAAGATTTCAGCTTGATCTGATCAGTAATACCCAATTCTTTCCTAGCTTGGTGGCAAATTGCATCAACCACCGAGACTAAACGCTGATCAATTATAGAAACCTCAATGTTCATAAGTATTTATATGAATTATTGTGTTAATCAATACCTGATCTAAAAAAGGCCTATAGGCAAGTTTTTTAACCTGAGTTAATTTTTCTAGCATCTTTTTATTTTAACGGTGTGATCATGATTTCCTGCTTTCATAAATCAGCAATTATATTAGTGATCTATTGTATATACAGCCCACATAAAACTAGCGGTTAATAAGGTCGCTAAACCAACTAAAATACCTCTTAACAATTTAACTTGAGATCGGAGTTGTCTGACTTCATATTTAACTTCATACATTTGGTCTTCAGTCATGGGTAGCAAAGACTTGTTTGTATTTGTTATTACTTCTACCCTAGAACTCGGTGTTG
Organism: Raphidiopsis brookii D9; assembly: GCA_000175855.1. GTDB lineage: Bacteria > Cyanobacteriota > Cyanobacteriia > Cyanobacteriales > Nostocaceae > Raphidiopsis > Raphidiopsis brookii. The sequence continues at coordinate 394,344 of ACYB01000035.1, forward strand.
GCTTGGGTGACACAGGTTTAAACTCTATTTGACCATATAGCCAATCAGTAATTAATTGAGGGCAATTCTTCCTGAACCATTGCCAAGCAACGAGACGGAATGCGGGTTTAGACCTTTTAGAGATCCATTTTAAAGTTTTATTGAGAGTGCCATAGCGAAACTTTTGGTTAATTAAATTAGTAGCACCCACATCGTAAAGACAATTCAAGATTAACTTGACAGTTGACTCCTCTCTTTCAAACATGCTAGACAATAATATTAATACATCCTGCATTTAGTTTTTTTTCTAATTGAGCTTCGGTAGATAACTTCCCGAACTGGTTGGATGTTGGCAATTCCTGAGACATAAGTTTGATACACTCATCGTATTATGAACAAGTTCGATCTAGACGCATGTTAACCCATACTAGGGAGATTTATAAATTTTTAGAGTTTTTAACTTGGTTATACTGATAATGCAACTTGTTGTGCAAATTATAATAATGTAAAAAACACCTCCTGTTCAACCCTGTGAACATTTAATAATTGTAGTTTGGGGGCTAAATGGGACAAAAACCCTTAACCGTGTAGGTGAGTAGCACTACCTAAAATCAAGGGACAAATAGTTAACCAGAGTTCATCAACCAAATCAAATTCTAATAGACAAGCGATTAGTTTACCACCACCCAACACAAATCTGCGATCGCATGGTGATTTTCTTGGTTTACAAGATCCTAAAATTAGTCGAAGCCCAGAACAGTTCTACAATAAGAAGCTATATATCAATAAGTTGTGTCACAACGCGCAACGCCTTAAAATAGTGTTATATTGATAGTCTACCGTTTAGTTTCCCGTCTAATGTCTAATAGGGATGTAGATGGCATAATAAATCATGACTTTTGGATTCTTTTATCTTCCTGGTTTTGACGGGAAATACGACTTATAAATTACGGTTGACACCAATTCGGAAACGTATTAGTTCTCATACATTATTTACAGGTAATGACAAGTTCAATCCATGAGCAAACCATTAACCCCATTTAGGTTCGGGAAACCGCCCTTCACGGACTGACTACACAAGTTCAGTATATATATCAGCGTAATTTACGGTTTCAACTAAAAACTGGTTAAATGATGCTCAACTAACTGCTGATTGTCATCGGTTGGTTCAAGAGGTTAAACATACAGTCCTTTATAATCTCATTCATTTGTAGTTATACGGAAGCAGCAGCTAAAATGGCAAAAGTAGTAGGAATTGATTTAGGCACAACTAACTCTTGCGTAGCAGTGATGGAAGGTGGAAAACCTACTGTGATTGCTAATGCTGAGGGGTTTAGAACCACTCCATCTGTGGTAGCATTCGCCAAAAATGGTGATAACCTAGTGGGTCAAATCGCTAAGCGTCAAGCGGTGATGAATCCTGAAAATACTTTTTATTCAGTAAAACGCTTTATTGGTCGCCGTTTTGACGAAGTCACTAATGAAGCTACAGAAGTTTCCTATAAAGTTCTTAGTAGTAGCGGTAATGTGAAATTACAATCTCCCGGTGCTGGTAAACAGTTTGCACCAGAGGAAATTTCTGCTAAAGTCCTGCGTAAATTGGTAGAAGATGCCAGTAAGTATCTTGGTGAAACCGTTACTCAAGCAGTTATTACCGTCCCTGCTTATTTTAACGATTCCCAACGCCAAGCTACCAAGGATGCTGGTAAAATTGCGGGCATTGAAGTACTGCGGATTATCAATGAACCCACAGCGGCTTCTTTGGCTTATGGCTTTGACAAGAAGAGTAATGAAACTATTCTAGTATTTGACCTTGGTGGTGGTACTTTTGATGTATCTGTGCTAGAAGTGGGGGATGGTGTGTTTGAAGTGTTGGCCACCTCTGGTGATACCCACTTGGGTGGAGATGACTTTGACAAGAAAATAGTTGACTTCTTGGCGGAGCAGTTCAAGCAAGTAGAGGGCATTGACTTGCGCAAGGATAAACAAGCTCTACAAAGACTGACTGAAGCAGCTGAGAAGGCTAAAATTGAACTTTCCAGCGTTACTCAGGCGGAAATTAACCTTCCTTTTATTACCGCTACTCAGGATGGTCCAAAGCATTTAGATACTACCTTAACTCGGGCTAAATTTGAAGAGCTTTGCTCTGATTTAATCGACCGCTGTCGCATACCGGTGGAAAATGCGCTGCGCGATGCCAAACTAAATAAGAGCAATATTGATGAGGTGGTGCTGGTAGGTGGTTCTACCCGTATTCCTGCAGTTCAAGAGGTTGTAAAGCGAGTTCTAGGTAAGGATCCTAATCAAAGCGTTAACCCAGATGAAGTGGTAGCTGTAGGTGCTGCGATTCAAGCTGGTGTGCTTGCTGGTGATGTAACGGGCATATTATTATTAGACGTGACTCCCCTGTCTTTGGGTGTGGAAACCCTGGGCGGAGTAATGACTAAGATCATTCCTCGTAACACCACTATTCCTACCAAGAAGTCTGAGGTATTCTCTACTGCGGTAGATGGTCAAACCAATGTGGAAATTCATGTTCTCCAAGGTGAACGGGAATTTGCTAATGATAATAAGAGTTTAGGAACTTTCCGGTTGGATGGCATTCCTCCTGCACCCCGTGGTGTTCCACAAATTGAAGTCACTTTTGATATTGACGCTAATGGTATCCTTAATGTTACTGCTAAAGATAAGGGAACTGGTAAGGAACAGTCTATTAGCATCACTGGAGCTTCTACCTTAGATAAGTCTGATGTGGAACGCATGGTCAGAGAAGCAGAGCAAAACGCCTCCACGGATAAGGATCGTCGTGAAAAGATTGAGCGCAAAAACCAGGCTGATTCTTTAGCTTATCAAGCAGAGAAGCAACTGCAAGACCTAGGTGATAAAGTACCACAAGCGGATAAAACCAAAATTGACGGTTTAGTCAAAGACCTGCGGGAAGCTGTAGCTAAGGAAGATGATGAGCAAATTAAGAAGTTAACGCCGGAATTGCAACAAGCATTGTTTGCGGTAGGTAGCAATGTCTATCAGCAAGCGGGCGGTGCTACTCCTGGTGCTGAAGCTTCCAACGGTGAAACTACTGGATCTTCCGGTGGTGATGATGTCATTGATGCTGACTTTACTGAAACTCGGTAAGGCTTGCCGGGTCAAATATAGTATAATAGGGTAGCCAGGGAATTCAATTCCCTGGCTCAAAGCTTGAAAGGAATTAATATTCCCAGTGTTTCTTGAATTTCCTACTATTTACAAAAGTTCATAATATTCTTAACCCTTTTTTGATAAAATCCACTATAATAAGAGCAGTCCTCGGAGAGAGGATGTTAATCATCCAGGGAGTCTGGTATGCAAACCCAATATCAATATCAATACGGAATCTACATAGGTCGGTTCCAACCATTCCATCTCGGACATTTACGCACTCTTAACCTAGCCCTCCAAAAAGCTGAGGAAGTCATCCTGATACTAGGCAGTTATCGTGTTGCTGCTGATACCCGTAATCCTTGGCAATTAGAAGAAAGGATCGCGATGATCCAGGCTTGTTTGGACCATCAGACCCGCCAACGGATTCATTTTGTGCCAGTACGGGATTGGCTTTATAGTGATAATCTCTGGTTGGCCGCCATTCAACAAAAGGTACAAGAAATTACTGAGGGGAGTGAATCCATTGTCGTGATGGGTCATCACAAAGATGCGTCTTCCTATTATCTACATCTGTTTCCTCAATGGGATTTTTTAGAAACCGGTTATTATCTTAACCTACACTCAAGGCAAATTCGAGCCGCTTATTTTACGGGACAAGAGCAGGATTATCGGGATAAACTACCCCCGGTGATCACTCATTTTTTAGAGCAATTTAAAACTAGCGATCGCTATCAGCAAATCTGCGAAGAATATCGATTTTTACAAGAGTATCAACAGGCTTGGAAAAAAGCTCCCTACCCACCGGTTTTTGTAACAATGGATGCGGTAGTTGTGCAGTCAGGTCATGTATTAATGGTGCGGCGTAAGGCCAGACCAGGTTTGGGATTAATGGCGTTACCCGGTGGCTTTCTACGACAAGAAGAAACCTTGGTTGAGGGAATGCTGCGAGAGCTAAAGGAAGAAACTCGTTTAAAAGTTCCGTTGCCTGTTTTACGCGGTTCCATTGTGGATAGCCAGGTCTTTGATGCACCGGGGCGATCACTGCGGGGTCGAACGATTACCCATGCCTATTTCCTACAATTGTCGGGGGAAGAATTACCCGCAGTTAAAGGTAGTGATGATGCCCAGAAAGCTAAGTGGATTTCCTTAGCGGATCTCTATGCTCAAGAGGAGCAAATTTATGAAGATCACCTCCAAATTATTCAGCATTTTGTGAGTAGAGTTTAGGAATTTTAATGAATTTTAATAATATGAATACAAATCTGATTTTCGATGTTGACTCCTATAAAGTGAGTCATTGGTTACAGTATCCCCCCAAAACTACAGCTCTTTATTCCTATATAGAAAGTCGTGGGGGTAAATATCCCGTTACCGTCTTTTTTGGGTTGCAATACCTGTTAAAACGCTATCTTTGCCAACAGGTTGAGTCCTGGATGGTAGATGAAGCAAAAGACCTTTTAACCGCCCATGGTTTACCCTTTAATGAAGCCGGTTGGCGATACATTGCGGAAGATTTGAATGGTCGTTTACCGGTGCGGATAAAAGCCGTGCCAGAAGGGTCTGTGATTCCCAATCACAATGTTTTAATGACCGTGGAATCCACTGATCCGAATGTTTTTTGGATTACTACTTGGTTAGAAACCCTATTGATGCGCGTCTGGTATCCCATTACGGTAGCCACCCAAAGTTGGCACTTGAAAAAGCGTATTTATGAGTTTCTCCAACGAACCAGCGATCATCCTGATGCGGAAATCGGTTTTAAACTCCATGATTTTGGGGCGCGGGGGGTTTCAAGTCAGGAATCTGCAGGAATTGGGGGGTTAGCTCATTTAGTCAATTTCTATGGTTCCGATACGGTTCAAGCGGTAGTTTACGGGCAAAAATATTATCATTGTCCGATGGCAGCCTATTCCATCCCGGCCGCAGAACACTCCACGATCACAGCTTGGGGTAAGAAAGGGGAAATCCTTGCCTATCAAAATATGCTCAAGCAATTTGCTAAACCTGGCGCGGTTCTGGCGGTAGTATCTGATTCCTATGATTTATGGAATGCCATTGATCACTTGTGGGGCGATCGCCTCCGTCAACAGGTCATTGATTCTGGTGCAACAGTGGTCATTCGGCCAGATTCAGGGGAACCGGTCACCGTTGTGAGTCAGGCGTTGCAGAAATTAGCCGCGCATTTTGGTAGTATGGTTAATCAAAAAGGCTATCGGGTTCTGAATCATGTGCGTTTAATCCAAGGAGATGGAGTCAATGCGGAGACCATTACAGCAATTTTAGAACAGGTTGAAAGCCTGGGATTTAGCGCCAGTAATATCGCTTTTGGCATGGGGGGAGCCTTATTACAAAAAGTTCATCGTGATACCCAAAAATTTGCCATGAAATGCAGTGAGATTACTGTTGCTGGTCAAGCAAGGGGCATTTATAAAGATCCCATCACCGACCCTGGCAAAACCAGTAAAAAAGGGCGATTAGCCCTAATTAAAAACGAAACAGGCTATCAAACAGTTTCCCAAGGGCCGAAAGTTGTAAATTGCCTACAAACAGTCTATGAAAACGGTCAACTAGTCCGCGATCAATCCCTAGAGGATATTCGCCAACAGGCTAATTTATCCGCTTTATCAAAAAATCGGTTGTAAAACCCGTCCTTTCTTTAGGGTTGGGAGTGTCAACAGCAAGGGATGATTAGTAGGGGAAGATCACCCTACCACCGGGTCTCACATCAGCATGAAAAAACCCCTTGTTTTTCCCCATAAACACCGCATCTCCCAACCCGGAAAAATTGGAGGACTTTAGGATCTCCCAGAGTTTCTTGAAGTCTCCATTCATGGGAATCATATCTATGGCACGAAAGTAAAGATGCTGACTATTACGCGCACCACCTACGGAACTATTAACTGCAGGTGGGCGATACCCGGATGTAATTCTGATGGGTGAACCAAATTTCTCCCTCACTGGTCCCCAGGTTCTTGCCACTCGGATGGCATTGGCTACATATTCCGCACTAGTAGGAACACGAGTACAGTCTTTGGTTGCTTCTCCCCAGGTTAAGGGTACACCCTCAACTATATACTGGTTAGCATAAACTATTTTACCATCGGGTAAGGTCATGCTAGCACCAGTAGGAGAACCTGCATTTGGATTAACTTTTAGGTCTAATTTAATCAGGTCTTCTCTGGCCGCTTCTGTTTCTTCCTTATCTTTTAATTCTAGTAGTTCTTGGGCAGTACCTACGCCTAACCCTAAGGGGTATTGTAATTGATTTAATGTTTTAAACTCGGAGAATACTTGTTTAGTCACTGGTCCAACTAGACCATCTGCCTCTATTTTTAGTAGTGATTGGATTTCTTTCACTAAGTCTGGATGGGCATCCATAATAAATATGGCTGGAGCTTTCAGTATGACAAACTCACTTAGAGACCTAATCTCTTTCGGATTTATTGCAGGAGGGTTATCTGGCATAATTGCACCTTAATAACTATAAAAATCGGCAACCTGATAAAAATATATCCTAAAAATGTACACAATCGCCAACTAAGTGTATCCGTAGTGTTTTCAAGTAATGCTTTGAGTTTGAGTAATTGCTAAATAGGCCACCTTAGCTGCTTCTTGTTCAGCTGCTTTGATTGATCTTCCTTTCCCCTGTCCGAGAATTTTCTCATGTAACCAAACTTGAGCCAAAAAACGTTCATGGGCATTCTGGGATTGATTAACTTCCACGACCCGATATTCCGGTAACACCTTATATCCCGCTTGGGTCCATTCTTGTAGAGCAGCTTTATAATTTAGCCTGGCTGGATCTAAACGAATTTGCTCTGCTAGTTCCTGAAAATGAGGATCCAACCAAGGACGAATTAGAATTAAATTCTGGGTACTAAGATAAAGAGCACCTAATAACGCTTCAAATGCGTCTGCTAAACGAGACTCTTGCCCAACATTATCCGCTGTGGCACTACCTGCCACCAACAAGTATAATTCTAAATCATACTCCCTGGCCAATCTAGCAAGAATGCGATCGCTGACTAGAACGGAACGGATAGCAGCAAAGTCACCCACACAGCAATCAGGATAGCTTTCCCACAGGACAACAGCTGCTACTAAACGAACAACAGCATCACCAACGAATTCTAGCTGTTCATAATTTGCCGATTCAGAAACAGTAGGATGAGTAAGTGCCAAGTCCAGCAGTGGCCACTTAATAGGACTATTTGCTGATAATCCCAACTTTTGGATTAAACTTTCAAGTTGCCGTTGACGGCGAGGGTAAACGCGGGACATTAGTAAAAAATAGAAGTACAAGTTTTAAAGAAGAGAGAGCAGCACATAAGCCGGGTTCTGTTCTCTTGCGAGGGTAGTTATCTATCTGGGATAGTTGTTACCAACTACCTCAAGCGGCTCTAATTTGCCGAAACTGGTAAAAGACCAACCATAGTTTCTCTGGCCTTGCTCCCAACCGGGGTTTACCGAGCCAGTACCTCTCGATACTGCTGGTGCGCTCTTACCACACCTTTGCACCCTTACCAACCCTAGAATTAGTATTCTGAAAAGCTGGCGGTATTTTTCTGTGGCACTTTCCTCACGATCGCTCGTACTGGACGTTATCCAGCAAGTTTGGTCTTTCGGGAGCCCGGACTTTCCTCAAACCAGTGTTAATCACCAATCTGCAACCACCTACGTCTACTCTCTCTCCTACCAGTTTAACCTTTTATCGTCTTTTATTCCAAGGTAGAGCATGAGTCCAGGGCAGTTTTTCAATGGTAAAAGGACAGCTTATTATAGACATAGGTGGTATATTTGTACCGGAAGCTAAACCAGTACGCAACTCTGATATTCTTAATACCAACTGCAGGGAGAATTCTATTTTCTTTTTCCCTTCCATAAACTCCTTGTACCAACCTTGAAGATTTCTCTGTCCCTTGGTTACTGCTATATCAACTAATGGTTTGCTAACTTCATATACTCCGCTTTCCCTATTTCGTTTTAAAATATCCTCAGCAGTTACCGTTTCAAACATAGTTTTTTTAGGCGCGATAATTGTGGGAACCTGGGGAATGGCTAGGTCTCGGATCATATCTGGAGATTGGCGAATAACACGACGAGATTTTCTACTCTGTTCAAATACCCAGGAACTATTATCCCAGTCCACATATACAGCAAAAGTTTCTGACTTGTTTTCAATGCTGATGGGCAATTGTCTTAAATTATCTTTAACTTTTTCTAGGGAATAGGTTCCCCCTCCACAGGAAATCCCTATTTCGTTGTCTAAGTTTTGTTCCTTTAATTGTTGGGCGACAGATTCTTTCTCAAATTTGAGCATGATCACATCATCAATTGATGTGATCATCCGGTTGAAGGTGTAATATAGGCATAGAATATAAACCATCAACAAAATCAGATTTTGATCACCACTTTGCAATCCCATAGAATTATTTATCCTCACCAATAAATCAGACTTATTTTTGATTAACTTCAAATGAATTAGTTAACCAACCTCGACGCCAAAAAAACAACATTAAACTCCCAGCAATCACTGCCATTAATCCCAGACAAAAGGGATACCCCCAATACCAGTTTAGTTCTGGCATATTATAGGGTGATTTTTCGGTACTAAAATTCATGCCATATACTCCTACAACAAATGTCAAGGGGATGAAAATAGATGAAATTACCGTTAGTAGCTTCATAATTTCATTCATTTTGTTACTTACCGCCGACATATAAACATCCATTAAGCCAGAAACCAATTCTCGGTAATTTTCTACCATATCCAAGACCTGGACTGCGTGATCATAACAATCTCTTAGGTAAATACTTACCTCTTGGCTAATCAAGTGGCTACCATCACGAATCAGGGAACTAATCGCATCCCTTTGAGGCCAAATTCCTCTTCTTAGGTGTAATAACTCTCGTTTAACTTGATATATTTGCTTTAAAGTTTCCGATGTAGGATTAGTAATTACTTCTTCCTCCAGCTGGGCAATACGCTCCCCATACAATTCCAATACTGGAAAAAAACCGTCAATAATGGCATCTAATAGGGAGTAAGCCAAATAATCACTTTTCTCTCTACGGATAATACCTTTATTCTTATTAATTCTTGCCCTGACATTATCAAAACAATCATGCTCTGATTCTTCTTGAATGGTTAAAACATAATGGGTTCCTAAGACTAAGCTAACCTGTTCACTATAAAAACTGCGATTATTGGTATTTGGCACAACCATTCGGGCAATTATCACCAGTTGTTCTTCATAATCTTCAATCTTGGGGCGTTCTGCCATATTGACCACGTCTTCCAAAATCAACGGGTGTAAATCAAAGGTTTGTCCCAAGCGATGGATTACATCCAGATTTCCTAAACCTTGGACATCCACCCAAGAAACGGATTGTGTCCGTAGGTAATCACTACATTCTTCTGGATTGATGATTCGCTTTTCGACTAAATCAGTTGGGTTGTAATCCATTAAAACAATTTGTGGTTGTTGGGCATCCTCATGAATGATAATTGTCCCTGGAATAGTGCCTGGTTGATGATAATATTCCTGAGTAAAGGATTTACCAGCTTTTGCACTATCTATAACTCGATTACTCCTGTTATTCCCAGAGCGAGCGTGTTTCTTATTCATCGGAATTTCACCTAATTTTTAGTGACACGTGGTGAAAAAATAAAAAAGTTTGTCTTATAAAAAAGACAAACTATAAAAAATTTTACCTTAAAAGGCGGCAATTAGAACATACCCATGCCACCCATGCCACCCATGCCACCCATACCACCCATGCCACCCATGCCTGGGTCAGGTGCAGCGGGGGCTTTCTTTTCTGGTTTTTCCACTACTAAAACCTCGGTGGTTAACACCATACCTGCAATAGATGCAGCGTTTTGTAATGAGGAACGAACCACTTTGGCGGGGTCAATAATCCCAGCAGCAATGAGGTCTTCAAATTCGCCAGTGGCTGCATTGTAGCCAATATTAAAATCGCTGTTGCGAACTTGAGAAACAATTACAGAACCCTCCACACCTGCATTGTTGGCAATTTGGCGTAGGGGGGCTTCTAGGGATCTTTGGACAATTTCTGCCCCAATTTTTTCTTCCCCATCCAGGGTGTCTTTAATTGCATCTACTTTGGCAACTAGGTGAATTAGAGTTGTGCCACCACCTGGAACAATCCCTTCTTCTACTGCTGCTTTGGTAGCATTGAGCGCATCCTCAATTCGCAGTTTACGGTCTTTTAGTTCGGTTTCCGTAGCAGCACCGACTTTGATAACTGCCACGCCCCCAGCTAATTTAGCAATCCGTTCTTGCAGTTTTTCTGCATCGTAGTCAGAATCTGTTTCTTCTAACTGCTTACGAATCTGGGCAATCCGTTTTTGGATTTCTGGTTTGTTTTCAGTCCCAGAAACAATGGTGGTATTTTCCTTATCTATGGTTACTTTCCGAGCTTTCCCCAGCATTTCTAGGGTTGCCGTATCCAGACTTAAACCAATTTCTTCGGAAATCATTTGCCCATCGGTGAGAATGGCAATATCCTGTAACAAGGCTTTACGACGTTCACCAAAGCCAGGAGACTTAATAGCAGCAACGGCTAAAACTCCCCGTGCTTTGTTCACTACTAAGGTTGCCAAAGCATCTCCTTCCACATCTTCAGCAATAATTAACAAAGGCTGACCCAACCGGGCTACTTTTTCTAGTATTGGCACCAAGTCCTGAATACTGCTGATTTTCTTATCTGCAATTAGAATGCGGGGGTTATCAAATTCTACTGTCATCCGGTCATTGTTGGTAATGAAGTAGGGAGAAATGTAACCTCTATCAATTTGCATTCCTTCTACCACCTCCAATTCCGTTGTTAAGGATTTGGACTCTTCCACGGTAATGACACCATCTTTGGTAACCTTGGCCATGGCCTCGGCTAACATCTGGCCCACTTCTTCATCATTCCCAGCAGAAACCGTGGCAACTTGAGCAATACTGGCAGCAGGGGAATCTAATTCGCTGTCTTCTACCGGTTTAGCAATTTTGGCAATTTCCTTGACCAGGGCTTCTACGGTTTTATCTATACCTCGTTTTAAAGCAATGGGATTTGTACCCGCAGCTACGTTTTTTAAACCTTCCTTAACTAGGGCCTGTGCCAGTACTGTGGCCGTCGTAGTTCCATCTCCAGCTACATCCTTGGTTTTGGAAGCCACTTCTTGAATTAGTCTGGCCCCAGTATTTTCTAGGGGGTCTTCCAATTCAATTTCTTTGGCTACTGTAATGCCGTCGTTCACAATTTGGGGGTACCAAATTTTTTTTTCTAACAGCACGTTACGTCCCCTGGGACCCAGGGTGATTTTTACCGCATCCGCTAATGCGTTAATACCCTTTTCTAGGGCCCGACGTGATTCTTCATCAAATGCAATGATCTTAGCCATGATTGATCTTTTCCTTAGTTCCATTAGACAATTTAGCACTCTTAATTCAGGAGTGCTAACTGTGCCGCCTATTCAATTTAACAAATAGTCAACAAAAATGGCTGTAGATGTCGGAGGCAAGCCAGAACGCCTACCTGGCAACCACTCTGTATAGATCAAGTTTTTTCTAGAGGTTTTGGCTAAAGCTATACTATTACAGTTGCTAGTTGGTACTGGTCTGGCAAACTAATGTTTATGGTTATGGATAATGAATATAGACAACTCCCTTAAGGCTCTTGGTATTGCTAACCCTAGCGGTACAGGCTGGTTAGCAGTGGTATTTACTTTTATTTTGGCTTGGCTCATCACTTGGAGTTCAATTCCCACTGTTCGTCAATTTGCCCTCCGGGTGGGTTGGGCTGACCAACCCAATGCCCGACGACTCAATCGCGAACCTTTACCCAATGCGGGAGGACTGGCTATCTATGCCGGCGTAATTGCTGCTGTGGTCTTTGCCAGTCTTTTCCGACCGATCGAACTCCAGGGGGTTTTAGCCCAGGTCCTCACAATTCTTTTGGGTGGATCTATTCTTGTTTTGGTTGGGTTTATAGACGACCAGTTTGGTCTGCCTCCATTTATTCGGTTATGGACACAAATTATTACTGCCTTGTTATTGGTGGCTAATGGTATGAGTATCAAGGTCATGTTTGGTACTCCTATTGATTCCTTTCTGTCTATAGCTCTCACTGTTTTATGGATTGTTGGCATTACCAATGCCGTTAATCTTATGGACGGTATGGATGGTTTAGCTGGTGGTATTAGTTTTATTACTGCCATGAGTTTGTTGGGAGTTTCTGCCCAGTTTGATAATCGGGCCGCAGCAACTCTGGTATTGGCTGCACTTTCGGGGGCAGCTCTTGGCTTTTTACGCCACAACTTTTACCCCTCCCGGATTATTATGGGTGATGCTGGAGCCTATTTCTTTGGTTATGTGCTGGCTGCTACGAGCATATTGGGTAAATTACAGGAAAGTACCATTTATTCTCTTATACCAACGGTTTTGTTTTTGATGTTGCCAGTTTTAGATACTACTCAGGTTTTTATTAAACGCCTCTTAGCAGGAAAAAACCCTCTCAGCACTCCCGGTAAGGATCATTTACATCATCGTCTATTGGCTTGGGGTTTTTCTCAACGACGCGCCGGCTTGATATTATGGTCATTAACCTTGTTCTTTAATGTTTTGGCTATGTCTATACAAGACATGGCTTTACCTGTAATTTTTGCTTCCGCATCTGCTGTTATTTTACTTATGTCTGCCACCTTACTACCACGGATTCATAGTAACTCTTAGTTGGTTATTTATGGATAATTCTACTCAATTTGGGCTTGCCATGACGCAGGCCCTATCCCCGAATTTTACATTACCATGCCCCCATCTACGTTAAATACTTGTCCAGTAATATAGGCAGCAGCAGGATCCGTGGCTAAAAAGCATACCATTCCTGCAATTTCTTCTGGTTGGCCAAATCTCCCTAAGGGAATGTACTGTAGGATTCCCTCCGTCTTGATTTCACTGGTCATCTCGGTTTGGATAAAACCTGGGGCAACTGCATTGACTGTAATACCACGGGATGCTAATTCTTTGGCAACGGTCTTGGTAAAGCCTATCACTCCCGCCTTGGCTGCACTGTAGTTGGCCTGCCCGGGATTGCCCATTTGCCCCGCTACAGAAGATATGTTAATTATTCTCCCTGATCGCTGTTTCAGCATAATTTTACTCACAGCTTTTGTGCATAAAAACACACCTGTCAAATTTAAATCTATTACTGCTTGCCAGTCTTCTAATTTCATCCGCAGTAATAGGGTGTCACGAGTAATACCCGCATTGTTTACCAGCAGATCAATTCGGTTGAACTTTTCTAAAGTCTTGTTCACCATGTCTTCTACTTGATCCGCTTGGGAAACATCCGCCTGCAGGGCGATCGCTTCTCCCCCTGATGCTATAATCTCAGATACTACTTTCTGAGCAGAAGCACTGGAGCTAGCATAGTTAACTACTATTTTAGCTCCTTTATCTGCCAGTTGAAGGGCGATCGCCCGGCCGATACCTCTCGATGCCCCTGTAACAATTGCAACTTGATCTTTTACTGATGTCATTGGGTGTTTTTGAACATTGGTTAATTCCTGTATCCAAAACCGTTAAGTAGGGGTTCTGTCCACAGCTATAATAATATTAACCAAGTTCAGCAACCTTTTTGGCTAGCCTTGTTTGCCTTTGATGTTGCCCAGGAACTTTTTCTGTGCGAGACAAGCTCCCGGTGCTTCGTTTAGCCAGTGCTAACAACAAATAGACAATTAACAGGTATCCGGAAGCTAAAATAAATATCATCATAGGCACGTTCTCATAATTCATTTTTAAACCATTCCAATCCCCGAAAAAACATCAAGCTATAACCTCTGCTCCTCTACTAGCAATCAAATATTTTCTTGGTTATTTGGTAGCAAAAAACATCCCAGTCTTAGTTAATTTTACTTGAGGCATATCTCACCTTAACTTTTAGTAAAGACTATAATAGCAACTACCACTAGCTAAGGAACCTAGTAGCCCTTTTAAGCCGAAACCATGCTATCTAAGTGGGAAAAGTACCTTCCCACGTCAAAATAGTCGGAATAAACTTCCTGATTTCGCGGACAACAAATTATTTTCTACTCACATGCACCATGAGCAAAATTACCTACTGACGAGGAATTTTCGCTCGGGAGTGAATATCTCAAAAATTTAAAATTTCTAAGTTTTAGTCTAACATGAGGAAATAAAATTTGTGCAAAATTTTGAGTTTATTTTTTGGTTATGGATATAGCCACCTGCAGGTGAGTGAAGACGATTGTATATAAATAAACAAGTTTACAAATTAACAATAAATTTTAAATATAGTTAAGCAGGTTTTACTTTATCACATTCTATTTTTAAAGAGGATAAATGGTAAACTAGGATACAAAAACCTCGAAAAGTAACAATTGTGGTCAACTATTAAGGGATAACTTTGCGGCCTTGATGGTTTATCTTAAAATGAGTAAAGAATATGTAAACTTTCGTAACTAAAGTCAGAGTCCGCCCATCCATGACCCCAGCCACCTTCCTGTTTACCCCTGTGGAAGCAGACCTGCGAATACTAGCAGATAACCTGACACAGCTAGTTGGAAATCGCCACCCCATTCTCTATGCAGCAGCTGAACATTTATTCGGTGCTGGGGGTAAGCGTATCAGACCAGCCATTGTTTTATTAATATCCCGGGCTACAACGCTAGAAGAAGACATCTCCCTAGGTCACAGAAGATTAGCCGAAATTACAGAGATGATTCATACAGCTAGTTTAGTTCATGATGACGTAGTGGATGAATCAGATATACGTAGAGGAGTGCCTACGGTTCATAGTTTGTTTGGCAATCGCATTGCAGTGTTAGCTGGAGATTTTCTATTTGCCCAATCTTCCTGGTACTTGGCCAATCTAGATAACCTAGAGGTAGTGAAACTGCTTTCAGAAGTAATCATGGATTTAGCAGCTGGAGAGATTCAGCAAGGGTTAAATCGTTTTGATACTAGTCTGTCAACAGAAACTTACCTAAAAAAGAGTTATTACAAAACGGCTTCATTGATTGCCAACAGTGCTAAGTCCGCTGGAATTTTGAGTAACGTATCTCCACAAAGTGCTAACAACCTATATAACTACGGCAAGGATCTAGGTTTAGCCTTTCAAATAGTAGATGATATTTTAGATTTCACTGGTTCTATGGATACTTTGGGTAAACCAGCTGCATCGGATCTCAAAAGTGGTAATCTAACTGCACCGGTTTTATTTGCCCTGGAGGAGCAACCATGTCTGGAAGTACTAATTGAAAGAGAGTTTGCTCAAGAGGGGGATTTAGAACAAGCTGTGAAGTTGATTTCTGATAGTCAAGGGATACCCAGAGCTAGAGAACTGGCGGCCCACCACGCCAAGCTAGCGAGGCAACACATTGCCGACCTGGAAGCATCTGAATCAAAGCAAGCATTAATTAACATGACAGATTACGTACTAAGTCGTCTATACTAAGCAATTTTGAATTTTAGCTGAGAGACTGGGATTCCCCGTTCTGCCACATGTGCGAGCTAGAACGCCTACCCAGCTCTCAATTTTATTATTGCTCAGGCTATGTTTGGTGGGGGAACTTGCCCAGTGGGTAAGTGTCGTTGTAGGGTCTGTTGAATCATATTTTCTAGATCTGCACGCCTTACTTCAACAGCGTTGTTGTTAGTTCCAGGGGTTTCCATAAAAACTATGCTATCCACTGGTGTTATTGCCAACAGTTGAAATAAAATATCAATTATGGGTATGGGTTTAGCCACTAAATGGGGATTAATTCCTGCATGTGAGGAGCGAATGGCATCATTTAGTTTAGGAAAGGCATAAATTACCTGCTTTTCTAATTCTGGATTGGATCTGTTGCACAATGTAGTTGAAACCCAAGATCCCTCAGAATTTTGAAGGATGTAGTATCGGGGGTGTCTAAGATTTCCCGCAGCTACCCTCAAGACTGGCGCGATGGTTGCCACAAGTTTTGGTGTCATGCCATCTTTCGGCGCATTCTTAATCAATAATTGAATTTGTTTTTCTAAATTTGTCATAACTTGTTCAATATTGCTAACACTATATCTAAAATGATAGCGGAGGGAGCGGGAAAAATAACAGAGGATGAGTGATTACTTAAAGCTATATTTTTAAACTTGGGAGTATGAATTCAACAGCAAGATTAATCAATAAAGGGGATAGATCAATTGGGGTGGAGGTGATAGAAGTAATTTTTGAATTTCTTCTGGGGGAACTCCAGCAGTGCACCAAATCGACAGAAAAAAACTGTCGCAATATAGCAGTGCGAATTGCCAATGAAGTAATGAGAATTTGCAACGAAAGCAAACGCATTCAATCTTTCGGGGAAATAGAAAGCCCCGCCACTACCTTGGCCCGATATAGACTGCAACAGTGCTTGCGGTATTACCAACTAGGGTCTCATAGAGGTAGGGTAGAACTACAAAGTACCCTAAGTTCAATTGTATATAGATATATTAATCTACCCCAAAGGCAATTGAGCCATCAAGGGAGAATGATTGCTATAGAGGACTTCCTGCAAAGTTTTTATTTGGAGTCTTTAAATGCCTTTCGCCGTGAGAATCAGCTACCACCTGACTATCGTCCTCAAACCCTCCTGGAGTTAGCAGAATATATGGCATTTACCGAACGGTATGCCAAACGCCGGATTCCATTACCCGGACGCCAGCAACAATTGATAATTTTAAGGGCACAGACCTTCTCCCAACAGCAACCGCTAGAAACTAGTGTTGATATTGAACAAGCTACCCAACCAAGTGGTGGTGAGTCTGATCGTTCGTGGGACGAACCTATATTAACTGAATTGCGATCTGCTATGGCTATACAACGAGAGCCAGAAATTGAAGAGGGTAGTTTGCGCTCTGTGGTGATTACTGAATTAATGAATTATTTAGAGCAAAAACAGCAATTAGACTGTGCGGAGTATTTTTCATTGCGACTTCAGGACTTTTCAGCCCAGGAGATTGAATCAGTTTTGGGACTGACTCCACGTCAACGAGATTACTTACAGCAACGATTCAAGTATCATCTAATGCGATTTTCTCTTTTGCATCGCTGGGAATTAGTACATGAATGGCTAGAAGCGTCACTACTAACCAACTTAGGTCTAACACCCCATGAATGGGAATTATATATGCGGAGTTTAGATGAAAAGGATAGATATTTATTAGATTTAAAACATCAAGGAGGGTCTGACCAAACAATAGCTAAAAACCTGGGATTATCTGTGGCCCAGCTGCAAAAACGGTGGTTCAAAATTTTAGAAAAAGCATGGGAAATTCGCAATTCATTTTCCGGATCCAGTCTATCTACTTATGAATAAGGACTTACAACCCATATAATACTGGTATCAAAGTCACTTTTTGGCAAATTTTGTCAAAGCGGCAAGAATCTCTCAGTGGAGTGTGGGAGAATTTATTGGGTAGAAGACCCCTGTGAAAAAGTTCCTACTTAGTAAAGTAGTAATCCATCATTAGGGGAAAAACCAACCTTTTCAATTAGGAGAAATTCCTACTGTGCAAGAACGTTTTCAAGTCGTCCTCAAGCGGCGATTACAAATCGAAATCCAAAACCGCCCACCTTTATTTCCTTGGGAAAGTCAATTAGCAGAGTATCCAGAAGTTGTCGAAGATCCCGGGATTGCTTTAATTCCCACCTGGGGGTGGTTGGCACAGCAATCTCAACTCAGTTTACCAATTCCCTTACCGGACAAGGTTTTTCAGCACTTGGTAGACAGGTGTCAATCACTAGTGACATCTTGTGTTCCATTGGGTCCTAAATTGATGCAGGCAGTGGCAGATATCTTTCCAGATGAGGATCAGTTAATTAGCGATCTAGCTGGATTAGTACTCAGAAGCTCCTATAGATCTGTAAGCACCTTAGAAACTCTACCTAGTATTGACAAAGACTATTCTAAATTGCAACCCCGCCAACAAGTGGCTTTGTCGCTCATAGCTGCTAAACAATTGTTGGAAAGTCTAACTTTATCCATTTCTCTTTCCAACCCAGTATTAGAACAACAGTGGCAAAGTTACGGCGGTACTCTAACTATTCAAGCACAACTCCTTTCCCTGGGTGCCACAATGAAGTTATGTGTTTATGGCCAGTTACCAACTCCAGGAACTTTCACAATTCAGGGAAATGGCACATCGGTAACTGTTTTCTCTAAGGAAGGTCACAAGGCTAGTTTAGAATTAAACTGTCCCCGTGCCAACCAAACTTATGTCCTGGCAGTTGAATTTCCACAGGTGGAAACTCAGCCTTTGTTACTAGCAATTAATGTGACCGTATAGTTTGAGAGTATTTACTTAGCTTCCCCGGCTGAGAAAAACGGGGAAGCTTAAACCTAATTAGTTAGCTAAGCTGATAATTAGGCTTCATCCAAAGCTGCAATACCAGGTAGAACCGTACCTTCTAATAATTCCAAACTAGCACCGCCACCAGTGGAAATGTGGCTCATTTGGTCAGCTAAACCAACTTTTTCCACAGCAGCTACGGAGTCACCACCACCAATAATTGTGGTGGCACCAGTTTTACCAATTTCTGCTAAAGTCTGGGCGATCGCTTCCGTACCTACAGCAAACTTGTCAAATTCAAACACACCCATAGGTCCGTTCCAGATAACAGTCTTGCAATCTGCCAAAGCATCCTGAAAGAGTTTAACTGACTTAGGTCCAATATCTAACCCCATGCGATCATCAGGAATATTTTCAATGGAGACGGTAACAGCATCAGCATCGGGTGCGAATTTATCAGCTGCGACAATATCAGTAGGTAACAACAAAGTCACACCACGTTCGGCTGCTTTCTTCTCTAGAGAACTAGCTAGTTCCAACTTGTCTTGTTCCACCAAGGACTTGCCCACATTTAGTCCCCGTGCTTTGTAGAAAGTGAAAATCATCCCTCCACCAATAATCAACTTATCGCACTTTTCCAACAGAGTTTCAATCACACCAATTTTGCTAGAAACCTTAGACCCACCAATAATAGCTGCCAAAGGACGTTGGGGAAACTCAATAGCAGCTTGCAGGTATTGTAACTCCTTTTCGACCAAATAACCAGCGACGGAAGGACTTAAATACTTGGTGACACCTTCAGTAGAAGCATGGGCCCGGTGAGCAGTACCAAACGCATCATTAACATAGAAATCAGCATTGGCGGCTAATTGGCGGGCAAACTCTGGATCATTTTTTTCCTCTTCTTTATGGAAGCGGACATTTTCTAGTAATAGCACTTGGCCTTGTTCTAAAGCTGCCACCCGAGCGGTGACATCATCACCAATACAGTCATTAGTTTTGATCACCTCTTGTCCTAAAAGTTCGGAAAGACGCTTGGCAACGGGAGTGAGACGAAACTTCTCATCCACACCCTTGGGGCGGCCAAAATGACTGGCTAAAATCACCTTAGCTCCCTTGCTGATTAAATCTTGAATGGTGGGGAGGGCGGCCCGAATGCGAGTGTCGTCGGTAATATTCCCTTGATCATCCACAGGTACGTTAAAATCAACTCGTACCAAGGCACGTTTGTCAGAAATATCAGCAGCAGATAAACTTGCTAAACTTTTTTTTGACATAGCCAAACTCTCCTGATTCTGTTTTTGTTATTGTTTTGAAAGTATCACAATCTAGATTTTACCGGACTAAGGGGTATGGAGATAACTTATGTTTAAAACTGTTCTATTTCCCATTGATGGCAGTCGAGAAGCGCGAGAAGCTGTGGACATAGTTGTAAATCTTGTCCAGCAGTATAATAGCCGCCTAGTAATTCTATCAGTAGTGGAACAAGTATCATCGGAGGAAACAAACGACACAGCAATGTCATCTCCAGAGTTGGTTGCCCGAATTTTACAGGAGGCCCAGAGTTTATTTTTTAACCATGGCATTAATTCAGAAGTGTTAGAAAAGCAGGGGAAAGCAGCTTTTACAATTTGTGATGTAGCAGATGAAGTAGGAGCAAATTTGATTGTAATGGGTTGTCGAGGTTTAGGTCTTACCCAAGAAGGTGCCCATGACAGTGTGACCACAAGAGTCATTAACCTCTCACCCTGTCCAGTTCTCGTTATCCCCTAGGAAATTGTAGATTTTGGATTTTTACCCCTCATGAAGTCTTCTCCCATTCTTGTAGGTTAAGATGGAAGAAACTTCAAGCTATCACATACATTCGCTCAGTTGAATACAAGTAAAATGGGATTCTTTGACTCTGAGATAGTGCAACAAGAGGCCAAGCAGCTATTTGAAGATTATCAGGCACTAATTCAGCTTGGTAATAACTACGGCAAGTTTGACCGTGAAGGCAAAAAGCTGTTTATTGAACAAATGGAAAACATGATGGACCGTTACCGCATCTTTATGAAGCGGTTCGAGTTATCAGAGGATTTCATGGCACAAATGACAGTAGAACAACTAAAAACCCAGCTCAATCAATTTGGTGTGACCCCACAGCAAATGTTTGAGCAAATGCATCTGACTCTGGAGCGCATGAAAACCGAGCTAGAAAAACAGGTGTAGATTTGTCAATAGTTGACAATTACTCCTAATTTGACTTGGGACGGGGAAACTGGGAAGGTGATTTAAAATTCTCCACTGGCACGTTTTCTAGGGCTTGCACCATAAAATCACGCCAGATAGGGGCAACCATTCCACCACCAGTCGCACCACTGGACAATTGCAGGTTATCATCCCTTCCCACCCACACGGCCGTTGTCAGTTGTGGCACCGTACCTACATACCAAATGTCTTTTTCTGAGGATGTTGTTCCTGTTTTCCCTGCTGATGGCCTATCCAATGCTGCTCCTTTACCTGTACCGCTGGTTACTACTGACCGCATAATGTCTATGGTAGCCGCTGATGCCCAAGAATCCAGAACTCTCTGAGGCTTAGGTGTGTTATCTAATATAACATTACCGCTACTATCAGTAATACGCACTATTACTGTGGCTGGTGACTGCCACCCATAATTAGCAAAGGTGGCGTAGGCACTAGCTATTTCTAGTGGTGTAACCCCAATGGCACCAAGAGGTAGTGATGTTACTGGTTCCATAGGACTCTTAATACCCAAAATCTGACAGGTCTCCACGACTTTATTCATGCCTATGCTTTTGCCAAGTTTAATTACAGGAATGTTACGGGACTGGGCCAAGGCAGTGCGAATAGACATTAAACCACTAAAGCCACCATCATAGTTTCTTGGATAGTACCAACCATTCCCATCCCGATAACTAACAGGAGCATCCAATATAGTGCTATCCGGTGTATACTTACCTGTAGCAAAGGCGGCATAGTAAACAAAAGGTTTAAAAGAAGAACCAGGTTGTCTTTGAGATTGAGTTGCGCGATTAAACTCACTTGCTTTTGCATCTACACCGCCAACTAAAGCTTTGACAAAGTGTGTGCGTGGATCTATAGCAACTAAAGCAATTTGGTTTTTCCGCAGTCCCTTGCCAAGCAAATCTTGGTGCCATCTACTTACAGTGGATTCTGCCATGATTTGGAACTTAGCATCAACGGTGGTTTGCACACGCATACCCCCTTTAAGCAGTGCATCTCGACCGAACCTTTTGACCAATTCCTGGGCCACAGTGTTGCTAATATAGGGTAGAGCGCTACCTTGAAAAGACCTAATTCGACCTAATGTAATTTTTTCATTAATTGCTTGGTCATATTCTTTAGAGGTAATCCAATCCAGTTCACGCATTCTACCCAAAACTTCTCTTTGTTTTTGTTTAGCCTTTTTCATGCTTACAAAAGGACTAAATTCTTCTGGAGCTTGAATTAAGCCAGCCATCATTGCTGACTCACCCAGAGTTAAAAATTCTGCGGATTTGTTAAAATAGGTACGAGCTGCTGTTTGGGCACCATAATTATTATGACCCCAATAGACCTGATTGAGGTACATTTCCAAAATTTCATTTTTCCCTAGAATTTGTTCTAGACGAATGGCTAAGACCGCTTCAGCTATCTTACGGGTAAATGCTCGTTTATGGGACAAAAACAGGTTTTTGACCAACTGCATGGTGATGGTAGAGCCACCCTCTTTTACTCCACCAGCTACTAAGTTAACTACCAGGGCCCTTCCCACACCGGAGGGATTTATTCCATGGTGACTATAAAAGTGACCATCTTCACTAGCAAGTACCGCACGTTTAAGATTAGGGGAAATCCTGTCCAGGGCGACAACTTGACGGTTAGCTTCACCATGAATACTGGCTAAAAGCTTACCCTTAATATCATATATGAAGGTAGTTTCTGTAGGAGAGAAACTGCGTAACTGTCTAACATCTGGTAAATTGCGGAAACTAATAGCCAATCCCACCAGGGATCCGGCTATAATAGAGCTGGATAGCAAAGTGACGGATAGTAGGGTTGCACCAGCTACTTGACCTACTCCTTTAAAAAATTCAAAGCCAGGTGAAACTTGCCCTTGGGAGTTTTTGTTGGTAAAACTTCTAGAAGACACGGCGATTTTAATTCCTCACTAATAAATTTAAATGTAATTGATGGAATGGGAAAAAGAGGTTAATTTTTTGCAATTATAGTAGTTTGGCACGATAGAAAATGACTGATTTGCCAGTAGATACCAATCTATGACAGTTCCAGAACGCCTATCCAGTGTTGATTAGACTTTGTTTATGGTGTTCTGGCTAAAGCTATAATTAATTTCTAGGGTGCTGTGGTCAATAGAAAACAGAATGTGTTATATGGTTAAAGATTTCTCCTGGTTGTATCGTGGTGTGGCGGAAATTTTTCCCCAATCCCATGATACTGATAGTGAAACTGAAAGTTTGGAAAAGCGTTTATTAAATGCTGACCATCCTTTGCGAATTAAATTAGGTATTGATCCTACCGGTGCGGATATTCATCTAGGTCATAGTATACCAGTCAGAAAATTACGGGCTTTTCAAGATGCTGGTCATACTGCGGTTTTGATTATCGGTGATTTTACCGCTAGAATTGGCGACCCAACAGGTAAGTCAGATGTGCGTCGTCAACTGACAGAAGAGGATGTGTCCCAAAATGCCCAAACCTATCTTGAACAGGTAAGACCAATTTTAGACTTTGACACACCTGGGAGATTAGAGGTACATTATAATTCTCAATGGCTTTCCGGTTTAGATTTAGCCAAAATCTTAGAGTTGCTTTCGACCATGACAGTGGGTCAGATGTTGGCTAAGGAAGGTTTTGCCGAACGTTATAAAAAAGAGAATCCTATTTTCCTTCATGAGTTCCTCTATCCTTTAATGCAGGGTTTTGATTCGGTGGCTATTAGATCTGATGTGGAATTGGGCGGTACTGATCAGAAGTTTAACATTGCAGTAGGTCGAGATTTACAACGGCATTTTGGTTTACGTCCTCAGTTTGGTTTACTATTGCCCATTTTAATTGGAACTGATGGTATTCAGAAAATGTCCAAGTCTCTGGGTAATTATGTGGGGTTGTCGGAACATCCCTCCCAAAAGTACCAGAAACTGCAAGGTGTTCCGGATCATTTGCTGACTCAGTATTTTGAATTACTCACGGATTTACCTTTAGATACTTTGCCAGATAATCCACGAGACCGCCAACAGTTCTTAGCTTGGGAAATTGTCCGCCAATATCATGGTGAAATCCAGGCTAATCAGGCTCAGGAGGCGGCAAAAAGTAAGGGGAAGGAAGGTGTATTACCGGAGTTTTCTTTGGCTAATATAACTCAATTCCCTACCAAATTAGCTCATATCCTCTCGGCTTCCGGTTTGTGCAAAAGCACAGGGGAAGGTAAAAGAAAAATTCAAGAAGGTGGTGTGCGCTTAGATGGTGAAAAGATTGCCGATATGGATTTGACCTTTTTTGGTCCGGGAGATTTATCTGGTAAAGTTTTACAAGTAGGTAAAAAGAACTTTGTTCGTATTGTTCCATAGTTATCCCCATAAATCACAAAAATGTCCATGATTGCCAGTGAACGGATTATTGTTCCCTTAGATGTGCCAACTTTAGACCAGGCGATCGCATTAATAGAATTGCTACCAGATGTGTCCTTTTGGAAGGTTGGTTTAGAATTATTTACCAGCGTTGGTCCGAGGATTCTGGATGTTTTAAAATCGCGCCAGAAGCGAGTTTTCCTGGATTTAAAGTTTCACGACATTCCTAACACAGTAGGGAGTGCTTGTCGTGTTGCTGGTACTTATGGGGTGGATTTGTTGACAATTCACGCAACTTGTGGTAGGGATTGTCTTAGGGGGGCGATGGACGCATTGTTACAAGGAGCAGTAACTGGCGGTACTGCACCACCAAAATTAATTGCCATTACCTTGTTGACTAGCATTTCAGCACGAGATTTAGCTTTTGACTTAAAAATTCCCTTGGAATTGCCCGAATTCGCATTACAAATGGCACTCCTGGCTGAAAATGCTGGTTTAGATGGGGTAGTTTGTTCTCCCCAAGAGGTAGCACAACTGCGGGAAAGTTGTCGACCAGATTTTTTGTTGGTTTGTCCGGGAGTGCGTCCAGTGTGGGCCAATAAGGATGACCAAAAACGTTCTTTGTCTCCTGTGCAAGCTTTACAATCTGGTGCTGATTATTTAGTCATTGGCAGACCCATCACTGCTGCTGTTGATCCGTTGAGCGCCTGGGAAAAGATATGTGAGGAACTAGATGATTTGTAATTATTGGGAAGGTATCTGATTGTGAATAGACTATTTCTCCTACCTTATTCCTTTTATTACTGCCTATTTGTTTTTTTACCTCCTACTTACGCTAAAAATACTGCCTATGAACCCATAAACTACTCATCCAAAACCAAATTTGCCACTTCTTGTTCTCAACAGAATTGGGAAAATTTAACTACTCAGTTAATGCTTGATTTACCTAGTTATACCAATCGAGTGACCCAACGTTCTCGTCGTCTTGGTCTGAGTGTTGATCTTTATCCCTATGTTATAGTAGCGGGTAGATCTGAGTTTAAATCTTTACCTTTAAGTCCTAATATTAATACGGATTCTGATTATGTATCGAAAGGTGTGGAACAGCTATTCTTTACCACATTAGAACGACAATATAGCAGGCAAAAATCAATGGAGTTACAACAGTTCCACTGGTTATTTGTGACCAAAACTCCATCAGGTTGGCGAGTGGTAATGATGTTTAGCCAAGCAGGTGACTATCCATTAAAATCAGTTATATCCCCACCTAGAAATAGTAGTGATGGAGCTATTGCGCAAGCTGTTAAATTGTGGTTACGAGACTGTCAAGCAGGAAGTTTAAGAAGTTGATATATTGTTAATATATTTTGCGTATTTTGCGATCGCCCAAAAATCGTGAACTAAGGACAGAACTTAGCTAGTTTTAGTTTTTTTATGAGTAATCAAGAACGGATGGATAACATGGAAAACCAACTGATTGATATTAGACTAGCAGTGAGCGCACTTCTAGAAACATCTGTTATATATCAGCGTAATTTTGAAGTGATGCAGCGTAACTTTGACAGTGTGGTTATAGAAATTAGAGAAATGCAATCAGAAATTAGGGAAATGCGATCAGACATTAGGGAAATGCAATCAGAAATTAGGGAAATGCAATCAGAAATTAGGGAGATACAATCAGAAGTAAGAGAAATACAACTGGATGTGAGGGGTTTACAAACTGAAAATCGCCGCATTTTAGATGTTCTGCAAAATGTTCCACCAGATAAATATGAGTAAGTGGGCTCATAGAAGATGCAAAACCGCCTTACCAGCAAAACTTCTGTCCATCAACTTTTGTGCTATGTCGGCAATTTCGTTCCATGACGCTTCTATCTCAATATGGGGGCGTAATTGGGCAGATTCCACCAGTTCTAACAACCATCTTAGCCCTATAGCCGCTGGTTCTTGTTTTAATTCATGGAATACTATTAATCCATATATATTCGCACCACCAAGAGCATAAAGACTGCCTGCATTAAAAGTTACTTCCCTTCCCCCAGTAGTTCCAAATACGACAGCTGTTCCATTAGTGTCCAGAAAATTGAGAGCTTGACCAAGAATATTACCACCTACAGAGTCTACAATTAAGTGATAGGGTCCATATACTTGAGCAGAGGAAATGTCGTCACCAGTAACCACGTGACGAGATCCCGCTTGTTTGACTACAGATTCATACTTAGATTGTCGTAGATGGGCAACCACTTTTGCTCCGCTCAATCGGGCCAGCTGAATGGCAAAGTTACCAACTCCACCAGATGCACCAGTAATTAACACAGGTTTATTTAGTAGAAAACCACCTTTTTTCATGATATGGTAAGCTGTTAAACCTGCTATCGGTAGGGTAGCAGCTTGGGTAAATGATACAGAGTGTGGTAATTCGGCCAGAGAATGGGTGGGTACTGGGACTAACTCTCCCCATGCACCACTGGAAACATAACCTACCACCCGTGTTCCCACACCAGGACCAGAACCATCAGTAGCGGATTTTTCCACAGTACCAGCTAAATCCCAACCAGGACGCCAACCAGGGGTAGCCGTACTAGCACGTCTGAGTTCACCGCGATTTAATGAAGTTGATGCGACTCTGATCAAAGCTTCATTCCTAGTGGGTGTAGGTACTGGGACTTCTCTTATTGTTAAGCGCCCTGGTATATTAGGGTCAACTACAATAGCACGCATTCTATCACTCATACTCTATTATACTATATTATACTATTACTCAAAAATAAGATACATCATTTTTCATTTCTTGCCAATTTATTTGGTATTCCTTCACAACCACCAGGTATGGTAGTTCTGGATTTCTCTCCACACCAAGCACAACAATAGTAACGGGTTGATTCTGACATTCTTTGCACACCAGTAAAATCCACGTTCTCTACCACTGCTCCCGTATGCTCCCCTGTTTGATAGTTAGGAGGTTCAGTACGACTGCGAGGTGAAGCTTGCTCTGCTGGTCCATAAAACAAACGAGTACCATTTAAATCTGCTTGGCTAATATTTGCCTCATATAGTATGGCACGAGATAGGTTAGCCTTGACTAAATCGCAACCACTTAGGTTAGCATGAACTAAATTCACTTCCGTTAAGTCTGTCCAGCGTAAATCAGTATTTGATAAATCAGAACCCGCTAACATTACTCCTAAATCTATAACCCTGGTTCCATATAATCTGTCTTCAGCATAACCACCCATACCATCAAGAATGGGTCTACCTAGACGACGGTCACGTTGTAAAGGAGTGAGGAGTTTAGAGCGAGACAGAAATCTGAGTATTTTGGCTTTTCCACTAGCATCTACACTACTAAGAATTGCAGAGGTGCGCCCTTCTGCGATCGCTCTTTCTTGGGGCCAATCTTCTAATAGTCCTTCCTCATCTAAGACTAAGTCAGAAATTCCTTGAAAGTAGGAATCTATGGTTTGTTGTTGGGTAATAATATTTTGCTGAACGGTCAGTAAATTTTGTTGAATAGTTAGATCTTTGGAAATTATATATTGTCTCCAGGCCACGTAAACGGCAATTATGGCTATAAAAATTTGACCCAAAGCTCCAAACCAATCCGCTACACTGCCTAAAATATCCCAATTAATTTTCTGAGTTCCCTTGATGAGAACATTACCTAAACCAAAGAATTTTAAGCTGCCAATAATGGCAAATGTAAGGGCAACAAAACCTAAAAAAACCTTCTGATCTTGCGGAGAAACCCACTCTTTAATAATTGCTCTTAACCAGGGTAAAAGTAGTTTTAAGCATAGGAAAATAGTCAATATGGTGCTGATGACACCGAGAAAACGATTATTAATAGTCGCACTGATAATAGTTAAGGCGATCGCCAGGAGGGTAAAGATAAAATCTTGAGAATTAGCACCAGAGGTCAGGGTAGTGTTGTGAGAGAAAATAGAGGTAGATTTTTTGAGAAAATTGGTATATTTTGGGGATTGTAAGAAGGAAATAGCAGTCAGGGTCTGTTGAGCAAATAAACGTTCTGAAGCCAGTGTATTTTCACCCGCCTTACCATCAAAATCATCTGGATGTAATTGATGATCTACTAGATGGCTACCTGATAAACTCTGAGAATCAGGACTTGAATTTGAACTTGAATCCACACTCATTACTTGCTCAAACCTCAGAAAACATTAAATGGTAAATATATGGAGATAAATAGTAGATAATGTGCCCCATTCCCCCATCTTCACTAGACGATTCCAACCAACTTAGCACTCAAGTTCCACATCTTTTCGGCTTTCGCATCATCACTAGCTTCATTAGAAACCTTTTGGGCAAAAGACTGACGATTTTTCTTTTGTCTATTACCCCAGCTCCAATAGATTCCAGACTGATTGTAGGTTGGGTCAGCAACCACTTGTGCCACTCTTTCACCAGCTTGTTCTTCTGTCACAAACCCACCGGTAATATATTTTTGAAAAATGGGGAACAGTTTCTGAAATAGTGGATAGTGATTGCGGAAAAGTGCCGTAGTAGCTACACAACCTGGATAGAGGGAACTAAAGGTAATACCTGTAGAATCATGATAGCGACGGTGCAGTTCTCGCATGGTCAAGACATTGCATACCTTGCTATCTTTATAGGCCTTCACCGGCTCAAATTTTTTTCCATCAATCATAGAATAGGGAGCTTTAAATCCAGCTGCAAACCCTTGTAAATCCCCCAAATCAGGTCGAGGGGGAATTTTACCTCCCAGCTCGTTCGGGTTATGGGTAACTGTACCCAAAATTACTAACCTTGGTTCCGGAGCAGAGGATTTTTTCAGATCCTCTAACATGAGATTGCACAGAAGAAAATGACCCAAATGGTTCGTGGCCACACTCAACTCATAACCATCAGGACTATACAAAGGCTCTTTTAGTAAGGGCATGTAAATAGCTGCATTGCAAACTAGAGCATCCAAAGTTTTGCCAGTGGATCTGAAGTCTTGTACAAATTTTCTCACACTATCCAATGACGCTAGGTCTAAACTTATCATAGTATAGCTATCCGGAGCAATTCCCACTGCTTGGGCTGCTTTTTTGGTTTTTTCTAAGTCCCGACAAGCCATAATCACATGCCAACCCCTAGCTGCCAGAGATTTAGCTGAGTATAAGCCCACACCGGAGGATGCACCAGTAATTATGACTGTTGAATAAGGTTGTTCCATGTTTATATTTATAATGTTGACTGTATTTTGGTTTTTATTGTAGCATTCTACCGCAATAGCGGAGATTTTTAGGCCATTTTCACTAACTTAGATTTAATTGTAGCAAGAAGTGCATCAAATGTAAAGCCTTACTATATGGGAAGCGAGCTTCCATCCCATAATTTCCGATCATTCATGTAAAATTATTGACTAAATACAATAAAAATGATATTGTTCCTAATGTACCTTTTAGGTGTTTTTAATAGTTTTGTTTAAATCTTCATTTTTCAAGGTAGAAAATAAAAGATAATTAGTCCTATTATGGTTGATTTAAATACCTCATTGGCTGATTGGACAATCATAAAATTATGCTAGGAGATGATATTTTGCGTAGTTGTAGTATGGTTATTTTTCGACGCTTGATTACATCTGGGCTGATTGGTTTCCTGGTAAGCAGCTGTGCTGACGCAGCCAAATCTTCTACGGAATATACAAAACAAATTGTTCAGGAAAATAACGTAGCACGACTGATGGCACAGGTTCAGGATAGCCAAAAAGTCTCAAATCTATTGAGTCAGGGCAATGGTTTCCTAGACAGTGGACGCTATGAAGAAGCACTTCAGCTCTATAACCGGGCAATTGAAATTGAAAAGGATAGCGTACCGTCATGGGTAAATAGGGGAAATGCCCTACTCTCCCTAAAACGCTACCAGGAAGCATTGGAATCTTATAACCAGGCGATCGCCCTTCGTCCTAACAAAAATGAAGCCTGGTACAATCGAGGTAATGCCCTATCAGCATTAGGCCGTTACGAAGAAGCAATAAGGTCTTATAATGAGTCCATAGTGATTGACCCAAATAAATTTGAGGCATGGATAAACAAGGGAATTGCCTTGACAAAACTACAACGTTACCAAGAAGGTTTAGCATCTTACAACCAAGCAATTAGCATCAACCCAAATTTTCCCACCGCATATTATAATAAAGCATGTAATTATGCTTTACAGAAGCAGGTAAACCTAGCAGTGGAGTCATTAGCTAAAGCTATTAAGATAGACGGTCAAAAATACACTCAATTGGCACGGGTAGATAAAGACTTTGCTAAGATTAGCGATAACAGGGACTTTCAAGAATTACTGAAATAAAGGCTAGAGTGAAAACCTACCTACCCTGCTTATTAACTGGTTTGGTTGAGTCAGTTCGATCTATAATAGATAAAGGGATGCGGGAGAGAAGTCAAAGCGCTAGGAGCACTCAACCAGTTAGGTTTACAGACGTCCTTAGTGCGACACTGGTTATGTAGGTTTTTTTCTCCTAACAGTTTATTAAAGGTTCAGTCATCATCTAGCTATCAACAATTGTATCTGGTAACTCCTCTTCTACAAGACGCAGATGGGGATAAAAATAGCAAATAAAAGTAAAAAGGATGCTAAATAGTCCCATGATGACAAACATTAAACCAATACCGCGACCATGGCCAATACCAATTATTTCTCCGATGGTGTTTGCTGCTGGTCCGTCAGCTTGCATAAATGGTTCAAATAGTCGATCAGCTAGTGGTCCTGCTAGCAGAAAAGAAAGGGGTAGAAAACCTTGAGTAACTGCTATGCGGAAGGCAAAGACTTTTCCTTGCACTTCTGGAGCAACTTTCTTTTGATAAATTACTTGGATTGCACCATTAACAATGGGGACCATAAAAAATATAAAGAAGTCGGAGATGGTAAACAGAATTGGGTTAGGACGTAACCCGGCTAAAATATAGAATATACCTAAGAAAAACATTGAGATAAAGATGAGGTTCATTTGGCGCTTTGGTCCTCCCCAGATGCTGATGATAAAACTGCTAACTAACATTCCAGAGCTTGCTATGGAAGAGATTGTACCTAGTGCTTCTGTGGAAGCAAAGGAAAGGACTAGAGGTGTGGTGAGAGCTTCAGCACCACCAATAAGAAAGTTGGTGATTGCAACAAAAACCACCAAGCCAATTAGTCCAGGTCTCTCGATAAAATAATGCCATCCAAAGGATAATTCTTGCCAGAATGAAGAGAATAAACCAGCTTCCTCGGTTTCAGTTTCTTTGGTTTTAACTTCACGGAAATTCACCACTAATAAGCAAAGCAAGGCAAAACACAAAGTAGATAAATCAATTAGAACTACTCCGGGAATTTGAACATTCACTAAGAGTATAGTTGCTACCACTGGCGAGAGAATCTCTGCAACAGCTAATCTAATTTGCGTCATGGAACTGGCGCGACCCAGTTGTTCTTTTGGGACTAATAATGTGGTAGCTGAAGAATAAGCGAGGGCTTGAAATGCACTAAAGCTAGAATTGAAGGCACTAATTAGACACAGAGTCCACACTTCTAGGTGGTTATTCATAAATAACCAGGCAATGGTTAAGGTACACAAACCAGCACAGAAGTCACTAATAATCATAATCCAGCGTCGGGGAAAGCGGTCAACAACTACTCCCGCAATGGGAGAGATAACAATCGTAGGTAAAGTCGTTGATAGAATTAGGAGGGTGAATTGGGTAGCTGAATTAGTATGCTGGTAAAGCCAAATACTTAAAGCAAAACTGGTCATGCGAGAGCCAACCAGAGATAATACTTGACTAATCCAGATGAGGATAAAAACGCTCATGCTGGGAGCTTTCTCTGTTTCCTGATTGGAGAATTCTCCAGTCCACTTAAATAAAGATGATGCAAAACTGGGTTTTTGTTTTAATTCTGTTGAGTCTTTATCTAACATAGCAACAGTTATTACTGTATATTTCAATATTTTCAGTTAGCAAGGCAATTTGGCAATTAAAAACAGCTGTGGAATTGTAATTATCCAATTGGGCTGTTTGGATGTTGAACAAGTTTTTGGAGAATTTCTTGGTAATAACTAAACATAAACTCGATGGCATCATCTGTAAATAGCTCCCTGCTGTAGAAAACCTTAATTTCCATGGTGGGATTATTTACTGAAGGTGAGGAAACATAAATCTCTAAAGGAATTTCTTCATCCCACAAGCTGCGATCGCGCTTAATTGATACAAATTCAAAATCCAACATCCGGTTGTGCCAATTTTGCGGAGGTAACATAGTTAGGGATGTAGAGATATTCAGTGGTTGTTTACTGGTAACAGTGTCAATGACTGTTTGACAAGCAATTTCTTTATTGTTGATTGCTTCCATTAGGGTTTGTTGGACTTGTTGTAGAAGAGTAAGTCCGGTCTCTTCAGATGAGAAATGAGAGTGCAAAATTACATCTTTGATGAAGCAACCAAGCATTGTTTCAGTTTTCACTGAACTACGATTACCAACTGTTGTGATCACTAAAATATCGTCTTTCCCACTATAATTAAACAAAAGTATATTCACAGCAGTGAGGATAATCACAAAGATAGTAACTTTTTGCTCCAGGCTGAAGGCTTGAATTGATCTAACCATACTGACTGGTAAAACTATGGAATAAACAGATGCACTGCTACTCACCTGTGGTGGAATGTTAGAAACATTATGAGATATTGGTGAGGTATTGGTTAATTTCTCTACCCAATAAGCCAACTGCTTTTCTATTACCTTTTCATTAAAGCACTGATGTTGCCAGAGGGTAAATCGGCATAATGACCATCCATCCGTAATGATATGGTGCATGTTTATTGTTAACCAATATTCCTTTTGATTTACTTGCAATAACTTTGTCTTAATCAGAGGAAGTGAACCTAGATCAAAATGATGCTCGTATTCCAACGCAGCGAGTCTCTCAGCTTCAGATGTTCTTTTTGTATTAGGCAAGTTTTGTAAGTCTATAATCTCTAGTGGTATAGTCAGAAGTGGAGTAATTACTTGTACAGGTTGACCTTCTACTAGAGTAAAAGCCGTGCGTAGTATTTCATGACGACGAATTATTTCATTGAAGCTAGACTCCAACACAGTTGCAGAAAGAGAGCCTGTAAAACGTAAAGTAACAAAGCTATTGTAAGCGTAATTGTCAGGAGCTAATTGCTGTGAATGCCATATAGACTCCTGTGCAAAAGACAGTGGGATATATGTGTTTCGTACTTGAGGGATAAGAGGTGGTAAGGTGTCAAACGTCATGCTACCTGCACTCTGCTGCTCTACCTCCAGCTGATGAACATTGATTACTTGGCTAAGTTGAACTATGGTGGGTGCTTTAAATAGAGAACGCAAGGGAAGTTCGAGGGACAAACTTTCCCGAATTCGAGATATTACAGATGTTGCTAATAAAGAATGTCCTCCCAATTCGAAAAAGTTATCATAAATCCCGACTTTTTCCAGACCTAAGACGTTGGCGATAATATGGGCAATGGTTTCTTCTGTGGGATTTCTGGGAGCTACAAAGACTGTTTGAGGATTGTCTACTATGGGTATAGGTAGGGCGCGACGGTCTATTTTTCCGTTGGGATTCAGGGGAAAGGCGTTGAGGATAACAAATGCCAAGGGAATCATATATTCGGGCAAACGTTCTTTGAGAAACTGACGCAACTCACTACTGCTAAGGGTTAAACTTTCACTAACAATATAAGCAGTGAGATACTTATTGCCTGGATTATCTTCGCGGACAATTACTACTACCTGCTTCACTTGGGGATGTTGGGTTAATACTGTCTCAATTTCTCCTAATTCTATGCGGAATCCACGAATTTTAACTTGGTGGTCGACGCGTCCGATAAATTCAATGTTTCCATCGGGTAAAAAGCGTGCCAAATCCCCTGTTTTATAAAGTCGATCATTTGCTACAAAAGGATTAGGAAGAAATCGCTCAGATGTCAATTCGGGACGATTTAAGTAACCTATTGCTAAACCTGTACCTCCAAGGTAGAGTTCTCCAGACACACCTATGGGAACCGGTTGCAGATGGCGATCTAGAATGTAAACTTGGGTATTGGCGATCGCCCGACCAATGGGAACTGTTTTTGCTTTTGGTTCTATTTGCTGGATATAATAACAGGTAGAAATGGTTGTATTTTCAGTAGGTCCGTAAGCATGCAACAATTTTTGAGGACCATCTACTGCTAACAAGTGTCTCACCCACCGAGTATCAACAGCTTCACCACCAAATAATAAGTAGTGTAAATGTCGAAATGCCATCGGTACTTGTTGCACCATTTGGTTAAATAGTGCGGTCGTGATCATCAAGATGGTAATACCCTCATTTTGTAAGCTAGTGGCAAAATCTCGTGGTGATAGTATGGTTTCTCTATCGAAAATTGCTACTTTTGCACCATTGAGTAATGCTCCCCAAATTTCACAGGTAGCAACGTCAAAGGAATTATTAGAAACTTGTGCAATTACATCTGTAGGTTGCAAGGTTATATAGTCAGTATTGACTACTAATCGCACCACCCCGCAATGAGGAACCATCACACCTTTAGGTTGACCCGTTGACCCTGATGTGTAAATAACATAAGCCAAATTATCTGGGGTAGTATCGCAGTTTAAGTTCTGTTGGTTCTTTTGGGCAATGACGGACCAGTCCCGGTCTAAACAAATCTGCTCAACATCAGTCAGTTTTCCCCCTAGCTGCTGCTCTGTCAAAATCAAAAAGGCTTTTGCATCCTGCAGCATAAATGCCAGGCGATCGCTCGGATAGGTGGGATCTAATGGTAAATAAGCACCTCCAGCTTTCAGAATCCCTAGCATGGCGATGATGATTTTAGGCGATCGCTCTAAATAAATTCCCACCAAAGTTTGTGCACTAACACCCAGAAACTGCAAATAGTGAGCTAGTTGATTAGCTCGATTATTTAACTCCCGATAGGTAACTTGTTGATTTTCCCATTGAACAGCGATCGCATTTGGTGTCCTTTCTACTTGTTGCTCAAATAATTGATGAATACATTGGTGAGGATAATCAGTTTGCGTGTTATTCCATTCCACAAGTAGCTGATGTTTTTGCGATGCTGAGAGTAATGGTAATTTTCCCACCTGTTCATCGGGATTAGTAACAATAGCCTCCACCAAAGTTTGAAAATTATCTACCATCCGGGCAATGGTTGTAGCGTCAAACAAATTGGCGTTATATTCAAAGGCTCCTA
The DNA here is from genome assembly GCA_000175855.1 of Raphidiopsis brookii D9. Lineage (GTDB taxonomy): Bacteria > Cyanobacteriota > Cyanobacteriia > Cyanobacteriales > Nostocaceae > Raphidiopsis > Raphidiopsis brookii. The sequence goes on from ACYB01000035.1 coordinate 429,624, forward strand.
TGAGTTCCAAATTTGCTTCTTGCATCGACAGGGTTAAATCAAACGTCGCTCCTGCTGTGGGTCTATTTAATTCAATTTGGGTTACATTCAAACCTGGTAAGTTGAATTTTTCCTGGGGAGAATTTTGTAATACAAACATTACCTGAAACAGGGGACTCAGATTTTTTTGCCGTTTGGGTTGTAGAGCTTCAACTAGTATATCAAAAGGTAACTCTTGGTGAACATAACCATCAAGAGAAACCTGTCGCACCTGGGATAATAGTTGTTTAAAGGTGGGATTGTTTTCTAAGCGAGTACGTAAAACTAAAGTGTTGACAAAAAAACCAATTAATGACTCGAGTGCTTGACGATTGCGGTTAGTAATAGGGGAGCCAATAATAATATCTTCTTGGCCAGTGTAACGATAAAGAAAGGTAACAAAAGCCGCTTGCAGAGTCATAAATAGGGAAGTACCCGACTTCTGACTTAATATTTTCAGTTTGTTAGTCAGGTGATTACCCAATCTAAACCGGTGGATACTACCGTGAAATGTTTCAATAGTCGAACGGGGGTAATCTGTTGGTAATTCTGTGATTGGTGGAGCATCTGCTAACTGTTTTTTCCAATAGCTTATCTGGGTATTAATAACATCATTTTGCAACCCTTGACGTTGCCAGTAAGCATAATCTGCATACTGAACTGGCAAGTTTGCCAGGGGAGAATTGGCATATAAACTCGACAATTCTTGGAAGAAAATTGCTACTGACCAAGCATCGGAGATTATGTGGTGCATGGTGACTAGCAAAATATGGGAATTTGATTCCAGGCGAATCAGTTTTACTCTTAGTAGAGGGGCTTGGCTTAAATCAAAAGCTTCTGTATATTCAGTGGTAATCAACCGTTGTAATTCTGCCTCTCTTGCAACTTCTGTTAGGGTTTGTAAATCTACTAATGGTAAGGTAAATGGTAAAGTTTCTGCAATAAATTGCACTGGTTTTCCTTCTGATATACCAAAAGAAGTACGCAAAGTTTCGTGACGTTGAATAATTGACTGCACTGCTTGTTGAAGTGCCATTAAATTCAGGGAACCAACTAACCGTAAAGCCCTAGTAATATTGTAAGCTGCATTTGCTCCTTCCATTTGGTCAACAATCCAAAATCTCTGTTGAATCAAAGATAAAGGTGATTCTGCAGTTCGGGAAACTGGCTGTAAAACTGAGAGGGAATTAGTGGGATGAAAATCATCCCGAAAAGTTGTAACTTTTTCACTTAAACTAGCTATGGTTGGGGCTTCAAATAAAATGGTGATGGATAGCTCCAAAGATAGAGCTTCACGCAATCTTGATATAACTAAACTGGCAAGTAGAGAATGTCCCCCCAATTCTAAAAAGTTGTCATAAATGCCCACTTTCTCTAGTCCTAAAACTTCTGCCCAAATGTTAGCTATTAGTTCTTCTTGGGGGTTACGGGGTGCAACAAAGTTACCAATTGTAGCAGATAGATTTGGTGCGGGTAAATTATTCCTGTCTAACTTTCCGTTGGGTAATACTGGCAGTTTTTCTATCAACACAAAGGCATTAGGAATCATATAATCTGGTAATTTATGCTCTATAAAATTCCGAATTTCTGCCAAATCTAAGGTTTGAGTGTTAGGCACAATATAGGCAACCAATCGCTGATCTCCCGGTATATCCTCTCGAAGGCTAATTGCACCTTCTTTAACTGAGGGATGTAGTTTTAATATGGCTTCGATTTCTTCCAGTTCTACGCGCATTCCTCGGATATTTGCCTGAAAGTCAATCCGACCAAGAATTTCTAAATTACCATCTTGCGAGTGGCGAGCTATATCCCCTGTCTTGAAAAGTTTTTGCTGAGGATTAAAGGGATTATTAATAAATTTTTCGGCATTGGCTTGGGCGCGGTTTAAATAACCACGTGCTAACGTACCACCAGCTATATGTAGTTCTCCGGATTCTCCATTTTTCACGGGTTCCAATTGGGAGTTGAGGACGTAAACCTGCTGCATGTCTTGGAGGGGATTACCAACAGGAACATATCCTTGTTCAGTATCGCAGTTTTCAGGAATGGGATAAAAAGCATTACCAATACTTTCCGTTTGACCCAAGATATTAAAAAATTGAGGTGGGGTTTGAAATAGGTTACGTAATTTCTTAATTAGCTGATAAGGTAGTAACTCCCCGCCAAATATCAGGTATTTTAGCTTTGATTCCCCTATAGCTCTTGTATATTTTTTGTCTAAACTTTCCAAAGCCATAAGTCCATAACGCCACACTGAGGGCACACCATCACAGATAGTGATTTCTTGTGTTTCAATTAGTTCAAATAACCTAAGAGGATCTCTGGTTTGTTCACGTGTAGCAATAACAATGGCTGCACCTTGGGATAAGGGTAGGAATAGTTGTCTGACTGAAGCAGTAAATGAGAAAGATGCTATATGCAGGTAAATATCTTGGTTATCAACTGGGATTATGTTAGTTATACCCTGAAGATAATTCACAATACTGGCATGGGGCATTTGTACTCCTTTTGGCTTACCAGTAGAGCCAGAAGTATATATTAAGTAGGCCAGATTCTCTGAGGTAACACTACAGCTGGGACTATCTTGACTTTGTTGCTCAATTTTTTCCCATTCCGCATCTAAACATAAGACTGTGGCCTTGATAACAGGTAGTGCTTCTAACCACTGACTTTCAGTTAAAACTACCTTTGGACTGGCATCCTCTAGCATAAATGCTAACCTTTCCTGGGGATAAGCAGGGTCCAAAGGAACGTAAGCACCACCCGCTTTGAGGATACCCATAATTCCAATAACTATTTCTATAGAACGTGTTACACAAAGACCTACAAACACCTCTGGTCCGACACCAATTGATTGCAAATAATGTGCTAGCTGATTGGCTTTACAGTTTAATTCTCCATAGGTCAACTGCTTATTTTCAAAGATTATTGCTACTGCATCAGGCGCTTTTTTTACTTGCTGCATAAACAGCTCGTTAATAGACTTGTTTTGAGAATATATCATAACTCTAATACCTTAGCCAAAAAAGGGTATCAAAAAGCAGGGATGACTTACTTAACTCTACAAACTAACAGCAGTTTTATTTCTGTACCAAACAAATAGCTCCAGATACCAGTTCCTAAACCCGTGGCTGTAGTAATAATTATTACTCCCACAAGTAACTCAACCGGGTGGGTTCGATATACAGTCAATGGTGTGATTACTTCAGCAGAGTGGTGCACCTTTAAGATGCAGCGTCAAAAATACACTCAATTGGCACGAGTAGATAAAGACTTTGCTAAGATTAGCGATAACAGGGAGTTTCAGGAATTGTTAATATACAGTGATTAAACCATTATTCCCTCTCCCCTGCTCCCCCCTAAGCTGGATAAATCCTCAACCTCCTATTTGGTTCCTCCCCAAAACTATGGGACTTCAATCGATAATGCTCCACTAACTCATGCTGCATCTTACGCACATGGGCAGAACGAGGTAACAACTCTACCGGTTGACTCTTGGGAATGACAATTTGTTCAACTGCTAATCTCGCCTCCTCTAAAGCGTCAATTTCATCATCACTACCCTCATGTAATAATAGTTGCAACTCACAATCTTCTCCCAAATCCAAATCATCCATATTTAATAATCTTCTCAAACCACGACTAATTTGGGGAATAGCACTGGATTTAATTACATGTATGGGTAAATGACGAGACTTCGCTAATTGCCTCAGTTTTGCGTGATTTTTAACATGGGAGCGCAAAGCTAAAATTGCATCTGCTCCATCAATATCCTTTGTTAAAGCAACAGGTAACTTCAACAACTCAATTACATGTTCCAACTGATGACGACTCACTCCATAGGGATAAACATGCAAAGGTAAATCTTCCCCATTTGGACCTGCTGATCTAATTTTACCCAAGTTAAAACTGTCACCGTGGTCAAAAGACTCATCCAACAACCGGTCAAATTCACTGGTTGTTCCCCGTTCCGGAGACAAAGGGGGTAAAGCTACCATCTGACCAGAAGCACGCCAACCATTTACCTGTTTAATTGCTAAAGACTCTTCTTCACTTGCTAAACCACTTCCATAACCATTCACCACTGTTAATGGTCGAGCAATGGAAACTTTCCCCTGTTCATCCACCGTTCGAGTTTGAGGATTGGGTTGGCGTCCTCTTAATAAAGTATCAACTGTCTCAGCTACGCTTTCATGTACCACCCAACGCTCCCGCTCCAACATTTCTACAGCAATTTCAAAAGTAGGGGGCGCCTTCCTTTCCAGTACGGTTTTTTGCGATCTACGTCTTCTAGCTTCGTCATCTCCTAGAGTTACTGCTTGAATACCACCCACCAAATCCGAAAGAGTCGGGTTTTTGATTAGGTTCTCAATTTGATTTCCGTGAGCAGTACCCACTAATTGCACCCCTCTTTCCGCAATTGTCCGTGATGCTAGAGCCTCCAACTCCGTACCAATTTCATCTATAATTATTACCTCTGGCATGTGGTTTTCCACCGCCTCAATCATTACCTGATGTTGTAATTCCGGTCTAGCTACCTGCATTCTTCGAGCGCGACCAATGGCTGGATGGGCTATGTCACCATCTCCAGCAATTTCATTGGAAGTGTCAATAATAATTACTCTCTTATGCAGATCATCGGCTAATACACGAGCAATTTCCCGCAAAGCTGTTGTTTTACCAACCCCTGGACGACCTAACATGAGGATTGATTTACCCGTTTCTACTAAATCTCGGATCATCCCAATAGTACCAAACACGGCTCGACCTACACGGCAAGTTAAGCCAATAATTTTACCATTGCGATTGCGTATGGCACTGATACGATGTAAAGTTTGCTCAATACCAGCTCGATTATCTCCGCCAAAATTTCCTACTCGTTGAATACAATCATCTATTTGGGACTGGGTAATGGGGGACTGACTTAAATACTCAGCAGCACCCGGAAACCGAGCTTCTGGGAGACGCCCTAAATCCAACACCACTTCTACTAAATTATCCCTTTGGGAATGATATTGCAGTTGTTTTTCCAGGTCTTGGGGTAAAATTTCCAGTAACTTTTGCAGGTCTGTAATCGTCATGCTTTCTATGGTGGTGACGTTTTTAGAGATAACAAATGAGCTATTAGATATCTGACTGTGATTTGATTTGGGATACCAGAGAGTTAGCAAGTTTTACTGCTTGCCAAAGCAGATCTGGTTCATCCTCTAGCCGTTGACTTTTTTTTAGACTGGTGTTTACCTCCCAACTTTCTAACTGGTCAATCACTGGTGACAGCAATACCCTGGCATAGCTTCCATAAGCAACACCTGCAAGTTGACCCGGGGAGTTCTCTAATTTTCCATCCCCTAGCATTCCCATGGTCTTTAATTTGGGGACAGTATAATTATTAGTACCGCCTGCCAACTGCACATGTCCCGGTAGGTTTGCTGCTAAAACTTTCTGTCCCAATTTTATCGCTCTTATGGTAGTACCATCCCCTATATCCCCACTCATAGATCTGCCATCTGTCTGCCAAATTAAAACTTGTGGAAGAGGTACTATCAGATTATAAACTGATTTTAAGTAGTCAATTAAACCCTCTCCATCATTGCAGCTGATGGCTAATAACTTTAATTTATTTGCCCAGGGGGCTATTTTAGACCACAGGTTCTCAAACTCTGGCAAACGTCCCACTTTTGTATGAATTTCAATGGCATCTATTCCCGTGGACATAATCAAGGGTAGAATTGCTCCTAGAGGTGATAAATGAGAGACCGTGTCAATTATCCCATAAGGACAAATGGGGACACAACGTCCACACCCGTAACACTTTTCTGCAATAATTCCTGAAGAACTATCTTTGTCAGTTTGACTGTTAAATACTATAGCCTGAGCAGGACATATTTTCTCACAAGGTTTGGAACAATTATCTGGACAGTCTCTGGGATTGAATTTAGCTTTTCTAAAGTGTGGATCTTCACCGTCGTTGAGACTAACCATTAATAAGGGTAAGTTTCCTTGCCAGTTAAATCCTTTTGCTTGTGTTTCTTTTACAAGGGTTTTAGCAACTGAGAAAGCCTGTTTAGCCGCATCAATTACAGCTGGATCAGCAGCAACATCTATACAGTCTGCACCTGCTAGGGTGTAGGCCAAGGTTAAATTCCTAACTGATGGTAAATGTTGGAAACTGGCACCACAAATCAGTTTGAACCAGTTACTTTGTCTAAGGGATTGTAAGGGGGCTAATAGTTCGTTCATTCGATCCAGGGTGGGAAACTGGTCATTTTTGGGTCGGGTATAGAGGAGGTGAGTCAATGCTACCAATCTTGTTCAAAGGCCAGAAACGAATCACGGCACGTCCAATAATTTTTTCCCTTGGCACAAGTCCCCAACAACGTCCATCATAACTGCTGGGACGATTATCACCTAAAACTAAATAGGAGTTGGGTGGTATGGTTTGTGGTTGGGACAAAAATGGACGCTGGGAAGTGGTTGTACACACATCAATACCTGTGCGCACGGTGGGGAATAAATATTTTTCTTCGGGCAGAAATTCATTGTTAATATAAACTTTGCCATTTTTTAATTCTACCCTTTCGCCTGGTAGACCAATAATGCGCTTGATGAAGGCATCATGGAATTGTTGCTTTTGTAGTTCATCCGTGGGGGAGAATACAACAATATCCCCCCTTTCAGGAGGAGAAAATTTATATTTCACCTTATCCACAATAATCTTATCCGCTTGCCATTGATCTTGTACACCATGGAGCGTGGGTTCCATTGATCCTGTGGGTATCCACCGGGCTTCAGCCACCAGGGTGCGAACGCCTAAAGCTAATATACCGCTCACCAGTAGGGTTTTACCAACTTCCACAATCCAGGAATTATTCTTTTTTTCACCGGAGTTTTGATCGGACACTTGATTTTGCATGAGATTACTAAGTTTAGCATTGGGGACCATTAACCAGGAACTGGAACAGGCCCTAAATCTATTCTGACATAATATTCCCAGTTGTTAATAAGTAGACTTTAGTCATAAAGTTTACTCTGTATATGATAAAATCTAAGTATAGCCCTAGCTGAAAGGCCATATATACAAATCTATATAAAAATATCAACTTACCTGCCCATTTTCTGCTAGGATGAACTAGGTTAAATTACTGTAATCAAATTTGTTTTATATATTAATACTAACATGTCCAATTATTCTAGTTTGTTGATTCGTCAGGCCCGTGTGCTGCTACCCAATGGTGATTTCATGATCGGGGATGTGTTGACCCAAAACAACAAGATAGTACAAGTAAGTTCACAAGTGCATGCTGAAACTTCTGTTGTGGAAATAGATGCTCAAGGATTAACTTTACTTCCTGGGGTAATTGATCCCCAAGTGCATTTCCGTGAACCCGGTTTAGAATATAAGGAAGATCTATTTACTGCTAGTTGTGCTTGTGCTAAAGGTGGTGTCACTTCCTTTTTGGAAATGCCAAATACAAAACCTTTAACTACTAATCAGTCAGCTTTAGATGACAAACTTCATAGGGCATCTCAAAAGTCTTTGGTTAATTATGGCTTTTTTATTGGGGCAACAGCAGATAACCTAACGGATTTACTGACGGTTAATCCCACACCGGGAATTAAAATTTTTATGGGTTCCATGCATGGTGACTTATTAATTGATGAAGAAACCATTCTAGACAGAATATTTTCCCAGGGTAGTCGCTTAATAGCTGTTCACGCTGAAGACCAGTCCAGAATTCGTCAACGTCGTCAACAATTTGCTGGTATTCACGATCCAGCTATTCATTCTCAAATTCAAGACTCCCAAGCCGCTTTAAATGCAACCCAGTTAGCACTGAAACTTTCTCAAAAGTATCATAGACGTTTACATATTTTACATTTATCTACAGGAGTAGAAGCGGAATTACTGCGTCAGTACAAACCTAGCTGGGTAACGGCAGAGGTCACGCCACAACACCTGTTGTTAAATACTGAGGCTTATAGTACCATAGGTACCCTAGCACAAATGAATCCTCCCTTGCGATCGCCCCAGGATAATCAAGTGCTATGGCAGGCTTTGCGAGATGGTGTAATTGATTTCATTGCCACAGATCATGCTCCCCACACTCTAGAAGAGAAAGCCCAGATTTACCCTAATACACCTTCGGGCATGCCAGGTGTAGAGACTTCTCTTCCATTAATGTTAACGGCAGCAATGGATGGTAAATGTACTGTCTCCGAGGTAGCAAATTGGATGTCTAAGGCAGTAGCTGTGGGATATGGAATTCCCAATAAGGGAGAAATTACCCCTGGTTACGATGCAGATTTGGTCTTAGTAGATTTAAATAATTATAAACCTGTAAAAAGGGAAGAGTTATTAAGCAAATGTGGTTGGAGTCCATTTGAGGGTTGGAACTTAACGGGTTGGCCCGTACAAACCATAGTAGGTGGTCAGATTGTCTATGACCAAGGGAAAGTAAACCCACAGATTCGCGGTCAGGCATTAAGTTTTAGTGGTTAGGGATCAACCCCAATAATTTATTAATCTATTTGATTATCTATGGATCAAACATCGCCTGCTGCTACACATGAAGTCAATGCTTACTTGCCCTATATTCAGGGTAACAAGCGTAATTTCTTACCCTGGGCTATCACCCTTTATCAAAAGGGTTGTATTGATGGGGAACGGAAAATAGAAGGTAGTGACAATATTCCCTTCACGGCCAGATGGAATATTAGCACCCTACCCACTGATTTAACTTGTTGTAGTGTACAGTTTCATGCTCCTGGAGAGTTTGCCTATGAAGTAACTATGACTGGCTTTGAATTTGTAGACTTTCTAATTCAAGTCATAGAAAATTATAAGAGAAATAGAATTGTTGATTTTTCCAAAGCCTTTTACCGTAAACTCCTGTGTCCGGAATAATGGTTTTTGGAAATTATAGCTTTCTTTAGTGAGGAAGACTAATTCCGGTTCATTCAGCAACCGAGATTACTTGTGGAGTAGGAAAACCCGATAAAAATATCGGACAGTTCAAATTAGGAGCGCAGGGCGTGGCAACATCTGTTAAAAATTTTAAGTATTTGCTAATTGGGTCAATAGAGGCTTACAGCGGCAAATCTGCAACCCTGTTGGGTTTATCTTGCCAACTAAGACAAAAGGGATTAGATATAGCCTATGGTAAACCGCTGGGTAATAGTGCATTCAATCCCAAGATCAATCCCATGGAAGAAGATGTCCAGTTTATGATCGAAAGCTTGAAACTAGGTGAAAATCTAGTTGCACCGACCTTATTGGGGTTAAATGAGGTTAGTGTCCAAAAACGATTAAGGGGTGAGGATAAAACTAATTACCAGGAACTACTGGTAGAGCATTATTTACAAGTCCCACGGGGAGATTTGATGCTCTTAGAAGGGCCAGGTAATTTGACCGAGGGAAATTTATTTGGTTTATCCTTACCGGAAGTTGCTAATATTTTAGATGGTGGTGTAATTTTAGTCCACCGTTACCAGTCTCTCCTCTCAGTAGAGACAATTTTATCAGCCCAAACAATTATAGGTTCTCGATTAGAAGGAATCAGTCCCCGCTTGCTTGGTGTAATAATCAATGAAGTCCCCATAGAACAGATGATGAATGCCAATGATCTCCTGCGCCCATTTTTGGAAGAGCGGGGAATTCCTGTATTAGCCATACTGCCAAAAAATGCCTTACTTCGTAGCGTTAGTGTAGGGGAGCTAGTCAAACAATTGAAAGCTGATATTTTATGTCGTGAAGATCGCTTAGACTTATTAGTCGAAAGTCTGGCTATTGGGGCCATGAATGTCAATGCCGCAGTTAAATATTTCCGCAAACGTCGTAACAAGGCTGTGGTTACCGGAGGGGATCGGGTAGAAATTCAACAAGCAGCTTTAGAAACATCTACTCAATGTCTAATCCTGACAGGACAATTACCTCCTCCACCCTTCATTCTACACCGGGCCGAAGAACTGGAAATTCCTATTTTATCAGTGGATCTTGACACCTTAACCACAGTAGAGATTGTTGATCGAGCCTTTGGTCATGTTCGGTTCCATGAACCTCTGAAAGTAGAGTGCATAAATCAACTCATGTCGGAACACTTTGATACCAGTCGGCTCTTGTCACAACTAGGAAATTAAGAAAAAAGATAGAAATCTGTAACTTCATTTGGCCGATTACCTGCAGGCCATTTGGTACAATATTTGGGTTGTTTAATCCGATAATCTCTATCTTTGAGCCAGTCAACAGAACTGATTAACCTGGATACTTTAGCACAGGAACTGGCGACAATCCAACAAACTGGTTCCAAAAGAATCGCTCTGTTAGGTTCCCGTCATGTACCAATTACTCATCAAAATCTTATTGAAATGATGACTTATGCCCTGGTTTTGTCGGGCAATCGCATTATTACTTCCGGTGCTACAGGTACTAACTCCGCTGCTATCAGAGGTGCGACCCGTGCCGATCCGAATTTACTGACGGTAATTTTACCCCAAAGTTTGGAACGCCAACCCTCTGAATCCCGCCAACAACTAGAGCAGGTGATGCATCTAGTGGAAAATCCTAGTAATGATAGTCTTTCCTTGAGTGAAGCTAGCCAGTTGTGCAATAGAGAAATTGTGTCTCGCTGTCAGCAATTGGTGTGCTTTGCCTTCCATGATAGTCGTACTCTCTTGGAAACTTGTAAAGAAGCGGAAGAACAAAGAAAAGTGGTAACCTTGTTCTATTTCGATTAAAATCAGATTATAGCCCCAACCACTTGCAAGGGGTACGAATGACTAATTACCAGTGAGTACTGGGTAATAATTATAGTTACTCAGTATTCATCACCATTCATTTAAGATAACAAGGTATTATACTTTTCCTATGGCATCTAGTTTTTCTTTCGATATTGTCAGCGATTTTGACCGTCAAGAATTGGTCAATGCGGTTGATCAGGTGATACGAGACATCAAAAGCCGTTATGACCTCAAAGATACCCAAACCACGGTGGAGTTGGGGGAGAAAACTATTACTATTAATACTGACAGCAATATGACTTTGGAGTCGGTACATGGTATACTGCGGGAAAAGGCTGCCAAACGTAATCTATCACAGAAGATCTTTGATTTTGGTCAAGTTGAGTCTGCTAGCGGTAATCGTGTGCGTCAAGAGATTGCCCTGAAAAAGGGCATTAATCAGGATATTGCTAAACAAATATCTAAACTAATTCGTGACAAGTTTAAAAAAGTACAGGCTTCTATTCAAGGGGATGCAGTAAGGGTTACAGCCAAAGCCAAGGATGACTTACAAGCTGTAATCCAGAGCTTAAAGGAAGAGGATTTTCCTGTAGCTTTACAATTTACCAACTACCGTTAATTTGACACTACCATCGATTAGTTCCTCTTGGTACCAATGGTGTTTTGAAATGCTGGACGGAGAGAGATGTTATGCATGTAGTTTAAGACTGCTGGGTAATCGCTCAAGTCCAGCTTCAGCATAATGGGGATATAGCTGAGTATAGATCCTACAGCTACATCAGCAACGGTAAACTGATCGCCTAGTAGAAATGGCTGTTGAGAAAAAATGTCATTTAAGGGACCTAATAAACGGGGCATTTCTTTGTCTCGATTAGTTTCTATGAATATACCTGTGGCTAAGGTCGAATTAGCAAATAGTACCCACTGGTAAAAGAAAGCTTTTGTCTCTAAAGATGGGGGTACCTGACCGTATTTTTCTGCCAAGTATAACAAAATTGCTCCCGATTCCCAAAGTTTTAACTCACCATCTACAATTGCTGGCACTTTGCCAATAGGATTAATTGCTAAGAAATCTGGTTTTAGATGCTCTCCCGCTTTCATATCCAGATTCACAAACTCGTATGGAACATTTAGCTCCTCTAAATACCACTTAATAATTGATGCTCGACTAAAAAGGCTACCGTATAGTTTCAACATATTTGACTAACCATTACTCCAAGTTTTTCAAGTGATAATTTATCTTTAAAGCACCTTGTGGGTATGGGAATGTTGTTTAATATTGTCCTCTTTGGTAACAACTCTAGCAGCGTTCAGTACTCGCTTACGCTCCGTAGAATAATTAAAATCGCTTTTAGTTGTACCGAGAGGAATAAAGCTTTGAGCTGATTCCCGTCGTTTATAAGTGCGCGTCGCAGAAAATGTTCTTTGCAAAAACTCTTCGCTAAATTGGGCAGTTTCGGGAAATCCAGAGGGTAATAAGAGGTTTTCTCCATCTAGTATGGATCCTAAAGTGGTTGCACAAACTAGTTTATATGATGTAGGTATCCCTTTTATTATGGCTTCTAATGCTGCTGAAGGAATTGGTTCAATAATTTCAAGTTCATGCACCTCTCCATCTTCCTTATAAAAACAAGTCGCTAAACCAATAACTATATAATCATCGGTTCTCAGATCTAAACCATTGGGATGGGAAATTGCTGTTGTCATGGAGTTTACTCGGAATGTGAATTTTTCGTGAATTTTTTGGTTTATGCAATAGTAGGGGGTGACACTAGAAACTGACAACACAAAGTATTAATCAGCTTTTTGCCTGATTGTAACTCCCTAGTTCCTCAATTTTGACACACATCCAAATTCTGTCTGGAATTAGTCTTGGGAGTGATGTATATGTTTCTGGGTCTATGGCCTAATTGTATAGGTAGTTTGAATTGATTCTCACCTGTTTACTCCTTAATCCCTAAATGGCACACAGATGGCATACTAGTAGTAGTACACTTAAACTACCGACAAGAAAAATTTTATCGTTTGATTTCATAGGGCAATTAGCTTGGGCAGAAATATATGGATAGTTACTCTTTTTTCAATTCTCACACTCACAATAACCCCTTATATAAAAGAAACAATTGGCAAAGTTCTTACAACTCTTATAACCAAAAAGAATTAGCAGACTCAGATATGGTATATTTAAAGGATGAAAAGTATATGCGATCATACGCTTTACAACTAGCTCATCAAGGAGAGTACACAAAGGCGATCACCTTGCTGAACCGAATAATTGATAGTCATCCTGAAAATGCTATTGACTATAATAACAGAGGGTTAATCTACTTTCAAAGCGGTCATGCTCAAAAAGCACTACTCGACTACAATACTGCCATGCAGCTGAACCCCAGGTTGGCCAGCGTTTATAATAACCGAGCTAACTACTATGCTGCTGATGGTGATTTAGTTAAAGCACTGTCTGATTATGACCAAGCTTTGGATTTAAATCCCCGCCATGTGCGCGCCTGGATTAATCGGGGTATTACTTTACGAGAATTAGGAAAGTACAAAGATTCCATTGATGATTTTGAAGTTGCTCTGCTGTTTGGTCAACTCGAGATTCGCATTTGGTCAGAACGGGGTAGGAGTTACCACCTGTGGGGTGATTGGAACTGTGCGATCGCAGATTACCGTAGGGTCTTATCCCATACGAGTTCCTTAGATAGAATGGAGGATATAATCACCTATAGGCTAAGGCTACAAGTGGAAAACTGGTTGGGAGAATTAAGTTTTTCCACATATAAATGAACTAAATAAATGGTAAGATGGGAATAGTTTCCTACCTTTTACTGGGTGGAATCTGGAGGTTCGACAGTTTTTCTATCTGGATTAACCAGTATAATTTGTCGCTGGTTGGGTGGTAAGCGGTAAGAGTTTTCTCTCATAATGCTTTGAGTTTGACTAGGATCAAAATTACGGGTAAATTCTTCTCTTAGGGTGCGAACGCGGCTTTCCATAAGCTTAATTTGTGTCTCTATATTTTCTAACTTATCTTGCTGTAACCAGTAATAGGGGAACAGTCTTGTAAGTGCAGATACTGATACTAAAATAACAAGTAAATTTACGATGATTTTACCAAAAACTTCCAGTCCCATAATTAATTGCGATCGCTGGCGAGGGTATCTTTTCGACTGACGGCGTACAGTTGGGGATTGTTTTTCAGGCTGTAGTGGTGGTATGTATTCAAATGCTTTCATTGTGTTAAATGACCCTGATTTATTATAACATAGTAATGCATGTGAGGAATATTCAACAAGTACGCCCATCAAATAATATTACAACAGTCTCCCTAATTATCCATGCTTTCTCCCCAGCTAAAATCTCGCCTTTCTCAACCCCTAAAAATCGGCTCCTTGGAGGTCAAAAGCCGGGTTTTACAATCCCCTTTGTCGGGAGTGACGGATTTGGTATTTCGTCGCTTGGTGCGTCGCTATGCACCGGATTCCATGATGTACACAGAAATGGTTAATGCGACGGGTTTACATTATGTGAAACAACTACCCAAAATCATGGAGGTAGACCCTAATGAGCGCCCCATTAGTATTCAGTTATTTGATTGTCGTCCCGATTTCTTAGCAGAAGCAGCAGTAAAAGCAGTAGCAGAGGGCGCAGACACTGTGGATATTAATATGGGTTGTCCGGTGAATAAAATTACTAAAAATGGGGGTGGGTCATCTTTATTACGACAACCAGAAGTAGCAGAAGCCATTGTCAGGGAAGTGGTCAACGCCATAAATGTCCCGGTTACGGTGAAAACCCGTATTGGCTGGAGTGATAAAGAAATTACCATTCTAGATTTTGCCAAACGGATGGAAGATGCGGGGGCAAAAATGATTACCGTCCATGGTAGAACTCGGGCTCAGGGTTACAATGGTAATGCTCGTTGGGAATGGATAGCCAAGGTCAAACAAATACTTTCTATTCCAGTGATTGCCAATGGCGATATTTTTTCCGTTGCAGCTGCTGTCAAATGTCTCGAAGAAACTGGAGCAGATGGTGTAATGTGCTCCCGTGGTACCTTGGGATATCCCTTCCTAGTAGGTGAAGTAGATCATTTTTTAAAAACTGGGGAATTATTACCTTCCCCCACTCCCACCCAAAGGTTGGAATGCGCTAGAGAACATTTGTATGCTTTATGGGAATATAAAGGCGATCGCGGGGTACGTCAAGCTCGTAAACATCTCACTTGGTATGCGAAAGATTTTATGGGAGCAGCAGACTTACGGGGGAAATTGAGCACTATAGAAAGTGTACAACAGGGATTGGACTTGATTAATCAAGCGACAGAGCGGTTAAATTCTCAGGATTTGTTAGTCTAATGACAAAAGTTCTCAACACTTTCAACATAGACAAACTAATTTCATGTCCCGTGTCAAACTGATGATATTCCACAGGAACTCCCAAAGATTGTGCAACCTGTTGGCTTTTAATTGCAGCTGAGAGGGGGACAACCTGGTCTTGTGTCCCGTGCATAATCAGGGTCGGGGGGAACTGGCGTTTTTCCATATTAGACACTTGAGGATGTAAATAGCCACTCATGACCACTAAACCGGCCAAGGGTAAGCTGAGACCCACATCTAAGGTCATGGCTCCACCTTGGGAAAATCCGGTCAAAATAGTTTTAGACAGGGGAATTCCCGTAGTGGTTGGTAGGGATTGCAACCAGTCTATTAATAGTTGACGGCTTGCTACTAGTCCTTCATACATTTTGTCATCTCGTAAATCATACCATGCTCTACCATTATTGTTATAGGGATAGGGATAGGGAGCGTTAGGAAGCAGAAATTCATATTCAGGTAGGTTGATATGGGGTAATAAGGATGCTACGTCCTCAGCATTGGCACCCCAACCGTGTAAGGTGACAATTAGTCCCAGTGGAGTTTTTGTGGTTTGGGCAGAAATTCTAATAGAATCTAAGGTCATAGTTACCAATTTCTCCACCCACCCTGAGTTTGATGTTGGTTTTCCAGGAGATTATGGTACTCAACACTGCTAGACCATCGATCAATTTCCCGGGCCCGCAGGACAGGTACAGGATGACTTAACTGGGCTGTGTGAGCATCTTTAACCATCATACCCAACTCAGTTTTGCTTATTGCATCATAAGCATGAGCTTGGGCAACAAAAGCATCCAGATTTAATCGGGGTGCTAGGGTTGGTGAACCACCAGCTAGTTTCATTAATACCGACATCACCACTTTAGGATTTTGAGTCGCTAATAACGCAGCGCGATCGCAAGTAAACTCAGCACAGCGTACCCATTCTAATAACTGGTTTTGTAGTGACTGAGCTAAAACAACGCCAATGTTAGGCAAAATAGAAGTGGCTAATATTAACAAGTTAGCTGGTGTTAGATAAACACTGTGGTCACATTTGAGGTGTCCCAATTCGTGACCAATCACGGCTTGTATTTCCTCTGGTGTGAGCATATCAACTAGGGAAGTATGTAATACTATAAAAGGCTGTTTACCTCGCATAGCGAAAGTGTAAGCATTAGGACTAGGATGCTGACGGATATATAGTTGTGGTAGCTCAATATCCAAATTTTTACAAGCATCTATTAATAGATAATATAAATCAGGTAGTTGTTTTTCGCTCACCAAAATACTGGAGGCTATATTTTCTGCATAAAATACCTGTTCAGCAACTGGTCCAAGCAGATTTCTGACCATAATATCTATTCCTGGAATTTGCCGAAGAGTTTTTGTTGCTTCCAAGTCTAAAGGGTGACGGAAATAGTCTGCTTTTAAACCGATAAGTGGTTTTCTTGCTATTGTTTCTACTGATGTTTTAACTAAAGACATAGATAAAAAAGAAAATTAACTATTATTAATTTTAGGTACTTCTAAAACTATAGCACCCAGAAGTCCCTTGCGAAAATCACTAATGATAGTCCTAGCAGTACGTTCCACATCTCCTTGATAACGACTTGCTGCTAACACCTCTAAATATGCTTCTCCTGTATGAATAATAGAATCAACACCATAGCGAGAAAGTAGTGGATGGGGTGGTAATAAATGGGGGGAAGTTTCTTGAAACTGATTGACCATATCCACAAAAGCAGCTGCTATTAATTGATTATCGTAGGATGCTTCGCCAATATCATCACAGATAGCTAATTTCACTGCTGCTTGCTGATCTTCTAATCGAGAAGGAATAATTCCCGGTGCGTCTAACAATTCTAAATGTTCAGAAATTTTCACCCAGCGCAATTGACGGGTGACACCCGGACGAGCAGCACTTTCCACAACTCTTTTCCCTAACAACCGATTAATCAGTGCGGATTTTCCCACATTGGGAAAACCAATCACTACTGCACGCACGGGACGGGGTAACATCCCCCTTTGTTTTCTCCTTTCATTTAGTTCTGTTCCTGCTATTTGTGCTGCTTTAGCTATAGCTGTAATTCCTTGACCTTGTTGAGCATTAGCAAAGTAGGGCACTTCTCCTTGTTTTTTAAGCCATTCTGACCATATTGATTTTACTTGGGGCAAAATCATGTCTAGTCGGTTAATCACTAGCACCCGTGATTTGTTACCTATCCATTCTTTAACTTGAGGATGGTGTGTAGATAATGGAATACGTGCATCCCTAACCTCTAATACCACATCTACCCTTTTTAATTGCTCTTTAAGATTTTTTTCCGCCTTAGCAATATGACCGGGATACCATTGGATGATATTTAACTTGTAGTTTTGTGTTATGGACATTGTTTATCAATATTGCTACTGCTGTACAAAATTAAACGATTACCATCTGGATCCTGGGCATAAATCTCCTGACCATGGGAAGTTATGGAAATTTCTCCCGTGGGAAGATAACCTAGAGATTTCAGATCAGAAATGGCATTTTCTAGGTTGCTCACCTCTATACATAAACTTAGCGGATTTTTGCCATGAACTACAAATTCTGATTCATGATCTTTTTGCGGTCTGAAAATACCTAATCTCAGATGGTCAACTTGCCACTCAACGTAAATACTAGGTATAAATTTAATGGGCGGGCTTTCTAGTAACTGCATATAAAAGTTGACCATCCGATCAAAATTTACCGTACCTATCGTTACTAGTATATAGTTATATTTCATGAGCAACTATCTCGTTTTTCTATTATGGACCGGATGAACTTGCCAAATACTATTACCTTGTCTAGACTATTGGGAATACCGTTTTTGCTGTATGGGCTATATATTCCTACCCAGGGTGCTAAATGGATATGCTTAATTATATTTTTAATAGCAGCACTAACAGATTGGTTAGATGGATATCTGGCCAGAAAACTGAACCAAGTTACGGATTTGGGCAAATTCCTAGATCCATTGGTGGATAAGTTATTAGTTCTAGCACCATTCTTAGTATTTGTAGAACTGGGTAAAATTCCCGGTTGGGGAGTATTCATCATCCTAGCAAGAGAATTAGCTATAGCAGGTTGGCGAATTAACCAAACCACAATTAGCGGAGCTAATATTTGGGGAAAATTAAAAACCATTACCCAAATTCTATCCATAGCTTTACTGATTGCACCATTACCCACCAATTGGCAAATCTATGCTAAATCTGCTTTCTGGCTATCTGTACTTCTAACGGTGATTTCTGGACTAATTTATTTATTACCCGTTTTATCACCCAAGCATGGAAACTGAATATTTTTAAGCAGCAACTTCCTATTCCAGATCCTTTTCGGGATCGTTCATCCAATGACCAAAGTCCGTTAAAAAGCGATTCTGTAAAATAGATTCTCGAATTGCTTGAGTAAAACGAATTAACTCAGTAATATTATGAATACTTAGTAAAGTATATGCCAGAATTTCCTGGGAACGGACTAAGTGAGACACATAAGCACGACTGAAATTAGAACAGGTGTAGCAGTGACAAGTCTCATCTATGGGTATAAAGTCCTCTCTAAACTTGGAATTTTTCAGATTCCATCTTTCCCCTTGAACCATAGCAGTGCCATGTCGCGCCCATCTAGTAGGAATAACACAGTCAAACAGATCCACACCTGCTGCAATAGCAATCACCATTTCCCGATAAGTACCCACACCCATCAAATATCTGGGTTTGTTCCTGGGTAATAGAGGAGCTGTAGTCCTAACTATCTGGGCCATTAATTCTGGTGGTTCACCTACACTTACACCACCAATAGCATATCCTGGCATATCTAATTTGGCTAAATCTGTTGCTGCACGGATGCGCATATCTAAATATACTCCTCCCTGTACAATAGGAAACAGTGCCTGATCTAGACGTTGATGGGACATAATACAACGTTCTAACCACCGATAAGTTCTATCCGTAGCTGCGGTGACTTCCTGATAAGTAGCGGGATAGGGGGGACATTCATCAAATGCCATAATTACATCCGCCCCCAAAATATTTTGAATTTCTATGGATTTTTCAGGGGTTAACTTGATCATTTGTCCATCATGAGGCGAACGAAATACTACTCCTTCCTCAGTAATTTTCCGCATTTCACTGAGACTAAATACCTGAAATCCGCCGGAATCAGTTAGCATAGGGCCATTCCAGGCCATGAATTTATGGAGTCCACCACCACCAGCAACTATTTTCTCTCCCGGTTGCAAGTGCAAATGATAGGTATTAGATAAAATCATTTGCGCTCCCGTATCTTCTAATTGAGCCGGGGTAACAGTTTTAACATTAGCTAATGTTCCCACGGGCATAAATCTGGGAGTTTCCACAATCCCATGGGGGGTAGAAAACACCCCTGCTCTAGCTTGGGTTTGACTACAGTTAGCCACCAGTCGAAAAGAAAAATTAGACATGAATATTGGGGTTACAAACAATCAGAACAATCATCATCGATTTCCACATCCCATCTGGTCGAAAGCACTTGGTCCATCATAGCTTCTATCACCCCGTTGTTAAACTGGTTATCACACCTTTCTTCTGGAGGAACGAATAAAGGAATCAGACGTAGACAATATTCTTCCTGAATTAGGTCAAGGTAGGTTTCTTGTGCATCGGACTGTTTCAGTTCCAAATAGTCAAAACTATATATGTTGAGATATAGCGTGTTGTTGGCAACTAATGTGGATCTTTGGGGGTGGGCAAATACCTCCATAACATCTCCATCACCCTCACTGAGTAATTTATCTCCTTGGGTGTAGATGTAATGAACTCGACCCAAATCGCTTAAAAGTTTGTGAATATCGAGTTTATTCACAATAATCCCGTTGTTTACAATACAAGGGGCGGGTGTCCGGATTTCGGGTAGATGATTATTCATAGGGAAATAGGGATTGAGGAAGGGTAAGAATTAGCAATTGGCAATCACAGAAAATGTGATTCTTTGGTTGCATGTCTGACCTTTTTACCAGACAACAACCTATACCTCCAAAATATCAACTTTATATGCTAATCGTCCATCCATATCTCTTGATTCTCTCCCCTGTTTTTTGTTAAGTTTTAATGCCTTATCTAAAGATTTCTTTTTAAAATGGCAATTCTTGAGCAAGTTTGGCAATTTTGTCATCGACAATTTTTATGTGTAATTGCATCTGTTTTGTTTTACACTTCCATACCACTCCCCCATCTTCCGGACCTGAAATTCCAAAGGGTAGCCCTTTTTGCTCCTGCTATAGGTTTGCTAATTGGTGCTATTTTGGGTCTTTTGGATATGCTGTTTGATTACTTAGGAATATCAGCATTAACACAAAGTGTTTTGATAGTCATCATCTGGATAGGGATCACAGGAGGTTTACATTTAGATGGTGCTATGGATACTGCTGATGGTTTAGCAGTGACTGATCCCCAAAGAAGATTAGAAGTCATGGCCGATAGTGCTACGGGTGCTTTTGGTGTCATGGCAGCTCTGGCTATTTTACTGATAAAAATGGCTGCTTTGACAGATATTTCCCAAAATCGCTTTTTTCTTCTAATGGTTGCTTGTGGTTGGGGAAGGTGGGGACAGCAATTGGCTATTTTTCAATATCCCTATCTTAAATCTACTGGTAAGGGAGCATTTCATAAACAGGCCATTCGTCATCAGATGGATTTATTACCTAGTTGGGTTTTGCTTTTGGGTTTTACCTTACTCATTTGGGCTTTTAACCAAGGTAACTTTGTTTTGGTTATATTTACCCTAATTATTGGCAATATTATCTCCTTTATTGTTCCTGCATGGTTTAACCATAAACTGGGTGGACATACGGGAGACACTTATGGCGCAGTGGTTGAATGGACTGAAGCTCTCTTCCTATGCTGTATGAGTAGTTTGACATAGGTAAGGTAGGGGATTATTAGACATTCCCCAACCCTAAACCACACATACTATGGTGCAAGTGCATTACCACGTAATAAACTGCCAATGGTTTTGGCCGTAATTTTTAACTGGGTGATTGGATTAGCTGGAACTACGGTCTTATATAAATAGCTGTCAAAAGTCAGCTTTTGGACATCCATGTCATCACACATTTCCACAAATGCTTCCCTGGTAGCATCCGAGCGGTAGAACACGGTTTGTAACAGATCCAATACTTTATAGGTAAGTCCGTATTTTTTATCCCAACGCTTAATATAAAGTTTTAATTCCCTTTCACTAGGAATGCGCGCTCCACTATTAGACACTTCCACAATGGTCTCCGCACACATTCTTCCAGACTTAGCAGCAAAGTAAATACCTTCACCTGAGGATTTGGTCACATAACCAGCAGCATCACCCACTAAAGCAATTCGACCTACTACCCGACGTGGACGGGGATGTTCTGGTATAGGATGGGCTTCTACCTTAATAATTGTACCCCCAGCCAATTTTTCCACTGCACGGGCCCGAATACCAGCTTGTAACTGTTTAATACTGGCTTTATTTACATGCATGGTCCCAGTACCCACAGCCACGTGGTCATACTTGGGAAAGATCCAAGCGTAAAAATCCGTGGAAACATCATCTCCCACATACATCTCCGCTAGGTTGTTATAGTATGCCATTTTATCTTCAGGAAGACGAATTCTCTCCTGAAAGGCGATCGCATAATTATAATCCCCAGCATCCATTTCTTTAGCAACACGGGAGTTGGCACCATCTGCACCAATAATTAAATCCACCTTGAGAGTTTTGGCCACACCAACGGATCCACCCTCATTGTGATCAACATAATGAATTGTATAGGGGTCAGAATTATTATTAGGTATATCTAATTTATGCACAGTGGCATTAATTAAGTTAGCACCCAATTTAGCGGCCCGGTTTCTTAAAAAACCATCTAGGACCTCTCTACGACACATCCCTATATATTCTTCTTGGTTAGTGAGATTGATATCAACCTCTCGGTTAGAGGGGGAGATCATCTTCATATTGCGTACCCGACGGTCAATAATATCTGCTGGTAGATCAAACTCACTAACCATACAAAGGGGGATAGCACCACCGCAAGGTTTAGCATTATCTAACTTACGCTCAAATAAATAAGTTTCAATCCCTGCTTTAGCTAGAGTTTCAGCAGCAGATGAACCAGCTGGGCCAGAACCCACAACAGCAACTCGTAATGTCAAAGGTTTACTCCTAATCCTTCAATTTACCTAAAGAATCCTAGCACACACCTTCCCGGGTTCGACCTTTTCGCTCCTAGGTTTTCACATAATTGCAACATTCCTTCATACTTCGTCATAAATACCTAACCTCACTCCCAGCAAAATTGATTAATTGTGATATGGATTGTGTTATAAATAAATTACATTAACCCTAGTTGCAAACCGTAGATTAGTAAGAGAGGTATAAAGCCAGTGGGTATAGTAGTAGAGAACGTGTCTAAATACTTCGGGAGTTTTCATGCTGTTGAGGATGTGAGCTTAGAAATTGCCAGCGGATCACTAGTAGCTTTACTTGGACCCTCTGGGTCTGGCAAATCCACATTATTGCGACTAATAGCAGGACTGGAAACACCGGATCGGGGTAAAATCTTTTTGACGGGTAAAGATGCTACCTATCAGAGTGTGCAGGAAAGAAATATTGGTTTTGTCTTTCAGCACTATGCACTATTTAAACATTTAACTGTCAGACAAAATATAGCATTTGGGTTAGAAATCCGCAAGTTGGCAAAAAAGAAAATTCAGGGTAGGGTAGAACAATTACTAGATCTAGTTCAATTGAGTGGATTAGGAGAGCGTTATCCCTCCCAACTTTCTGGTGGACAAAGACAAAGAGTAGCTTTAGCAAGAGCATTAGCGGTAGAACCTAAAGTCCTACTACTAGATGAACCATTTGGAGCCCTGGATGCTAAAGTACGTAAAGACCTGCGTGCTTGGTTGCGTCGTCTCCATGAAGAAGTTAGTGTTACCACTGTTTTTGTTACCCACGACCAAGAAGAAGCTATGGAAGTTGCCAATAAAATTGTGATCATCAATCAGGGTAGACTAGAACAAATGGGCACCCCTGCAGAAATTTATGATCATCCTGCGTCAGCTTTTGTTATGAGTTTTATTGGTCCTGTTAACGTTTTGCCCAGCTCTGCTCAAATATTCCAAGGTAGTGGTTTTGACTCACCTAACCCAGAAGTATTTTTACGTCCCCAAGATGTGATTATAGAAAAAGCTGGTAATGGAACCAATACACCTGCAATAGTTCACCGTGTCATTCACCTGGGTTGGGAAGTACAAGTAGAATTGACTTTAGATGATGGACAAACTTTTACTGCCTATTTAAGTCGTGAACGATTTGATGAATTAAGTTTAGAATTAAAAGAACGAGTGTATGTAAAACCTAAAGATGCTAAGTCTTTTCCTCTCTATTATTCAATTTGACGTGTTTTATATTGTTCACTCTCCAGCATGATAGGAACTACGCACTAGAGGACCAGATCGCACGTGGCTAAACCCCATACTTGTTGCTAACTGACCTAATTGTTCAAATTCTGCTGGATTCCAATACTTTTGGACTGGTAAATGTTCCCAAGAAGGACGCATATACTGACCTAGGGTAATTCTATCACATCCTACAGCTCGTAGGTCTAGCATGGTTTCAACTATTTCCTCTTGGGTTTCTCCATGGCCCAACATTAAACCAGACTTAGTAGGGACAGTAGCATCAATTTCCTTAACCGTTGCTAATACATTTAGAGAACGATCGTATTTAGCGCCTCGACGCACATAGCCTGTTAACCTGCGTACTGTTTCTACATTATGATTGTAACAAGCAGGTTTAGCACGAACAACAGTGGCTATTCTTTGCTTTTGACCTATTTCACCCACACCTGCACCACCCCAAAAATCCGGTGTTAAAACCTCGATTTGGGTTTGTGGATTAAGTAAACGAATGGCCTGCATAGTCTTGACAAAATGCCCTGATCCTGAGTCCCCTAGGTCATCACGAGCTACAGAGGTGAGTACAACATACTTCAGACCCAACAATTGTACTGCTTCAGCCACTTTTTGGGGTTCTTCTGTATCTATAGGCATAGGTGAATGGCCTTTATCTACTTGACAAAAAGCACAAGCTCTAGTGCAAGTAGGTCCCATGAGTAGAAAAGTAGCTGTTTTTTGAGAGTAGCATTCTCCCCGATTAGGACAGCGTCCTTCTTCACAAATAGTATGAATTTGCCGCTGTTTAATAATACGCTGTACGGTGGAGATTTCACTAGCTTTACCCAGAGGACGACCTAACCAGCTAGGTAGGGGGATAATTTCTGATTTTGGTTGACTACAACCTGCACTACTCATATTGCAAAATACTCCGTGTTGGTGTTAACTACTATTAATAGTTTATATTTTTATCGGTAAAAAACCGATTTATTTTCTTTTAATACCCCCTATCCATTATCCAAAAAATTTACCTGCGAGTAAACTTGGTTTTTTTAGGACAATACTCAGAACAGTCTATAGCTGCTTCCGTAAGGACTATATCTGGTTTGACTGCGCACTTGAGATAATGGTTATTAGAAAAGAATTTACAGTTTTTGCAGGGGACTTGACTAACTCCATTGACAGTGAATGACATTTTCTCCTCTAAAGCAGAGCGAACTTTCTGGAGAATTAATAAAAATATTGCCCAGACCATGACCAAGCCTAAAGGACTTAAACTAATAGCTATATCAGAAATACTCAGCCACTGACTTACCCCTTGTTTTTGACCATTTTCTTGGACACTTTCCCTTTGTTTCAGTCGATAAAATGTCTGATTTGTTGCTAAACTTTCCACCTGAGTTTGTAATATATTTTTTTTATACATATCATTTACCTTTGGTGATAGCATCCATCATCTTCAGGAAATTGCGTATTGCGTATAAGTTTACAAATGTTTTTCATGTTTTGATATTACCCCGATGCAGTTTTTAAAAACCCCCATAGAAATTTTCATAATTTCATGATTTTTTCAATTATATGTTTAGCGCAATAAAAGTTCACCTATATCTTTCGATAGGTTTGATTGTAAATATCCAAATCTCTATCTTAGGAAATAACTTTACAAAAGGTGGGGACTCTCGCGTTATCATGTTGGTGGTTTTTCAACTGGGTGGGATTCCCTCCTCCTCAACAGGACGAATGATTGGTGGAGCGGGGGTAACTTCTGGTCTAAATATTGCTTCTAATGCCGCTTCTAAATTTTGCGCCATGACAATACGGTTCTCATAAGCTACAATCACTCTAGCTAAGGTGGGTAAACTATTTTGGGTTGCTTCCAAATAAATTGGCTCTACGTACAATAAGGATTTTTGAATGGGAATAATTAGAAGATTGCCCTGTACTGCTTTCGATCCTTGACGATTCCATAGGGAAATTTGTTGAGAAATGATGGGATCCTGATTGATCCTAGCTTCTATTTGTTCTGGACCGTAAATCAACCTTTCTTTAGGAAAATTATATAATAGTAGCTTACCGTAGTTCTCACCGTCAGAACGTGCTGCTAACCAGGCAATTAAATTTGTTCTTTGTTTTGGCGTGTAGGGAAGTAGTAGGATAAATTCTTCAAAGGGAACACTAGGTAAACTGGTTATCAAATAATAGGGTTCAACTTGACGGGGTTCTCCGCTATAGATTTCATTGGGAATTTGCCATTGGTCTTCCCGGTTATAAAATACTTGGGGATTGATCACATGATATGTCATTAATCGTTCCGATTGTATTTTAAACAAGTCCACTGGATAGCGAACATGACTGCGGAGATTTTCAGGCATATTTATCAACGGTTGGAACATTTTAGGGAAAATTCTTGACCAAGTAGTAATTAAAGGATCCTCTGGTTTAGCTATATAAAATCTGATGGTACCATTGTAGGCATCAATGATAACTTTTACCGAATTACGAATGTAGTTTATACCATTCTTATTGCGATCTGAGTAAGGGTAACTACTACTAGTAGTATAGCCATCAATTACCCAATATAGATAGTTTTTACTATCTTTAATTTGTTGATCTTTATCATTCAAATTACCATCTGCTGCTACTAAATAGGGTTCGCTATCAAATCTCAAAAAAGGAGCGATCGCCTGAATTCGCTGACTAATATTACGCCTGAATAATATCTTAGTTTCTGGTAAAAAATCTCGTGTAAAAATCATTGGCCAATCT
This sequence comes from Raphidiopsis brookii D9, assembly GCA_000175855.1. Taxonomy (GTDB): domain Bacteria; phylum Cyanobacteriota; class Cyanobacteriia; order Cyanobacteriales; family Nostocaceae; genus Raphidiopsis; species Raphidiopsis brookii. The sequence goes on from ACYB01000035.1 coordinate 455,945, forward strand.
TTGAAATACATGGCAAATAACCAACGTTTCCACCCAGATCCAATAGTAATTCCCCCTTGACCATCGTAGGTATTATAAATATTATCTGCACCGCTAGGATAATCTAATTCTTTAACCCTAGTTCCGGTCATGACATGAGTATTGGAAATTTCTCCATAATAAATTCGTGGCTCACCAATAGGTATACTCTGATCAATAGCTGCATTAGCTGTAGTTAGAGCTTTACCATTACCACTTATATCTTTGACAAAATATTCTGGCAACCCTCCAGGTGCAGCTGTATTAACAGGACTAATTGTAAATCCATAACCATGGGTGTAGACTAAACTGCGATTGACCCAAGTTTGTGCTTGGGGGGGAACAGCATCATAATCTAATTCTCGTGCAGCAATTAGGACTTGACGTTTTTCTGGAACTGTCTGTGGTTGTGTTTGAGTTTCTGTGGTAATTTCTTTTTTAATCATGTAGCGGTCAATATCCGCATCGGGAAACCGGTAATAGGGACGAATTTGCTGTAATTGACGATTAGTTTTTAAAAGTGGTTCTTGATCCCATAGTCGAATATTCCTAATAGTTAAATCATTGGCCTTTAGATCGGACCTAGTCAGGTTTTGTTGGGGGTTAAAAGTTTGAGCATCAATGGAGTCTAAATCAAATGCTTGACGGGTAAGAGCAATAGTACGTTCTATATAGGGTTTTTCTCTTTCCAGTTCATTGGGTTGTACTACCAGATATTGCATGATGTTGGGTATCATCCAGTCAGTCAGGATTATTAATCCTGCATAAATCCCTAAGCCATAAATTGCCCATTGATGATGGGGAGATTTGCGATGCCAAAATAAACTTTGCCATAATAGGTAAAACGCTAAAATAACCGCGCCCACGCAAAGTATGGTATTAGCTGGTAACTGAAAATGCACATCGGTAAAACTAGCGCCAAAACTCACTCCCCGGGGTGAATACACCAGCTGATAGCGCCCTAACCAATAACTAAAACCTAATCCCAGCATCATCCCACCAGCTAGGGTGAATAAATGACGTTTCTGTTTCGGTGCAAACCCGGGAAATATACCCTGACTAAGACTATTGCCCGATAGTAAATAGGTAAGAGCAACTGATATGATTCCATATACACATAATCCTAAAAACCAAAAACAGAGAATTTCTGCTACTGGTAAAGAAAATACGTAAAAGCTGATATCTTTGCCAAATAAAGGTTCGGTCTGGTTAAAAGCTGTAGGATAAAAGTATAATAAGACTGTATTCCATCTTTGACATGCTAACCAGCCAAAACCACAACTGATAATTATGGCGATCGCCCACAGCAAAAATTCCCCATACACTAAAATAGCTATCCCTATCCCTAATGCCAATATAAAATACCTAAATTGAGATATTATCCTGATTAAGATTCGGGGGATTATTTCAGATCTAAATACAATTGTCAAATCAGATAAATCATCAATTAGGGTACTTGGGTTTCGCCAGTAGCTGATGACCAATTCTCCATACCAGATTAATATTATTCCTATTAACAAGCTCAAACCCAAGGTCAATGGTAATAACCAAATGAATTTAATTGGTTGGGTTCCAGTTTCTATGTGTTCTGGTTGATATAGTTGTGGATATTGGGGACTCAAAAACTTTTTGATTCTGGTACTTAACTTATTTTTTCCTGTAATTGCTGGATCCATCTTCAACTCTTGAGGATATTGCCACTTTTTCGCTAAGGAAAGGTTTCCCCAAAAATATATTATGCTCGTCCCAGTAATAATCACCCAGATCATACCCTGAGTTATTAGTCGCACTAGTAAGTTGGGCAAGTAACCCACTTCCTGAAACCAAAAAATTTCTGCTCCTAAAGAGCACGCTAAGTCTAAACCCAGCCATAACCCCAGGAAAACAATAATAACTTTAACGCACCACTTCCAAAACATCTACTTTCTGGGAAGAACTCTTTACATCCTACATTTTACTTCTGGTTTTTAAAAACTTTAGACATTCTCCCAGAAAGTTTTGGGGAATCTCTATACTCTCACCCCAGTGTTGATGTATATAGGAAGCGTGCACATTGGGTAAATTCCATCCTTCCCATCCCATACTTTCTTCACAGTCATAACGAAAAGTATTAAATAAGGGATATGTGGTTGCACTATTTAAACAAGAACGATGAAACTCGTGGCCATAAATATTTTTCCCCCATGGTGTAAAAAACTGTTTTCTAAAACTACTGCGCGACGATAACCTAGAGTTAGTTTTTTTATCCATTTTCGCTGATGTTGGTATTATTCCTACCATAGACCAGGGTTGATTATCAAAGTCAATGATGCTTTCACATAAATACATTAAACCTCCACATTCTGCGATGGTTGGTATTCCGGATAAAATTATATTCTTCACCTGGTGAATTACCTGAATATTAGCCTCTAGTTCTTGAGCAAAGACTTCGGGAAAACCACCGCCAAAATACATCCCTTGAATATTGTTAGGTAATTGATCATCATTGATAGGACTCCAAAATACTAATTCTGCTCCCAGTTCCTGTAATAGGTCTAGGTTGTCTTGATAATAGAAGTTGAAGGCTTTATCCCAGGCTACGGCAATTCTAATTTTATCATCTAATTCTTGAAAATTATTACCACTGAGTCCATTTAAATTGCCTGGATTGCTTAATAATTTAGGCTCCTTGAACTGATTCGCTCGCAACAGTGGTAATAATAATTCCCAATCAAAACAATTATCTCCTAACTTTGCCAACTGGTCAATCACCCTGTCTAGGGCGGTTAATTCTCCTGTGGGCACTAAACCCAAATGACGATCAGGAATGCTTATATTATCTTCCCTTTTTAATACACCAACAATAGGTAAACCAACATTTTTTAGGGAACTTTTTAATAAAGATAAATGGCGATCGCTCCCCACCCTATTCAATACCAATCCAGCAATTTTTATTCTGGGATCTAAATAACAGTAACCATGAGCAATAGCAGCTACAGAACCGGACAGACGACTACAGTCAATCACTAATATGACGGGAACATCTAACAATTTAGCTACATGAGCGGTACTGGCAAAATCCACTGGGTAATTAATCCTATCACTTTTATTATCAATAATTAGTGACGAAGCACCTACGCCGTCGAATAAACCCATTACTCCTTCAATCAAAGCATATTCAGATTTCTCACTGTGGAGTTTAAAGCATTTTTGAATATACTGTTCAGAGGTCAAAACTGCATCCAAATTACGACAGGGTTGATTGGTTACATATTGATGAAACATAGGATCAATATAATCTGGACCAACTTTAAAAGATTGAACACTAACTCCCTGACGACATAGGGATGATAAAAGTGAGAGTGTTACAGTAGTTTTACCCACCCCACTCCGCTCTCCAGCAATAATCACGGTCATGAATTTGATGATTAGATGATTAATAATCCAAAGTACTAAATTATAATACCATTACCACTAAACTAATAAACTAATAACCACCTTATTAACAAATGTACTTATATCTAATCCGTCATGGTATTGCTCAAGAACATCAATTAGATATTAAAGACGAAGAGCGATCGCTCACTACAGAAGGTAGAAAGAAAACGGAAAAAATTGCCCAAAGACTAATCCAACTGAAATTTAAATTCGATTTAATCTTAACTAGTCCTTTAGTTCGCGCTAAACAAACGGCAGAAATTCTTATGCAGGCTGGACTGAGTTCCCAATTAGAAACTTCATTACATTTGAGCTGGGAAGGAAATGTTCACAATTGGATACAAGAATGGTTAGAACGGAGAAGACATGATCAAAAATATGACCAGCAAATTAATTTAGCATTAGTCGGACACGAACCCTGTTTAAGCAGTTGGGCGGAAATTCTTGTTTGGGGAGAAGCAAAAGAAAAACTCATCCTCAAAAAAGCAGGTATAATAGGAATAGAGGTGCCAAATAATGGCTCTATAGTGGGTCGTGGTCAAGTGTTTTGGTTGACACCCCCGAAATACCTGTTATAACAGTTTTTTTGAGCTTTCGCATACAATGGTTGTTAAATCAACAACTATTAACTGTGAGGGGGGTCCCTGGTAAGTTAGCTTGTTGCTGATATTTCATAAGGTAAACGGTGTAACCATGACGGTGTGCGAGTATAAGCCAGGTTTAGAGGGAATTCCTGCAGCCCAGTCTAGTATTAGTCATGTGGACGGGCAAAAGGGAGTTTTAGAGTATCGTGGCATTAAAATTGAGGAACTGGCAGCTAAAAGTACCTTCTTAGAGACTGCCTATCTCCTAATCTGGGGGAAACTACCCACTAAGGAGGAACTGGTAGACTTTGAAGAGGAGATTATCAGCCATAGACGGATAAAATACCGTATTCGGGATATGATGAAATGCTTTCCTGAAAGCGGACATCCGATGGATGCTTTACAAGCTTCAGCAGCAGCATTAGGACTATTCTATTCTCGTCGAGATCTCCATAATCCGGTATACATCCGAGATGCAGTAGTGCGGTTAATAGCCACAATCCCCACCATGGTAGCGGCATTTCAACTAATGCGTAAGGGCAATGATCCAGTTAAACCTAGGGATGATCTGAATTATGCTGCCAACTTCTTGTACATGCTCAATGAAAAAGAGCCTGATCCCTTAGCGGCAAGAATTTTCGATGTTTGCTTAATTCTTCATGTTGAGCATACCATGAACGCATCTACTTTTAGTGCACGAGTTACGGCTTCTACACTAACCGATCCCTATGCTGTTGTAGCTAGTGCGGTAGGTACTTTGGGTGGACCATTACATGGGGGGGCTAATGAAGAAGTTATACAGATGTTAGAAGAAATTGGCTCTGTAGATAATGTTGCGCCCTATTTAGAAGACCGTCTGCAAAAAAAAGCCAAAATTATGGGGTTCGGACATCGTGTCTACAAAGTTAAAGACCCCAGGGCCACAATTCTACAAGACCTAGCCCTACAACTATTCGATAAGTTTGGATCTGACGAATATTATGCTATTGCTCAAGAAGTAGAAAGAATCATGACCGAGAAAGTTGGTAATAAGGGAATATATCCTAACGTTGACTTCTATTCCGGTTTAGTCTATAGGAAGATGGGCATTCCGACAGACTTGTTTACGCCCGTATTTGCGATCGCTCGTGTTGCTGGTTGGTTAGCTCACTGGAAAGAACAACTAGAGGAAAATCGCATTTTCCGTCCCACCCAGGTTTATAACGGTCTACATGGAATAGCTTACACTGCTATAGATCAGCGTTAATGATGAGGGGGGGAATCAAACCTTGTTCCCCCCTTAGAACCAATCTCAATCATAAGTAGAAGTTGTTATCTGGGATCAATTGACGAAACCCATCTAAAGATATACTAGACTCAGTAATTGGCAACAAGTCTGCCATTAGCCACCATCTCAGTTGAGATGATACACCAGTGAATTTACCTTTATTAATTTACCTAATATTCGTAGATTTACGACAAGTTGACGACTACAAAGAGTAGCAAAAATGAATGTAGGAATAGACCTCCAAGGAACTTTTATTCAATCGGTGAAGGATTTAGGAATCCCAGCCGGGGTAGCCAAAGCTATTTGGATGCCATTGCCGATGATCTTAATGTTGATTGGGGCCACAGTAGGCGTGTTAGTTGCTACTTGGCTAGAGCGGAAGATATCCGCTGCTGTGCAGCAAAGAATTGGTCCAGAATATCAAGGTCCATTTGGTTTGCTAGTACCTGTAGCCGATGGTCTAAAACTAATATTTAAAGAAGACATAGTACCAGCCAAAGCAGATGCCTGGTTATTCACTTTAGGACCGATTATTGTAGTAATCCCGGTATTTTTATCATTTTTGATAGTACCGTTCGGGGAAAATATAGTCATCACTAATGTTGGTCTAGGTGTGTTTTTATGGATTGCCCTATCAAGTATTCAACCGATAGGGTTACTAATGGCTGGTTACGCATCTAATAACAAATACTCCTTGTTAGGGGGACTGCGAGCAGCAGCACAGTCCATCAGTTATGAAATACCCCTAGCATTGAGCGTTTTGGCCATAGTCATGATGTCAAATAGCTTAAGCACAATTGATATAGTCAACCAACAATCTCACCTGGGGATTTTAGGTTGGAACGTTTGGAGACAACCACTGGGTTTTATCATCTTTTGGATTGCAGCTTTGGCGGAGTGCGAACGTTTGCCCTTTGACCTACCAGAAGCAGAGGAAGAACTAGTAGCTGGATATCAAACCGAATATGCGGGAATGAAATTCGGTTTATTTTACCTAGGTTCCTACATTAACCTCATCCTCTCCTCCCTACTAGTAGCAATTTTATACTTGGGAGGTTGGCATTTACCCATACCAGTTAGCCTCTTAGGTCAATGGTTAGGACTGAGTGAAACCAGCTCGATTTTACAAGTCATCACAGCGGCTTTAGGTATTACCATGACAGTGTTAAAGGCTTACTTTTTGGTATTCCTAGCCATTTTAATTCGCTGGACAGTGCCCAGGGTAAGAATTGACCAGTTATTAGATTTAGGGTGGAAATTTCTACTGCCAATTGGACTAGTCAACCTGCTGTTAACCGCAGGTCTGAAATTAGCCTTTCCCAGTGTTTTCGGTGGTTAAGAGTAATAATTAAGGACTACAGAAGAGATAAGCCATGCTAAAGTTCCTCAAACAAGTTGGTGATTACGCCAAAGAAGCAGTACAATCGGCCCGTTATATTGGACAAGGTTTAGCAGTGACCTTTGATCACATGCAACGGCGTCCTGTTACTGTACAATATCCCTACGAAAAATTGATTCCTGGTGAGCGATTTCGCGGTAGAATTCACTATGAATTTGATAAATGCATCGCTTGTGAGGTTTGTGTTAGGGTTTGTCCGATTAACCTACCAGTGGTGGATTGGGAAATGGACAAAGCTACTAAGAAGAAAAAGCTTAAACACTACAGCATAGACTTTGGAGTTTGTATTTTCTGCGGTAATTGTGTAGAATACTGTCCTACCAATTGTTTATCCATGACAGAAGAATACGAATTAGCCACCTACGATCGCCACGAACTCAACTATGATAGTGTTGCGCTTGGAAGATTACCCTACAAAGTCACCAATGACCCCATGGTGACACCCCTGCGGGAACTGGTTTACCTACCGAAAGGAGTCACCGAACCCCATGGAGTTCCTGCTGATGCTCCCCGTGCTGGTTCCCTTCCACAAGACCTAGTGGAGAGTGGTCGGGAGTGATTGGTTATTTGTCAAATATCAAAAGGATCTAAAACAGTGAATTTAGGTGAAGGAGTACAATCGGTTTCATTTGGCATCTTGGGTGCAATGATGATTGGTGCAGCATTAGGTGTGGTGCTGTTCTCTAATATCGTTTATTCTGCTTTTTTGCTGGGTGGTGTGTTTATCAGCATGGCTGGACTATACCTATTGCTCAATGGGGATTTCGTAGCAGCAGCTCAAGTGTTGATTTATGTAGGAGCTATTAACGTCCTCATATTGTTTGCTATCATGTTAGTAAACAAGCGTCAAGACTTTGCTGCCATACCTAGTGCTGGTTTACGAAAAATAGTCACAGGTGTGGTTAGCTTGGGACTATTTGCCCTTTTAAGCACCATGGTGTTAGCAACACCCTGGGGTAACACCACCACACCACCAGCAACCCAAAATTCCGTAGTTGTAATAGGTGAACACCTATTTAGTGATTTCCTACTACCCTTTGAATTGGCTTCAATCTTATTATTGATAGCCATGGTGGGGGCAATTATTCTAGCTCGACGGGAATACCTACCAGACCAGGTTACCCCATCTGAGCTACCACAAACTATCCTCACCTTGCCAGAGCGTCCCAGGGAATTGGTATCTAGTACTGGTAATCAGGAATAAATTTCCATCAGCAATTGGTCAATCATGCAACTCCAATCCTTTTTATTACTTGCAGCAGCTTTGTTTTGTATTGGCATTTATGGCTTAATTACCAGTCGTAATGCCGTTCGGGTACTTATGTCCATTGAATTGTTGTTAAATGCCGTGAATCTAAATTTAATGGCATTTTCCAATTTCCTAGATTCAAATTTAATTAAAGGCCAGGTATTCACGGTTTTTGTGATTACCGTAGCAGCTGCAGAAGCAGCGGTAGGTTTAGCCATAGTTTTAACTATTTACCGTAACCGTAATACCGTTGATATGGAGCAGTTTAACCTACTCAAGTGGTAACATTGCGTGCAACTCAAGCAGGTAATCATTGCTTACAAAGCACGGGACTCTCAAAGTAAACGTTGGGCAGAACTCTGTGCAAAACAACTAGAGAAGCGTCATTGTCAAGTTATGGTTGGACCAAGTGGACCTAAAGATAACCCCTACCCCGTATTTTTAGCCTCCGCTACCCAACCTATCGACCTGGCTCTAGTATTTGGTGGAGATGGCACAGTTTTAACTGGTGCTAGACATTTGGCTCCAGCTGGTATCCCCATTTTAGGGGTAAATGTGGGTGGTCATCTGGGGTTTTTAACTGAGTCCATGGATGAGTTTCAGGAACCTGAACTAGTTTGGGATCGACTATTAGAAGATCGCTATGCCCTACAAAGACGGATGATGTTACAAGCAGCTGTTTATGAGGGACCTAGGATTAACCTGAAACCGGTAACTGAAAACTTCCTCGCATTAAATGAGTTTTGTATTAAACCCGCTTCAGCGGATAGAATGATAACCTCAATTCTAGAGATGGAAATTGATGGAGAAGTAGTTGATCAGTATGTGGGGGATGGATTAATTGTTTCTACCCCCACTGGGTCTACTGGTTATACGGTTTCTGCCAATGGTCCAATTATGCACGATGGCATGGAGGCTATTACCGTCACCCCCATTTGTCCTATGAGTCTTTCCAGTCGTCCTTTAGTGTTACCACCTGGTTCTGTGGTCAGTATTTGGCCCCTGGGTGATTATGATTTAAGTACCAAGTTGTGGATGGATGGAGTGTTATCCACTTCTATTTGGCCCGGTCATCGTGTGGATGTGCGCATGACTGACTGTCGGGCTAAGTTTGTTATCTTGCGGGCCAATAATTCTTATTATCAGACCCTGCGGGAGAAGTTACTTTGGGCTGGTACTAGGGTTCACTACGGTAATAACCATCATAATTAGGAGAAATCCCCTTGTATAGCTAGGGATCTGGTGCTGGGTAGTTTCTAACTAGAATCATACTTTCCATCGTTCACGGAGAGATAGGCGGTTATGGAGTCTCCATATCGTTCTGATATAGAATACACTTAATTATATAGGCATTCTGGAAGAATTGCCTAGGCCTAGATATTTTTATTCAGCTACTAACCCTTATATTTTTTTGATTATGACCGAAAATTATCCTCAAGCTATCAATGGCAAAAAAGTTAAAAATTCACGGTTTAGATGGTTCCATAGATGCTTATTTGGCACAACCTGTAGCAACTGGTATCTATCCAGGAATTGTGGTCTTGCAAGAGATATTTGGCGTAAATGAACATATTCGCGATGTCACTGAACGAATTGCCCGGTTAGGGTATGTGGCCATCGCCCCTGCTCTTTTTCAACGCCAAGCACCAGGATTTGAAGCAGGATACAGCCCAGATGAAATTGAGATTGGTAGAAAATATGCTTGGTCACAAACTAAAGCTACAGAGCTACTGGGTGATATAGGATCCAGCATTAATTATCTCAAAACCTTGGAGAATGTGCAACCAGCTAATTTTGGTTGTATAGGATTTTGCTTTGGGGGACATGTAGCCTATTTAGCAGCCACTCTCCCGGATATTAAGGCCACAGCCTCTTTCTATGGCGCTGGAATCCCTACCCGCACCCCCGGAGGTAATCACCCTACCCTACTGCGTACATCGGAAATTTCTGGCACTATTTATCTGTTTTTTGGCATGGAAGATGCTAGTATACCCCAGGAACAGGTAGATGAAATTGAAGATACTTTAAAAAAACACCAGGTTCCCCATCGGATCTTTCGCTACGATGGAGCTAATCACGGATTTTTTTGCGATCACCGCGCCAGTTATAATGTTAAAGCTGCTGGTGAAGCTTGGGAACAAGTTCAACAACTGTTTAACCTACTGGTGAAAACTAATGATTGATCAATAACAAACTATCTGGAAATTGTCTACCATTAATCCATTAAATATCTTGCCCTCATCTTCAAAAATCATGACTTCTCCATCTGAATCTTCTCAAATAGCTACCTCATCTTTTTCCATGGATGATTTTGCTAAGGCTTTAGAAAAACACGATTACCAATTTCAAAAAGGACAAACTGTACGCGGTAAAGTATTTCAACTTGACCATGACGGAGCCTATGTCGATATTGGTGGTAAATCATCAGCATTCCTTCCCCGAGATGAAGCTTCTTTGAGAACAGTCACGGATTTATCGGAAATTCTTCCCCTAAATGAGGAGATGGAGTTTTTGATTATTCGTGAGCAAGATGCGGAAGGTCAAGTTACTATTTCCCGTAGACAACTGGAAATTCAGCACATTTGGGAAAAAGTTGCTCAAATGCAAGAGAATTCCCAAAGCATCCCCGTAAGAGTTATTGGTGTGAATAAGGGTGGTGTGAATGTGGAGGTTCTTTCCCTACGTGGTTTTATTCCCAAATCCCACTTGCTCGAACGGGAAAATCTAGAAGCTCTCAAGGGACAAACCCTTACTGTCGGTTTTTTAGAGGTGAACCGCGCTAACAAGAAGCTAATTCTTTCTCAACGATTGGCAACTCGTTCCAGTAACCTCAGTTTATTACAGACTGATCAGTTGGTCACCGGTAAGGTGACTGGGATTAAGCCATTTGGTGTGTTTGTTGATTTGGATGGGGTGAGTGCCCTACTCCATATCAAGCAAGTTAGTCAGAAATTTACTGAGTCTTTGGAAAAGGTCTTCCAAATCGGTCAGGAAATTAAGGGTATTGTTATTGATATAGATGAAAGTAAGGGGAGAGTTGCTATTTCTACCAGAAAATTGGAAAACTATCCCGGTGAGGTGTTGGAAAATTTAGCAGAAGTGATGAATTCTGCTGATGCTCGCGCTAATAGGGTTAGTAGCACTCCAGAATAGCTCATTCATTGATTGACAACAAACCAGGGGGAGGAGTAATTTCAATCCGTCTATTGGCTAAATCTACCACAGGGACAATTTCCATGACAAAGGGAATTAAAACCGTCTTTCCCCCTAAGTTCCTATTCCAAGATGGATCACATTTTACCTCCAACAAGTCGTGTCCAGAAGGTAGTATATCCGTTACATCCCCTATCCTCTCCCCAGATTCTTGCATAAATACAGGTAGTCCTATCAAGTCTATAACGTGAAACTCTCCTGGACCTAATTCCACGCGATCGCTTATTGGTACAAATAGTCTACCCTCCCTCAGGTTTTCCGCAGCATTGCGATCGCCTATACCATGCAGTTTAATTACATATAGATTTTTGCCTTCCACATACCGACCATGTAATAACTGTACCGGTTGAGGTGATGGTTCTCCCGGGAGCAATAACCAGCGAGTCCCCGGTTCTTCAAACCGTTCTGGAAAATCAGTCTGAGGATAAACCCGCATTTCCCCTGTTAACCCTTGAGGTGCAACGATTTTACCAATTTCGATCCAATCATCTAGGTTGGGGAATGGGAGACTCGGATTTGTTTCCCCTTTTTTTTTGCTCTCCAGTTGCTTGTTTTCTCTTTTTATTTTCCCGCTTCATTGTGACTTATTGATGATAAACCTCTTGAGCAATCTTCGCCAAACGCTGCATACCAATACTAATTTCTTCATCAGTACCTGTCAAACTAATGCGTAGACATTGATGTTTGTGTTCCCAATTCTCCTCTAACCCGGGAAAGAAACTACTACCCGGTACAACTATCACACCAACCTTCTTTAACTGCTGGTAAAATTCCCAGTCACTAACGGGTAATTCCCGTAGCCATAACCAGGCAAAAATCGCTCCCTCACCCCGATGTAAAAACCATGGTAAATCCTTGGGCATTACCGCATCTAAAGTGCTTTCCAATACATCAAATTTATGCTGATAAAAAGGTCTAATCACAGTTTCCGCAATATTTGCCAGGGCCCCTGATTCTATAGCACGAGTGGCGATCGCCTGACCATATCTAGAAGAATGAATACCAGCATTAGTTTGAAAACACTCTAATACCTGTAATAATTTTTCCTCACCGATAGCCACCCCAATTCTTTCTCCTGGCAACCCAGCTTTTGACAAACTGATACAGTGGATAATATTCTCACCAAATACGGGTTTCATTTCGGTAAAATTCAAAGCTGGGAAAGGGGGCGCATAGGCGGAATCTATTAAGACTGGTACATCATAGGGCGTGGCCAGGGCGGCAATTTTTTCCACTTCCTCATTGGTTAACACATTACCTGTAGGGTTACAGGGACGAGAAAAAATCACACAACCTGTTTCCCCAGTAATAGAAAGCTGGGTAAAATCAGGACGATATTTAAAACGATGATTTACACCATCAACATCCAGAGTTGGTTTATAGGCAATTAAAGATTCTGGACAGATGCTGACACCACCATATCCTGTGTAGTCTGGACTGAGGGGCAAAACAATTTTTTTTAATTTACAATCCTCAGTATATCCACCATAAGCATTGGCTGCATAAAAGTAAATAGTTTGACTACCAGCGGTGACTAAAATATTACGTTCTGTCAACTGCAAGCCATAACGCTGATTGAAATCCTTAACGATAGCAGCAATAAAGGGTGCATAACCCTGAGAAGAACCATAACGACAGACAACCTCTCCATACTCAGAACTGGCTAATAAATCCGCCGTACACTCTCGCCATAATTGCTCTACTTCTGGTAGTATCAAGGGATTGCCAGCACTGAGATTATATAATACCTGCCCTTGATTTGCTCTAAGTGTTTCATTTATATCTTTCATAATTGCTCTAACGCCAGTTAAGTTAGACATTTGAGCGCCAATTTTAGTTAGGGCAGGTTTGATCATAGTTGTTACAAAAGTTACAAATTTTAGGAGTTGTAGGGTGTAAGATGATGTAACCATATCACATCCTACCTAGTTTAACATTAAAAATAAAGCTCCACCCTGATTATGATGCTAAAGCACCAGGAGTGGAGATAGAAAAATTTGACAGCTTAGAAACTCCCAAAGAGTTAGCCAGTGTAAATATGAGCTAGTCTTAATCGTCGAATCATTTCTCGGCGCACCTCATTTTTAACCCGTTCACCACGTCGCCAATGTTCCAGCTGGATATTATCAACGTAGAACCTGACAGCAAATTCCATGGAAGAACCTTGAATATTGGTGATTTGGACTTGTGGTTCCTTCCAAGCGGTGGAAGACTCCTTAAAGCTAGATTCTAGCCATTCGGCAAAGTTTTCCACATAATTGTCCAATCGAGTTTCCTTAACTCCTGGATTAGAAATTATCTGAAATAGTTTAGTCAGTTTAAGTTTGAGCAAATCAATTTTCTGTTCCCATTCATCAGGTAAAATCTGACGGTCTTCCATAACTAAATCTGGATCTTCTAACCAAGTGCGATACCAGATTCTCACTAAAGAGATGAGGTTTCTCTTTTGGTTAGATTCCTCTTCTAACCTAGAGCGCTGTCGTTTACCCTTGCGCTCTGTTACAATTACCATACCCACCAGTTCCAAAATATCCATGTAAGTTTTTTGGAGAACCATTAATTCCTGCGCATCTAAACCACCTCTTTCCAGAACCTTAATTTCTTCCAGCAGTGTTTCAAATGCAGCAGCAATCTTTTTCAACTGTAGGCTAATTTCTCTGTCTAATTCTATACGGTTCCGTCCGGCCTCTTTTTTAGAAGGTTTGTTGTCCTGGGCTTCCTTCAATCCATAAAATGAATCCAAGTATCTTAGTTTATCATCAAAATCGGCTATGGTGTCTGGATGTCCAATCACAATTTCCTTCAGGATATTGGTTGCTAAAGCAGAATCGGCATCAATTCTCACAGCTACGGGAATTTTATAAGCATAGTGGGTTGTAGGACGACTCAAATTAGTAATACTCTGATTGCTTAGAGTCGCATTTGGTACATACTTTTCGCAATGCTCTTCAATCAGGTACAATTTGGTAACTCGAATACCGATTTCCTTGATAATTGCCAGGGAACCATCGAAAACAATCACATCTCCGAACTCAAAAGGTGTGTCAATTAGCAAGACCAAACCACTGAAAAAATTGCTTAAAATGTCCCTGACAGCTAAACCTAATACCAGGGTAATACTACCCAGAGCTAATCCTATTCCCGATAGGTCTACACCTAGAACAGTAAAAAATAGGGAAAAGCCAATAATATAAGTCAGAACTGGGATGAAATTCTTCAAAAGGGGTACTAAAACATCATCCCAAACCGCTTCAGTTTGTCTGGCATAGGATTTCAAGTAGACAACCACCAATTCAGTGAGTATCTGAGTAATCCAATAGGTAAATGCGGCTATAAGAAAAGCTGTAGCAAATTTTTGGATCCACTCAATTATTTCCCCAGAACTGCTAAGATTAGCTAGGGAAATCTTGAGACTACACAATACCAAAACTACGGACAGGGGAGCTTGGGAAAGACCGAGGACGAGAATCCATGTATCTTTTTCCAACTTACGGACAATAGGTCGCAGGACATAAAAAAGTCCTAGATAAATTGCCACGGAAATTCCCGCGCACAAACCCAAAGTCAAAATGAACTTAGTCGATTGTGCACCTGTTGGCGGGATGAAAAGTGCGCCTAATACATGGTTTGTCAGCGCAGAAACTGGTAACACTGATGAAATGTGAGTCATCCTTGATTATTTTGCTTGGTGAGTTTCATCTTAATATATCTATATGTGTTTGCCTTGTGAGCAAGGTAAATGTAATCCCTAGGACCTATAATAGTATGATCATTCAAGAAAATATTGATCTGATCGAAAATTAAGACTTTCTAATTTTTTATTGACACTAAATGTGTGTTAACTGATACTAACATGTTGATTAAATTCCAAAGCTATCCAGTAATTTGGTTATTAAATCACAGTTATGCAAAAATATGCGCAGCACTTAATAACCACTTAATAACCACTTAATAGGTTGAAAATCAACCGTTTGTAATTTTGAAATTCCCAACTTTGCTTGATTTGGTCGTATTCCTTGTCTGGTAAAACAATATTAATTTCCTGACGAATTTTGCCAGGACGGGAAGTTAGTACGTAAACACGTTGGGACAGGAAAATTGCCTCCTCCACATCGTGGGTAATCATCAAAATTGTGGTTCCAGTTTGTTGCCAAATCTGACGCAAAAATTTCTGCATTGATTCTTTGGTTTGCACATCCAAAGCTCCAAATGGTTCATCCATTAATAGTATTTTGGGTTGTGATGCTAATGCGCGGGCAATGGCTACTCTTTGTTTCATTCCTCCTGATAACTGCCTAGGTAAAGCTTGAGCAAATTCAGTTAAACCAACCACTTCTAAATAGTAAGAAATCGATTGTTTGCGTTTAACAGGGTCAACACCCTGTAGCTTAAGTCCAAAACCGACGTTATCAGCAACATTCATCCAGGGATAAAGGGTATAAGTTTGAAAGACTAAACCTCGTTCCTTCCCAGGTCCTTTAACAGGAAGACCATCAACCAAAATTTCACCAGCAGTTGGCGTATCCAGTCCAGAAATTAAGCGCAGCAGAGTTGTTTTACCTGAACCAGAAGCACCTACAGCACAAACAAACTCTCCCTGCTCAATATGTAGGTTAATGTTTTCTAGAGCGTTGAGAGTACCACGTCTAGTTTTAAATTGCTTATGTAGTTCTGAGACCTGTAAATGCATAAATTTAAACTTTAAAGATGTAAACTAATTTTATTTATGCTAATTATGAGCCCATCTACAAACCATACGATGTAGCATAACTAACAAAATGTCAATAACCACACCAATCAGACCAATGACAATCAACCCAGCAAAAATCTCATCTGTTTTGAGGAATCTTTGAGCTACACTAATGCGTCTACCCAGTCCCTCGGTTGCAGCTACCAACTCTGCTACAATCACTAAGTTCCAAGAAGCTGCCATATTAACTCGACAAGCATCAATGATATTCGGCACAATAAAAGGCAAAATCACTTGCAATATAATTTGATGGTTTTTACCACCTAATGTATAAGAAGTCTCAATCAATTCTCGAGAAACAAACTTTACCGCATCCATAATCATCAGAGTATTAAAGAACACTGTACCAATAAATATCAACAGTATTTTTGGTGTTTCTCCTAAACCGAAATACAAAATCAGCAGGGGAATAAAAGCGGGCGCAGGCATGTAGCGAAAAATACTAATAGCAGGCTCGAATAAAGCTCGAACTACTGGAAAACTACCCATCAATACGCCCAAAGGAATAGAGATAACAGCAGCTAATAAAAACCCACCTAAAACCCGTAATAAACTAAATCCAATATCTGTTTGCAGGTTACCGGTTGCCCACAGTTTTTGTAAAGCAGTAAGAACTGCTTGAGGGGTTGGCAAAAACAATGGTTTAACTAAACCAGAGTTGGAGACTACCAACCAAATAAAAACCGGAATAGTGATTGATAAAATCATGAACAACCAAGTTGAATTATCACCAATACCCCAGGAAACGGCGGGAGAATTATTTTTTCTCATTAATCCTTTGATTGTTTATGAGTTTTATGAGTTTTTGGTATACTAGATATATCCCACCTATTTTTGCTTGGCAGCGTAGGCTTTAACAAAACGATCATCAAATATTTGACTAAGGTCAGGCACCTTTTTGGCAAGTTTTGCATCAACGAGAAATTTAGCAATTTCCTGAGCTGTATATTTCAATGACCCTATATTGCTATTAGAACTAAAAGCTTGCAGATTATCCTCAACACTAAAAATTTTAGTTCCTTCAGCATATTTTTTGTATTCATCAACCGTGACTCCAGCTCTTTTTGCCATGATTTCATTGCTTTTTTCTGGGTTAGCTTTAATGTAGTCTAGTGTCTCAAACCAACTATCAACTAGAGCTTGCACATCTTGAGGACGTTCTTTAATTAATTGGCGGTTCACTACCAGATGATCGGGAATGGCTCCAGGAAAATCTCGCGAACTGAACAATTCTTTACTACCAGGAAGTTCTAAAGCTTTAGTAGTAAAGGGTGCAAACACACCGACAGCATCAACCTGACCAGCAACAAATGCTGCGGATGCTGCACCAGTTTCCAAGGGTTGCAAAATAATATCATTTGAAGTCAATCCAGCCTTTTTCATACCCAGAAGTAATAAGAAATGGTCAACTGTTCCCTCTTCCACTGCTACTTTTTTTCCCTTCAAATCCGCAATGGTGTTAATACCTTCTCGGACGATAATCTTATCATTGCCAGTGGAATTATCGTTTACTAAAACAATAACTTGATCCGATCCTGCTGCTACGGAGCTAATAGTATCATTGAGGGTTTGGCTATTGGCATCCAATTTCCCAGAATTTAAGGCATTAATTGAGTCTAAATAACCATCAAACCACTTGAGATTCACCTGTATATTATTGGCAGTAAATAGGTTTTCGTTTGCAGCTATTTGCCATGGTATCCATCCAGGCCATACACTAAAACCTACCTGGATCTCTCTACTATCTCCACCATAAGGTGTACAACTAATTGCCAGCAATAAACTGAATACAAATAGTGTGCATAGGGAAAGTAATTTTCGCATTTACTTAGTACCTTTTATATCTAAATGGTAATTTGACTTAACCTGGGTTTTCACCCAATCACACCAAGTATCCAGTCCCTCATCAGTTTTCGCTGAGAAAGGAATAATTTTGACCCCCGGATTCATCTGTTGGACATTGGTCACAATCTGATTAATATCAGTGTTTAAATAGGGCGCTAAATCTATCTTGGTAATTAACAAACAGTCTGCTGCTTGAAACATAATTGGATACTTAAGAGGTTTATCTTCTCCCTCTGTGATGCTTAATAAAGCAACTTTAAAGTGTTCACCAACTTCAAATTCAGCTGGACATACTAAATTGCCAACATTTTCCACCAAGACCAAATCTAGTTCAGTTGGATTATGTTTGTTTTCTAGTTGATGAATTCCACCAGCTACCATTTGGGAATCTAAGTGACAAGAACGACCTGTATTAATTGCAATTACCGGAACACCATATTGACGTAAGCGGTTGGCATCTAGTTCTGTGTTCATATCTCCTTCAATCACTGCAATTTTCAACTCACTTGTCAAAACAGATAAGCTTCTTTCCAATAGACTGGTTTTACCTGCTCCCGGACTGCTCATAATATTTAGACAGGTGATACCCCAACTGTTGAAGTGGGAACGATTGTGATCTGCTCCTTCTTGGTTAGCATGAAGTAAATTAATTTCCAATGCAGCACTATAGGTTTGGTGCATAATCCTCTCTACTCTTTTAAACTATATTCAATCCGCTCTATTTTCAGTTCCCTACCCGAACGAATATCCTCCATGGGATGACAACAGCGCGGACAGCTATATTGCTGACCAATTTCCGGAAGGTACTCTAATTGACAGGGATGACAAAAGGCAATTAAGGGAATTTCCTTGATTACTAATTTTACTCCATCCAAAAATGTGTTACGTGTTTGTACTTGAAAGGTAAATTGCAAACTTGCAGGTTCCACACAGGTGAACTTACCAATCATCAAATGAATTGCGGAAATACGCGGACAACCAGGCTGGGATTCCCACCATTGTTTAATAGTGATAATTAATGCCTTGGTCATGTCAGTTTCATGCAAGGTTTAACTCCAATCCACTATTGATTCTTGTCGTGTTTCCATTTCGATATAAGCAGGTTTATCTTTTCGTGGTAATTGACCAGATTTAATTAAATGTCCCATAGTGTCGCAAATAACACGAGTGGCCATAAGTGAAGTAATGTCACTAATGTCGTAAGGAGGCGACACTTCTACTACTTCCAGTCCACAAATTGGGGCACGCTGAACAATTTTACTTAGAATGTAAAGTGCTTCCCGAGGCATAAAACCACCTGGTTCTGGCCAACCGGTTCCCGGAACAAATCCAGCATCAATACAGTCAATATCGAAACTGATATAAACACAATCTGTACCATCTAATGCTCTTTCTAGGGCAAATTCCACCGCATAATCCAGTCCCTTTTCAACAATGTCAGTGATTGTGAGAATATTAGTAGACCGTTGGCGACAAATTTTTACCCCCTGGCGTGGTACTTGCCATCCACCAATTCCCAACTGCACCAGATTTTGGGCAGGGGCATTTTTTATGTTGGTGGCATGGAACCATGGACAAGTGTGCATTCTTTCGTCTAGATCCGTTTCTTGTGTATCCACATGGCGATCAAAATGAATAATACCCATTTTTTTATCTCCCAAATGTCGGCAAATACCCCTGACAGTTGGGTAGCCAATAGAGTGATCACCACCCATAATAATGGGAAACGCACCGGAACTAAAAATGTGGGCAATTCCTTTAGAAATCTGGTCAAATGACTTCTCGTTATTAGCAGGGATGGTAAAAATATCCCCTACATCACATAGGGTAATTTGTTCTCTTAGATCTACGCCCAATTCAAAGTTATAGGGGGTATATAAAGCGGAAATTCGACGGATTCCTTGGGGTCCAAATCTGGTTCCAGGACGGTAAGTGGTTCCAGAATCATGGGGAACTCCCACAATAGCTACGTCATATTCTCCTACTTTCCAGATATCTTCTAAATAGGGAGCCTTCAAAAAAGTATTAATTCCAGCGTAGTGAGGTAGTTCACCACGAGCAAATGTGGAAATTGTCCGATCATTAATGCTTGCTGCTGCTTCTAGTCCCAACTCTAAACTGCGAGAAACTTCTTGCTGCCAACCAGTTAATGGTAGTTGTCTTTCTAGTTCTAAGGCTTGTTGCGCTTCACTGTCGGGTCTATTCGGTTGAAATTCGTTCATACTCATAACATAATATCCTTAGATTGAGGATTTTGGATTTTAATTCCTAGACCCAGAATTTCCATTGGGATTGGATGTGGTTTAAAACCACAAAGCCCAGGAGAGCAAATACAGTGCCATGACTGCTATTTACTTCTCCCGGGCTTTTTTCCCTCCGTGTAGTTACTCTCTAATACTAGAAAATAACTTGCCTCTCTCGGACCTGCATTTTGTTTGGTAATTAAAAACCGGAACCCTAGAGGCTATTTGTTGATTTTTCCCACCTAACAATCTAGTTTAAAATACTAGGTGCAGGATAAATTGGTTGATGAATTCGTTATACATTTAACTGGGATAATAACATGTTAATGGTAATAAACTGTATATAAAACTACAAAATTCTCAAGAATGTTTATACATGGAAACAGAAAAGTCAGCTTTAGAGAAAATCAAGGTCATTTTAGTTGAACCTGCGGGATGTCTAAATTTGGGTTCTATAGCCAGGGTAATGAAAAACTTCGGGTTATGTGATTTAATTCTAGTCAATCCCCAGTGTGACCCTACTTCCTTAGAATCCCTAAGAATGGCAGTTCATGCTCCAGAAATATTAGAAACCGCCCGAATAGTAGATAATTTAACCACAGCACTAGCTGGATGCGATCGCGCTATTGCTACTATAGGTAGGGATTATAATGGGGAGTTACCTATAGAAAGTCCTCGTCATGCTTTACCCTGGTTATTAGGAGAGTCGGAAAAACCAGGAGGTTTGATTTTTGGTAGGGAGGACCGGGGTTTAACTAATCAGGAAATTAATTATGCCCAAAAACTAGTGTTTATACCCACCAGTCCGGAATATATCTCTTTAAATTTGGCTACAGCAGTATCTATCTGTTGTTATGAATTATCACAATCTCTGATGACAATGGAAACGGGGAAAATGCCCACCAGAAATATTGCTACCTTGGATATGCTTGAATCTTACTACCAAGAGTTAGAATCTTTACTGCTCTCTATCGGTTATCTCTATCCCCACACAGCATCTAGTCGGATGGAAAAGTTCCGCCATTTGTACAATCGCAGTGAACTAACAACCACGGAAGTAGCTATGCTCAGGGGTATTTTAAAACAGGTACAATGGGCAATTAAAAATTTTTGATAAAATGTTACATGTTCGGAAATGAGGATCTAAAATAGGGGGACTATAATAAATCTGGTTTGTATTCAGTAAACACCTGGGCAATTTTAAGGAGCAGCAGTGTCAAAACCTAGCGACAAAATCATAACTGGGTCCGGGGACCAATCTCCCAAGATTGGTCGTCGTCATCGCAAACACAGGTCTCAAGACCACACACAAAAGACAACTGCAAAAACTGCCCAAAGGACACAATCAAAACCGGCTAAGATGCAATCTATGGGTCTAAACTATCAACAACATGTTAAAGTATTACCCACAGGTGCCTCTAATAAGCATGAACGCAATGAAACTGATAAAGTAAGGAAATCACAACGCCTGGTAGTATCCGGTAATGTGAAACCTACTCCTAAGCTATCTAGCAAAATGACCGGGAGTAACCCCAAGGTCAAAACATTACGTGTACCCGCACATCCCAAAAAATACGCCCATCCATCCCGAAAAGCAAGGTTAAAACCAGCAGCTAATATTATTTTGTATGCCTTGCGACTGTTAATTGTGGGGGTGGGTTTGGGTGCAATTGTGGGCACCCTATTGTCAGTGTTAGACCCGGCCAATCGAATTACCACTAACTCCATTAATCCACCTGTAACTCCAAGTTCTTCCCCCCAATCTCCCATTAATAGTTCCGGACTGGTCATATCTCGGGAAATTACCCCTCTGAAAACCACTATCGAAAACCTATCAGCAGCTAACCCTAATCTCATCCCCGGTGTGTTTATAGTGGATATAGATTCCGGTGCATATGTGGATGTTAGTGGGAACAATAATTTCCCCGCAGCTAGTACTATTAAGATACCAGTTCTAGTGGCTTTTTTAGAGGATGTTGATAGGGGCAAAATTCGTCTCGATGAAATCTTAACTATGGAGCAAGAAATGGTAGCAGGAGGTTCTGGTAATTTAAGAACTATGCCTGTAGGTACTAAGCTGAAATCCATTGAAGTAGCTACCAAAATGATGACTATCAGTGACAACACTGCTACAAATATGTTGATTAGTAAATTGGGAGGGAAAGAGTTATTAAACTCCCGTTTTCGTAGTTGGGGACTAGTAAATACTGCCATTCAAAGTCCATTACCAGATTTAGAGGGTACTAATACTACCTCTCCTAAAGAGTTGGCCAGCTTAATTGCCAAAGTTAATCAGGGTGAATTAATATCCATGCGATCGCGTGATTTGATGTTGGATATTATGCGACGTACCCAAAGGGATGATTTATTACCTGCTGGGTTAGGGGAAGGAGCGACAGCATATCATAAAACCGGTGATATTGGGACAATGTTAGCAGATGCTGGTTTGATTGATGTTCCTACGGGTAAACGTTACATTGCTAGTATTATGGTGAAACGTCCTCATAATGAACCTGCTGCAGCAAAGTTAATCAATTCTATATCTCAAGCCACTTATTCTTATTTAAGTCAGAGTAATTTCTCCCCTGATGGTTCTACCAATAATCAACCATCAAGCAATCAAAGGTTAAATAATTCTTCCACTCCATTTACCCAACCATTTCTCCAACCTCAAGGTGGCAATTCAAATATTCCCAATGCTACAATCAACAATGCACCCCTGGGAAATTATCAGTCTCCTCTGAATAATCCCCCATATTATCCACCACAATCTCATCCGAACTAACAGGGAATTATGACGTCTCCATCAATTCAATTTTTTGCGGGTCTATTTGAAGAAATCAGTAATGTAAGTTTACGTCGAGAGGTCAGGACTGTGGATCTTATGTAAATGCTGAAAAGGTAAACAGTTATAAGATGGAAGTTCAGGATGAGCACCCGATCTTTAATTCTTGGGGTGGAACAGTTACAACCTATAATGAGTTTACATTTCTGAAATGTCCTCAATGCTTTCAACCTTTCCTCACTTGTACGGAATATTGTAATGGCTCAGAGTCTTATAATGATTTTGAGTATGCTCAAGTAAAAACTTTATATCCAATATCAAATACTAGTAGCGTATATAGAGTACCTACATACATAAGAAAATCATTTCAGGAGGCTTTCTTATGTCTAAATGCCAAAGCATTTTCGGCATGTATAGCTATGTGTATAAAAACTATAGAGTCTATATGTGAGGAGCATAAAATTGAGGGTAATTCTCTAAAAGAAAAGCTGGAAATAATGAGACAGCAAGAAATTATTAATCACCATCTTTATAACTGGGCGAGTAATTTAAAACTACAGGATTTATCCTGTGACGTGGACATAAACTTTAATCAGAATGATGCTCAACAGATAGTTGAGTTGACTGATTTAGTGATTGAGTACATTTTCAGGTACAGGAAGAATTTTGAGTTGTTTAAGAAAACAAAACTTGGTGACAAATAAAAATGCAACATAACAAACTAGCTTTTAGGTGCTTCTATATAAGACCTATTTAAATTTATACCTTCTGCTCCCGTATAACCAGTACCAACCCATACAATAGCGCGAAATCCATCACGAATAACCTTTTCTATTGGTTCTGGATCAGTTCTGGAAGGAACAGATATTGGTTTAAGACTAATATCTCTAGTTCCCAAAATAATTTCGCCAACCACACGGGCACGACGCATGTGAAAATCGGATGTAATTAAATAAACACTTTTAATCTTTTTGTCTTGTAAATCATCTACTATAGTAGTAAAGTTAGTTACCGTGTCTACTGCTTCATAATCTAAATGTAAACGACTTAAATTAACTCCAGCTTTTTTAAACACCTTTTTTGTGTGATCAGCTGGACTCCCACCAGTAATCCATATTGGTATGTTGGGATGTTTTTTAGCAAAATTGGCAGCAAACCTCTCTCGCTCTAAATGCTTACTTGAACCACCTAAAACCAAAACAGCTTGTGGAATTGAAAATTGGTTCTGGACTTCTCTGTATCCCCACCAGATAAAAATTGGCAGAATAAAGAACATAATGGGCAAAGATTTACCTTTAAACAATGGCCTTTTCCGGTGTGTAAATTCCACCTCAATTGTATTTCCTCAAGAGAATTTTTGGTAACTAGGAAAAGGACTATTTTTTTTAAAAACGACTTATCCGGTCTCTAACTAGCGGTTTTGATGTATAGCCATATTTCCAGAAAGGGATTAAACCTCTTCGATCAGTGCTAAAACTTGTTTGGGTAATAATTTTTCTTTAAACCAAATAATTTTGGCAGGAACATTATCCAATTTCACCCCGGATTTTTCCAGGTTCAACTTTTCAGAAATTGCCAGAATGAGGTTATGACAATTTGCTCTTTTCACCTGGGCAAATTTCTTTTTTAAATATTCCGGTTGCCAATAGCCAACAATTTCTAACAAAAAACTCCTTCCGTCAGGATGCACAAAACGAAAGTCTGGTATGATTACACTTCCAGGGATGGGAATTAAATCTACTTCTCTTTCTAAAAACCAACCAGTTTTCATAGCATCCCATTTATCAGCGAAGGAATGGTCTAACATGCTGTCGTATGGTTTACCTTGGCGATAATGAGAGATTAGACCACATTCAGAATTTAGGGTAAATCTACTGGTTTTCCATTCCTGGGTATATGGGTCTTTTATTTGCAAGGTGGTTGATAAACTCCATTTAGTCACATGGAGCAAAGCTGGGATCATTTTAGCTATGGATAATCCGTATCGCGTACTGGAGGTAAATAAACTTGTTGGACCATCAATGGTGATTGTGAAACCGTGGTTTCCATCACCCTCAATATAGGCCATTAACTGAAATAATTTTAGATATCGAAATAATAATTTATATTCTCTTGGTGAATTACGGTGAGCATTTAAGATTAATTGGGTAGCTTTATAGAAAATACCTTGCACCTGGGATAAGTTATAACGGTGTAATAGGTCTTCTGGTTTAGGAACATCAAATGCGGTGAGGATTCTATTTTCCAAGAGATCAGCATAAAGACCTTCAGCAATCTGAATTGGTAAGATTTCCCTTTGCAGTTCTTGACTAAGGTTGGCAGCAATTTGGCTAAAAATTATCTCGGTGTTTTGGGGACTAGCAACTGATCGAGCTGCTAGGGTGAATACCTTTTCCCTTAACAGTTGTGGTTCTAGGGGACTGATAATTTCAAAATTGCAAAAACTACTTTTGAGGATGTAGCCTAAACCGCGTTTCATTCTATAGTCTGTGGTCTCACCCTCAAAATCTATAAGTTGTCTTTCCAAATATCCTTGGGTTTTTCCTAGAGCATCTTGAAAAAAGTTAATTAAATTATTTGCTAGGGCTAAATTTTTATCATCCAGTTTCAGTCTCTTGGGAATGATTTCTTCTCCGGTTTGACGATAAATCAGTAGTTCAGTCGGTAACATCTTTTTGATGCTTTGATTTCGTTAATTTCTTGGTCAAGTAGTTAATTTCTGTCGGTTGGGCAACTTTTGTTTCCAGTTCTTGATTATCCCCATATACAATGCCTAATTCACCTTTTTTCCTTTTTTCCTCCGGTCTATTTCCAGAGTGTGTTTCCATACCTCTTAATCCCTTTCTTCTGATTGATGTTCCTTCTTCACTCGTATCTTCTGCTATGACTTCATATAAAATTGCCCGTTTATTTCCTTGATTTCCTTTCCTTAAAATTCTTCCTAACCTCTGAGTATATTCCCTGATAGAACCAGTACCAGAAAGAATAATAGCCACCGCAGCAGCAGGAACATCTACCCCCTCGTTTAAAACATGGGAAGCTACTAAGGTAGTATATGTTCCTTGCTTAAATTTGGTGAGGATTTCGTGTCTCTCTTTAACTGGGGTTTGATGGGTAATTGCAGGAATTAACAACTCCCGGGAAATACGATAAACCGTGGTGTTATCAGCTGTAAAAACCAACACCATTTCTGGATAGTGATCAGCCAGTAAGTCAGCTAAAACTCTCATTTTCCCCTCCGTTCCCAAAGCAATCTCTTTTGCTTGTCGATGCGCTAACATAGCTCTACGTCCGTCCTGCGATCGCCCACTGACCTGAACAAAAGTTTGCCATCCTTGTAGACTACCTAAAGAAATTCGGGAATGCTTTAAAAAGTCATTGCGAGTTTGAATTAACCGATTATATTTTTCCCGTTCCCTTGGTGAAAGTTTAACTTTAATTTGGATGATTTCATGATCTGCTAGTACCTTACCTGCTAACTCTTCCACATATTGACGGTAAACCTCCTTTCCAATCAAAATATCCAAATCCACGTGTTTACCATCTGTACGCTCCGGTGTTGCAGAAAGTCCTAATCTATAGGGAGCGATCGCATATTCAGCAATCACCCGATTAAAATCAGTAGGTAGATGATGACATTCATCGAAAATAATTAAACCATATTTATCACCGAGACTTTCAGCGTGAATAGCTGCACTATCATAGGTAGCGACTAAAATTGCCGTTTTATCTCGTGAACCTCCCCCCAGCAAACCTAGCTCCCCATCAGGGAAGGCTGCTTTTAAATGTGCATACCACTGATGCATCAGATCCAGGGTGGGAACAACAATGAGGGTGCTGCGTGGAGTTGCTTCCATAGCCATTTGGGCCAGGTAGGTTTTCCCAGCTGCTGTTGGTAGCACCACCACACCCTGTCTACCAGCCAATTTCCAAGCGACCAGGGCCTCAGTTTGATGGGGGTAGGGAATCATCTGCACGCTGGAAACCAATTCTAAAGGATAAAACTTTTTAGCCTCATCTATAAAATCAGTGTCATCAGCTTCTAGAGCTTCCACTAAACAGCGGTATTTAATAGCTGGGATGCGAAACTTTTCGATTCTGTCATCCCAGGTGGCAAAGTATATCCAGGACTTACTACGGGGAGGAGGGTGTAAAATCAATGTACCCCGGTCAAATGTTAAAATGGGGGTTGAACCCATCTCAATAGTTCTCCCGCTTAACTGACTGAGGTTGGAAAAACACCAACGGGACAAGACACATTAGTACCACCTAAACCGCAATAACCACCGGGATTTTTGGCCAAATACTGCTGATGATAATCTTCAGCATAATAGAAATCGGGAGCATCCAAAATTTCCGTGGTGATTTTGCCATATCCTGCATTTGTTAAAGCTTGTTGGTAAGCATTCATAGATGATTCTGCCAACTCTCTTTGTTCTGGGGAATATGAATAAATTCCAGAGCGGTATTGAGTACCCACATCATTGCCTTGACGCATTCCCTGAGTGGGGTTATGACTTTCCCAAAAGACCTTTAATAATTGGGAATAGTTAATTATCTTTGGGTTGAAGACTACAAGTACCACCTCATTGTGACCAGTCATTCCCGTGCATACCTCCCTATAGGTGGGGTTGGGAGTATAGCCAGCAGCATACCCCACAGCAGTGCTATATACTCCCCGTTGTTGCCAAAATTTACGTTCAGCACCCCAAAAACAACCCAGGCCAAACATGGCGGTTTCCATTTCTGAAGGAAAGGGAGGTTGTAAGGGGTTATTATTGACATAGTGGGCTGCAGGTACGGGCATTTTTTGTTGGCGACCTGGCAAAGCTTGTTCAGGGGTTGGCATTGCTACTTTTTTATTAAATCCAAATAATCCCATTGTTTGACTGTTTTTTCTTAGATTTTTATTTACTATATTATACACTATAGTTGGCGTTAGAATAAAATCATTTAAATCAAAGGGTATAAATTAAAGGTGATAGAGGTCCCAGTTGCTCTTGTCCATTCACTGCTAGATCGCTGTGACATAGGTTAAATTTTTTCTGAAACTCTTCCTAGTAAATCCACAATGATTCTCTCCAGTCTTTGGGTCTCAGCTGTGTCTTCATCTGCTGCTGTCCATGATTTTCCCATTCTATCTTGTAAAAATATATGGGATCCGAATAAACTGGCTGCGCCACCTTTAGACCATAGTGGTGAACCTATATCCATCCAAAAGTGCCATTTGTGATATCTATAACTGGCTCGATATTGAAATACTGTGGCTAGGGTAATGGCTTTTTTGCTTTGTCCCAGGGTGCGTACTGGATAGGGATTAGCTGTAATTGTCCCCTGACGCAATAGGCTAATGAATTCATTGATGCTGTTGGTTAGTCTCGTTTGGCCGTGGGGTGTGAGGGGATATTCAGTTTGCCTGACTCTTTGTTCTATTTCCCAGTAGTGTTGGGCAGTTTCTAATAGTTCTCTAAGTTCTGATAGGATGCCAAATGAGGGAGTTTGGTTTTTAAAAATGAATTTCTCCATGGCCGCATATAACAGAAAAACTGGTGTGCTGGATGGGATTTGTTGATTTTGCCGCTGCTGTATCCATGTTAATATCTCTCTATAAGCTGTGCTGGCTACATAGCCAATTCTATCCCAACGATCAAAGACTCTAATATCTAAAAGGCGCGGGTTCTCTGGATCGGGAACAAAACAATTGTCTACTATTATTCCTGCACGCACCGGATCAATTTGATGCTCTTGTTCTTGATTTTCTCTGTCTTCTTCTCTTCTATATTGATCACTATAATTTCTACTCAGCACTACTAACATTTCTGCTACTTGGTCTCTATTTACGAGTCTCCCTAGTCCTGGATAAACTAGAGTTAGTAATGTTAATAATCCCCTAACATTGGCAGAACCAATTAATGGTCTCTGTTCGTTCAGAGGATCTACCTCGATATGGTGCTTCCCGAGAATTTCTATGATCTGATAACGGGCGATCGCATCTAATCCAGGTGCGATAATAGCTATGTCTTCCGGGTGGATTTTGCCTGCTGTAATTTCTCTAATTATTAGCTGGGTTGTTTGCTGTAAAAGTTCTGCACGAGAAATTGTTTGAATACTCTCCACTGTCTTAGGTAATGTGAATATTATCATCTCTCCTTTGACTAGTTTAATCATTGGTTGAGCTAGTTCGGTGACTAAATTTTCTTCTCCATCACAGACTAAATTTTCTACCTGACAACGACTTTCTAGTCTTTTTAAAAATTCTGGATCAGCTCCCAAACCTAATCTGACTGAGCCATAGGGGTTATAGCCAAAAGCTCCCACTGCTCCTTTGTCTAACAAAAACTCCAAGAGGTAATAATATATAGCTGGATAATTGTCCACATCATCAGCTATGACTAGTTGATAACGGTTTTTTAAATGTTCTTGATACTGAATATTTTTAAATAAATACTTGTGATAAAGTTCTGTAATTAAACCATAAGTTAACAATCCTCTTTGTAAACACCACTGGCGCCAACCTACTAACAAAGATGTTAAAAGTTCCGCCTCTAAATCTAAAGTGTGAATGTCTTTTTCTAAACCTTGGTAAAAAAGCTCTCCAATATCCTCACCAGCAATACCAGCATAGGTGCCCAGTTGCCATAAATCTAATATCCGTCTCACTAAACGATATTGACTGCTTCCCCCATTCCCTAGGGCGTTCAATTTCGACTTCCACAGTTTTGTTGCTAGTTCCTGCTCTGTTTCTGGACGTAATATTAAGGGAAATTGAGCTTTGATTTCTAGCGTCTCTACTATTAAGGGCCAAAACAACATCACTTCATCTTGTATAAATCCGGATGTGGTTTTTGTTTCTAGTATATATTTGCTTTTATTTAAGGTAGCAATTCTATTACTTAAATATACGCGACTATCATGATTGGATGTTAAAACTAAAACTCGAGGTTCTCTCCATAAAGGATTTAGAGTTTGAATTCTGTTTTCGGACTGGTTGGAATTTGGATTTTTCGTATAAAATGTCCATATCTCTGGTTTGCCAATTCTTTCCACCCAATCAGAAAAATACCTAACTAAACGAGTGGTTTTACCACTACGACTTGCACCCACAACCCAGATAGAATCAAAACCCACTAATTTACTCCTAATCACTTTACACCCCTTTCCTAAGCATCATAACTGATAGTAACTTATCCAAATTCCCCCAGGTTCCTAAATCTCATCAATCACCAATGAATGATTCTGTGTTTGGTCGAAAAATATACTTTTCTTTACTTTCTGCTTACCGATGGTATTTGCTAACACCAGAGCGTGCTTTAGAGGAAGCATATAAATCAGCATTAAAAATTCAGGATATTGAACGTCAACATTTTAATGGTAATAAAATTTCCAGAAATGCTGACCTTTACAGCAGTAGTGTAATGGACTACTTTCAGTCTGATTTAAACAAACTATTGAAAAATGTGCGAATGCGCCTAACAGAGTTTAAAGCCAGTCAGTGGTTTTCCAATGAAAGTAAACAAGCAGAAGCAAATAAAGCAGGTATAGAATATACTAGTCTCACCATAGTTTTACAAAAACTGGACTTTATAGATCAAGTAGTTAATAAGTACAAAAGTGAGCAGTTAGACACTTCTGTGATGAGTTTTATTAACGAGTCTTCTGATAAAGTAGGAGATAAAGGTGGTAATCAAGGGGACAAACCAAAAAGAAAAGCAGACTCCACGAGTATTCTACCACGATCTATTTTCACCACCATTAGTCGTTTGCAAACAGAATTAGATCCAAATGCGGAAGTGGAAGTGGTGCGGAGCTTTCGTCAAACTCAGAAAATGACAATTATCTCCATCAGATTTATCTTACTATTAATTATCATACCTTTACTAACACATCAAATATCTAAAGTATTAGTGGTAGGTCCCATAGTTGATAGTTTAAGACACGAAGAATCAGAAGAGATTTTTATTAACGAAGAAATGGAAGAGGAAGCATTAACAGAATTAGAAAAATTTGCAGAAAGGATTAAATTTGAAAGCATGATTACTAATGCACCACCTTTATCATCAATCGTATTAGAAGCTAAAATGTCTGAAAAAGCCCAGGAAATAGCTAGAGAATTTCGCCGGTCTGGGTCAAATGCGATAAAGAACGTATTTTGTGATTTACTATCAGTTTTTGCGTTTGTATGTTTGCTGCTGACTAGTCGGTCTTCTATTTTAGTTCTAAAAGACTTTTTTGATTATGTAGTGTATGGATTAAGTGACAGTGCCAAAGCATTTATCATTATATTATTTACTGATATATTTGTTGGTTTCCACTCCCCCCATGGGTGGGAGGTAATTTTGGAAGGATTATCACATCATTGGGGTTTGCCCGCAAACCGTGATTTTATTTTTCTATTTATTGCCACATTTCCAGTAATTTTAGATACAATATTCAAGTATTGGATTTTTCGTTATTTGAACAGGATTTCTCCTTCTGCTGTGGCGACTTACCACAATATGAACGAGTAAGTTGATTATTTTTTGTTTCCATCCCTAGACCTAATCAAATCATGAGAAAAATATTTCAAACAACCGTCAGTCTACCATTTTTTTTAACGATATTTTTTTTAGAAATTCCGTCAACTAAAAATATCGATAGCAACCAATATAGAGTCCCTGCTGGTTGCGAAGCCAGTAAATGGGATTTACCCCCAGATGTCAAGGCTGAAAATAGCAGCAAGCTACCAACACTCGTAAAAAGATTTGCCATTGGTTGTTGCCAAAAGGATCCCTCTTGTTTAGATGAAAGAATCTTTGGTGGTGAAGGGGAAGAAGTAGCTGATAAACAACAACTTTTAAAAGCTATAGATGAGAGCCTAAAATTTTTAAAAACTCGTCGAGCTGCGATCGCCTATCAAAAACATAAAAACCCAGGGATTACCAGATACAGAGTTTATCACAGCTTGAAAAGATTTAGGGAATTATTATTATCCACCAATTCTGCTCAAGAATTACACCAAGCCATTGCCAAAGAGTTCATTTACTATCAATCAACTGGTAGAGATAATCAAGGCACAGTTTTGTTCACCGCTTATTATGAACCATTATATGTGGCGAGTCGCAAACCCACAGCAGAATTTAAATATCCCGTTTATAGATTGCCACCTGATTTAGCATCCTGGTCTAAACCTCACCCCACCAGACTAGAATTAGAAGGTGCGGATGGGTTACAAGCTTCCCAGGGCAAATTAAAGGGATTAGAATTATTTTGGTTAAGAGATAGATTTGAACCTTATATTATTCAAATTCAAGGTTCTGCTCGGTTAAAATTAACAGATGGCACAGAAACAAGTGTAGGTTACGCAGGAAACACAGCCCATAATTATAAAAGTCTAGGTCGTACATTGATAGAAGCAGGAAAGCTACCGGAAAAGGGTGTAACTATGCCGAAAATTTTTGAGTATTTTCACAAATATCCGCAAGATTTAAACATTTACCTCCCGAAAAATAATAGCTTTGTTTTCTTTAAAGAAACACGCGGGGAACCTGCTTATGGATATGTGGGAGTACCTTTAACTCCAGAACGTTCCATAGCTACAGATAAATCCCTAATGCCTCCAGGTGCTTTAGCTTTAATTCGTGCGCCTTTTCCCTTTGTAGAAAATGGCAAATTGGAAAATCGCATTGTTAGTCGGTTTGTGCTAGACCAGGATACAGGTGGCGCGATTAAAGGACCAGGTAGGGTAGATTACTATTTGGGCACTGGTGATATTGCGGGAAGTCGTGCAGGTGTGACAGTAAGTGATGGGCAGTTATTTTATCCCTTGCTGAAATCTCTACCACCGGTAAAACCTTAACTACTGCATTAACATTAGTCTGTGAGGGTCTAAATATATATACCAAGGGAAATCTTGGTCTTTTATTGTCACCCATTTTTCTTTATAAACTTCCGCTTGTAGGTGATAGTCATGGATATTTTTTCCTGGTGAATATAACTTTAAAAATAAAGTTACCCGGTGGGGGGTTTCACTACTTCTCACCAACCAACAGGGAAAGGTATTTTTGCTGGGGATATCTTTTTCTGGGAGGTTGTTTTTAAAAACTATTTGATGGGCCCGAATGCCAACATGAGATGGAACATCAGATAATTGATTGGCACGAAACTCCTCAACTTCTAAGACACAACCCCAATCTACTGCTTCCACAGTTTGAGAACTAGTGATAATAGCACGAGAGAAATTTTTACACCCGGTAATTTTAGCAACATTAATAGTTGCTGGGTGTTGAAAAATCTCAGATTTAGACCCATATTGTGCTATTTTGCCTCCTTTCAAGACCAATAAATTAGGACAAATCCGATAAGCTTCTTCCATATTGTGGGTGACAAATAAAGTCACGCCAGCATAATCAGCTAAAGTATCTGTCATTTGTTCTTCTAAATGGCTGCGTAAATAGGTATCAAGAGCGGAAAATGGCTCATCTAACAGTAGTGCTTCTGGGTGACTGGCCAAAGCTCTAGCTAGAGCTACTCTTTGTTGTTGTCCTCCAGAAAGTTGGTGGGGATAGCGATTACCTAAACTCCATAACTGCATGTCCCCTAATTGTTTTTCTACCTGTAATTTAACCTGATGGGAGGATAATCCTGTAGGTAAACCAAAAGCGATATTTTGAGCCACATTCAAATGGGGAAACAGGGCATAATTCTGAAATAAAAACCCAATTTTTCGGTCACGACTAGGAAGATTAATACCTTGCTCTGAATCAAATAAAACTCTACCATTCAGAACAATTTTTCCCTGAGAGGGTGTTTCAATTCCTGCTAGACAACGCAAAATCATACTTTTTCCAGCACCAGAACCACCCAGTAAACCTAAAGGTTGATTATGGGTGGTGAAATTCACCCGTAAATGAAAACTGGGCAATTTTTTCTCAATATCTATCAATAATTGGACAACACTCAAATTATGAACTGGATCAAAAGAAGTATTTTGTAATCTCCATAATTCTGAAGATTCTGAAACTTCCACATCTTTAAGTTTTTGAAAACCTTGGTCAATAAAATTCTCAACACTCACCTGAGAAGTAATCTGAGAATTGATAACATGTTTCCTCTCTTGCCAAAAATTAGTCAGCATTACCCCTGACAAAGAAATTGACAGAATAAAGACAGCCCAAAACCAAGCTTCTTGTATATCTCCAGCTTCCACAGCAAAATAAATTGCCATTGGTATATTCTGGGTTTGTCCGGGAATATTACCAGCTAACATTAAAGTCGCACCAAATTCCCCCAAAGCGCGAGCAAAAGCTAATGTTGCACCAGCTAAAATCCCAGGAAAAGCCAAAGGGAAACTAACTCGCCAAAATATCTTCCATTCTCCAGCACCTAGGGTTCTTGCTACTCGCAACAAATTAGCATCAATTTGATTAAAAGCACCCAAAGCAGTTCTATACATTAAGGGGAAGGAAACCACTGTTGCAGCTATAGCAGCACCATACCAGGTAAAGACAACTGTAATGTTAAAAGACTGTAGTACTCCACCCGCAACACCATGTTTACCAAAAAACAGTAACAACAAAAAACCCACAACCGTAGGTGGTAGAATTAGGGGAGAAATCAATATTCCCTCAATCAGAGATTTTCCCTTACCCTGGTATCCTAACATCCAGTAAGCAACAGCAATACCTAGAAAAAAGGTAATTAGGGTTGCTAAACCGGAGGTTTTTAAAGATATCCAAAGAGGTGATAGGTCCTGTGGCATAATTTAAACTTGTATTAATTCCCACCTCACCTAATAAAATCACTCAAAATATTACGACGGGGAGATGCTAAGCATATTTTTAATATACTCCCCATGGTAGAGATGTAGCTATTTTGAATATGGTTAGATTATTTGTGTATACTTGACTCCACTAAATCACGACTAAACTCCTCTGCTCTGGCACTGGGAACCAAGGTCCAACCTGCTTTCAATAGTTTTTGATAGGTTGCCCACCCCTTAGACCCACCAGGTATGGGATAATCAGGAACGGAAAACTGCCCAAAAGCTGTATAAGGTCGCCATGGTTGACCTGTGGCAATTTGCAGGTGCAGGATTTTCTCACCATCACCGCTAAATTTAGATAACCAACACATTTGTCGAATCATTGCCAACTCCGTGTCAAAATGCTTTCTCTTAGGTACTAGTTTTCTTATGTTAACCATGGTTTTTTTAACTTGATGTAACAATAACTACTATTTAACCTGAATTGGGCAACGGATGAACCTCTCATATTTTATTTTATTGATGGTAATCATAGACCATAACTACTGGACTCGATTTTGGGATTGTGGTAACTTATGGAGGTCATTTAATTTACTCTATAATATGCAACCTAACTCCCGGAAGAATTTACATACCAATATTTCGGTCACTGCTGCTGCGATCGCATTGTTGATTGCTAGTCCAGTTGTAAACTCAAATGTAGCCAATGCCCAAACTAATATAACTAATACCAGCCCAGCTGCAGCTGTTGATAAACCAAAAGTAGTCAATCAATCTATTACTGAGGAACAGGTACTAGGTGCTCAAAAGGCTTGGGGAGAAGCCCTGATTAATATTAGCGCTACTTACGAACAAAAGGGAATAGCTGCTGCTAAGGATTTAGCTGGAAAAATTATTGACCAAGCCTATGGCTATCAGTTTGGAGCAGTATTATTTAAACCAACACTAACTAAAGCACCACAAACATTCCGTACCACACGTCAAGGCGCTCTTGCTTATTTTGTGGGTGGAGATCCTGCATTCCCTTCCGACACTGGTTTTGCTCTCAAGGGGTGGCGGAAGGTAGAGATCCGCAACGTTGGAGTTTTTATTAGTGGTAACACA
The DNA here is from genome assembly GCA_000175855.1 of Raphidiopsis brookii D9. Lineage (GTDB taxonomy): Bacteria > Cyanobacteriota > Cyanobacteriia > Cyanobacteriales > Nostocaceae > Raphidiopsis > Raphidiopsis brookii. The sequence goes on from ACYB01000035.1 coordinate 491,559, forward strand.
GCGACGACTATGGGGAATGTAGTATTCACCGACAAGTCTGGGAAGGTTACAACGGTAGATAAAACTTGGGTTTTCATAAGAGATAGCAGTGGTAATTTACGTATTATATTGCATCACTCATCCTTACCTTATGGTGGTTAAGAAGTGAAAAGATGGGAAGATTGGAACTACTCTTGTTGAAAAGCCAACAACTGCTGTTGATTAATTCTTCCTGCTTCATACAAAGTATTAACTATTTCGGAAATAGTTAATACTGAATGACCACAATAACCGTTTTCTTTTAGTTTGTCTTTCACTCCCTTTTCGTGGTCAATGAAAACTACAATGTCATTGACTGTTAATCCCACAGATTTAATTTTTTCAGCTCCTTCCATTACACTTTTACCACTAATGAGAATATCATCAACCACTGCGATGGTTTCTCCGGGAAGAAAATTTCCTTCGATTGCTTTGCGTGTGCCATGTGCTTTTACCTCCTTGCGGGGAAAAATCATGGGATAACCTAATCTTAATGACAACCCGGTTGCAGTGGGTAGAGAACCATAAGGAATACCAGCTAATCGATCAAAAGTTAAACCAGTTAGTATTTTCTCATAAGCACCAATTACCTGACTAAATACCTGGGGGTTGGAAATAATTTTCCGCAAGTCGATATAATAGGGAAATATCGCTCCCGACGCTTGAACAAATTCCCCAAACATGATACAACCAATGTCAAAAAGTTGTAGAATTAAGTCCTGATGGGGGTGTTTATCCTTCATATTGACATCAGGAAACCACACATCACAACTAGAAGTAGAATTAATTAAATCGCTTCTGATTTGGTTCAATTCTGTCCTAAGAGACCCAATTTCTTGGGATAGGTTAGCGCTGATTAACATATCTTGGGGAACCGGAATTAACAGTCCATCACCATGACTATCTAAACCCGCTGCCAAAATTGGTTGAATACTATTCTCTTGTGACCAAATACTTCGTACCATGATTATTCTTTCTGGTGCAGCAGAGCGAATAGATTTTAAAATTTCGGGATTAGTTGTTCCTACTTCTAAACATAACTGTTCAGGAGTTCCCCAAGTCTTGGACTCTTGGACTACTTGCAAATAGAAAGGAGAAGTAGCAGGGTATTGTTGTAAAATGGCCGCACTAGGATTAGAAGTGCAGCATAAAATAAAGACAGCTTTATCGGGATATACTAAAAATGGTGCAATATGGTCTTGTCCAGCATAAGGATTTAAAGTTACTGCGTCAACTCCCCAATCTACAAATATGGAATGGGCAAACATGCTAGTAGTATTGAGATCCCCATGTTTAGCATCTAAAATAATGGGAACTTCCTTGGGAATAGATGCCATTATTTTGATTAACAGTTCTATACCTCTGACTCCCAGAGCTTGATAAAAGCCTAGGGTAGGTTTGTAAGCACAAACAAAATCTGCAGTTTCCTCAATCACAAATTGTAACCAGTTGTCTAAACTGGTGAGCAAATCAGAACCTTGATAACGCTCTGGAATCATTTCTGGGTTAGGGTCGAGTCCTAACAAAAAACAGACTCTGTTTGTTGGTAATATTTTGGTTTAACTTATCTAAAAAAATCATTTTTTTGCCCCATTGTCTTTTATTCAACTGTTGTCCCTTTCCTACAATCCTGCAAACCACTCATAACCTTGGTCTTCCCAATAACCTTTAAAATTTGTTAGTTTTGAAGTCAAGGTCACTCTTGTTACCCATTTACTTTGTTTATAACCTAATTTCACTGGTGTGGCTAACCGCAAGGGCGCGCCATTTTCTCTGGGTAATTTCTCGCCATTTTTTTCGTAGGCCAATAAGGTTTGTGGATGGGTGACAGAAGGTAAATCCCAACTTTCATAATAACCATCCGCTGATTCAAAATAGACGTACTTGGCACTTGGGTGAGGTTGAGCTAAAGCAATTAAATCACGCAAACTAACTCCTCCCCATTGTACAATGGCCGCCCATCCCTCTACGCAAACATGACGAATAATCATGGATCTGTAAGGTAAACTTTTAATTTCCCTCATATTTAGGTTTAGGGGATGATTAACTTGACCGTCAATAATCAGACGATATTTTTCTAGGTCAATAATCGGTGTACCCCGAAAGCTATTAATGATTAGGGATTTTGGTTTAATTTGATTATAGCTAAATTCGGGTACAGGTTTTTGCGGTTGAAATATTAACTGCTCAACTTTTTGATTCAATGGTTCTGATATTTTGCCCACCAAGTCTTCTAATGCTGGTGTACCACAACCAGTTAGGAAAAAACCCATGCCTGAAATTCCCCATGTTTTTAAAAACCTACGGCGGGATACTTCCGGATTGATAATCTTAATTAGCTCTCTTTCTATTTCCTTTTGATTATGGTTCATGATTATGGTTCAATGATTTTCAATTAATTAAAAATACCAGTCTACCAAAACATGGATTCAAGTAATTTATCTCCTCCCGCTCTTTTACCTAGTTGCCAATGAATGACTACAAATATAATTATCAACGGTACGGAAGCAAAATGCACAATTCTTAATCCTTGCCAGTTGCCAAATATATCCACTAGCCATGGAAATTGGGCTGGTTTATACATCCCTATACCCGTGCATATTGCTAACAAAAGAATGGGAATAATAGCTGTGTAAACAATGCGATGCCAGCTATAGGTAAGACGTTTAATATTGTCGGTTTTCTGCAAAGCTTTAATGTCATTATTCCCCACAAACCTATGTTGCCAACGTCTGGTCAATAAAATGTATATTCCATAGCTAAAAAGATTCACTGAAAATAGCCACATAGCTGCAAAATGCCAGTGTCTACCTCCTGCTAACCAAGCTCCTAAAGTAAAAATAGGGGGAATGTGTAATCCCCCACGACCACCAAAAACTGGGTTAGCATTGTAAATTTGTAGTCCACTGGTAATCATCAGAAAAAGACTGACTATATTCAAACTGTGAAAGATTTTGACCGCAAGATCTTGCTTGGGTAATTTCTGAGATTTTCTGGTCGAGTTCCTATCTATATCTATCATATTCAAGTTTTACTTTCTCATGTTTATATTAGTCATCTGTTAATTTAAATGCGGCAGTTAAAGCTAAAGCTAAGGCATCTGCTGCATCATCGGGTTGAGGAATTTCCTCTAAATCTAACTCCCGCATCACGGCTTCTTGTACTTCTATCTTTTCAGCTTTGCCATAACTAGTTAAAGCTTGTTTAATTTGAGGAGGGGCAAACTCCAAGTAGGGAAGTCTCCGTTGTCCGAGAACTAACATGATTACACCTCTTGCTTGTGCTACTAAAATTGTGTTGGCCATTCGGTAAAAAAACAATCTTTCAATAGCAACTACGTCTGGTTGTAATTCATCTAGCAGGGTGTGCAAATCATCAAATAAAGTAGATAATCGTTGGGTGATTTCCATATCAGAGGGGGTGCGAATCACACCGAAATCAACCATTGTTATGGTGGTGTCCGACAATTTGGCTGACCTTTGCTCCAAGGAAATCGCACCAAACCCAACTATTGCTAATCCTGGATCTAATCCTAAAATTTGCCGTGTCATAAATAATAATTCCGGTTTCTGGATTGAAATTTGGTTGACCCAGGACTTGGTTGGGAGTTTCCGGTTAGCAATGGCCAAATCATGAAGGATTAAATACTAGATAGTATATAATTTTAAACACTTCCTGTACCATACTCCCTTTTTTAGGTATGTCCATCGGTTTTCTGAAACAGGCTATTAATGCTATACACAACCAACCATATAGCAGCACTACCCATCGGGTCAACCAATGGTTTAAATGGTTATCTCCTGGAATATCGGTGAAACGGTGGTTTATGGTCACTGTCAGCGGTGTCCTCCTAGCCATTTTGGGTTTGGCCATTTGGATGAAGCTAACCCCCATCTTTTGGATCTTAGAGTTACTCAAGGGTTTATTGGCCCTTTTAACGGACATTTTACCCCACTATGTCAGTGGACCCTTAGTTTTGTTATTGGGTGGACTCCTAGTGCTTTGGGGACAATCTCGCACCGTGGGTTCCATTACTCAAGCTTTAAGACCACAGGGATCCCAAGAGGAACTCATAGATGTGATCTTAGCACATCATCGTTTGTATCGAGGTCCAAAAATTGTGGTTGTTGGCGGTGGTACTGGACTTTCTACCCTACTAAGGGGACTAAAAACTTATAGCGCCAATATTACTGCGATTGTCACTGTTGCTGATGATGGTGGATCTTCTGGTAGGTTACGTCAGGAATTTGGTGTTTTGCCCCCGGGTGATATTCGCAATTGTTTAGCTGCTCTTGCAGATGAGGAAAAGTTATTAACTGAATTATTTCAATATCGTTTTCGAGCTGGTGATGGACTCACAGGACACAGCTTTGGTAATTTGTTCTTAACTGCTATGAGTGACATCACTGGGGATTTAGAACGAGCAGTGGCAGCTAGCTCTAAAGTATTGGCGGTTAGAGGACAAGTTCTACCTGCTACCTTGAGTGATGTTCGCCTTTGGGCGGAAATGGCTGATGGTCGTCGTATAGAAGGAGAATCTAGCATTCCTAAGGCTGGAGGTAAAATTGTCAAGATTGGCTGTCTCCCCGCCAACCCTCCTGCCATACCCGCAGCTATTAAGGCTATTCGCAGTGCTGATTATATTATTGTTGGACCTGGTAGTTTATATACTAGCCTCATCCCTAACTTGCTAGTTCCTGAAATTACTCAGGCGATAGCCTGTGCTAATGTACCTCGTATTTATATCTGTAATATTATGACCCAACCAGGAGAGACGGAAGGATATAGTGTATCTGAACATATTCGAGCTATTGACCATGCTTGTGGCGATCGCAAACTTTTTGATGCTGTCCTGGTGCATAGAAGAAGTCCCTCGGCTCAAGCTTTAATCCGCTATGCTCAGCAAAATTCCCACCCTGTATTTCTGGACACGGAAGCTGTTTCCCAATTAGGAAGACGCATTGTTCCTGCTAATGTAATATATGAGGATGAAACGGGTTTTGTTCGTCATGACCCCCAAAAACTAGCTAGGGTTCTATTAAAATGGTATGGTGCTGCGAGTAAAAAATAGGATCCACAAATTATTGTTATGACTAGGATCTACCTGCAAGATGCAAAAGCTACACGGGAATTTGGCATTAATTTGGCAAAAACCCTGAAGCCAGGTACGGTAATTTTATTACAGGGTGATTTAGGTGCAGGTAAAACTACTTTAGTGCAAGCCATAGGGGAAGGTTTAGGTATCAGTGACCCAATTGTCAGTCCTACCTTTACCCTAATTAATGAATACACTGATGGCATCCTACCTCTTTATCACCTGGATTTGTATCGCCTAGAACCTCAGGACGTAGCCAATCTCTATTTAGAAAACTACTGGGAAGGAATAGACACCACCCTGGGAATTGTGGCTGTTGAATGGCCTGAACGCATGCCATACCTACCTCATAGCTATTTAAAGCTGATTCTGACTTATGAACAGGATAATAACTCTCGTTATGTAGAAATTATTAGCTGCTGACTACCTTGAAACATAAGCTAGAGCAAAACGATTAATTCCAGCTAGGTCAGTGTGAATAGAAATATGGGAATAATTGCCATTATTTATCAGCATTTCTCTAACCATTTCGTCTTGTCCAGCCATCATTTCAATTAACCATACACCACCTGGGAGCAAATAGTGGGGAGAAACTTCTACTAGATAACGAATTGCTTCCAAACCGTCCACACCTCCATCTAAAGCTAAATGGGGTTCGTGCTTGACTACTTCCGGTTCTAGGGTTCCTATCAGATCACTAGGAATATAAGGTGGATTGGACACCATACCACTAATTTTACCCTTGAGGTGATTTAGAGGTTCCCACCAGCACCCCTGGTGGAATTCCACCCGCTGTGTAAAACCCAGGTTCCTTGCATTTGTCCTAGCAACGGCCAAAGCCTGTTCGCTTATGTCCGTACCATAAATCTTAGCATTTGTCAATACCTCTACCAAACCCAGGGCGATCGCTCCACTACCAGTACCTAAATCCACCCAGATTCCGGATTGCAGGTCTTGGTTAGCAGATTCGATCACCAGGTCAATGAGTATCTCCGTTTCTGGTCTGGGGATTAACACTGCGTCGGACACAGCAAGGGTAAAGTTTCGCCAAGGGGTTCTACCTGCAAGATACTGAATTGGCACTCTTTGTTGTAACCGCTTTTGCCACAGACTGTCTAATTCAGCTAGGGATAGCACCATGGTCATTTCTTGGTAGTCTTTAAAAGATTCCAAACGCAGTGTTAATTTGTCCATTCCTGCTAGCTCTTGTAAGAGCCAATCCACCTCTCGTGGTGAAATACCCTTAACTAAAGCAGTAGTTATAGCCGAATTTCGCCATTTCCATAGTGCAATTCCGCTAGTTAGCTGTTGATTAATCATGAGCGTGGTTTTGGGGGTATGGTTTTTGGCTGGGCGCTATTGGAACGCAGACTATTAAGGTGTTGTCTGGATTCGGGGGATGGAATCAAAACCAGCTGTTTTAACCAATCATCGTTGTTTTGAGTCAAGATATTAATTAATCCATCCACACCTACAACCTGAATATAGGACTGGGGGAACTTTCCCTTCACCTTGGTCAGTAAATTTTGGGCATCTTGTTTGCTAAAAAACAAGGGAATTATGGTTTGGGGTTTTTTCCCACCTACTTGAATAGTAATGTGACTTTTATCCTTCCCAGATATGACCATAAAAATCGGCACACTTTTTAACTGCTCTACCCGTTGACCACTAGCTTTCATTAGCTGTGCTGCTCCCGTCATTTCTTGGGACACCGGGTTAAAGGAAAACAAAAGCTGACTAGGTTGATTTTGTTGTTGTTGCTGTTTTTGATATATAAGTCCCAAAGGTACGGTAGTAACCTGCAACTTTTTGAGCATTTCCTGGTTTTTTGGGTCCTTGTCTTTCCCTCGAATTTGCCTAAACTTTTGCACAAAGTTTAAAGCTTCTTGACGGCTCATATATACATCCGTTACTGCTCTTTCCTGTTTTCCATCTTGGGAAGATATCATGCGACTTAAAGGTGTACCCTGGTCATTAGTTATCAAGTACACTGGAACTGCATCTAATTTACCCTTAATTTCTTGTGGTGGTAAGGCAAATACGGTGTTACCATGGCTTAAAGTAATCCCTAAAGTACTAGCGATTAAACCCAAGTTAATACCCACACGAACTAATGACTTGATAAATGATTTCATAACTGCTTCTGTCTAATTGGGCTTTATTACCAAGAACGGGTGGAGGAAAATCCTCACACCCCTTGACATTAATTTCTTGACATTAGTTTCATGGTCAAGATATTTATATCAAGTTACACCGAAAACAATAACTAAGCCCAAAACAGCTCCGAACACAATCAGAGCATAAAACTGAGCGCGACCATTTTCTAGGTACTTCAGACCCTCACCACTGACCAGGGTGAAAAACCCAGTCAAATTAACCGCACCATCTACAACTCGAAAATCAACTTCCATAACTTGTCGAGCTACACGACGCAAACCAAGAACAAACACCCGATAATAGATATCGTCAAAGTACCATTTATTCAACGATAACTCGTACAGAGACCGGAACTTAGCAGCGATCGCACTGGGGTCAATTTTCTTAGACCAATACATAAGAATTGCCAAAGTAATGCCCACCACAGAAATAGCTACAGAACTACCCGCCATGAGATAAAATTCATGGGGGTCAAATTTTGACGCTTTTTCCATTACTTCTGTGAGAGTTTCGGTTGGGGAAAAAATAAACTGCTCAAAATAGTTAGCATAGGGAGTTCCCACCAGTCCAATCAGAATAGAAGGAATAGCCAATACTAACAAGGGTAGAGTCATCGTCCAAGGAGACTCATGGGGTGAGTGTCCATGACCATGACTTTCCAACTCACCTTTTTTCATTGCTCCTGGTCCAAAATTAGGTTGCAATTCCCCGCCTAACTTAGCAGTAGCTTGTTTGAGCATGGTTTTGATGGTTTGGTCATTACCCCGGAATTGACCCTCAAATGTTGAGAAATACATTCTAAACATGTAAAAGGCGGTGATTCCAGCAGTTACCCAACCAATCAACCATAGTAAAGGATTTGCAGCAAAAGCTGCACCCAATATTTCATCTTTAGACCAGAACCCAGCAAAGGGTGGAATCCCAGCAATTGCCAAACAACCTATTAAAAAGGTAATCCCCGTAGCTGGCATATATTTCCTTAATCCACCCATTAAGCGCATGTCCTGAGCTAAAACTGGGTCGTGACCCACCACTCCTTCCATACCATGAATCACTGACCCAGAACCCAAAAACAGCATTGCTTTAAAATAAGCATGGGTCATCAGGTGAAATAAACCCGCACTGTAAGCACCCACTCCCATGGCCATGACCATATAACCCAATTGAGAAATGGTGGAGTACGCCAGTCCCTTTTTAATGTCATTTTGGGTAATGGCAATAGTCGCTCCCAAAAATGCTGTAAATGCTCCCGTAAAGGCAATCACATTCATAGCAGCTGGCACGTGTTCAAACACCGGATACATTCGCGCAATTAAAAATACGCCTGCTGCTACCATTGTAGCTGCATGGATAAGCGCAGAAATCGGTGTGGGACCTTCCATAGCATCTGGGAGCCACACATGCAGCGGAAATTGGGCTGATTTGGCTACTGGACCGAGAAACACCAAAATGGCAAACAGAATCGCCAATGCATTGCTAATAGTACCCGATTCTACCAATTCTCCTAGGCGATCGCCCATGATAGTAAAATCAAAGCTACCTGTGGCCCAAAACAGTCCTAGAATCCCCAGCAACAACCCAAAGTCACCTACTCGGTTAGTTACAAATGCCTTTTGACAGGCCTCTGCTGCTGGTTTGCGGTCATACCAAAAACCCACCAGTAGGTATGAACACATCCCTACCAATTCCCAAAAAATGTAAACTTGCACTAAATTAGGACTCAGTACCAACCCTAACATCGAAGAGCCGAATAAACTGAGATAAGCATAAAATCGCACGTAACCCGGGTCATGACACATGTAGCCATCTGTGTAAATCATCACCAAAAAAGCTACCGTGGTTACCACTACTAACATCATAGCTGTCAGGTGGTCAATAGTATAGCCCATACTTAGGTGAAAGTTACCTGCTGATGCCCATTCCAGAGTAATTGTGTAGGGCGCATGACCTTGGTATTGACTCCATAACAATGCCATAGAGAGACCCATAGCAATTCCCATCAAGGAGACAATCAGAACAGCATTTAGCTGTCGCAGGCGATTTGTTGTCTGATTTAACGATATTAGTCCTAGACCTACCAGCATTGCTCCTAAGAGGGGTAAAACTGGAATTATCCAGGCATACTGATAGATTACTTCCATCACTCACGCCTACTTTCAAAATTTTGACCATTTGAGGACAATAATGCCACAACTTTCCCCTTGATGACTGTGGATTAGGAAATGAGAGCAAATCAAAATTTTTTTCACCTCTTCTATATCCAGGATGCAACAACTGGGCGGGAATTACCTCTCTGCTATATAAAATCTAGACAAAACTAGACTTTACTTTCTAATTCAACGGGAGCGAGGGGTTATCCCTCAGTTAATAGGACTTTCTTATGTTAAAGATATAGGTACGCCTACTTTTTTGCCTGTTTCCCTTTTTCTCTTTCCCACTCCCCTGTTACTAATATATTTGTATTTTATTTCTCCCAATGCTTGACGTAAATCATCCCGACTGCGAAAACCTTCTAAACGTTCCCGGACAATTCCCTTTTCTATTAGTAGTAGGGTTGGTAGGGATTTCAGTCTATAGGTCGTAGACAACTTAAAATTTTGGTCGGCGTTAACCCCCACCAGTTTCACGCCTACCCCGCATTCAGCTTGAAACTGTAGCAACAATGGATGGATAAGACGACACAATCCACACCAGGGAGCCTCAAAATTAACTAACACAGGTACTGAGGACTCTAAAACTTCTTCAGTAAATGTTCGATCACTAACCGATAACACCATGACGCCTCTTGATTTATAGGGTTTTTTATCACCAGCAACTATCACCGACAGGTCTTAAGAAAATCAGATTTCTATGTGAAATTAGGGGATTGACCACCCGCAATTTCTGACCTTCTTTTGCTCCGACACCAAAAATATTTAGGGACAGTTATAAAATTACTGTCAGGATATGCATGGTATCTTATCGCATTAAACAGTTTCTATTTTTATTATTGGTTTTATCCAAACCAAGATATCTATCGGCTAGTCACCATGCATTAACTATGTTTTGGGTTTGCTTCATTGATAATCCAGGTAATAATCTAGTATGACACAATTTGGGGATCATTAACCACTTTTAAGAAAGGCGGATAATTTAACCAACAGTTTAGCCAAATTAGTGAAATTAAAATCTTATGGCAACAGTAGGGATCGTTGCTAACTACCATAATACCATATTGCTGGACAGGATTAACAAAGGATGAGACCACCAAAATAAACCTACAAAAATGGCGACTCCCAAGTAAGCAGGACGAATAAATTCCTGCCACTTTAGCGATTGTCGACCATCAAAAATTGCTTGAAAGGGAATAATGGAAGTGCGCTGTCTGACTAGTTCAAAAGCTTCACCATATCTTTGACTCAACCGGTGATCTCCATGCCAAACTCCAAATAAATGGTGTAAAATTAAACCCAGTGATGTCACCAAAGTGAAGCTGGTGCCAATCCAAAGGGTGTGGGCAATACACCAGATCACTTGTCCTACCATTTGTGGGTGGCGAGTAATCCGAATAATACCTGTTTCATAAAGGTGGACTTGAGGCTTTTGAATGGCAGCAATTTCTAGTAAATTGAAGGTAGCAGGATATAAAAATAAAAAGGAAATCGCTGATAATACCCAAACGGTTAACTTTACTCCCCCCATATCTTGTAATTGCCATAGTTGCCAACCATCATAACGATGATTAAAAAAGTAGCTAATTAAGACCGCTGCTAGGGGTAGGCTAATCAGTGCAAATGCGATTCGATACAATCTAGGTCCAACTTGTTTTTCTGCCCAGGGACGCAGAGCTGCACCTCCACTATGGGCGATCGCAAAAATCAACTGTAAACCCAACATGATAAAATGACTGGTGGTCAACCAAGAATTGGAAATCATAAAGTACAACTCGAATCCAACATTTACAATACCTCAGTGTAGCTAAGTGCAGGTAACAAATATAGAGTTAAAAACAGCTAACCGGTAAATGATATAAAAGTCATATAAATCATTGCCCATGTTAAAACTACCTGCGCCAATTAATTTTCCCAGATGCTCTTTCCCTAGTTTATAGGTTAAGCCCTATGTCTGACCTTCCTTTCACTTTAGACCAGTTACGCATTCTCAAAGCTATTGCCCAAGAAGGGAGCTTTAAACGTGCTGCTGAGAGTCTTTATGTCTCCCAACCAGCTGTCAGCTTGCAAGTACAAAACCTGGAACGTCAGTTAGATGTTCCCCTATTTGACCGGGGTGGGAGACGGGCCCAACTGACTGAAGCTGGACATCTCCTCCTTAGCTATGGTGAAAAAATCTTGGGTTTGTGCCAAGAAACTTGCCGTGCAATTGAGGATTTACAAAATCTTCAAGGTGGTACCCTGATTGTCGGTGCTTCTCAAACTACGGGAACATACCTGCTACCACGTATGATTGGTATGTTTCGTCAAAAATACCCCGATGTGGCCGTACAACTTCATGTTCACTCAACCCGTCGTACAGCATGGAGTGTGGCTAATGGACAGGTTGATTTGGCAATTATTGGTGGTGAAATACCCACGGAACTGGCAGAATATTTGGAGGTTCTCCCATACTCTGAAGATGAGTTAGCCCTCATATTACCCACCTTCCACCCTTTTACCAAACTCCATACCATTCAAAAGGAAGACCTATATAAACTACAGTTTATTGCCCTCGATTCCCAATCTACTATCCGTAAAGTTATTGACCATGTGCTAGTACGTTGTGGTCTTGATACTAGAAGATTTAAATTTGAAATGGAGCTAAATTCCATTGAAGCTATTAAAAATGCTGTTCAGTCCGGTTTGGGCGCTGCCTTTGTTTCTACTTCAGCTATTGTTAAGGAGTTACAAATGGGCATGCTCCATCGCTCAACCATTGAGGGTGTAATTGTCAAACGCACACTGTGGTTGATTTTTAACCCTAACCGCTATCGTTCTAAAGCTGCAGAAGCTTTCAGCGAAGAAATTCTTCCCCGCTTTGCTAATCCTGGATGGAATCCAAATGCCTTAAAAACCTCAACACCTACTAATAATCTGTTAGATATAGACACAGATAATGACAGTTTATTCGCATCAGATTCGGAATAATTCACATTAACTTACTTCTATGGAAAACTGGCAATTTCTAATCCAGAAACAGGGCGATCGCCATTGGCAAAGTCTCGACTCCTCCCGTTTGGAAATTTCGCTGGGTAGATATAGGGTCTTGGCTCGTTCTCATCTTGTTAATCAACAGGTGGAGGTACTAGTAACCCATTCTCTCCCTTGGGCAGATCAATCTAAAAAGCCGATTATTCAGGGCACTCGTCGGTCTAATCAGGATGGTTGGATCGCAGTTTTACCTTTTACTGATCTCCAAGAGGGAATTTGGGAATTACAATGCTGGGGAAGGGTAGAAGAGGAGGATGAATCTTGGCAACACAATCTTGTACTGGGGGTTTCTTCCTCTGATGAAGACGGGTTAACACCATTGGAATATAACTATCCAATTGACACTCAAGCTGAGTACAGGTTTAATGATGCTAATAGTGATGCTATTTTATCTACTGGGGAAGATTTAATCAATCAGCCAGCCAGTCCCGTCTTGTCCGGAGGAGAAACAGCAGAGGAAATTTTACAAAGAGTCATAGATTTCGCCTTACCTAACTCCCCATCCGCTCCAGAAGATTTAGATGTATCTGGGGAGGATGTGGATCATTCCCCCTCTCTACCACTGGAACTGTTTTTGGAACAGAATACCTATATAGTTAATTGGGGTAAGCCGTTTAGTATTAACGGTTATGGAATTTTATCAAGCAACAAACAACTCACATCTCCCCCATCATCTCCCGTTAAAATATATCAGGTTCATTTGTCGGTTCAGGTGCGATCTCCTGGTCAATCCAAAATTCTCCTTGATTTCCCACAGCACCTCTCTACAGAAGAACTATTACCTTTTGCTTTTAGTCATAACCTTACTATTCCCCATAACTGCATATCAAAATTACTTTTGGCTACCGTAAATCTGTATGGAAGTTTTACTCCCCATGATCAGGTTATCCTACTGGCTAGTTTTCCTTTTAGTATCACAGCCAAATTTGACCAGTTACTACCCCTAACCTCACAGACCTCTCTGGTACTGTCTACTGCACCCAATCGTTATACTGGGACTTTATCCGCTCCTTTATCTTCTCCATCACATCTGGGGTTGGAACTGTTTAATCTGGTCAAAAGACCCGAACTAGCGCATTTTCACGTTTTAGAACCAGCTCCTCATCAACCACTTCCTCCCAAAATTCAACCTCTATCTAAAGAGAGTAGATTATCACTTGTACCAGTGGAAATAGAGAAGGAATTTTATCCGGTAGATATGGCGGTAGAAGCAAACCTGGAAGTATCGAAACAGGATACTGTCAATTTACCGAGTGATGAGATAGTTATTGATGATGCAAGTATTAATACAATCATTAATCCGGAAGAAGACGAGCAGTATGATAGTGCTAATCAATCCCCGGAGTTGGAAAAACAATCATGGAACGATGTAAAAACTGGAAAAGAGATACTAGATTTAGAGAGTTTACCTACCCCTGGACTGTTTTTACCCAGTAGTGAGTTACTAGCTGGATCTTTGATAAAAATTCGCTTGGAAGTTGATCAGATGTATCCAAATTTAACTATAAAACTATGGGTAGAAGACTGCCAAAACCGGGAGTTATTAGATGGTCCTCATATATTAAGAGATTTCCAACCCTATTCCCCGGGAAAGTGGCAAACAATTACCCAGTTGCTTGTACCCCTGGGTTGTACCCAAATTCTCATAGGGGCGATCGCCGTGGAGTCTGACAGTCAAAGGGAAAGTCATAAGGTTACAGTCATCAGGAATCTAATGGTAAATCCACAAAGTTCGGTTCCCATATCAAGTCATAACCTTTGGTGAACTAACCACTTGATATTGTGTTAAAAATCTTGACCATTTGTCAAAAGGGTGGAAATTGTGCAGTAAACTCCTAAGATGACCCCGATTTTCAAGGACCCTTACTATGTCAGGTTCATTATTGCCATCTATTTTGGCTTATTCTTCATTTTTGCCTTCGATTTTTGTTCCTTTAACTGGTTTAGTTTTACCAGCAGTTGCGTTCGCTTCTTTATTCTTATATATTGAAAGCGAAGATATTGGCTAGTTGAGGCCCCTACCGACCCCAAAAGTCGGTGGGTATGTTTTAATGCCTAAACGGAGAGGGGGAGATTCGAACTCCCGGAGGTTTTAGCCTCATCCGATTTCAAGTCGGACGCAATCGACCACTCTGCCACCTCTCCAGACTGTTACAATATAATATTAGGAATTATAGCCAATAATTCAATTTTTGGCAATGGTTGGTTTAACTTTTGATTCCCCTAGATCCAATCCCCTGGATCAATTGCTTTTGTGCCACAAAGAATAATACTAGTACTGAAACAGTAGCAATGGTAACTGCTGCCATCATTAATGGCCAGTTATTTGTAAACTGCGATCGCCACTAGGGTAGAATTAGCAAAAACCACTAGAAACCGACCTCTTTCCCAGGACTCCAGATAATTGGCCCAAGTCCAACTTTTTCCCGTCAACCCCAGACTTTCACTCGCTGAAGAAAAAGAGGTGAGAAAAACAACGATCAAAGGTGGTAAAATGATGAGTGATCCAGAAAAACTCCAAAAATGTTTGACCTTACCATTCCAGATTCAGATGCAACAACATTGTTTATGACTCAAAAATCATTGGTTTTTCCTAGTATTACCATGGAAATAAGGGTGGGGGGGGACAGAGTTCTATCCTTAAAATTTCAGTCTCAATATAATATAATAGAGTGATGGAGTAAACATGTCATGCAACAACTAGTTGAACAAATTGAAAAAACTGATTTTCAGAGCGCGAAATATAAAGACGCTTATAGCCGAATTAATGCCATAGTAATTGAGGGTGAGCAAGAAGCACACGAAAACTATCTCACCCTAGGCGAACTACTACCACCAAATAAAGAGGAACTGAGCAAGTTATCTAAGATGGAAAGTAGACACAAAAAGGGTTTTGAGTCCTGTGGGCGAAATCTATCTGTTAACCCAGATATGGAATTTGCCCGTCAGTTTTTCTCCCCCCTACATAATAACTTTCAAATCGCGGCTCAACAAGGTAAAGTTGTTACCTGTCTACTGATCCAATCCCTAATTATTGAGTGCTTTGCGATCGCCGCTTATAATATATATATTCCTGTAGCAGATCCATTCGCACGTAAAATTACTGAGGGGGTAGTAAAAGAAGAATACACCCATCTTAACTTTGGTGAAGTTTGGTTAAAAGAGAAATTTGAAGCATCAAAGGAGGAGCTGGAAGTAGCGAACCGTGAAAATCTGCCTATAGTATGGCAAATGCTCAATCAAGTGGCTGAGGATGCCAAAGTATTGGGGATGGAGAAAGATGCCCTAGTGGAGGACTTTATGATTCAATACGGAGAAGCATTGAGTAATATTGGGTTTACCACCCGGGATATCATGCGTCTTTCGGCTTACGGACTAGCAAGCATATAGCCACAGTTGATCAAATCCTCGGTTGTAAAACCGGGGTTACAAATAAGGTATTGTATAGGAAAATTGGTTCTGATTTCTAGTTTCTAGCTTTTAATTGCACAATCTTATATCACTAATGTTTGGTCTAATTGGACATCTGACAAGTTTAGAACACGCCCAGTCCGTGGCTCAGGATTTGGGGTACCCGGAATATGCTGATCAAGGTCTAGATTTCTGGTGTAGCGCCCCTCCACAAATTGTGGACAATATCACAGTGACCAGCGTCACAGGTCAAAAAATCGAAGGAAAATATGTGGAATCCTGCTTTTTACCGGAAATGCTAGCCACTAGACGGATTAAAGCAGCGACGCGAAAAATATTAAATGCTATGGCTCATGCCCAAAAGCATAATATTAACATTACAGCTTTAGGCGGATTTTCTTCTATAATTTTTGAGAATTTTAATTTAGAGCAGTTTAAACAAGTTCGTAACCTAACCTTGGAGTTTGAAAGATTTACGACGGGTAATACCCACACAGCTTATATTATTTGCCAACAGGTAGAGGTGGCAGCTAAACAGCTGGGTATAGAATTGAGTAAAGCAAATGTGGCAGTATGTGGAGCAACGGGTGATATTGGGAGTGCAGTTACGCGCTGGTTAGATAAAAAAACCGATGTGCAAGAACTGTTTTTGATTGCCCGCAACCAGGAACGTTTAGAGAAACTGCAAGCAGAACTGGGACGAGGGAAAATCATGGATCTACAACAAGCTTTACCCGAAGCGGATATTGTGGTTTGGGTAGCAAGTATGCCCAAGGGGGTGGAAATTGACCCAAAAGTTCTCAAACAACCATGCTTACTAATTGACGGGGGTTACCCAAAAAATCTGGGGACAAAAATTCAACATCCAGGGGTACATGTGTTGAACGGAGGAATTGTGGAACACTCTTTGGATATTGAGTGGAAGATTATGAAAATAGTCAATATGGATGTCCCTTCACGTCAGTTGTTTGCCTGTTTTGCTGAATCAATGTTATTGGAATTTGAGAAGTTATATACTAACTTTTCCTGGGGAAGGAATCAGATTACGGTAGACAAAATGGAGCATATAGGTCAACTATCCCTCAAGCACGGTTTTAGACCATTATTAGTTTAGTAATAATGGCAAATACCTGATAATCAACTGATAACCGATAACTAACAGACCATGGCAAACACTGAGCGCAAACCCCTACTGTTGGATTTTGAAAAGCCTTTGGCAGAACTGGCCAAAAGGATTGACCAAATTCGCGAATTAGCAGATGAAAATGGTGTGGACGTATCCGGGCAAATCCGCCAACTGGAAACTAGGGCAATGCAACTGCGGGAGGAAATATTTAGCAGTTTAACACCGGCCCAAAAACTTCAGGTAGCTCGACACCCCCGAAGACCAAGTACCCTGGACTATATCCAGTCTATCACTGATGAGTGGATGGAATTACATGGCGATCGCTGTGGAGGAGACGATCCAGCTTTGGTGGGTGGTGTGGCACGTTTAGGCGGACAGCCAGTAGTAATGTTAGGTCATCAAAAGGGTAGGGATACTAAGGATAATGTGGCCCGTAACTTTGGCATGGCAGCTCCGGGAGGATATCGCAAGGCCCTCAGACTCATGGAACATGCCAATAAGTTTTCTATGCCTATTATCACTTTTATTGATACTCCCGGTGCTTGGGCAGGTATAGAAGCAGAACACCAAGGACAAGGAGAGGCGATCGCCTATAATTTGAGGCAAATGTTCTGTTTCGATGTACCAATTATTTGTACAGTGATTGGCGAAGGTGGATCCGGTGGTGCTTTGGGTATTGGAGTGGGAGACAGACTGTTAATGTTTGAACATTCAGTGTACACCGTTGCTACTCCAGAAGCATGTGCTGCAATTTTGTGGAAAGATGCTAGTAAAGCTCCACAAGCTGCGGTAGCACTGAAAATCATTTCTCAAGATCTGAAAAATTTAGGTATTATCGACCATATTTTGCCGGAACCCCTAGGGGGAGCTCACGCAGATCCCCTAACGGCAGCGAATAGTCTTAAACAAGCCCTGTTAAATAGCCTAGATGAATTGAACCGACTAACACCAGCGGAACGCCGTCAACTCCGTTATGACAAATTTAGAAAAATAGGTGTGTTTCATGAGGTAGGTCACTAGTACCTTACAGAATAAATTTTCTCCCAAAAATAACAACTAACTATATCTAACACAGCAACAATGTTATAATTAGTGGTGGAGTCTTAGAGATTCTTAACAGTCTAGAAAGGACACTTGTCAAAATGCCAACTCATCTCTGATAAAGCGCGCAAAAAGCAACCCTGTGTTGACTCTGTTCATCAGAAATTGACACTTATAGTTTTGCTTTAGGTTTTCAAGATATATTCTAATGTAACCCTAACCACTTACAAGAGGTGCGATGCGAACCGGAACGACTACTCGGCTATCCATCGTGTCTGTTAGGAAAATAACAGAATTAATAAATTAGGGGTAGGTGGTAGCCCCTAGCACCGGCAAAAATTGGAGATAGAATGAGTTTTGAGAAGAAAAAACGCGCTTTGATTACTGGTGCAAGTGCTGGAATTGGCAAAGGGACAGCTATAGCCTTTGCTAAAGAGGGGATAGATGTTGCATTAGTGGGCCGTTCCCAAGAAAAATTACAGGGGGTAGTAGCAGCAGCAAAAGCAGCAGGAGTGGAAGCAAAAGCTTTCGCGGTTGATTTAAGTTGTGTTTCCCAGGTAAAAGCTAAAATTCAGGCGATCGCTGATGAATTTGGAGACATAGATATTTTGGTCAACAATGCTGGTATGGGATACACTGGCAATTTAAGTGACACCTCCCTAGAAGATTGGCGGAGAGTAATAGACTTAAATCTCACCAGTGTATTTCAGTGTACGATGGGGATTTTACCCAGAATGAGACAAAGAGGAAAAGGGACAATTATTAACATAGCCTCTATAGCAGCTAAACAGGCCTTTGCTGGATGGGGGGTTTACTGTGTGAGCAAAGCTGGTTTATTGGCCCTATCTCAGACTTTAGCCCAGGAGGAGAGAGTTCACGGTATTCGAGTGAGCGCAATTTGTCCTGGGGCGGTCAACACCGAAATTTGGGATACAGAAACAGTAAATGCCAACTTTGACCGCAGTAAGATGTTAACTGCACAGACAGTAGCACAGACAATTCTACATAGTGCTTTATTACCCCAGGAAGCCGTAATTGAAGAATTAACTCTGATGTCTAACGACGGCGTGCTTTGACTTGACAATAAACAATGACCAATTATCAAGACTAATACCATGACCATTGCTAGTTCTAACGGTTCCAGTCGCTTACAATCTCCGCTGATTCCTGATTTATCGCAAGCTATCAGTACTAGACCTGACCGGAACACTCATAATGGTAAGCAGCCAGATCTGCACCAACCTTCGGAAGAAAGCATAGAGCAGATGAAAGCAGCTGTGCAAACCATGCTCATAGGTGTAGGAGAAGATCCGCAGCGAGAAGGACTTCTGAAAACCCCCAAGCGTGTAGCAGAGGCGATGAAATTTCTCACCAGTGGTTATAATCAGTCCTTAGAGGAACTGGTCAACGGTGCGATTTTTGACGAGGGGCACGAAGAGATGGTGTTAGTGCGAGATATCAACTTCTTCAGTCTTTGTGAACATCACATGCTACCATTTATGGGTAGGGCACACGTTGCTTACATTCCCAATAAAAAAGTAGTTGGGTTAAGTAAACTAGCCAGAATTGTAGAGATGTATGCTCGTCGTTTACAAGTGCAAGAAAGATTAACCCGACAAATTGCAGAAGCGGTTCAAACTATTCTTGAACCCAAGGGTGTAGCTGTGGTGATGGAAGCCACCCACATGTGTATGGTAATGCGCGGGGTACAAAAACCTGGATCCTGGACCGTTACCAGCTCTATGATTGGTGTATTCCAAGACGAGCAAAAAACCCGGGAGGAATTTTTGAACTTGATTCGTCACCAAGCAGCATTCTTTTAGGTTTAAGGGGAAATGGGGAATTTGGGGAAAACAAAACAGGGAGACGGGACTGGTGCGACTTGAACGCACGACCTGTCGCTTAGGAGGCGACCGCTCTATCCAACTGAGCTACAACCCCAAGAAAGTAAAAAATTGCTCCCCAATAAACTCCCTAGCAATTGTAACCTAGTTTTTATTGAAATTGCCAACTATTTTCCCAGCTACCACCGCCCACTTCCAAACCACAAACATCACTACTGGCTTTGACAATAACTGTGGAGTGGTTTTGATGTAAACGGCGCAATTCCAGACTCACTTTTCCTTGCATCGTATCCCGACAACAGATGGCTAACCCTTGATTAGTAGGAGCTCGCAGCAATGTACCGGGTAGGTCAGTTATTCCAGTCACTGTCACTTCATACTCACAGTTTCTAGCTTGCATTTGCCAACTACCCCAAGGTTCAATTTGCCACATGACCTGGGAATTCCAGGGGACAAACTCATAAAAATGTCCTTGATAATGAATGCCAACCATTCCTACCGATTCCATCCACCATAATACACCACGCTTTCCCCCACCAGCAGTCAAAGCTAAATCCGTTTCCTGGTCAAAAAAGTTACAATTGATCCAAAACCATTTCTGAGGGAAAGCTCCCCCCCAGTTTTTCTCTCCATAAGCTGGTGCATTTGTGAATTGGTATATCTTACCATTCCAGTCTATATAACCACTAGCCAAACCATGAGCCATTAAAATTTGCCAGCCTGGTTCAAATATTTGTAAAAAAGATAACCATCCAGCTGTAGATTGTTGGGGGCATTTGGGCTGACCCCAACCATAAATAGGTTTGATTTCATACTGCCAGCGACAGTAATTACCGGTTCCAGGATTGGTGATTATCCCCTGGTTGAGAGTGGCCGTAGTCTGATAACCTTGTTGAATATGGGTTGTAAATTTATCGGGAGTAAGATATTGGGGTGTAATCTGTAGGTTAGTTTTTCCCCAATGTCCTAAAGCTAAAACATGTGGACTGGCCCAAAACCCTTTTACATCGGGAAATGTACGCAACAAATAGCCATCATCTGGACCTAGAACTTGAGCAGCTCCCCCACTATGGGGTTGATTGCATATTGGGTCTTCAATGGAATACATGAAAGCAAATGTTTGACCAATTTCTGGGAGTGTCACACGATTATACCACCCTTCAAAAAATCTTCTACTTGTGCCATCCCAGTGGTAACCGCTGTGGGGTGTTTGGGTTTTAGGTAACAACAGGTTGCTTATATTGAGCATGATCTTCGATGATTTCTAAAGTACTGTATTACAATGTTTGGATGTAGTTTTAGGAGCAATGCAGTTTCGTCTCAACAACAAACACAAGGAAAAACCAGACGGAGCAAGATGTCGAGCTAAACGCACAATTTCCAAAGAGAAACTATATCTACTTTAGTTTACGAATCCGAACCTTAATTTGCGAAATGCGACATTTAATGTGCGAATGCACACAAATGGAGAATAGGAGACTCGAACCCCTGACCTCTGCGGTGCGATCGCAGCACTCTACCAACTGAGCTAATTCCCCTTACTCTGCTCCATTCTAACACAGTGTTTCTCCATTTTTTAAATCTTTCTGTTCAAAAGTTTCCCAAATGCGTTCCCATTCCAAATCTGTTAAATGGTCTACTGTCCAGTTAGCTTGACGCTGGAGGATGTGAAAGGGGTAAGTATTAGCAATTCCCACGACTTTCATTCCAGCGCGTTTCGCCGCTTCTATTCCAGCTAGAGTATCTTCTAAAGCTAAACAGTCTTTTGGTTGTAAACTTAAATCAAAATTTATATCAGAATATAGCCGATTAAGTCTATCCACAGCTAATAAATACCCTTCCGGTTGGGGTTTACTCGTAGCGATGTCATCACCTGCAATGATCACCTGAAAATATTCTCTTATATTGGCACGTTCCAAAACTAACTCTATTTCTCGACCCAGGGCACCACTAACTAGACCCACGGGCAAATTTTGAGATTGGGCCTGTATAATTAGATCCTCTATTCCAGAATAGAGCGGTAACTGTTCCAGACTCTCTAGTTCCTTAATATATTTGTTTGCTTTATTTCGCAGCAGGTGGGTTAAATAGTCTTGACTGACCACCCTTCCACGACGCTTTAATAACTCCTCAAAACAAGCGCGATCGCTCCTTCCCAAACATCTCAAACGTTCATCTGGCTTTTGGGGTTGTAAATTTTCTTCCACCAGAATCTCATCTATCAGTTTTAAATGTATTGATTCGTCTTTAATAATCACTCCGTTAAAATCGAACAGGACTGCTTTTAAAGGCATATAAAAAACTAAGTGAAGATAACTAATATTCCCATTATTACAGGAATTTTTCTCTGAGTGTACACTAATAGGGAACAGGGAACGGGTTGGGGATACAAAATTTCCCACCCAAAACATAAAATAGTAGGTTGTGGTGTGAAACTTAACACAGGAGTGGAGTAATGGATTTACGTCGGGATGCTTTACAAATTCTCAAGGAAACTAGTAGAACTTTTTATATTCCAATCAGCATTATGCCATCAGGACTACAAGAAGCTGTGGCATCAGCATACTTGTGTATGCGTGCTATTGACGAGATTGAGGACCATGCAACGCTGGAAAATCATACTAAGGGAATTTTACTACAAAGCATTAGCCAAACTTTACAAGCAGGAGTGGATGGTTTTGCAGTGGATGCTTTTTCCATAGGATTTAAGGGTTATGAAGATTCCTTACCTGAAGTCAGTCTCAGGATTAGGGAATGGGCAATTTTAGCTCCAGAAAGCATTGCACCTCGCATTTGGGATGCAACAGCAGCTATGGCTGATAGAATGGCTTACTGGTCACAAATAAATTGGAAAATTACAAATGAATATGACCTGGATCGTTACACCTTTGGAGTTGCAGGTGCAGTAGGTTTGTTACTCTCAGATTTATGGTCATGGTATGATGGAACGACGACTAACCGCATGGAAGCGATCGCCTTTGGTCGGGGTTTACAAGCAGTAAATATCCTACGTAATAATAGCGAAGATTTAACCCGTGGGGTAAATTTTTCCCGGAGGGTTGGAATCACCAGGACCTTCAACAGTATGCTCGTCGTCATTTAGCCTTAGCGGATAGTTATACTAATGGTCTTCCTCCTGGACCTGCTCTACAATTCTGTCAAATTCCCCTAGCTTTGGCCCATGGTACCCTGGATGCACTAGCTAATGGTAAGGAAAAACTCAG
This sequence comes from Raphidiopsis brookii D9, assembly GCA_000175855.1. Classification (GTDB taxonomy): domain Bacteria; phylum Cyanobacteriota; class Cyanobacteriia; order Cyanobacteriales; family Nostocaceae; genus Raphidiopsis; species Raphidiopsis brookii. The sequence continues at coordinate 514,658 of ACYB01000035.1, forward strand.
TCGTCATGATGTCTATGCTCTAATCGAAAATCTTATTAATGTCAATGCAGTAGTATAAACAACCCCATCCCCGGGTGGGGATGGATAACAAAATACCAGTCCCAAATTATTCATCCATGAACACAAATCTTCTAGGAAAAACTCTGAGCGATCGCTATGTTATTATACGTCAACTAGGACAGGGGGGATTTGGACGTACCTACCTAGCTGAGGATATGAACCGATTTCGGGAGTATTGCGTTTTAAAGGAATTTTCTCCTGTTGTCCAAACTCCAGAAGCTATTCAAAAAGCTCAAGAACTCTTTGAAAGGGAAGCCACCGTACTTTATCAATTAGAACACCCTCAAATACCCCGATTTCGGGAGTTATTGCCCATTAACCTGGAGGGAAAGGAATATCTATTTTTAGTCCAGGATTACGTCCAAGGAATAACCTATAGCTCTTTACTCAATACTCAACAACAACAAGGGGTAAAATTTTCTGAAACTGCAGTTCGTCAACTCTTAGAGCAAATTCTACCAGTTTTGCAATACATTCACAGCATGGGGGTGATTCATCGAGATATTTCCCCTGATAACTTAATTCTCAGAAGTTCCGATCAGTTGCCAGTACTAATTGATTTCGGAGGAGTAAAACAAGTTGCTGCAAATTTGGCTTCTCAGTATTACCAATCTGGTCAACACAATCCCAGTAGTGGCACCTTATTAGGCAAAGTGGGATTCGCACCACCGGAACAAATGCAAACTGGTTTGGTTTATCCTCATAGCGACCTATATGCTTTGGCTGTAACTGTTTTAGTATTAATCACAGGTAAAATGCCCCAAGAAATAATTGATACTCAAACCTTACAGTGGCAATGGCGACGAGAAGTTAGACTTAGTCCACTCCTAGGTCAAGTTTTAGACCGCATGCTCTCCTATAGACCAGGCGATCGCTATCAAACAGCCAATCAGGTTTTAGATGCTCTTAACTACCAAAGGGTGAGTTCTCCTATCTCCCAACCCCTCACCAGTCAAACAATGGCAATTTCACCCCCTCAACCATCTACACCCATTACCTCCACAGCTGAAACCGCTAGTGTTTGGAGCACAGCTAACATAATAATGGTTACTATGGCTATGTTCACCAGTGCAGGACTATTATGGTGGGGGTTTAATAATCGTTATCAGCCAATTAGTAGTGACACCTCTAATGTCACATCTCCCACACCCACAATCACACCATCTGTAGATCCCACAGCTAACTACTCCCCAGAGGAAAAACAACGTAAGCAAAAATTGCGCGATCGCCTAGAAGAATTAAACATCAATTCTAAGTTCTTTACCAGTTTGGTGAATCAGGTATTTTGGGAAAAAAACCCCAGTTTAACAGGAAGGACTCTTAGCAGCGAACCAGAGGATGAAAGTTTACGGGAAGAATGGGATAAAACTGCCATAGAAGTTGGGGAGAAACTTGCTATCCTCAGCGAAAACGCACGTAGACAGCTAGGAACTTATACATCATCCACTAGACAAAAATGGCAAATGGTAATTAACAGCAGAAACGTTAGTAGTAAGGCATTATATGACCTAGCTGATGCTGCATTTTTCCGTATTTTTCCTGATCAAAATGGTAAGAATTTTATCTCCAAACCCATCGGTCAAGTTTGGCAGGGATTTGCCAACGATAGACTTAATGACATCATGGAAAACACGGCCTGGGAAAAAATAGTATTAGATCCTGGCAATACTCCTGGTAATACAAGTAAAATGGCTAGGGGAACTCTAGATCCAGGAGGAGGCAAAGTTTTCATTGCCAAACTGGTTAAAGACCAAAATATGCAGGTGCAACTAGATGCGAACACGGAGGTTTTACTGTCAATTTATTCTCCATCTGGTAAGACAAAATTCTTGGAAGATTCAAAATCACGTCAACTCTCCCAAATATTACCAGAAAGTGGATTTTATGAATTTGTCGTAGTTTCCACAGCATCAAAACCTGAAGACTACGAATTCTCCCTTACCATAGAAAATCCTCTCGCACCAGAACCCATAGAAACCCCCACCCCTGAAATTACCCCGGAAACCACTCCAGAACCTGCTCAGTAAAAATACTAACATCAACAAATGGTTTCATAAATTATGAACAAAATCGTGGGAAAGGATGAAAGCAACCCTGATAAAAACAACCCAACCGGGTATCAAGAGGAAAAGATTCTTTGTCCCCATTGTAAACGTACTGCTACTAATGGAATTAAGTGTAAAGGAATTTGTGTGGCTGACAGTAACTACTGATAATCATAACTAATATCACACTCCGTCCACGGTCAGACCTAAATAGTTGCGAACAATTTTCAATATTCGCTCTGCTGCATGACCATCCCCAAAAGGATTAATAGCATTTGCCATTGATAAATATGCTTCCCTATCACTTAACAACTCACTAGCAGCAGTTACAATTCTATCTGTTTGTGTTCCCACTAATTTAGCCGTACCCGCTGTTATCGCTTCTGGTCTTTCTGTAGTATCTCTAAGCACTAACACAGGTTTACCAAGACTGGGTGCTTCTTCTTGCAGTCCACCAGAGTCTGTCAACAATAAGTAAGAGCGCCCTATTGCTCCTACTAATTCCGCATAATCTAATGGTTCTGTTAAAAAAATCCGGGGGTGTTTACCTAATATTTCTTGTAATGGTTCTCTAACAGTAGGATTTTTATGTAGTGGTAATAATAAAGCTGTGTCGGAAAACCGATCTAAAATTTCTAGAAAACCTTGAGCAATTGCTTGTAGTGGTTCCCCCCAATTTTCTCGTCGGTGAACCGTGGCTAAAATAGTTCTATATTCTCCCCACTTTAAACCCGGTATATCACAAGCTGGGTTGGCTTTTGCTACGTTCAACAATGCATCAATTACGGTGTTACCAGTCAGGTGGATTTCTCCTAAAACACCAGAATTCTGTAAGTTAGTCACCGCTAAGGAGGTAGGTGCAAAATGTAATTGACTAATTTGGGAAATTAATCTTCTGTTAGCTTCTTCTGGATAGGGATTAAACAGATCGTCAGTTCTCAACCCCGCTTCCAAATGACCTACAGGAATTTGCTGGTAAAAAGCTCCTAAAGCTGCTGCAAAGGCAGTTGTTGTATCTCCCTGAACAATCACTAAGTCTATATTTAGCTTTTTATATAAAGTCTCTAAACCTTGCAAACTCCTACATGTAATATCATTAAGAGACTGTTTGGGCTGCATAATTTCTAGATCCCAATCCGCTTTCAAATTAAACAGCACCATTACTTGTGCGACCATTTCCTTATGCTGTCCCGTAAGAATTACTTCCACTTCTAAGTCCACAGCAGTTTTAAATATCTGAATTACTGGTGCTAGTTTAATTGCTTCAGGACGAGTACCTAAAACAATGCCAATTTTTTTAGTCATTACTTATTGAAGTATTGGTCATGAAATACTACAGTAGCCATAATTCTATCCCAAATCATTCCCATTCATCAAAACAAAATTTTTTCCCTTCTCTTAAACACGAAAAAACCCGGTTTAACCGGGCAGATGGACTGTTTACTAAATTTGACCTATCAAGTTGTAGCTCCAACCAGAACTCTATAAACAGAGTTCATGGCTAAAAATGAGATTTGGGTAGGCGATCGCCTACCCTCCTTATAGGTAGCTACCGCTATTAATTGACATGTCAAACTTATATTAATCATTTAATCTCACAAGTTAAAGGACAAGAAGCATAAACGGTAGTTTGCAACCTTTCCGCATCACCATATAGCCAACTTAACCACTTAACTTCTTTGGGATGAACACTCTTAGCAGTCAAGACACCCGCCACGATTAAAACTGACATAACATTGAAAATTACTAAAGCACCTGCTACGAGTAAAACAGCGCTCGCAGGCATAACAGATTGCAAAACAATAGAGAGTAAGCAACCTACTGTAGCCATAACTACAACTAGTGGAAAACCTACTACTAACAAGCACACTGCTAATGTGAAAGTCCAAATTAAAAAGCTTTTCATCATTAACAAGGAGTACATCTTCCCTTGATTAGAGCTTTGAGCCACAACCATGATCTTTCCTCCTAAAATTACACAGCAAGGTTTAAAGTTGAATTTCAGTTTTGCTCAATTCTTGAGATCACTGTTTTCATTCAGTGAAATTCAGTATATAGAACCTGAAGAAAAAGATGAGCATTTCTTTATTAATCTTTACACTTAATCTTTCGTAATCATGAATTTGATGCCCAAATCGGATTTGGTTCACTACTCCCAATTCCCCATATATCCCTAGATATATAACTTTGTGAATAGCAATCTCCATGAATCTTACCCAAAATCCGTCTCCTAACTCGCTTAATATTTCTTAACAAAAGTCTCCTTGTCTCTCATAATTGAAATGGGAAATAAAAGGCTAGTAGTGACCTATAATCCAGATAACGCGGTTCCACAAAAATAAATGCTCTGCATTGACAGTGACCAGTGTTAACAACAAACAACAGGTATTAACTAAATTTAATGAGTGTTTATAACTTAGGTACAAATATAGATAAACCATCTTTACCTCAAGTGTTTAAAGGGATTGCCTTGTTTACACCTGGGGGAGATTTAATTTACTGTATTGATCCGAGTAAACAGAAGCGATGGCATTTGCATTTGTGTGGGGTCTTGCAGGAAATACTGAATCTATCAGAACCTCCCCATTTTCTGGTTCCTTGTTATACAGCCACAATTGATCATTGGTTAAATCCACGTACACAAAAAATACAGACATTTGCGGAGGCTTATCCTGCGGTAATGAGCTATCAGCCAGTATTGGGAGCAATTTTTGGGACAGGAAATGAGGTGTGGCAAAGGTCACCTTGGCGAGAGGATGTATGTGATCTCATGGTAATAGAGAGTTATCGTTCAACCTTTCCCGAATTATGGGAGGATCACGATTTGATCGTGCGTTTAGATAGCATGTCCATGCCATATTCACAGAAGCATGTCAATCAAAAACAGATAATACAGAATCATGAAGTTTATGTTTTACGTTTATTTGTTGCTGGTCATAACATGTCCACTGAAAGAATTTTAGAGAAACTACATGAATTATTAGAAGATTACTTAGGGGTTCCTTACACTCTCAAGGTAATTGATGTTTTAACACATCCGGAGCAAGCGGAAATAGATCAGGTTTCAGCCACACCCACATTAGTTAAGATTTGGCCCCATCCTGTTCGTAGGATAGTTGGTGATTTGGATAATGTGGAAAAGGTGTTACACACCCTGGGTAAAAAAGATAATTTTTAGGAGTGGGAAATCAATCCTTGGCGAATAAGTATTATAATGTGTGAGTGATATAAAGATCCTAACCTATTTAAACCTACAGTGGAAAGTATGTATTTTACCTGGCTTGACAGTAACAGTTGGCTATTAGAAATTGGGGGGTGGCGTATTCTTTTAGATCCCTGGTTGGTAGGAGATTTAACCTTTAATAATGTAGATTGGCTATTCAAAAGTTATCGCCTGCAGGATCGCCCCATACCAAACAATATAGACTTAATTTTGTTGTCTCAAGGTTTGGAAGATCATGCTCATCCACCGACTCTTAAACAGTTAGACAGACATATACCTGTTCTGGGTTCTCCTCAAGCAGCTAAGGTGGTAGAAAAATTGGGATATCATCAAGTGAAGAGTCTCCATCATGGTGAGAGTTTCACCTTAGAGGATACTTTAAATAACAATTTAAAAGACCAACTAGAAATTAAAGCCCTTCCTGGCTCTCCTGTAGGACCCAATGTGAGAGAAAATGGTTACGTGATCCGAAATATATCTAATAAAATGAGCTTATACTATGAACCACATGGTTATCATTCATCCGCACTTGAAGAATTGAGTCCAGTAGATGTAGTTATCACACCTATAATTAACTTATCCTTGCCTCTCTTAGGTCCAGTAATTAAAGGTATGAATAGTGCTTTGGAAGTTGCCAAATTGTTAAAACCCCAAATTATGCTCCCCACTGCTGCTGGTGGAGATGTGTTCTTTGATGGGATATTAAGTAAAGTATTACAAGCACAGGGGAATGTGGCAGAATTTAAAGAGTTATTAGAAGTAAATAGTTTATCTACACAGGTAATTGAACCTAAACCTGGGGAGAGGATTTCCGTTTAGGAAGATGGCGAATGGTAGTATGAGATATGGACTGGATTAATTTATTGAGATCCCTACAGTCAGATTTTATTAAAAGATTAAATTCTGGTTGTTTATTAAATTGTGAAATACCAGGAAGTCATAGTGAATTAACAATTATTTCCGGACAAAGACTGAAATCTCTCAGGGAATTTTGCTGGTCCATGGCGGAAAAGTATAAGCGTAGCTCTACGGTACGCGATGTGTTTGTTAGTAATCTTAAAGGTAAATTAGGCGAAGAAGTCGTTAAAGAACGATTGGCAGATTTTATCACTGAGGTTGATTATGAAAAGCGTTTAGGTGGGGATGGTAAAAGTGATTTTACTGTCACTGCACATCCTTGGATTGGGATAGAAGTTAAATCTCGTCATGGGGATTTTGATAAGGTAAGATGGTCTGTGAGTTCCCAAGAGGTAGGAAAAAATGCCGTTATTGTTTGTATTTTAATTCGGGAGGAGGTGACAGAAGCTCAATTAGCATATCATCTTTTTTTAGCTGGGTTTCTCCCCACAAAAATGATTAAGTTAAAAACTGGCAGAATTTCGTTTGGTATTGATCAGTTATTATATGGTGGAGGTTTATTACCATATTTAGAAGATTTACCAGCCATGATTAGTAATGGCATTTCTCAGAAAGCAATTTCATCTAATACAAGCGGTTTATACAACTCACATAATTTATACAATTTACAAAAGCACGCGCCAGATATGGGGGGAGATATAGTAGAGTTTTATGTGAAATTGGGGGATAAACATTTTGATCATGGTGACTATATTGTGGCAATTAGTAATTATAGTCAAGCATTACAAAACAATAAAAAAAACAGTTATTACCAAGAGGAACTCCGATCTGAACTTAATCTCAGCCATAAATATGCTGATAATATTAGTAATATTGATATTCATGCCTATTATAAACTTGGTTTAGCCTATTATCAATTAGGCGATTATGACATGGCAATTTCCAACTATAACCAGGTAATCAATGCCAATGTAAATCATAGCAATGCTTATAATAAAAGAGGTTTAGCCCATTATAAGTCACGTAATTATCACAGCGCCATAGAAGATTTTAGCCAGGCAATTTCTATCAACCCCGAATTAGCAATTAACTACAAAAATCGAGCCGAAGCTCGTTATTTAATAGGAGATTATCAAGGAGCAATAGAAGACTATAGTCAAGTACTTAGTATTCATCCCGATTTGTTAGATCAGCCAATATTGGTAGGAGATATAGGAGAATTATTTAACATCAAATGCCATGATGAAGTTATTTATAAAAATCGAGCCGATCATCTCTATCAGCTAGGAGAATATGAAGAAGCAGTAGAAAACTATAATCAGGCGATCGCTCTAAATATTAACTATGTGGATGCCTATTATCAACGAGGTAAAATATATTTTAATAGGGGAATATATGAAGCAGCGGTGGATGATTTTAGCATGGTTATCAAAACTCAACCCAATTATGGTGATGCATATTATTATAGAGGGAACTGCTGGTTAATTATGGGAAATAAACAGACAGCAAGTGGAGATTTTAAAAAGGCGGCGGATATATATTGGCAAGATGGTAGGTTAGCAGAATACAAACAAACCCAAGCCATGATTTTAGAGGTGGAAATTGAACAATCCCTGGATATTCTAGATTTCTGATGGATTTTCAACGAGAATCAATGATGGATTGGTTGAATGTGAGTTTTTAAAAAGAGCGATCGCATTTATTTAGGGAGAACAAAAATACTGGAATTAAAAAGGAGAATGGGGTAATTGAAAGTCTGATAAAGTCTTAAAGTATACCTAAAGAAAAAAGCCCCCCACCAGGTGAGGAGCTTTTCATTTACAAGTATTGGTTATTAACCGTTGATTGCGGGTGCAGTTAATGCTACAGGAGCTACCTCACCAGCTGCTAAATCCAAGGGGAAGTTGTGAGCATTGCGCTCGTGCATTACTTCCATACCCAGGTTAGCGCGGTTGATTACATCCGCCCAGGTTCCGATTACACGACCTTGAGAATCAATGATGGATTGGTTGAAGTTGAATCCATTCAGGTTGAATGCCATGGTGCTTACACCCAGTGCTGTAAACCAGATTCCTACTACTGGCCATGCAGCCAAGAAGAAGTGTAGTGAACGGCTGTTGTTGAATGAAGCATATTGGAATATCAAGCGACCGAAGTAACCGTGTGCTGCTACGATGTTATAGGTTTCTTCCTCTTGTCCGAACTTGTAACCATAGTTTTGAGACTCGGTTTCGGTTGTTTCTCTGACTAAGGAGGAGGTTACCAAGGAACCGTGCATAGCGCTGAACAAGCTACCACCGAATACACCTGCTACACCCAACATGTGGAAGGGGTGCATCAGAATGTTATGTTCTGCTTGGAACACAATCATGAAGTTGAAGGTGCCAGAGATACCTAAAGGCATACCATCGGAGAAGGAACCTTGTCCAATGGGGTAGATTAGGAATACTGCGGTAGCAGCTGCCAAAGGTGCTGAGAAAGCTACGCAAATCCAAGGGCGCATACCTAAACGGAAGGAGAGTTCCCATTCACGACCTAGGTAGCAGGCTACACCAATCAAGAAGTGGAAGATTACTAGTTGGTAAGGACCACCATTGTATAACCATTCATCTAAGGAAGCAGCTTCCCAAATTGGGTAGAAGTGCAAACCAATAGCGTTAGAAGAGGGAACAACTGCACCGGAGATGATGTTGTTACCATACATTAAGGAACCAGCAACGGGTTCACGGATACCATCGATATCAACTGGGGGAGCAGCGATAAAAGCGATGATGAAGCAAGTAGTAGCTGCGAGTAGGGTGGGGATCATTAACACACCAAACCAGCCAATATAGAGGCGGTTGTTGGTGCTGGTGATGAATTCGCAGAAGCGGTCCCAGATGTTAGCACTCTGGCGCTGTTGAATGGCGGTGGTCATGGTTTTATAATTGCGGTTTTATCAGAGGTTTATGTATGTTCCGGTAGGTGTTTCTACCTTATGAACTTATATTAAGACAAATGTTTAGATTTGTAAAGAGTTTTTTACAAAATTTTTAATAAATTTGCCAATTAGGGATTTTGCTATATGTGGTAGGGGTTTCCGGCTATGGGAGGGTAGGCGTGAGTTTTTAAAAAGGGCGATCGCTCATATGGAGTACTTCGCGATCGCATTTGACCAAGGTAGGAATGCGATCGCCTTTTATAAAGGGTCTTTCTCGCTGAGGTATTGGAAAAACCAAATAAAATTAGTAGGAATAGGAATGTTATAAACAATGATATTCTTTGAAAGAATATGTATTTACTGAAAGTTTAACTTTTATGAGTATATCTGAAACCAGAAGTGTTGAATGTTAAGAAATCTGTGATAAAAATAGCCCAAAATATATTAAAATTTGAGCAAGCTATATCAAAATATAGATTTGATCATGATTATAAATTCATTTCCCATTTATGCCAGTCTCATCGCTTATCTAATTTTACAACTTGTATCTGTTCGTCAAGAATGGGGTAATAAAATGTTAGATAAATTCCGCTATCTTCAAGCTTGTATGTGTCAACAAATTAGTTATGTTCATTGGATGGAAGATATCATGAGATGTTGACATTTTCACCCTTAATAGGACTACTATAACTGAATATGTAAACTTTTGTAACGACATTCAACATTTCTGGAAAAATATGATATAATTCATACAAATTATTAATCAATAAGCTTGATCATTAAAATTAAAATGGTTTATGACAATGGTTCAAAAAATCGCCTTATTTAATCATAAAGGTGGTGTGAGCAAAACCACTACTACATTTAACTTAGGTTGGATGCTTGCTGAAAAAGGGAAAAGAGTAATTCTGGTAGATACTGATCCCCAATGTAATCTTACAGGTATGGCATTAAAAGAAGAAACAGAAGAAGATGAAGCCAGAATAGAAAACATTTATCAAAATTCTTCTAATATTAAAACTGGTTTAGCTCCTGCTTTTGAATCTCAACCAAGAGCTATTCAAGCAGTAGATTGTATTCCCATAGAAGGACAAGAAGGACTATTTTTATTACCTGGCCATGTTGGTTTTGCTGAATATGAAGTAACGTTAGGTATTGCACAAGAACTGAGTGGTTCAATTCATGCACTAAAAAATTTACCAGGCGCAATTTCTGATCTTTTAGAAAAGACAGCTAATAAATTTAATGCTGACTACATTTTAATTGATATGAGTCCCAGTTTAGGAGCAATCAATCAAAATTTATTAATGATTAGTGATTTTTTCTTAGTACCTACAACTGCTGATTTCTTTTCAGTAATGGCCATAGATTCTTTAGCTAGAATATTACCAAAATGGTGTGGTTGGGCAAAGAAAGCAAGTATAAATCCTATATTAAAAGAAGCTACCTATCCATTTCCAGAGTTTAGGTTGAAATTTTTAGGAACTATAGTGCAAAACTATAGAATTATTAGAGGTAAAGAAACCAGAGCATTTCAAACTTGGATAGAAAAAATAGAAAAGACAGTTACTACTAAACTAAAACCTATTTTGGAAATAAATAACTTATTATTACCTAATCAAACATATGCTGAACAGAACATGAATAGTAGTTTCACTGTGACTAAAATTTCTAACTTTAATAGTTTAATCGCTCTATCACAAAAACATTGTACACCAGTGTACGCACTTACACCTGAACAATTAGATCAGGAAGGTATAGTATTAAAAATAATCAAAAAAAACAAGAAGAATTTAGAGAAACTTTTTCCGATTTAGCAGATAAAATTATTTCCTTATCATCTACTTATGCAGTCAGCAATTGAGCAATTTCGTATTAGTGCTCAGCGTGTTAGAGATTTAATTTCTCTTCATAATTCTCTGAAATCTCAAGCTACTGCTGCTTTAGATTTATCCGATATATTAAGAGCAGCTTTAGTTCTCATTGTCAGCGCATTAGATTACTATATTCATGAAGTTGTTACATTGGGGATGCTGGAAATTCATCGAGGAATACGTCCTGAACCAGTAAATCCTCAAAATTCTGAATCAGCTTTTGGAAAGTTTAAAGTTCCTTTGGGAAGTGCTAGTGAAGATAGAACAACAGCTATAAATATTTCCTCTTGGATAGAGGGTGAAATACAGCAAAGTTATGGAGATGTCTTTTTGGAAGGTACTCATAATATTTCTAGTTTAATTCCTGTTATTTGCAATGCTATTGTGGATAAACTAAATAATAGTTCATGGTTAGAAAATGAAATTAGAAAAGAGTTCAGTAAACTAAGTTTTCAAATACCAGATAACATTGCTGATGCAATTAGGTACATATCAAATAAAAAATTATGGGAAGAGGTTACTAATAAAATGAGAGGAAATACTACACAGGAATCTCAAAAAAGTATCAAACAACAATTAAGAGAAATTGTAAAACGCAGAAATCAAATTGCCCATGAAGCAGATATAGATCCTAGTTTTGGTTTAGGAAATCGCTGGCCTATAGATGAATTAATGGTTAATGATGCAGTAGATTTTATTGAGGAGGTTGTTGAGAGTATTCATCAAATTTTATAGCTGACGGGGTGACAAACAAGGCTGAAAACAAGACGGTATAAAGAACGTAACGATTTATGGTAAAAAAGATAGGTCAGCTATTGTCAATAAGACCTATCTAACGATTTATGGTAAAAAAGATAGGTCAGCTATTGTCAATAAGACCTATCTAATGAAAATGTTACCCTTATTCTATCAAAAGCACTTAAAAAGTCAATTGAGTTTAGCAGAATATCTGTTCCTCAAAATTTTGGTGAACATCTTACAGTCAATTAAAAATGTGAATTTAGAAAGGTTAGCGAATGGCGTACCGTTACCAATTAAATTTGAAAGTAGAAGAAAAAGAATACAAAGATTTTTATCATTACCAAATCTAACAATTGAAAAAATTTGGTTTCCCATTATTCAGGAATGGTTATCAATATATTTTACCAATGAAAAAA
>ACYB01000034.1 GCA_000175855.1 Raphidiopsis brookii D9
GGGGTAAGGGATTAAAATGGAGGGGTCCGCTTTCTTCTAGGAAGTGGAATTAATGGAAACGTCGTACAAAGCAAAGATAACCTGAAACACAATCCGATGTGTCCGCTTTCTTCTAGGAAGTGGAATTAATGGAAACAACTACAAAGACCTCGAGTGTGCTTCCTTCAATTCCTACGTCCGCTTTCTTCTAGGAAGTGGAATTAATGGAAACGATGTCAGCTTTAATAACTATCACGTATTCTTTTTAAAGTCCGCTTTCTTCTAGGAAGTGGAATTAATGGAAACCCCTTTTTTAACCCCCTATACAGCCGCTCAACGTCCGCTTTCTTCTAGGAAGTGGAATTAATGGAAACTACGTAATAGGGCAGTTTTACCGCCTCCCCCCAGACGTTTCGTCCGCTTTCTTCTAGGAAGTGGAATTAATGGAAACCGTTAATAGCTGATTGTGACCAACACCTCTCTCCTGTAGAGGTGTCCGCTTTCTTCTAGGAAGTGGAATTAATGGAAACGAACCCACCTGCTGACGGTTTCTCCGTCATGTGACAGCGTCCGCTTTCTTCTAGGAAGTGGAATTAATGGAAACTTTTGGGATTCCAAGTATTCGGCCAACAAAATCAGGTCCGCTTTCTTCTAGGAAGTGGAATTAATGGAAACGAGGTTAAATCGTTTATAGCTTGGAGGGTATTTTTGTTTTGTCCGCTTTCTTCTAGGAAGTGGAATTAATGGAAACTAGCAATAATTTATAAGCATCTACCCACGCACTACGACTATCTCCAGTCCGCTTTCTTCTAGGAAGTGGAATTAATGGAAACAGCCTTGGCCTTGGCATCAGCCTCAGCCTTGGCATCAGCCTCGTCCGCTTTCTTCTAGGAAGTGGAATTAATGGAAACAACAGATATTTTGCGACGTGGAATATATCCATAGTATCCGTCCGCTTTCTTCTAGGAAGTGGAATTAATGGAAACATTTCCCAGTGAGACCGAGGATAGTAATCTTGCACCTCTGTCCGCTTTCTTCTAGGAAGTGGAATTAATGGAAACGGACAGCGTGAGGTAGTCTGTCAGGGCTATTTTACCATTAGCAAGTCCGCTTTCTTCTAGGAAGTGGAATTAATGGAAACACTTGTAAAGAATTCATGTTCTTCTTGTTTTCTTTCCCAGTCCGCTTTCTTCTAGGAAGTGGAATTAATGGAAACATTTTTACATGCAAGTGCAAAAATATTACACAACACATAAGTCCGCTTTCTTCTAGGAAGTGGAATTAATGGAAACCTGTTACCATAACGTTCCTCCCCTCCTCAGGGTTTAAGTCCGCTTTCTTCTAGGAAGTGGAATTAATGGAAACTTAACCCATTCTTTATTTGTTCGAAAACTATGTCTGAACATGTCCGCTTTCTTCTAGGAAGTGGAATTAATGGAACCTTTGGTATATGCAAACTGTGTCCCGTTCCATTCGGTCCGCTTTCTTCTAGGAAGTGGAATTAATGGAAACAACTTTCTTGGGGTAAGGTGCTTAATTGCTTCGTACTGTCCGCTTTCTTCTAGGAAGTGGAATTAATGGAAACATTAGCGCTATTCAATTTTGCACCGGCTAAATCGTAATCTCTTGTCCGCTTTCTTCTAGGAAGTGGAATTAATGGAAACGTCATAGTCTGTCAACATAAATCACCTCCTAAGGTGTCCGCTTTCTTCTAGGAAGTGGAATTAATGGAAACCTCTTCGACAGCCTGAAAGGTGAATAAGCAAAGTGGCGTCCGCTTTCTTCTAGGAAGTGGAATTAATAGATGGGGTAAATGCTAGGGAGGAAAGAAAAAACTATAATTTTAACGGGGGTAAAGGGCGATCTCGCGTAGCGAGTGCTTTGCAAACGCGCTGGGAGTACTTCGTAAATGCACTGGATATTCCCTTACCTCCCCGTTCTCAAGGGAAATTTGTGAACATGGTTGGCGAGCGATCGCACTTGGTTTATGAGTTTGAGGAGGGCGATCGGCGTTGTGGTAGGGGTTCTAAATTATTGGCGGGGATGAAGCCAGTTAAAAAAGGGAACAAACCACCACTGGTCAATACTGCGCAGTTCTTTACAGGCAAACTTTTCTGCATCTTCTGTTCTTAGCCAACCTTCTTCTTGTCGGTTGGCTACTTTTAACATGATTTCTCTAGTTTCCAGATCTGCTTCCCTAAGGATGCTGCTGTTTCTTGCTCCATGGTTGTTTATATGAGATGATGGTTTGTTTATTAATTGATATTATCATGTGGAGTCCTTGGCAAATGCCTGAGAGAAAGGTTTTTCATTCTTGCTCAAATGCCTGATTATTAAATTTAAGCGTCTGACAATTCTCTGTCACGGTCCGCAAACATCCTCAGGCACTCCATACCGTCGGTCTTTGACTTTCTGTGGTACATCCGCACTTCTTAAACAGCGTTTTATCTTCCTCACTTGTCAGAAATACCCTTAAACGAGCTCCCATATCTTATCACCTTGGTATATCCTATTTATTTATCTTGACATAGTTTGGTTTTTTCAGTCCAACTTACTTAAACAACAGCAGACTGACCGACTTTCGTTCCTTTCAGAACTCGATGCCCTTTTTGCCTCCCTCCAAAATCAAGTCTTTAGAGGAGATTTATAACATGAGCGCCATGCTAACAGAATTTACCCTCGCCAACTTTAAAAGCTATCGTACCAGCCACTTACCTCTGGGATCTTTAACCGTGCTAATAGGTGCAAACGCCGCAGGCAAAAGTAACGCCCTGGAAGGTTTGCGGTTTCTGTCATGGCTGGCACAAGGGCAAAAACTCTCCAGTATTCAATATGCAGTAAATAGCGCCGAGCGCGTTGTACGCGGTCGAGTAAATGACTTATGCCATCGAGGAGAATCAAATTTTACCATCGGTTGCCGTTTAGACTCAACAGAATGGAACGAACTCAATATAACCCTGAATGTCCGTGATGGAGAACTGCACATCAGTAATGAGCGAATTGCTGACTTAACAAATTCAGTCCCACTATATGACTTAAATCAGCCTTCAGAAGGGATAAATACTGATGTTAGTGTGGCATACAACAACTTTACAAGAGGGCAGAACAAGCCACGAATAACTTGCAGTGATCAAATGGCTATCTTTGTGCAATTAGACAGCCCTGCCCGTTTTGATGCTAAATATGAAAATTCCCAAAAGATAATTTCTGAAACAGTCCGCGAATATCAACGAGTCTTACAGAATATCCTGTTTTTAGATCCCGTTCCCGCCAAAATGCGCGAGTACAGTTTCAAATCTGATAAGCGATTACAAGAAGATGGTACTAATTTATCCAGCGTTCTCTATCGCTTATGGAATAACCAACCAGAAAATCAACAAACCATTCTCAATTTCATCCAGAGTTTACCAGAACAGGCTATAGATGGGCTAGATTTTCTTTTCGGTCCACGGGATGAAGTCATGGTGAAACTAGCAGAAACTTTTGGCAATAACCATCGCTATTGTGAAGCTGCATTGTTATCAGATGGCACTTTGCGGGTGTTAGCGATCGCAGCAGCTATGCTATCGGCTACTGAGGGGAGTTTAGTAGTTATCGAAGAAATTGATAACGGTGTTCATCCCAACCGCGCCCAGCATCTACTAGCCAGCATCCGAGATATTGCTGAAAAGCGTAAATTACGAGTATTACTTTCTACCCACAATCCAGCCCTCATGGATGCTTTACCAGATGCGGCTTTACGTGATGTAGTCTTTTGTTTCCGAGATCCAGAGAAAGAGAATCAAGGAAATAGTCGCCTAATCAGGCTTGGGGATATAGACGATTTCCCCAGTCTCATATCCCAGGGACCACTGGGACAACTGGTAACTGCTGGAGTAGTGGATAGGTTCGTTAAGTCACCCCACACACCTGAGGACAGAAAACAGCAAGCTTTAGCATGGCTATCTCGTTTACAGGAGTACAGCAATGAGTAGTATTTGCCTGATTGATACGAGTATATTTCTGGAAATACTCAACGTTCCCAACTATAATCAGCATAGAGCATTAGTTCTCGAAGATTATCAGACCTATGCTAAATGTGGCTGTAGTTTTCTGTTACCTATGGCAACCATTCTCGAAACAGGCAACCACATAGCCCAAAACGGCGATGGCACAATGCGAAGGATAACAGCCTTGCGTTTTGTTAAAGAAGTTAAAGAAGCATTTATAGGCGTAGCTCCCTGGCGGACTACTACATTCCCGAACACGGCAGAAGTAATGTTGTGGATTGATCAGTTTCCGGATCTGGCTGGTAGAAACAAAGCTCCTGATAAACAAGAAGGAACAAGTTTTGGGGATCTCAGCATCATAAGAGAATTTAAGAAATCTTGTCAACGTTTCTCTATGAGTGAAGTGTTTATCTGGTCATTAGATAAGGATTTACAGAGCTATCACCAAAAGCCAACATGAATATATGAGCCAGTTTACATTTCTCCAAAC
>ACYB01000033.1 GCA_000175855.1 Raphidiopsis brookii D9
CCATAATAAAGTCAAAAGCAAACCGACACATTCTGTCTTTGTGCGCCACAACAATTGTCGATATTTCACCTTTAAGCATTGATAACATAATTGATAAAAACTTTTTTCTTTTAAAGTTTAATCCGCCTCCAATCTCTGAAACCCAATCATCAACAGCTAACCCACGACTCAAACAAAATGTTTCCATCGCGGATATTTGGTTTCTGAGTTCGGGTTTTTGGCTACTCGAAGAAACTCTACAATAAACAACTACTTTTCGTTTTGAGTCTACAGGTTTTAATCCCTGGGTAATCAGTAAATCATCTTCAGTATAAAAACGATGCCCCGACAATGTTCTTTTAGCTGGAAGTCTCCCTTGAACATCCCATCTTTGCAAGGTCTTGACTGAAACTCCGATTTTTTTAGCAAATTCATGAGGTTTAAACATAAAGTCACTCATAGGTTTGTCTATCAGTGTACGGGTTTATCTATTAAAATGTCAACTTAGGACAAGCTCCGATTACAGCACTACGGGATTTTTGGGGGTTGAACCTGGATGTGACCAAATATCTCAATCAAGCGATCGCTCTTCTTACTATCTCCTATTACAGCGCCACGGAATTTTTTTCGAGGGGGGTTGACTATTGACCGTCAGACGTGATACTCTGATAATGGAAATCTGTGCAATTTTTTTACAAACGCTCATACTCCATTATACTCAACCATCATAATACCACATTTCCACCACTTCGACCACAAAAAAACTTATCTCAACCCCTTATAAACATAATTTTTCCTTATTACTCACCTTTACATATATGGATTAAGACAATTGTATTTCTAATACTACTAATATTTTGCCCACCTTCACCAAAAAGCGATCGCTCTTCTTACTATCTCCTAATTACAGCGCCACGGAATTTTTTTCGAGGGGGGTTGACTATTGACCGTTGGACGTGGTACCCTGATAATGGGAATCTTTGCAATTTTTTTTACAAATGCTCACACTCCATTGTACTCAACCATCATAATACCACATTTCCACCACTTCGACCACAAAAAAACTTATCTCAACCCTCTATAACCATAATTTTTCCTTATTACCTACCCTTATATACATGGATTGAGGCAATTGTATTTCTAACACTACTAATATTTTCCCCCTTCACCAAAGAGCGATCGCTATTTACCTTACCTCCCATTACAGCACCACGGGATTTTTGGGGGTTGAATACTGGATGTGACCATAGTATCCCAACAAGGCGATCGTTCTTCTTACTATCTTCCATTACAGCACCGCAGGATTTTTGGAGGTCGAATACTGAATGTGACTATAGTATCCCAACAAGGCGATCGCTATTCACCTTATCTCCTAATTACAGCACCGTAGGATTTTTGGGGGTTGAATACTGGATGTGACCATAGTATCCCAACAAGGCGATTGCTATTTACCTTATCTCCTATTACAGCGGCACCGAATTTTTTCCGAGGGGGTTGACTATTGACTGTTGGACGTGGTACCGTGATAATGGGAATCTTTGCATTTTTTTTTACAAACGCTCACACTCCATTATACTCAACCCTCATAATACCACATTTCCACCACTTCGACCACAAAAAAACTTATCTCAACCCCTTATAAACATAATTTTTCCTTATTACTCACCTTTACATATATGGATTGAGACAATTGTATTTCTAACATTACTAATATTTTCCCCCTTCACCAAAAAGCGATCGCCATTTACCTTATCTCCTATTACAGCGCCACCGAATTTTCTTCCAGGGGGGTTGACTATTGACCGTTGGACGTGGTACCCTGATAATGAGAATCTGTGCATTTTTTTTACAAATGGTCACACTCCATTATACTCAACCCTCATAATACCACACTTTCGACCACAAAAAAACTTATCTCAACTCTCTATAAACATAATTTTTCCTTATTACTCACCCTTATACACATGTATTGAGGGATTAAGGCAATTGTATTTCTAACATTACTAATATTTTCCCCCTTCACCAAAGAGCGATCGCTATTTACCTTACCTCCCATTACAGCACCACGGAATTTTCTTCCAGGGGGGTTGACTATTGACCGTTGGACGTGGTACCGTGATAATGGGAATTTGTGCAATTTTTTTACGAATGCTCACACTCCATTATACTCAACCCTCATAATACCACATTTCTACCACTTCGACCACAAAAAAACTTATCTCAACCCTCTATAACCATAATTTTTCCTTATTACTCACCTTTGTATATATGGATTGAGGCAATTGTATTTCTAACACTACTAATATTTTCCCCCTTCACCAAAGAGCGATCGCTATTCACCTTATCTCCTAATTACAGCACCGCAGGATTTTTGGAGATTGAATACTGAATGTGACCATAGTATCCCAACAAGGCGATCGCTATTCACCTTATCTCCTAATTACAGCACCACGGGATTTTTGGGGGTTGAATACTGGATGTGACCATGATATCCCAGCAAAGCGATCGCCATTCACCTTATCTCCTATTACAGCGCCACGGAATTTTTTTCGAGGGGGGGTTGACTATTGACTGTTGGATATATATGAATTAAGAGGATCTATATTAACTGTTAATCAGGTTCTGTAAAAAAGCTATATAGCTTGTTAACTCATTAAAAACCAGAGGTACTGCCCTTTCATAGATCTTGGCTAAATACTCTAAACGAGACCAATCATAGTTAAAATCGTAGTAATATCTTTTAAAGTGACGGAATCGTCGTAACTCATCCAATAGTTCGTAGGAGTGGTGGGACAAAAGAGCTTGACGAATTCCAGGAATCTCAATCCGCATTTTGCGCAATAGTTCTTTGTGCCATTGGGAATCATCCAGGTGGTTTTCAAATTCCCTAGAAATGCGTAGAAATATAGTTTCTAAACAAGTATAAGTATTACAAAAGATGTCCGCCAGCAAAACTGCATCTCGAATATCTCGTTTGCTCTCATCGGTAAAAAAAGGTTTATAGGTATTATATAACTTTTCCAAATCTTTCGATACTTTTTGACCTTCTTCAATTTCCGCAATTAAAACTGGCAAACTATCATGATGCATAAATAACCTTACCCTTAAGCAATAGGATTTGTTGAAAAGCAGGATGAATATCTTCCCAACGAATCAAATCCAAAGAAAAGTTAGTCATAGCTTCTGCATCTGCAAACAAGCGAAGAAAAATTAAAGGTTCAATACCCAACACTGCTAAATCAATATCAGAAACAGAGGAAAAATGTTCTGGCGCTAAAACTGACCCCCATTGAATAATTTGTTTAGGCGCGTATTCCTGAATAATCATGGCAACAATTCTTTCCGAGTCCAGTTTAGCTTTTTGCCAAAGAAGGTGACGCTCATTTTGACGTGACCTTTGTTTATCTAGATAGAATTGCTTTGCTTTAGTATAATCAAACATTATATTTCTTTCCTAATTTTTTAAATCTCCCATTTTAGTTCCCATGATATATAATAAGGGATTGTGTCAATTATTAGCCACCATGCCTAAACTCAAGACCCGAAAAGCTGCAGCAAAAAGATTCCGCGTTACCGGTAGTGGTAAGATTGTGCGTCGCAAAGCCTTCAAAAACCATTTGTTAGAACATAAAACATCTGGCAAGAAGCGCAGTCTGTCAAAAATGGCAGTTGTAGACGAAAGGGATGAAGATAATGTGCGCTTAATGTTGCCCTATCTATAAGTCTTGTCAACTTTGGAGTTAGTTAATTAAAATTGTTGAAATCATTTAGGTAAAGTAAAAATGACTCGTGTAAAACGCGGTAATGTTGCTCGTAACCGTCGCAACAAAATCCTCAAATTAGCCAAGGGTTTTCGTGGATCCCATTCTACCCTATTTAGAACTGCTAATCAACAGGTAATGAAGGCACTCAGAAGTGCCTATAGAGATAGAAAAAAGAAAAAGCGTGATTTTCGTCGTTTGTGGATTACAAGAATTAACGCTGCTTCTAGACAACAAGGTTTAAGCTACAGTCAGTTAATTGGCAACTTGAAAAAAGCTAATGTGGAGTTAAACCGAAAAATGCTAGCCCAATTGGCAGTGTTAGATCCTGCTACTTTTGCTAAGGTAGCTGAATTAGCCAGTTCCGTAAAAGGTTAGAGAGCGGTTGGGGAAAATGCTAGTATCCCCTTCCCGTTTCTCAAGCAATTTTTGGCTGTTTCCATTTTAGTTGTTTATGAGTCTATACAAAACGGATTATTATCTGTGGGTAGTAGAAACAGTTAACCAACTGCAAAGTCGTGATTTTACATCTATTGACTGGGAAAATCTCATTGAAGAGGTATGGGACTTGGGTCGCTCAGAAAAGATGAAACTTAAAAGTCTTTTAAGGAATCTATTTGAGCATTTGCTTAAACTAACCTACTGGGAATCCGAAATAGATAGAAACAAATTTCATTGGCGAGGTGAAATCCGTAATTTTCGCCAACAAATTCAAGATGAGCTAAAAGACAGTCCCAGTCTGAAAAATTATCTGGATGAAGTTCTGTTAGAATGTTACCAAGATGCTAAGGAAATATTTGCGGATAAATCACAAATCCCTTTAAGTAGTTTACCGGAAATTTCCATGGGCACCTTAGAAGAGATATTAGATGCAAAATGGTTGCCAAACCAATGAAATTTTTCCTTTTTTCCTTAGGTTTCCTCCCCCTAACCATCTTACTTTTTTCCTGGGTGGTTTTACCCCTACCTGGCACAATAAATACCAGCTTGGCAGCAACCATGCAGGAAATTGAAGAAAGGGGGTACATAACCATTGCAGTAAAGGATAACATTCCTCCCCTAGCATTTAGGGATAAACAGGGCAATTTACAGGGTCTGGAAATTGATCTGGCCAAACGTTTGACTAGGGACTTGTTGGGTGATTCCCCAAGTTCCAGGGTTAAATTGCAAGTTAAATTCCAACCGGTAACTAATATGGAACGTCTACCAGTAGTATTCAACCATAGGGTGGATTTAGCCATAGCAAGAGTCACTGCTACTCCTTCTCGTTCCCGCATAGTTAGCTTGAGTATCCCTTATTACTATGATGGCACGGCCATAGTGACAAAAAACCTGACTATTCAAAAACCATCAGACCTCAATAAGCGTCGGATTTGCGTACTCAACTATTCCAGTACTATTCCCCATGTTAGATATGCTATTCCCCAAGGGGAGTTGGTGGGTGTGAATTCTTACTTAGAAGCCAAAAAACTATTAGATAATGGTCAAGTAGACGCTTGTGCAGCAGACTCTACTGTATTCCAAGGTTGGATAGAAGCAGATAATCAATATAGCCAATATAAAATACTACTAGACAAACTGTCAGTAGAACCACTGTCAATAGTTATGCCTAAGGGACTACAGTATGATGAACTAAGAACAAGAGTGAATGACTTAATAGCTGATTACATGGCACAAGGCTGGTTGAAGAGTCCCTATTAAACCGCTTGACAGGTATCGCTTTAGCCAGACCTAGTTAGAGACCAATCTTTGTAAAGACTGAATACGTCTTTTGGCAATAGGATTATTCGGATTGAATTTAATTGCTTCTTGGTAAGTCTGTAAAGCTTGCGAGGGGAGTTTCTTCTTCTCGTAGGCGTGGGCAAGATTATTCAAAGCAGTAACATAATCTGGTTTTAATTTTAGCGCTTCTTTATATTGTCGAATAGCTAAATCATATTGGTCTTGACAGAAGTAAACATAACCTAGGGCATTATATACAGGACCAATATCCTGTTCTTGCTCCTCCTCAGCTGCTTTAATAGCCTTTTGGTAGAGGGTAATAGCTTGGCTAAAAACCTTTTTCTCGGAATAAATACTTGCTAGTTCGTAATATTCTTGGGCGGAACCCTTTTCCTTCGTCAATTTATTTTTCAAGCGCGCAAGGGAGTTTTCAGTTTTGCGGGTTTTGATCACCTGACGAAAAACACTAATGGCCGCAAACAGAAGTAACCCAACAAATATTGAAAGATAGATGATAATTAGGTTGTTATCCATACTTGATAATTTACTTGGCAAATTCCTATAGAATTAATTCATAACTAGTTTAACATCAAGTAAGTATTAACCATAGTCCCCCTTAGTCAAGGGGGACAAGATTAAGAGAATGAAATTCCCCAACTCTCCTATATATTAGATTAGTATCTAGTAGGCTTATGAACAATAAAGCTCAATACTTGACACTGTTTGATGTTATCAAAACCTACAACCCGAATGTAGCAGTTGCTGTATTGAGAACGACAAGACTGTACTTCCCCTAACACCTCGCGGGTGGTTTTGGCGTTGAACAAGGGTAGCTTCCACAATGTCCAGAAAAACTCTGTGGGTTCAGAAGTCTCATTGAACTCCACTGCAGGAATATACCCTTGGCTCAAAATGTATTGCACTTGTTTCTCAATTTGTGCATCCGACAGAGGAGGAAGATAGGATAGGGTTTCGTAACGACGCTCTTTTGGTAAGGTTTGCATAGCTAAACGCTCTGTGGCTATAGTTTACTACTGGTTGTGCTGGTTTTAGGGAAAATTCCCCTTCTCACCAGCTGAGTTATCTAAACTGTTATCTGGGTTAGGTTCAAATACGCTTAGTTGGGTTATCCGCTCAAGATGTTGACGACGCTGCTCCATGTTGGCTTTCTGTATGTTAGTCCGTACCATCTCTGGCAAAAATTCTGTGATTTCCGCCGCAATGTACTCCCGCACTGTCATAATCCGCAAGGCTAAATCCGACTTCTCTCTAAACAGCTCTTCGATGTATCTCTCTCCATCTTGAACTTTCCCCGCAGAAAAGTTATGTAGCCAAACCGCCAAGGGTGGATTAGTTTCGTTTAACTGCACTAACACTATCCTCAACGCCTGATATGTCAGGTAGCTCTGGAGAGTTTTGGCAGTCTCTTTGGCAATTTCCCGCAAATTCATATTTGAACCGTCCCCTCGATAAAAGGAATAATGCAATTTTTAGGATGAGGTTATGATTGCTTCATCCTTGCACTTTTGCACTGGATCAGACGGTATCAACGGTCTCAAATTCAAATTTGATTTCTTTCCACAGTTCGCAAGCAGTAGCCAATTCAGGTGACCACTTAGCAGCTTCCCGGATGATGTCGTTACCTTCACGAGCTAAGTTACGACCTTCGTTACGCGCTTGAACACACGCTTCCAAGGCTACACGGTTAGCTGTGGCTCCAGGCGCATTACCCCAGGGGTGACCTAAAGTACCACCACCAAATTGTAGTACGGAATCATCTCCGAAGATCTCTACTAGAGCTGGCATGTGCCATACGTGAATACCACCGGAAGCTACCGCCATTACCCCAGGCATGGAAGCCCAGTCTTGGGTAAAGTAAATACCACGAGATTTGTCTTGCTCTACGTAATTCTCACGTAATAAATCTACGAAACCCATGGTGATCGCGCGATCGCCTTCTAATTTACCTACTACGGTACCGGTGTGAATATGGTCTCCACCAGACATACGCAGGGCTTTAGCTAGTACCCGGAAGTGAATCCCATGGTTCTTTTGACGGTCAATTACGGCGTGCATAGCGCGGTGAATGTGTAATAACAATCCATTATCACGACACCAGCGAGCTAGGGTTGTGTTAGCTGTGAATCCTGCAGTCAAGTAATCGTGCATGATGATAGGCATCTCTAGTTCTTTGGCGAACTCGGCACGCTTAAGCATTTCTTCACAGGTGGGAGCTGTAACGTTCAGGTAGTGACCTTTGATTTCACCTGTTTCCGCTTGAGACTTCTTAATAGCTTCCGCTACAAATAAGAAGCGATCGCGCCATCTTTGGAAAGGAGCGGAGTTGATATTTTCATCATCTTTGGTGAAATCTAGACCACCGCGCAAGCACTCATATACTGCACGTCCGTAGTTTTTAGCGGAGAGACCCAATTTGGGTTTAATGGTACAACCCAATAAAGGACGACCATATTTATTCAACTTGTCGCGCTCAACCTGAATACCGTGGGGAGGTCCTTGGAACGTCTTGAGGTAAGCTACGGGAATACGTAAATCTTCTAAACGCAGGGCGCGTAGGGCTTTAAATCCAAACACGTTACCTACAATAGAGGTAAACATGTTGGTTACGGAACCTTCTTCAAATAGATCCAGGGGGTAAGCTACATAAGCGATATATTGATTATCTTCACCTGCTACTGGTTCGATGTCATAACAACGTCCTTTGTAACGATCTAAGTCAGTCAATAGATCTGTCCAAACTGTTGTCCAAGTACCTGTAGAAGATTCAGCTGCTACTGCTGCACCTGCTTCTTCGGGAGGAACTCCAGGTTGGGGTGTCATCCGGAATGCGGCCAAAAGGTCTGTATCCTTTGGTGTGTAATCGGGCGTGTAATATGTTAGTCTGTAATCTTTAACCCCAGCTTGATACCCAGATTTGCTCTGAGTCTTCGTTTGCGCGTAAGACATATTTTCCTTCCAAGAAGTCACTCTTTCTAATATCAAATCACGTTATGTGCCACTTCCTATCACTCTCTCCTTTGATCCTTTTCTCATCAACTATATAAGAAAAACTTATATAACAGTCAGTTTTTATGGCCACAAGGCACTGTTTGGGGACTTTACTACGGTTAGTCTCCCACTACTCCCCTAAACTCGTAGAATGTGGAAATTTTAGCTGCTACTGGTTGGATCAAGAGAACCGGGGGACAAAAATTGCACAGGACGGAATTTTGGACAATCTTCAACTAGGGGAATCTGATGAATTTTCCTCAAGTTGCACTAGGATACCACGGAACCTGACCAATAACCTAACCATTGTGGAATATTAGAGTATAATACCCTCCTAGTTGGGGTTTGGTTAACCAGCACTTTTGGTAACCTGTTCCACAATATATCAAGAATTGGATCACTTATTCTTTCAATCTTTGGAACTGATAGATTTAAATTTCTTATAAGAAGAAATTTTTAACTTTTCTTTCTTTTTTACCATTTACCTACTTTGAAACAATTATGCCAATTAACACCCAGCATTTAAAACAGTGGAAACAACAAGGAAGACCTATTGTTGCTTTGACCGCTTGGGACTATGCGATCGCACAACTGTTAGATGGTGCTGGGGTGGATTTAATTCTGGTGGGGGATTCTCTGTCGGTGATTCTGGGTTATGAAACCACCTTGCCTGTGACCTTAGAAGAGATTATCCATCATGCCAAAGCGGTGAAGCGCGGAATTAAACGAGCTTTATTAGTAGTAGACCTACCCTTTTTAACCTATCAAGAAAGTATAGGTCAAGCCATGCAGTCAGCGGGGAGGGTATTGAAGGAAACAGGAGCCCAGGGAGTAAAATTAGAAGGGGGTTATCCCGCCATGATTGATATCATATCCAGATTAGTACAAGCAGGTATACCCGTGCTAGGTCATTTGGGTTTAACCCCCCAATCTATCCATCAATTGGGTCTCAAGCAACAAGGCAAAACCCCCCAGACCGCCGACCTGATTTTTCACCAGGCGATCGCCCTGGAACAGGCGGGTGTATTTGCCCTAGTTTTAGAGCATATCCCCAGTCACTTAGCAGTTAAAATTACAAAAGAATTAAGTATTCCTACTATTGGAATTGGAGCAGGACAAGAGTGTGATGGTCAGATATTAGTCACTTCGGATGTTTTAGGGCTTTCTGAAAAACAACCACCATTTGCCAAAGTTTATACAGATTTACGGCAAGAAATTACTAAGGCTGTAGAAAAATATGCCCTAGAGGTTCGTAATCACCATTTTTAGTTGTTCTATTACATCGGTGAAAACCGTAAACTTTATTTTAATTTAACAAACATCCTCTCAAATTTAGTGATAGATTGCTGGGGTGTGCAAAATTGAACAAAAAACATTTTAACGATGAAAAATCCAGTGCAAACCCAAAATAATAACTTGCATATTTTAGTAATTGGTGCAGGGGTAAGTGGCTTAACAACATCCATTTGTCTAAGAGAAGCGGGTTTTAATGTTACTATTATCGCTGATCGCTTTACTCCTGATTTAACCTCTGTTGTAGCAGGTGCATTGTGGGAATGGCCACCAGCAGTTTGTGGTCGTCATGGGACTCCCAGATCCCTAGAACGTTCTAAGGATTGGTGCATGACTGCTTATGATAAATTTAAAGAAATACACGCAAAGTTTGGTTCAGAAAAAACTGGAGTTTATTTAAGAGATGTGTATTTTTATTTCAAAGATATTTTGGAAAATCGACCTAATGATTTTCGGAAAATGAATGAGTTAAAGGACAAGGTAGATGGATTTGAAAGAGGTTTACACATAGTTCAAGAAAACATTGACTTGAACTTCCAAGGAGGCATAAAAGATGCTTTTAAACACATGGCTCCAATGGCAAATACTGATGTATACATGAAGTGGTTGTTTGAATATGTCCAGAATATTGGATGTGAAATTATCCAAGAAAAAATCACGGTTAATATAGTTGAAAATGAACAGGAAGTGCTTCACCGTTTCAATGCCAATGCAATTGTTAACTGTGCTGGACTAGGTTCAATAGTAACTACGGGTGATACTTCCATGTATCCCCTGAGAGGCGCACTAGTCAGAGTAAAAAATGTAGGTGGAGTTATCAAAGACGCTCATTGTATTTCTCATGAGGAAACATCGTCTTCTGAACAAGACATTATTTTTATTGTTCCTAGAGGTGATGATTTAGTGGTATTGGGAGGATTAGCACAGCAAGATCAATGGGATACAAATCTATCTCTAGAAATTCCCATTATTAAACAAATGTATGATGGTTGTTTACAGTTTCTACCAGAATTAAGACCACTTCCCATAGATAAAAATGAACCAGTCAGGACTGGTTTAAGACCATTCACTGAGGAAAATGTTTGTGTAGAAAGAGTTCCCAACACACGAATATTTTATAATTATGGACACGGTGGAGCTGGCGTAACTCTTTCCTGGGGATGCTCACAAGAAATTGTGGATTTAATACAACAAATGATCCATGAACAAAGCGTGGAATTAAGTACTTTAAGTAAAAAGATAGATGGTAACAAACAAACCATATTTGTCTTGCATGATATGCTGCCCAGTAAAACTGATTTTAAACTGCTTCGCTCAGATAATAGAAATCTAGTTTTACTTTGTAGTAGAAGAGGACTGAGTAAAATCGTACCCTCTCAATATCAACATTTAGATTTAATACAGATTGTCGAACCTTATAATTTACAAAATCTGATCCAAAGCTATCAAAAGATTCAGATAGATAACGGAATTGTTAATAATTGCTGCATTGTCACTAATGACGAATATTCCGTACTATTAGCAGCACAGCTGCGTGAAACTCTAAATCTACCCGGCGATCGCCCCACAATGATCCGCCAGTTTACTGATAAAAATTACCTAAAATCTGCCCTGAAAAACTCCTTAATTCGAGTACCAAAACATCTAATTTTTGACCCCAATCAATACCGTGAACAGGGGATTTCCTACTTACAATTCGTTGTGCAAGAATTGGGAAATAATATTTTTGTGAAGCCAGTTATTGGTGCAGGTAGTGAAAAAACTAGGAGAATTCACGCTCTTGATCAATTAGCAAACTGGTGTGATAGCAACCTAGATACTGATGAAGAATTTGAATTTAATGAATTTATCAGAGGTCAACTATATAATACAAGTGTGGTCATGAAAAATGGTGAACCTTGTTATTTTGCAGCTTGTAAACACTATCGACCTAATGATGATTTCATTTATGGTCATCCAATTGGCAATATTGTTGTCAGAGAAGAAGATCCAGAATTTGAAAAACTGCAACAATTTTCCAGTGATACATTGCAAAGTTTAAAATATGGTTATCCCCAAAATGGTATCCTCAACATTGATTTTTTCCTAGAAGCAGGTAGCAAAGAACCAGTTCTTATGGAAGTCGCTGCAAGGACTCCTGGTGGACTTGTCTCAAAAATGTTTTATACATATCAAGGAGTACGTCTCAATGAATTACATCTGCAATTACAAATGGGAGACTCTCCTGAAATCATTCTCAAAGACACAAATGAATGGAAGTACAGCGCTTACTCAATTCATCCCAAGCAAGATGGTACAGTTACAGCAATTAGAAAACCAATTCTAGAAAGTGATGTGGAAGTTTATTGGCAGATTTATCTAGGAGAAAAACTACAAGCATCACAAAGCATGAGAGATGTAGCTATGGCCATGCTTTTGAGTAGTCATGACTTTTCTACTTTGGAAAGGGATTATCAAATAGCTAATTCCATGAGTTTATATCAGACAAACAAAAATAGTGTAGAAGGATTTAAACCTGTCCTTGTTTCTATGGGATCATAATTAAATACACTATACTTAATTTATAAATCACGCAACCACACAGGTAAAACTCTGATGATACGGGGGTTATTTCATAAAGTCCACTCAAGTGGACTTTATTTATGTAGTTGAGGTATAATCCTTACATTAAAAAAGTATTTGGCAAAATTTATGTTCCAACAATCTGATACAGCACTGAAACCCAGCCAAAATGATTCATCATTATTGGCTTTTTCATCATTATTATTAGGAGTTTTTATTTTATCTTTTGCAGCAATTTTTACTCGAATAGCGGAGAATGAACTGAGTCCTTCAGCAACAGTTTTTAATCGCTATTACATAGCTACAGTTGTTTTAGTTCCTTGGCAGATAATTCAATTGAGAATCAATAATTCATCTGAACCAAATCAAGTCATTAAGTTACAAGACTGGGCAATTTTTGTTTTATCATCAATCTTAGGAACATCTGCTATTTTTCTTTGGGCTTCGTCATTAACTCAAACCAGCGTTGCCAATTCTAATCTCCTCCATAATGTCACTCCTATCTTCGCCGTGTTGGGCGGTTGGTTGTTCTTGGGTCAAAGTTTTGACTATAAGTTTTTATTAGGAATGTTGTTAGCAATTATTGGCATATTTATCATCAGTTTTGGAGATTTTCATTCAGCGGTTAACTCCCTCTATGGTGATTCTTTAGCTCTCCTATCGGCTGTTTTCTATGCTTTAAATTATCTAGTGAGAGAAAAATTACGCTCCAAATTTTCAGCATCTACTATATTATTGTGGACTTCCCTACTAAGTGGATGTTTTACCTTCCTCATTACATTAACTACTGAAACACAATTGTTTCCAAATTCTTGGCAAACTTGGCTAGCGGTAATTTGTTTAGCAGTTCTGTGTCAAATTATCGGACAAGGATTACTAATTCATAATCTTAAACAATTTTCTTCAGCCTTTGTCACTCTCTTAATGCTTACTGAACCTTTACTAACAGCTTTGTTTGCTTTTATAATTTTTGCAGAGAAATTGAGTCCTCTCAATTGGGTTGCCTTTATAGTAGTTTTGATAGGTATATATATAGCAAAAATGAGTATTAGCTCAGCCAAGGTAGTAGAATAGACAAATCGTGATACCTATGAGCTTGATTAAAGTATCTGAAAATCTACAGAAATATAATACAGTAGATTAAGTGAAAAATCCAGAAGTCTTAATCCCTAGAAATGGCATATCCCTATAATAATTAAAGAAGTGCAAGAAAATAAAACATCAAGTACAACAAAAACCCTACTATCCTGACAAACTGAAATCAGGTAGATGTGGTGAATTGGATCTGATTAGCATATTGGTGGTTCAATACAAACTGTTGATAATGGGAGAACACAACATCCATGAGTAGAATAGAAACCCGCACCGAACCAATGGTGCTAAATATGGGTCCTCATCACCCCTCAATGCACGGGGTGTTGAGATTAATAGTCACCCTAGATGGAGAAGATGTGGTTGACTGTGAACCAGTCATTGGTTACCTACACCGAGGAATGGAAAAAATCGCTGAGAACCGCTCAACTATCATGTATGTTCCCTACGTTAGTCGTTGGGACTATGCTGCGGGGATGTTCAATGAAGCGGTAACAGTCAATGCACCGGAAAAACTAGCAGGTATCACAGTACCTAAACGTGCTAGTTATATTCGTGTCATTATGCTAGAGTTAAATCGTATTGCTAACCATCTATTATGGTTTGGTCCTTTTCTTGCGGATGTGGGTGCCCAAACTCCCTTCTTTTATCAATTCCGGGAAAGGGAAATGATTTATGATTTGTGGGAAGCAGCTACTGGTTATCGGATGGTAAATAATAACTATTTCCGGGTTGGTGGGGTAGCAGTGGATTTACCTTATGGTTGGGTAGATAAATGTGAAGAATTTTGCGACTACTTTTTGCCCAAAGTGGATGAATATGAACGGTTAGTCACTAATAATCCTATTTTCCGTCGTCGGATTGAGGGTATTGGTACTATTACCCGGGAAGAAGCGATTAACTGGAGTCTTTCTGGTCCAATGTTGCGAGGTTCAGGAGTGAAGTGGGACTTACGCAAAGTTGACCATTATGAGTGTTATGATGATTTCGATTGGGATGTGCAGTGGGAAACAGCAGGTGACTGTCTTGCTCGATATATGGTAAGAATGCGAGAAATGAGGGAATCTGTGAAAATCATTAAACAAGCTCTCAAAGGTTTACCAGGTGGTCCCTATGAAAACCTAGAAGCAAAACGGATGATGGCCGGGCCAAAGTCGGAATGGGATGGTTTTGATTATCAATATGTAGCTAAAAAAGTTGCTCCCACCTTTAAAATTCCCAGCGGTGAAATTTATTCTCGTGTGGAAAGTGGTAAGGGTGAGTTGGGTATTTATTTAGTGGGTGATAATAATGTCTTCCCCTGGCGTTGGAAAATTCGTCCTGCTGACTTCAATAATCTGCAAATTCTGCCCGGTTTATTACGGGGTGTTAAGGTAGCAGATATTGTGGTGATTCTCGGTAGTATTGACGTGATTATGGGTTCTGTTGATAGATAGCTTTGAAAAAAATCAAACAATGTGCTGCTATCAGGTGATAAATCATTGTGAGAGTGCTTGATCCCCCCAACCCCCTTAAAAAGGGGGCTAGCTATTTTTATTTGGTTTATAAAGAGTTAGAACTGCTTATGTTGTAATGGATAGAGTAAATGCTAGGGAGAAAGAAAAAACCATGGTACAGAACCTATTAAATTTAACAATTCTTGTCTCTCTTAACCTTTTGTTACATAGTTATAAATTTCTCAGCCGACTTACTGAATAAGAAAAAATTATGGTTATAGAAGGTTGAGATAAGTTTTTTTGTGGTCGAAGTGGTAGAAATGTGGTATTATGAGGGTTGAGTATAATGGAGTGTGAGCATTTGTAAAAAAAGTGGACAGATTTCCATTATCAGGGTATCACATCCGACGGTCAATAGTCAACCCCCCTCCAAAAAAATTCCGTGGCGCTGTAATAGGAGATAGTAAGAAGAGCGATCGCTCTTTCCCGAAGGGGAGAAAATATTAGTAATGTTAGAAATACAATTGCCTTAATCCCTCAATCCACATATATGAAGATGAGTAATAAGAAAAAATTATGGTTATAGAAGGTTGAGATAAGTTTTTTTGTGGTCGAAGTGGTAGAAATGTGGTATTATGAGGGTTGATTATAATGGAGTTTGAGCATTTGTAAAAAAAAGTGGAAA
>ACYB01000032.1 GCA_000175855.1 Raphidiopsis brookii D9
CTGGAAAAAAATGGTTCCCCATAATAAAGGTGGAGAATTTAGAAAATGGTATGGGAATCAACAATATGTTGGTGTAGCATATAAACACACCCGATTTAAAGGACTAGTTTATGAGGGTAGCGATTTAAAAATGGCAGATTTAGAAAAAGCATCTCAGCGGAAAAAATATACCCTCGTTCACACCTCCTTACTTTTAGATGAACACCAGTCAAATTCAAACCTTACTCCAAAATTTATTTCAACAAGATTCCCGTTGGCCTCACACCCAAAGACGAATCATATTTTGGTATGACCCAGATGGGCAATTTGTCAGTATTTTTGAGGAATTAGAAATAAATGATGTCAAAAAAATTCAACTGGGTGATACCCCATTTACACTTAAATATCGCCTCCTCATTGAAGAACCTGAGCAAAATTTCTTACTTTATGCCCCTTTCCTCAACCGGAACCCCAAGAAAACTGGCTCTTAGATATCGAAAAAAGCAGTTTAACCTTCTCCGCTGACCCAGCAGCTCTAATTTATGCTAACCTGGGTCTACGCGATCGCTTTTTAGAAGATACTATTCGCCAACATCTGAAAAAATTCTTTAATTGTAAAAAGCGGATAAGTCATTTACAATCCATGTCTATCTCTCCCGATACGGAAGAAAGAGGACTAATATTGGCCATGCTTTCAGTTTTAGTCAATTTAAAAGTTCCCGATGGTAATCTTTTAATCCGTGAAGTACTACTAAAAGGATTATTAGAGTCTGATAACCCTAGCTGGCACGATATTGTAACATTTGTTTCTGCCAAAGCTTTTTGGGATGTGGTAGAAGAATGCACTGGCTTCTCATCTAACACTCCTAGCCTAACTAAGTTATTTACCCATCTGCTCATTACCCATTTTAGTATATCCTTAAATACCCCATCCTCATTAACCCCAATTAAAGAATCACCATTAACCGAAAAAATAGCAGATAAAATTATCAAACCAGGACAACGAGCCTATTCATTCATAGACCAGTGGATGCGCGATGATAAACATCGGGAAGGTTGGCAAAAACTCAGTCAAGAAATTAGTGAACAATTACAAATATTTGACCTCATCGAAAATGAACCACCGGAGATTCTATACACATCTGCCAGTTTTGAAGTAATAGACCAAGTGTTAATTCGTAGCTGTGTAAAAACCCTCCGCCCTGCTTTTGCACAAATCTCTCTCCCAGAAACTATACCCCTAGAAGTAAAATCCTGGAAACAATGGTTAAAACATCGTTCCCAGTTGATTTGGTACTCTAAATACAAATATGTTTATCAATCTCTAGAAGCAGCGATCGCACTTTGGGAAATACAACAACAATATCCAAAAGGATTTGACTCAACTACCAAACCTCTATTTCAAGAATACGCGGAGTACTTATATAAATTCGACCAAGAATATCGCCACTTCGTTTTAGCCAGCACCCAATCTTTCGGGGATATTATTAAACAACTAATGGAAGATATAGACAAATTTTATACCCAATGGTTTTTAGAAAATCTCGGTTCATCCTGGTCTAATGTTCTCAGCAAGAATAGCAATTGGGAACTAACTGATATTCCCCCCCAACAGAGATTCTTTCGTAGATATGTATTGCCCATTCTGCAACGAAATAATAAAGAAAGAGTATTTGTAATTATTTCTGATGCTTTTCGCTATGAAGTAGCCAAAGAACTGGTAGAAATAATCCAACAAAATTTACTAGGAGAAATCCAAATAGAACCAGTTTTCGGTGTTTTACCCAGTATTACCCGTCTGGGAATGGCAGCCCTTTTACCGGGATCTAAGTTAGAATTAATACAAAATAGTGAGGATGTCTTAGTAGATAGCATGAGTACGAAAAGCAGTAAGACTAGGGAAAACGTACTAAATCAAAATGGGTCCGTGCCAGCAAAAGTCATAGAAGCCAAAGAGCTATTAACAGAGACTACGGAAAAAGCCAAAAAAATAGTGCAACCCAACAGACTAATTTATATATATCACAATGTAATTGATGCCATTGGGGACCAATCATCTAGTGAATCTCATGTTTTTTCGGCTTGTCAAACAGCCATTGAGGAACTGTTAAGACTAGTCAAAAAGATTTGTAATTCCCTGAATGGAAAAAACGTTATTATCACAGCAGACCATGGATTCTTATATCAAAGACCCGGGCTTGAACCAAGAGATAAACTAAATATACCATGGGAGCAATGTATCTTAGAGAGCAAACGTCGTTATCTACTAACAAGCAAACAAATTAATGATAATACCCTACTCAACTTTAAACTCCCTTATATTAAAGAAGAAGTATTTGCAGCAGTTCCGCGAGGGACATTAAGATTTGCAGTGCAGGGAGGAGGATCAAGATTTGTTCATGGAGGAGCTTCCCTGCAGGAAGTTTGCGTCCCCGTAATCTGTTATCAGCAAAAATCAGTCAAAGGTGACCAAGGACTACCGCGCAAAGTAGAAGTGGAAACAATTAGCACCAACAAAAGAGTTAGCAATAACCGATTTACGGTCAGAATCCTACAAAATAAGCCAGTACAAGGAAGATGGCGTCCTCGTAAGATTACAGTTGCCATGTATGACATTCAAAGTAATATTCAAATTACAGATGAGTGCACCACCAACCTGGATAGGACCAGTCAGCATATCAAAGAGCGAGAAATGGAGATAAGATTAATGATAAACACAAGCGTTCCACCCACGGAAGGCTACTTAATTATCAAAGACCAAGAAGACCAAACTGAACTGGTCAAAGAAAAATGGAGAATCAGTCTCGGAATTGCTAATGATTTTGGCGACTTTTAATCAACCTCACCCAGCTCCCCCCCATGCACGACCTCAATCACAAACTTAATACCCATTATCCTGGAAAAGTTGTACGCAAGGATTTAACTAAGCGCATTAAGGAAGGTGCTAATGTACCCGTTTATGTGTTGGAATATTTATTGGGTATGTACTGTGCTACCGAAGATGAAACCACAATTGAGGAAGGGCTAGAGCGAGTAAAAAAGATTCTTGCCCAAAACTATGTACGTCCAGATGAAGCAGAACTAGTAAAGTCTAAAATTAGAGAGTTAGGGCGTTTTACAGTTATAGATCAAGTTAGCGTCACATTAAATGAAAAGAATGATATTTACCAGGGGACATTAACCAATCTAGGGATAAAAAACCTAGTCATAGATCCAGAGATTGTCAAAACCAACTCCAAATTATTGGGTAGTGGAATTTGGTGCATTTTGCAACTAGAGTATGAAGCAGGAGCAAAACCGAGTCCTTTTATTGTAGCCAGTTTAAAACCGGTGCAAATGCCTACCATAGACATGGAGGAACTATTTAATACCCGTTCAGCCTTTACCCGTAGTGAATGGATTGATATTCTAATCAGATCCACAGGAATTGAGCCAACTACCCTCAAAGAAGAAGTAAAATGGCACTTACTAGCTAGATTGATACCGTTGTGCGAGAACAACTATAATAGTTGTGAACTAGGACCTCGCTCCACAGGTAAATCTCATGTCTATAAAGAAGTTTCCCCCAATTCCATCCTAATTTCCGGAGGTAAAACCACAGTAGCCAACTTGTTTTATAATATGTCCACCCGTCGAATTGGACTAGTGGGTTTATTTGACGTAGTAGCTTTTGATGAAGTTGCGGGAATCAGCTTTCATGATAATGATGGCGTGCAGATCATGAAAGATTATATGGCATCTGGCTCTTTCGCACGAGGAAAAGCGGAAATTAGTGCCAATGCTTCTATGGTATTTGTGGGTAACATTGATCATAGTGTAGAATCCCTAGTTAAAACATCCCATCTGCTGGCACCTTTTCCTCAAGCGATGATAGACACGGCATTTTTTGACCGATTTCACGCCTATATACCAGGGTGGGAAGTGCCTAAATTTAGTCCGGAGAACTTTACCAATCAATATGGTTTTATAGTAGATTATTTAGCTGAATGGCTGCGGGAAATGCGTAAACGTAGCTTTGCTGATGTCTTAGATAAATACTTTCGTCTTGGTAATAATCTAAAACAAAGGGATGTGCAAGCCGTGCGCAAAACCGTATCAGGGATGCTAAAACTGCTATTTCCCGATGGCTCATTTAGTAAAGAAGATGTACGAGATGCCCTAATTTACGCACTAAGAGTTAGAAGACGGGTCAAAGAACAGCTGAAAAAAATTGGAGGGATGGAATTTTATGATGTGCATTTCAGTTATTTTGACCTAGAAACCATGGACGAGCACTTCGTGTCAGTACCAGAACAGGGAGGATCTAGCCTAATCAGTCAAGATATTTTATCCCCTGGTCATTTACACTTTATTGGTTCTGGAGAGACTAGTATTATTGGCACCTTCAAACTAGAATTGCAAGTAGTTCCCGGGAACGGAAAAGCCATGCGCACCGGAATGGCTAATAATGCCAAAATCAGGGACAGTTTTAACATTGCCATGAACTACTTTAAAGCTAACAGTCAAAGAATTAGCGGGAGTATTCAACCTGGAAACTGGGATTTTTTAGTACAATTGTTGGATTTACAGGGGACAGGTACTCCTCAAGAAAGCAGTTTAGCATTATTTATTTCTTTATGCTCTGCTGCACTGAAACGTACTGTGCAAGTACAACTAGTAGTGCTTGGGGATATGACCCTAGGGGGTACAATTAGTCCAGTTAGTAACTTAGCTGGCAGTTTACAAGTAGCATTTGATGCTGGTGCCAGACGTATTCTTTTACCAATGAGCAGCGCAGTAGATATAGTCAGTGTTCCCCCGGAATTATTTGCCAAATTTCAAACTTCTTTTTACACAGATCCAGTAGATGCGGTGTTTAAAGCCCTTGCCATTACTTAGATTACTACCTACTTATTTTATATTACTTGATAACTTTTACTCATGCTTGACAGGCCTATAGCCCAATTTTCCGACGTATTTTTATTCTGGCAATTTTGCCTTCGTTATTTACTTTTGGATTGATTACTCTTGTCTTATCAGTTTAAATTAAATTTAGTCCAGATGTGTTTGTGGCTGTAGAATAAGAAAGACTTCTGAAAGAGCAGGAAAAATAAAGTATAAAACCTTGCTATCACAATTAAAAGCTAAGGGTACTGATATTAATGCAGTTGAATAAACTGTTACCTGCACTATAAAACCTTAGGAGGGGGGTTTTTAAAAACTGGAGTTTAGACTAAAAAAGGTGCAACGCCCAATTTTTTGATAACCTTAGAAAATTACCTCCCAGGAAAGCTTTTAGTGACTTCCGTGAAAAAGACTAAAACTCAATCCTGGTAAGGCTGTCAGCGGTTTTCTTATTGAATCCCAACAGGTCTAATCTAGTGTTATTTGGCTAAAATTTCAGAAAATAGGAGGAATTTGTGAATTAATGGAACCTTCTGATCAGGAGAAAGTTTGCCACCAAGCATTTCTGACAGGCGATCGCTATTATAAACAAAGCGGGTGTATTTTAGTATCTCAACAGTGTATCTATTAAATACCATCAATCCTGATGAGATACAAAAGCATTTATTTTGTAGTCATTAAGCATCTCATTTAAGAGTTGATGCACTTTGTACATAACACTTACCTCTTCTAAGGACTTAAATGATTGATCAGAAACAAAATTTAAGCAATCTAAAACTTTAGTTTTCCAACTATCTTTATCTGTCGTGTCCCACGCTTCGAAGACGTCTGTTTCTTTCAAACCAAGTAATTTATGAAATAATTCATTTCTTTTATCTCGTACTTTTTTACCTGTTTCTCCCACAAATATACTCATAATATTACCTTCGACTTCACATTCTGGTTTTGCCTCTTTTAACAAGTTAAAAGGGAATGTTTCGTTGTTTTTTTTGTTAACTTGGCAGAACTTCTTTAATAGTTTGCTCCTTAACTTTGGGCCAGCCCTTTTCTGGGTAGTCAATATACGTTTCATACTTTTCTTTAGCCCACATACGAATTAGACCTTCTACTGCTCTGAAACTGTGAAACATTGCTTCCACCGTGTTTCCCTGTTCTATTCTAATTACAGCCAAATAGGCAGCTTCATATCCAAGCTGCCACCAATCATTTGAACGTTCTTTTGCTACATCGCTTAGGTTTGTTAATTTATACAAATCTAAATCCTCTAGAAATTTATCAAATTTAGCGCAATTCCACTGAGTAGCTATCTCCAGTAGCTTCAGTAATTCTTCGAGGTTTTCTCCTTGTGGGTTAGAAACTTTTAGATCATGCAATAAACTGTTCAATCCTGAATAGTCAAAACGTTGGAGTAATCTTTTTGCCTCTTGTAGTTGAATACCTCGTAAATAATTGGAGCTGCTAATAAATATTGTATTTTCTGGTTCATATTCATTTGAAACCAGAAACTTCACTTTCTTACCAAATTTAGCTAAGGTCACAAATTGAATTGCAGATGAAATTGCCGGGATACCCGCTTGATGGCTAACGTATACATTATCTATATCATCCAGGGAGTTAAACTCCAACTCTAATAGCTTTGTTTGAACTAAACTCAATGATTGATCCCAATTATCTAAACTTTGAGTTTTTGATTCTGGCTGAAGCTCTACATATTCTAACTCTCTCACATCGGGAAACTTACTTTTTAAATACTTGTCGAGTATTGGTTTCAAGGTACAAGTATCTTTCCAGTATGGACTTCTTTCATTTATATTATAACCTTTATAAGCAAACTTCTGATCTGTTAAAATGACAATAATTCTGTGAGGTAATTTTTCATCTTGTAGTTTCTCCGAGAAAATTTTTAACATGGGAAAATGTAAGCCCTGATAGTTCTCATCGTTTAATTGATTACCAATAACTATGCCCATCACTCTTGCAGGAACTGTAAAAAGATCCTCACCCTCCAGTTTTTTGGGTTCAAATAAGATGTCTGTTTCTAAATCAATTCCTGAGCCTAGCAAGTATTTATTCCATTGGTCTATATTCCCTAGCTTAATGTCGCTGTTGCCAATAGTTACAATCCAGATATTCATGATTTACACCTAAGTTTTTGTTACCTCTAAAGTATAACTGAGAAAATACAGTTTTGCTCAAAAATTATTGGTTTTTGATTTTTTAAACCTCACTCTTCAAGATTGGTCAATTTGGTACAAAACCAAAAGTACTTAATTATGGATTATTTCCCCAAAGTCTTTCAAAGTTTCCTTTACCCTGTAAGGTTTTATCTTCTAAAAACTTCAAAAATTTTTCTGTTGTGCAATCCGGATTATTTGAAAGATAAACAGTTAGTAGTTCTACATATTTTTTACTCTTGGCATCAGTTTTGTCAATCATCTCCTTTTGATTGATAACTTCGTAAAGAGGATACATTCTATGCCAAATTCTACCAACCTTGCTAGGATTTTGGGCATTACCAACATATCCAGTCAACTTGGTTCTTTTAATAAAGTTATCTTTATGGAACCATGGAAGAGCCATACTATCGTTTTTACTATTTGCAACTCTACCCCAAACCTGGACCTTATCAGGATGCCAAATTTCTCGCCAACTTTCTGTATAAGTATCTGTAGATGGAAGGTTGAAGCAATCTCGTACTTTGTCGGAAATACCGGATAAGAAATCCTTAATATTGGTCAATTCACCTCCGGGAGCTGTAATACAATATTCTGCTGATTCATTAGGATTACTGAATGACCAATGACAACCAATCATTGGTTTCTTTGTATTATGAAAGTATGATGGATAAAATAGATCATGATCGACTCTACGCCACGATCTACCAAAACCGCCCAGCAGTAAAGAAAATTTAACTAAAAGAATTAAAAATTCTCTTTCTTTTTCATCTCTTTGCCCTTGACGGTACTGTTCAAAAATATTTATTTTACCCGAATTTAATTTATATTTATGTTTTTTTATAAATTCAAGTTGTTCCCTTTCAAAATTAACACTAAATCTCCCGACAATTGAACCTTGTTCTGTTTGATTTTGTATGAATCCACCCCATAGTTTATTCGTTAATTCTCTGGTCTTTTCTTCATTTGTTACCCCTGCTAATAAGCGTAAAGTATGTCCCCTCAAAGCAGCTTTAAACATATTAGGACGGAATTCTTTTGATCCATCTAATAAAGTAGAACTTATTCCTTGTCCATCAAGTTTTACTGAAATAACTGGTGCTATAGATAGGTTCTGAGTAGCTGCATCTTTAGACTTACTAAAATATCCATAGCCTGCACTAGTTCTTGAGCCAATTCCCTGGGATAATGCTTGTTCCCAAATTTTTTCTACCAGATCCCAGTCTATATTGACATGAGTGCTATTTTTAATTGCAGAAATACCAAATCTAAAGATAGTTTTGTACAGCGATATTTGTACATTTGCACTGCTCCTAGAATCTCGTTCAACCTGACGTTCCTGTTGAGAATGAACAATATCAAGTAACCTTTCGCGGTTTGCCCAGGACATATCTATAGGATAACCACCATGAAAACGTAAAATACCCGGTTTAGTCCTTTTGTATTTTTTTCCATCAATGATTTCTTCTACTTCTCCACCACAATAATCCTGGACCTTATCAGAAGCAATTTGTTGACAGGCACGTAAAAATGCACCT
This sequence comes from Raphidiopsis brookii D9, assembly GCA_000175855.1. Classification (GTDB taxonomy): domain Bacteria; phylum Cyanobacteriota; class Cyanobacteriia; order Cyanobacteriales; family Nostocaceae; genus Raphidiopsis; species Raphidiopsis brookii. The sequence continues at coordinate 8,576 of ACYB01000032.1, forward strand.
TTCATGCTGCTACCCGGGTAGTGGGGTATACCTTTGGCACCAATGACAGGTCGAATTATCCCTTCATCTTGTCCGGAATTTGTTACAAAACGCCAATTTTGAGTATATTCCCAAGTATGTACATCAGGACCAAATTGAGGTATTTTTATTTCAGATTGAGGTTTTTTTCGCTTCCATAATGGAACACCCTCATCTGGTGGTTGGGGAATAGGAGGGCATCCTTCTAGCCATTCTTCCAACCATTTTGATGCGGTTTGTGATTTTTTCCCAACATATTGAATCTTTCCCCTCTTTTCAATTTGGCTTTGATACATTAAAGGTACTAAATTACTATCACTCATTTTTGGTTTATCCTTTCCTTAATGTTATGAATTTTTTTACTGCGATATGGGCTATCTTCTCTACAAGAAATGATAAATATCTCTACTCATCGCCGTTTCTTGAATCACCTCGGGTAGGTTTATATCTTTGAGTCCACCACACCATGCAATCACACAGTTGTGTTAGTATCACTAGTGTAACCTTGCGATATTCCAAAGGAAATATTGCTGAATCCCACAGCCCTTCAGGAGTATCAGGAACAGTAATATCAGCTTGCTGCATAATTTCGACTAGTTCATTCCAGGTAGCCCGCCAGTACTTAGATTTTTCACCTTCTAAACGTAGCTGTTCCCCCCAGAATCTCTCCAATCCATAGGGAACAGTAGCACGCATTTTATGAACCTGGTTAACTGTTTCTCTGTCTTCATTTCGGTACTCACAAACCAGACTGTGAGCAATTTTATCTAAACTCAAATCTTTCCAAGTCATATTTCTATCCTTAACAATAACTAATTAATCTTCCCGAACATTTGTATTAAACAATGTCATTTGACATTGTCCAAATCCCACCGATTCTAGCCCCCCTAGGTAAACATTACTGACCACTTTTTTGTCATTATTTCCATCATGTTTAGCCTTACTATCTTGAGGTTTATGATTCTGAACTTCCTTTTTACCAAAGGGTTCCCACTGTTTATTATCCCTATTTTTTTTCAATCCAATGGGAAAAGCTAAAATTGTTTCTTCTGGTAATGCTTCAACTCCGAAAAAAGCTTTGTCTGCATTGCGCTTTTGATTTTTCTCCAGGGCAACACGACTTTGACGATACAAGGCCATGTCGTGAATCATGGATATTTCATCATCACCGACTATGACTGCTGGTAATTCTTCACCGTCGGGGAACCAATCCGATGAAATAGTACCATTGGCAATAGTCAAAAACCCAAAGTTGAAGAATAATTTTTGATTTGGCAAAGGAGTAAGTGATTCCGATTTCACGTATGTACGAGGTAATATCAAATCATTTAATCCAGCTATTCTTTGATAACGTTTAAGCAAGCGTTTACAACTTACCCAGATAATTGGTTGTCCCGGGCAAAACACGGGTAACCACACAATAGAAGCGTATTCAAACTTTACCCGGGACTCTGTTGTTCGGTTAGAAACAGTACCGTTACTTAATTTTTGTTCGTCATCATCCGTTACGTCACTACCATACCATATTCTGACTTCTTCTTCCCCTTGATAATATCGCATTTCTGCTCGCAATCTACCACGAATTGAGCTACCGGGAATAATACCAGTTCGGGTAAATTGATCTCGAAAAATTAGGTTCATGTTTCCCGTTTCTTCTCCTGCTGTCGCTCCCACGTGAAGTGGTGCTAAAGTTTTGATAATCCCGTAAGCTTGGTGATACATAAAGTTATTCCTCCTGATTTATTATACTCTAACCTTAGAAATGCTCGAGACGATTTTCATGAGAATTAAGGGTGGTTACTGATCAATACCAATAATGTTTAGAGGTAAACATAAACCACATCCCAATTGTTTTAGAGAAAAGCCCTCATTAGGAAACCATTCGTCGGGAAATCCTGAATCATTTTCGTCTCCCCACCATGATTTATTTAATGGTTTATCAAAGACGTAAACAGTCCCTGCGGGAACCGCGTAACGCCCTCTTCCTAACCTTCCTTTTCCTTTGGTATCTCCCAAACGGTAACGATAGGGAGAAGGCCTATCAGTAAGAATATGACTCGGTTTGGGAAATGTTGTGTGTTCTGGATTTGGATAACGGTGAGAAAACCGAGTTGAACCCCACACTCCTGGAGTAATCAAAGCGCAACTGCGTTCAATTTTTTTCCTTAATATTTTTAATATTTTGCTATTGCTTGAAATTTCTTGCGAAGTGATTTCTACAAGATGGCTTTCACCACCAAAACAATACCATCCTTTAGGTATCTCATGGGTTGATAAATAAACTAAACAGGTTTCATCTTTCTGATCATCTCTTGGATAATATCCCATTTGTACGGCATTTTCAAGAAATAATCCCCCTTCTTCTTCAACACATCTTTCATTTTTAACTAGCTTGGGATGCAGTATAGATATATATTTCCATGGATCATTTGTACCTTTTCCCAAATCTTTTCCCAAAATATGCTTAGCAGGAAAATCCCAATAATTAATACTGTGCCACCTACAATCAGGGTCTAAGGAGTTCTCTTTGCGATACCATTTGTCGTTCCTAATTTCCCATTCATCTGATTGCCCACTCTCAAGATTGATAATTTTTGTCCAAGGAATAGGAACATAAAAATATTCTAGAGCATTTAGTTTTGCCCAAAAAGGCCCAGCAACGTGTAATTTTTTTAGTTCTTGATGATCGATAAACGGTTCGGATTGATTGGCCGCAAAAAACAAACCAGATAATGTACAAGCATCTGGTGGGAATTTGGACCCAGATCTTCCCACTAGATTTTCTGGTGACAAAAATGCCCCAGTGCTGCCATATAAAAACCCTAAAGGATTAATCACAATTAGATATTTGTACATAGTTGCCACCCCACGTTAATCAAATCAATAATCCAACTTGTCATAGCGTCAGCATTAGTTTTACCAGTAATTGCCTTTTCATTATTTACTAAATCCTGTTTGGTGTTAAAATAAATATCAAATAGGGTCAATGCCATAATCCATCCTGAACTACTTTGTTTAGACAAATTAATTGCATTACGAAATCTGAGTTGCATTAAATCGTTATAAACATGGTTCCAATTAGGTTCAAACTTAGAATCTCGACCGTTGCACTCCCATTCTGCATAGGTTTTGCCGTCACGGTCTCGATATTTCTTCAGAACATATAAGTAGTCCCAAGGACAAGTCCACTGTACATACTGCCCACTATTAAATAAAACTCGAATAGCTACACGATTACGCCCACTGGATTTTGCTAATTTCTGTGCTTCCCTACAATGCTGTAGCACATCTCGTTGGGGTACACTACCTGCGACCCATACAAATCCAACACTCAAAGTAATGGGTTGTTTGTGTTCTTGCCATCTATGATTGAGAGTCATCAACCACTCGTAAGTTGCAAGGGGTGAAATAGGTTCATGAGGATTATTACTATAAATCACCCCCAAAAAATCATCCCCACCTGCATAAACTATCCTTCCATTAATTCCCGGAATACCTTTCTGAAAATGACTAGAGAAATTTTCTCCCCATTTTTGCATTTCTGTACTAAAGTTTTTTAAGCCCACATCACCTTCATTTACCGCAATTTTTTGTAGGTGATCACCCACTTTATCCCCATCTCCCATAAACCAACCTGTCCACTGTCCAGGGTTACCAGTTTGTGGATCTGGCTTGCGCTGAATTTCTTGAAATCCCTCGGGTAGAGGAAACAGTTGAAAACGTTTTCCCACATCGGGGTAAGTTACTAAACGTTTAGTCAATTCAGGAATACTCAATTTCTCTCTAGGGTCAATAAATTTACCCTCGACTTCCTCTTGTTTGGTATTTTCAGTTATTTTTGCCAGTTCTGTGTAAAAACGTTCAATCTCTTCCTTCTCTTTTCTGTAGTCAATGTTTGCCGGATTACGTTTATTCCCCCCCAATCCAGGAAATGCAATTCCATCAGCACCAGTGAGACTCGAACTTTCCCCAATCCAGTTAATTCCTATCCAGTCGCGAGCTAACTTATTGGTTTCTAGTTCTCGCATAACAGAAGTGGGGGAGTCTCCCTGGGACCAAAATATCTCCCAACTGTGATTAGCCCAGTTATTCCACTCACGCTCCCAATGGTAGGGACCCAAATGTCTTAAATTTTCACTAAGCCATTTCTCACAGTGGTAGATGACCTCTTTCCAACTTGATAAGAATACTTCTCTTGCTTGGTTCTCAGGAAAGTTACCCTTAATAAGAATGCGGTTAGGTGTTCCCTGTTTAATATTATGGGTACCGGGGGAAATTACATCCAGCTCCATTTCACAAACAGCATCGATTATTTTTTTACTCATGTAGGAAAGCAGCACTGAAGCACCATATAGGTCTCGCAGCTTACGAGATTTTTCTATAAATCCTTGTACTGGTGCAAAGGTAACAGCAGTATATACACATTTGGGTTGATCAGCCATACTATTATTTCAAGAGTAACTACGGTTTTGCAATTTAAAAAACTACTATTCCAGCAGATGTAAAAACCATGTTTCCGACACGTTAAAGTCTGGGACAATTTCATAAAAATCATCTTGACCTAATCATATCAATTTAATGCTAGGAAAGATTATTTCATCAACAACAATAGCAATACCTTCATCTTCCTCCTTTTTTCGTTGCATTTTTACCCTCAGTTCAAGATCTTTAACTTCCTGAGAATACTCATATTTTTTGCGATGTATTAAGTAAGCGTAAAAGCTATCAGTCCTTACTTTCTCCCCCTGTTCTTCAAGTAAAGAGACAATGTTTGGTTTTAGTTCCTCCATTTCTTTTTCAAGTTCTTTTTGAATCGTCCTAATCTCTAGATAGCGGTTGAAGTAACTACTTTTTTCATACCCCAAATCCACCAAAGGGATGTGGTGTCCCTGTTCTTTATTCAAAGGAGGTTGATAATGCTTGATTGCTTCTTCCTCCCATTCTTCTAAGTCTTGCCTATCTTCCCACAGGAAATATCTCAGACCATGGCATTTTGCTTCAAGAAATAGGTTTTTTTTCTCGTGAGCTAAATGTCTTTGTTTTAAATTGTCCGCAATTCCACAGTACCATACCCGTGATGCACCGTCAGTAACAAAATAGATACCTGGATGTTCCGGTAGGGAATTAAAAGCGACAAAGGGCGTATAGGCAAGTTTTTTAATTTGTGTTAATTTTTCTAGCATGTTGTTATGTTACCGGTGATTTGATGTCGTAGTGGTTTCCTAGTTTTCATGTTTTATCAGTAAAAATACGGCTAAACTTAGATTAAAATAAATCCCGTTTGATAAGTCCAGGGGTTTACTTAAGTATTCAGGTGTTACCTACAATAAGTAATTACATTATTTTTAAACATCTATCCTAGGATAGATATTTTTAGGAAATTATGTAGTATTTGCTCGGAAGATATAGGGCCAATAAGCGGGGTGGGAATTCTCTTCCTTACCTTTACTGTCAAAGGTTCGGTTTACCGAACCTCTCAATCAGTGCTTGGCTCCGATTTGCACACAGATGTACTTTATCTAGAATCTTGAGTTTCAATTCTCCATTCATCATCTGATAACCCTGCGGTTTCTATGGCCTTCATATAGAAGTTATAGATCACTTGTGATGATAGGTTAACTTCAATAAAAGCTCCATTACGCAGGGTCCGTGTTTCGCGAAAGTTTTTTCTATCCCAACTTATAAAGCGGGTAAATTTCTGGACTATATCATTGAAGGAATTTGGTTCCAAATCAGCAATTTCATTCAAAGTTGTTTCTAAAACATCTCGCCAACTTTTAACAGGATATTGTTTCCCAGAACAAAAAACAGCCTTTGGCTTTGGAGTAGTCCCTTTTAACTTAGTAGGGGGGGAAGATTGGGCCGATTCATCACCAAAATAACCCCAAATTTGTAAGGCAATATCAGCAAGATAGTCGGCTCTTTTTTTAATATCTTCCTCACGCCATTCCTCTCGAGATTGAAAATACTTGTTTAACTCCAAATTACTATTTCTAAAAGTCTGTTTTTTCTGTTTAAAAGAATCGTTAGAAAGTTCCCCGTTATATGCAGTAAGTGTTAAGTTTCCCAGGGTATGAACCAGAAGTTCATGGGCTTTTTCCCATTCCTCTCCCAAGTCTTTTTTCCAGGAATCACTGAGATTTTGTGGCATAATATGCTCAATCGAAACATTTTCAAACCTAACCTGTTCTTTATGTCCAAAATATTCCTCGATGGATTCAAGAATAATCTTGCATTTTTCTGATCGTTTTTCACCGTATAGTTTTACGTCAATCAATCTTGCTTTGAACTCTGCATCTTTAGGATAGTCTTGATTTTGAAGTGTTAACTTTAGCCTGTCGACAAAATTATCAGAGCCAAGAGCTGTTGCTTTGCTGACTTTTGAATGTAGTAAAGCAAATATTCTGTTTAGTCCTCTTGTTTGGATATTACAAACAAAACGACGAAGAATGAAGTTCTCGATCACTTTAAGAACAGATATAAATTCCTCTTCTGTCAGTCTTTGGTTCACACAATCATCATAACAATTTAAGAGAAATGGATAAACAGTTACAACATCTAAACGATTTAACCTACAAAGATATTTACGAATCATATCCTTGGGTTCTCGTTCTGGGTTTGAAAGTCTTGAATAATATTCCGAAAAAATGTGCAAATGTTTCAGATAAGAACGTGCATCACTTTCATTAATTCTATCTTTGATCTCAAAATAAATCTCACTTTTCTTAACATCAGAACCACTTTTAGTTAGGTAGTGGCGAATAAACTCCGTTAAATTATCACCTAGCAAATCCTGCATAGGTTGCCAATATTCAGCATGTATAGGTTCTTGATCTTCCCCAGGAATACGCATGAATAAATAATTTCGGATTAAATCCGCTTGAGTTAAAGGTCTTCCTTTAGCATTAAGACTTTCAAAAACTAAATAAGGATCATCATCAGCATTCAGAACAACACTCACCACGGAAAAACTACCACCAATAACTTCCTTTATTTTTTGCAGTTCCGATGATGATGAGATTTTTTTAATCTTCTTTTTAAAAAAGTCATAGCATTCCGAAATTCCACTTTTATTGACGCTGGAATCTGAATTGATTATTTGATGAAACACTATACGGTCAACTTGTGTGGGTTGCAACTTATAGTAATCTGAACCATTTTTCTTTTTAAAAGGATTAACCAAAATAGTATCATTGATCTCTTTTGCCAATTCCTCCTCTGAATGTTTTACAGTATCTCTGAGTGCAGATAGCAGTATAAAAATCGTAGTCAGTCTTTGTTGTCCGTCAATTAGTAGATACTTGCTTACTTGTTCTGGGGATGATGTAGTAGGCATAGTTACAATTGAACCCATAAAGTGGGGACGAGGTTTATCTACTTCACATAGACACAAAATATCATTCCATAATGTCTTCCACTCAGGTACTTTCCAGCTATATGGTCTTTGAAAGAGAGGAACAATATATTGTCTTGTCCCCTCAAGAATTTGCTGTAGTTTGGTTTCTGATGCTTGCATCTAAATTTCCCTTGTGTTTTTTCTATACAACTTAGTAAGTCTACAACAGCTATGACTGACTCAGTTAAAATATAAACAATTATAATACTCATCATAAGACCAAGTATTGTAAATGGTGTCGAAGAGAGAGATGAGACTACCATTACCACCACCATGAAAAAGAGCAAAAATTGAAGCAGACGCATAGTGGCAATCAAAGTAACATACTTTTTATTTTGAGGATCGCTTGATGGCGGAGTACTTGTACGCATGATAAAATAGTAGGTGGTTTTCGACTAAATGTGTAAATCACAACTAAATGTAAGCATTTATACTGTAAAAAATTACTGGGTCTCATAACATCTATCCAGGGATAGATATTAACTGAGTCGCGGGGGAAAGATTTTAGCATTTAGCAGGCGAACTTTTTCAGCTTATGTGTAACTGTAA
>ACYB01000031.1 GCA_000175855.1 Raphidiopsis brookii D9
AGAGTTGGATTTGCCCATATTTTCGGATTTATGCCTAGATATGCATAGGTTTTTAGAAGCGGTTTTGTCCCAGGTCAAACTGTTCCCTGATCCCCGGTGCTGATTTCCCTCTAATTAAGAATTGCTATAATCTATTGTTTAAACTTACATTCTTATTTATTATTTAGGTGTAAATTTCTATGGTTTTGCCCATGAGTCGTCTGTCTATTTTCGTAGACGGAAATAATATGTTCTATGCTCAACAAAAAAATGGCTGGTTTTTTGACCCGCGACGAGTGTTAGAATATTTTAAGAACGAACAACCTGAAACAACATTAATCAATGCTTTTTGGTACACTGGTTTAAAAGATCCTCAAGACCAACGTGGTTTCCGGGATGCACTTATTAGTTTAGGATATACGGTTCGCACGAAAATCCTCAAGGAATACTATGATGATGTTTCTGGACGTTATTCCCAAAAAGCAAATTTGGATATTGAAATTGTTGTGGATATGTTCAATACCGTCGATCAGTATGACCGAGTAGTTTTATTTAGTGGAGATGGTGACTTTGAAAGGGCAATTGAGCTGTTACGCTCCAAAAATACCCATATTACTGTTGTGTCTACAGAGGGCATGATTGCCCGAGAGTTACGTAATGCTACTGATAGATATATAGACCTGAACGATATTAAAGATCAAATAGAAAAAACCGAAGCTTAGTAGAATTACACCTAATCTAGGCAGTGTCAAAAAGCAACAGTTAGATATGAATAAGGAGTCAGTAACTATGAGTGGGAATCAATGGATCCGTCGAACCAGGCCAAGTCCCTAACCGCCAATTGATAAATTTGCTGGTCATTTGAAATTTAATTATACATCAGCTAGTTTTAAACTATTAATTCTACATTCTTTAAACTGACTCTTACATTCCTTTTAATAAAGTTCAAGGTATTTTAACCCTTACCAATTAGTTAACTTAAACCCAACTCGAAACCAATGAACAATCAAGCAGATAGAATTATCATCTTTGATACCACACTGCGAGATGGAGAGCAGTGTCCAGGAGCTACCTTAAACATTGAAGAAAAGCTGGTTATAGCCAAACAGTTGTCACGTTTAGGGGTAGATGTGATTGAAGCTGGTTTTGCTTTTGCCAGTCCGGGTGATTTTGCCGCAGTGAGCAAAATTGCTGAGACTGTAGGTTTGCCAGATGGTCCCATTATTTGTAGTTTGGCTAGAGCTAAACAGGATGATATTAAAACAGCAGCTGCGGCTATTAAATCAGCAGCTAAGGGTCGAATCCATACTTTTTTAGCTACTTCTGATATCCACCTACAGTACAAACTGAAGAAGACTCGCCCAGAAGTTGTATCTATAGCTCGAGACATGGTAGCATACGCTAAGAGTTTCACTAATGATGTGGAATTTTCCCCTGAGGACGCTGGTAGATCGGACCCGGAATTTTTGTATGAGGTTTTAACTGAGGTGATAGCTGCTGGTGCAACTACGGTTAATATTCCTGATACAGTGGGCTATACCACTCCCGGAGAGTTTGGCAATTTGATTAGGGGGATTAAAGAAAATGTTCCCAATATAACCCAGGCTATCATTTCTGTACATGGACATAATGACCTGGGTCTGGCGGTTGCTAACTTCTTAGAAGCAGTAAAGAATGGTGCTAGACAGCTGGAATGTACTATCAATGGTATTGGCGAAAGAGCTGGTAATGCTGCTTTAGAAGAATTGGTTATGGGTCTTCATGTCAGACGACAATATTTTAATCCGTTCTTTGGTAGACCCGCTGATTCGGAAGCACCTTTAACCAATATTGACACCAGACAAATTTATAAGACTTCTCGATTGGTTTCCAATTTAACCGGAATGTTGGTACAACCCAACAAAGCTATAGTCGGGGCTAATGCTTTTGCCCATGAATCTGGCATTCACCAAGATGGAGTGCTCAAGAATAAACTCACTTATGAGATTATGGATGCCCAGTTGATTGGATTAACCGATAACCAAATAGTATTGGGTAAACATTCTGGCAGGAATGCTTTTAGATCACGATTGAAAGAGTTAGGCTTTGAATTGTCGGAGAATGATCTCAATAAGGCATTTATTCGTTTTAAGGATGTAGCAGACAAAAAGAAGGACATCTCAGATTGGGATTTGGAAGCTATTGTTAATGATGAAATTAAACAAGTTCCCGATTTGTTTAAAATTGAGTTGGTGCAGGTTTCCTGTGGTAGTAATGCTAGACCCACTGCTACCGTAACTCTTCGCACCCCAGATGGTCAAGAACTGACTGATGCGGCCATAGGTACAGGACCAGTGGACGCGGTTTATAGGGCTATCAATCGAGTGGTGAATGTGCCTAATGATCTGATAGAATTTTCTGTACAATCGGTGACAGCTGGAATTGATGCTTTGGGAGAGGTAACCATTCGTCTGCGTTACGAGTCCCGTGTATTTTCTGGTCATGCAGCTAATACAGATATAATTGTAGCTTCTGCTCAAGCTTATGTGAATGCTTTGAATAGGCTATATGCAGCTATCAATCAAAAAACCAATCAAGAGGTTACGGCTTAAACAAGAATGGTTGGGGAGTGGTAATTGCTCACTAATCCCCGATTCAAACCTAACTAAACTACCTAATAAATAGCGATGAAAGCACAAGTATTTAGAGGCGTAAATCAGTTATCCTACGAGGAAGTTCCAGTTCCTCATTTAACACCGGAGGAGGTACTAGTGCAAGTAAGAGTGGTGGGTTTATGTCAATCGGATATTAAAAAGATTCGTTATCCTCTGTATGAACCCCCACGGATTTTTGGACACGAAACCGCTGGCACTATTGCTGCAGTGGGTTCTCAAGTCAAAGGTTGGAACGTGGGAGACCGGGTAGCAGTGATGCATCATATACCCTGTATGCGCTGCGCCTATTGCCTGAATGAAAATTTTTCCATGTGCGATGTCTATAAAAATATATCTACCACAGCAGGTTTCAACCCCAGTGGAGGGGGTTTTGCCGAATACGTGAAGGTGCCAGGTCATATTGTGGAAAACGGAGGTTTAATCCCCATTCCTGACCATATTAGTTTTGAAGAAGCCAGTTTTGTAGAACCTACTAATTGCTGTCTAAAAGCTGTAAAAAAAGCTCAAATAGCACCAGGACAAACAGTGTTAATTACTGGAGCAGGTCCGATTGGGTTAATGTTTATTATGTTGGTGCAATATTTTGGTGCTAAGGCGATCGCCACGGATCTTTTGCCATCCAGAATTGAAAAAGCTGTGGAGATAGGAGCAGAAGCAGCATTTGATGCTCGTGATCCAGACTTGGCTAAAAAAGTCCAAGACTTAACGGGAGGAATGGGTGCGGATGTGGCATTGTTGGCAGTTCCCAGCGACAAGGCTTTTTTTCAAGCCTTGAACTGTACCCGCAAAGGCGGCAAAATACTCTTTTTTGCCGAATTCCCTGACGAGGTAGAAATACCCATTAACCCCAATATTCTCTATCGTAGAGAAATAGACTTAATAGGAAGTTATAGTTCCTCCTATAGGTTACAAAGCCTAGCAGCAGATATAGTTTTTAGTCGCCGCATTAACGTTCAGGCGTTAATTAGCGATCGCTATCCCTTAGAAAACTTACATCAAGCAGTAGAGCAGGCGATCGCACCCGCAGCAGAAACCTATAAGATCTTAATTTACCCATGAAAGGAACCATTATAAGTAGGATGAAAGCAAATTGATTATTGCAGGCTTATTATCATTCTATCTTGCATTTAACCTGGGTGCTAATGATATAGCTAACTCCATGGGAACATCTGTAGGATCAAAAGCAGTTACACTCAAACAGGCCATGATCATAGCGGGGGTTTTAGAATTTGGGGGTGCTGTATTATTTGGGGGAGGTGTGACAGAAACCCTAGGGACGAAAATTGCCCATCCGGAATTGTTTATCACCACACCCAGAACCCTGTTGTTAGGGATGATGGCAGTGCTTATATCTTCAGGATTATGGCTGCAACTAGCTACAGCTCTATCTTTACCCGTATCATCATCTCATGCGGTAGTTGGTGCTATTGCTGGCTTTACCTGGATAGCAGCGGGTATAGATAGTATAGACTGGCAAGCCATTAGATCTATAACCGTTGTTTGGGTATTTACACCCATAATAAGTGCTACTATAGCTGCTATTTTTTATAGTATAATCCAGAATTACATATTATCCCCAACCAACTCCCAGCAAAGATTACAGGAATGGATTCCCTGGTTAAGTATGATTGTTCTGAGTATATTTGGAGCCATAGTGTTGGTTCCCTTAGCGGAATCAATAACCAGGTTTTTCAATCAACAGGTGGGGTTACAGATCCCTTCACATAGTATTGCCATTTTTACTATTGTGGTTGGCATTATTGTCATGACAATATATAGTTGGAAGCAAGTGGAAAATACCACCGGGCAAATTTCAGCATCCCCCATCCACAACTACATAGAAGGATTATTTGCCAAGTTTCAACTTTTAAGTTCTTGCTTTGTTGCTTTTGCCCATGGTGCTAACGACATTGGCAATGCAATTGCTCCTTTGGCAGTAATTTCCTACATTGACCAAACCCAGAAAGTTCCTCTTCATGGAATCACTATTCCTGGATGGGTAATAATTTTAGGAGGTGTAGGAATAGTCAGCGGATTAGGGATTTGGGGTAGAAAAGTGATCACCACCATTGGTGAAAATATTATCCCTCTGCAACCAAGTGCAGGATTTTGCGCTGAATTAGCTACTGCTACCACTGTTTTGTTAGCATCTCGCCTAGGTTTACCCGTATCCACATCCCATGGGATCGTAGGTAGTATAATAGGAGTTGGATTAGTCCAAAGCCCTCGTTTAATTGACTTTTCTACCATTCGAGGAATCACCGCAGCTTGGCTAATTACAGTTCCTATTAGTGCCGTTATGAGTGCTCTAATCTTCATTATTATCCGGACTGAATGACAAAAAATTAAATAACTCTTCAAGGTGTTAGAGGTAAGAAACTAATGGGTCCACTTGAGAAGCGACCAGAAAAACAACGTACTAGAAATGACCTATCTAGGTCAACAGAAAATGCCCTTTGGGACATGGTGGAGGATTTAGAAAATCTCCAACAGAATGTTTTACGAGCTTTGCAGGATGATGTGAAGCGGTTAGAAGGTGAGAAAAGTCGTTTAGGTAAGGATATTGAAAGATTAACGGAAGAAAAGGAAAAATTGCAACAAACACGACAAATTGCTGAACAACAAGTTTTAATTCGCCAACTGGCGGAAGTTTTGTCCAAGCACATATCTTCTCAATTGCAGTCTTCCTTAAAGATTTTGGTTAGTCAAGCACAGTTAGTAAAGACAGAATCTTCTGACCAGGTAGCCATGAAATGGGCAGAAGTTAATGCCAAAATAGCTGGTCAGATAAGTGAGAATATTACGGAGATAGTTAACAATTTAGACAATAATTTGACAATCGCTTTTAGTTCTCTACAGGAGGAATTAAAGAATTATCAAGGTCATCTTTCCCAACAGTTTTTAAAAATCTATGATCAACAACGACAAGGAGAACAAGTTTTAACAGCTTATGTTAGTCGGTTACAAACTGAGTTAGACAAAGCTAAACAAATAAATTCCCAGGTGTTTGTGACGGGAGGATCGCCAACCGTACTACAGCTAGGACAAACTCAGTACGGGAATGGATTTTTGTCCAAATCTCCAGAGCAAAGGGAATCACCGGAGGAGCAAGATTCCATTCTAGAACCAGTGTCAGAAAGTTCAATTGTGCTTGCACCACAATCACTACCTCAAGAATTATCGAAAGATGTGTCAGCTCCCCAAAGCTGCCATTCTTCACCCCTTGAACAAGTTGAAGAAGTTACAGTGGAGGAAGTAACCGCTTCAATTACTGATAGTTTAGCAAACAAAACAACTACCCATTTTTCTGTAGATACAATCATAAGTACGCCACATATTCCCATAAATACACCATATCAAGAACCTGCTTTTGAGCGAAAATTGCCCAAAAATAATAGACCTATCTCATCACTACAAATAGGGTTTCTGTGTTTAGGTTTATACACAGTTGTCTCCTCCCTTTATAACGTCATCATCCGGGCATTTTTCTGGGAGGGTTCTCAACTTTTAGGAGAGTTCCAGAAAGGGGGTCTATTATTGCCAACCTTGGGTAATATTTTCCTTTTATTAATGCTGAGACTGCTAGTAGTTCTACCATTAATGTTGCTTTTGGCTCCTACTTTGCATCCACCAATTTGGCAAGAAATTAAAAATCTATTCCGGAAACCTAACAAAAAAAATGGCACCCATACCACAGGAAAACAACTACTGATTCTATCAGTTTTAAGTGGTGGGTGTCTATTCTTATCTGAGTTGTTTATTTACGTTGCTATTAGTCAGCTAACCGTAGGGGTAGCCATGAGTTTATTTTTTGTCTACCCCCTAGTGACTGGAATATTGGCTTGGTTCCTCTTGAGTGAACGCCCTAGTCCGGTGAAGATTGGTGCTATTTTTGGTATCCTAGGCGGTCAATTATTCATCCTTAGCAGTCCCACCACTACCAACACCCTGGCAAGTATTTCCGCAATTCTTTCCGGAATAGCTTTTGGCACCTACCTTATTATTTCTAGGTTGTCTGCATCCGCAATCCATCCTATTTCTTTTGCTCTTCTTAACTTCACTAGTATGCTACTATTAAGCTTTTTTTCCCTATTAGTACCATTACCATCTAACTGGAGTATCATACTGAAATCATCTGGTTTCTTAGAATTAGTTCTCGGCGCTTTTATGTTGGCTGTTCTCACCCTTGGTGCTTGGTTGCTAAAAAGTTTAGGCACTAACAAGCTAGAATTGAAATTTTATACTCTATTTAGAGCTTTTACTCCCATTTTTACCATGATCTTGGCCGGACTAATGATTCGAGAAAATTTGGATTTACCCCAGATCATAGGAGTTATAATGGTCACGGGTGGAGCATCGGTTATTAGCTGGGAGAAAATGCACAATCGACCCAAAATCACTAATCCTCAAATTTAGTCTTGTCAAGACGTAAGACTGTTGGCTAAATGAGGTTTCAAAGTTATTTTCAGACTCTTATAAACTAGAAACAACAAGGTTGTTATAAAATTTTGTTAAAATCATGGAAGTTTGGCTTACATTTGGCAGAACATCGCAACATTAGGTATCTTAAACATCAAAACCGTCAAGTTGGTTATGCTATAAACACTGGTGGAGATTAGGGTAAATGGCGATCGCTCTTAGGTGAAGGGGAGAAAATATTAGTAATGTTAGAAATAGAATTGCCTTAATCTCTCAATCCATATATATAAAGGTGAGTAATAAGGAAAAATTATGGTTATGAGGGGTTGAGATAAGTTTTTTTGTGGTTGAAGGGGTGGAAATGTGGTACTATGAGAGTTGAGTATAATGGAGTATGAGCATTTGTAAAAAAAAGTGGACAGATTTCCATTATCAGGCTATCACGTCCGACGGTCAATAGTCAACCCCCTTCAAAAAAAATTTCGTGGCGCTGTAATGGGAGATAGGGTAAATAGCGATCGCTCTTTCGCGAATGGGGGAATATCAAATATTAGTAATGTTAGAAATAGAATTGCCTTAATCTCTCAATCCATATATATAAAGGTGAGTAATAAGAAAAAATTATGGTTGAAGGGGTAGAAATGTGGTATTATGAGGGTTGAGTACAAGCGAATACTTAATGACCTGAGTTTAATTCTTGAATTGCTCAGAGCCTTTGCTACAGGATTATGAGAATAAGACGATGGAGGAGTTATTACTGTTAAGTAAATTAATCAAAGATCAAGATTATAATCAAGCTTTGGAACTGGTCGCTCAGCTTGAGGAAATGTCTCGAGAAGATAAATTAAGCAAGATTTACGCTTATACAGTAATATTGTTAATACATCTAATCAAACAAGAAGCAGAAGGTCGCAGTACTCGCTCTTGGGAATTTTCAATATATAATAGCAGTAAAGAAATCAAGAAAATCAATAAGCGCAAAAAAACAGGAGGTTTCTACGCTAACCAAGAGGAACTAGAGGAAATCTTAACCGATGCTTTTGATACTGCTATTAAAAAAGCTGCACTGGAAGCTTTTGAAGGAATATATTCATCCCAAGAGCTAGGTGAAAAGATTAATGCGCAAGCTATTAAAACCAAAGCAATGACCATGATGGTAGAAAAATCATAGCGATCGCCCAGGTTCTTCCCCGAGCGATCGCCACTAATAACCCTAATCTATACCTTCAATCCGGTTTTCCACCTCCTGATACAACTCCCGTAACCTATCTAAATTTTCCTCGCTGGTTTCCCAATAACCACGACCATTGACTTCCAATAGGGTAGAAACTATCTTGCGGAAAGAGTGAGGATTCAAGTTGAGTAGACGTTTTTGCATTTCCTCATCCTTAATAAAGGTCTCATTAGTTTCCTCATAAACCCAGTTATCCACAGCGCCAGCAGTTGCACTCCAACCAGTAGTATTTACTAACCGTTTAGAAAGCTCACGCACTCCTTCATAACCATGAGATAACATTCCCTCATACCATTTAGGATTGAGCATTTTTGTCCGCGCATCTAAACGTACAGTCTCTGATAAACTTCTCACTTGTGCATTCGCAGTGGTTGTATCAGCAATATAGGATGCTGGTTTCTTTCCATCTCCCCGCAGACTAGCTACCAACTTGGTGGGATCGGAGTCAAATAAATGAGAAACGTCAGTCAAACTAATTTCCGAGGAGTCGAGATTTTGAAAAGTTGCATCAGCAGTTTTCAGGGAGTTTTCAAATAACTGACGAGATTCATCCATCACTCCTGGATTATCAGAATTAAAAGAGAAGGATTTGCGCTTCAAATACATTTCTTGTAATTCTGCTTCACTATCCCAAGTGCTATTCTCCACCGCTAGGTTAATATTGGAGGAATAGGAACCAGAAGCATTAGAAAACACCCGAGTCGCAGCTTGACGTAGGTTTATACCCATTTCTTGGGCTTGTTGTAGAGCATGTTTCCTTACATAGTTCATCTCTAAAGGTTCATCAGCTTCAGCGGCCATTTTTACCCCTTGGTCCAGGAGGTTCATTTGGTTAATGAACAAATCTCGAAATACTCCAGAACAGTTAATAACCACATCTATCCTGGGTCTCCCCAATTCTTCTAGAGGAATCAATTCTAATTTGTTGACCCTCCCCAAAGAATCGGGAATGGGTCTTACCCCCACCATCCACATAATTTGTGCCAGGGATTCTCCGTAGGTTTTAATATTATCCGTACCCCACAGCACACAAGCAATGGTTTCTGGCCACTGACCATTATTTTCTGCTTTATTCCTCTCTAACAATCTATCCACTACAATTTTCGCTGACTGAACAGCTGCGGTTGTGGGAATAGCTTGTGGATCTAGGGCGTGTATGTTTTTACCCGTTGGCAATACATCCGGATTGCGAATTGGATCCCCTCCCGGTCCAGGTAATATATATTCCCCTTCCAGACCTTGTAATAAACCTCCTAGTTCGTTATCTGCACACACTTGTTTCAGACAAAATTCTAAATACTCAAATAGGGGTTTAAGTGCAGATACATCTACCTTGGTGTAACCTGAGTTATATAGGGATTCCACCCAAGGTTCTTTTTTACCCATGTTGAAGAAATTCAACTTAGAAACTAGAGAAACCCTACCTTCCGCATCTGTTTGTGCTTGTACTAAAGAACCTACAGCAGCACGGGTAGCCATAGTAATATCCTGTAGTAACTGTACATCACTCAAAATACCGCGATCGCTATTTTGGTAAATCTCTTCAAGATCCCTTCCTAAGCTTTGGGCAATAATCCGAGGTAAACTGAGAATCTCTTCTTCTGTCCGATCCAAGCTAGCAATATTAACTAGGGTAGCAACAGCTTCTTGTGCGGTTGGTGGTTTACCAATCACATGTAAACCACAAGGTAGTAACCTAGATTCTATTTCCATTAACTTGCGATAGACAATCCCCACCACATTATCCCTGTCTTCTGGGGAGAGATCCTTAGCATCGGTTTCAGGAAGGTCTATGTCCTTATCCAAATTAACAATGCGACACTTGTCAATAATCGCATTGACAATAGAAACTCCCCTTCCACTATCCTTCAAGGTTTGATAAGAAGCAATCAACTCACTCAGTTCCTTCAACCCCTTGTATAAACCGGCATTTTCTGCGGGTGGGGTCAAATAGGAAATAGTTTCTGCATAACTACGCCGCTTGGCAATTGTGGCTTCACTGGGATTATTAGCTGCGTAATAATACAGATTGGGAATTGTACCAATTAGTTGGTCAGGATAGCAATCTCCCGACATACCCATTTGTTTACCGGGCATAAACTCTAGGGAACCATGAGTACCAAAATGCAAAACCGCATCAGCACCCCAAATTCTTTCTAGGTAGGTATAGAAAGCGGCAAAACCGTGGTGAGGACTAGCAGAACGAGAAAATAGTAAGCGCATTGGGTCACCTTCATAACCAAAGGTAGGTTGGACACCAATAAAAACATTACCGAATTCTTTACCATAAATTAATAGGTTTTGTCCATCACTATTTAAATGTCCTGGTGGTGGTCCCCAGTTTTCTTCCAGACGTTCTGAATAGGGTGTGAGGGTCTCATATTCTGACACAGACATTTTATAAGCAATATTCAGTTCGGGACTGGAATACTGTGCTTGTGCGTCATGAATTACTTGTTCCATCAATTCCTTGGCAGTGTCAGGAATATTCTGTACATCATATCCATTATTTCTCAATCCTTTGAGAACTTCATGAATAGAACCAAATACATCCAAATAAGCAGCAGTTCCCACATTACCTTTATCAGGGGGAAAGCTAAAAACCGTAATGGCAATCTTTTTATCCAATTTTGGTTTACGACGGAGACTAGCCCATTTGAGAGCCCGTTGGGTAACTATCTCCACCCTATCCTGCAGTGCGATCGCCCTTCCTGTAGCACCATCTTTACCGGAGAGGATAATTGGCTCAATTGCACCATCCAATTCAGGTATGGCAATTTGTAGAGCTACTTGAATGGGATGTAAACCCAAATCACTATTTAACCATTCTTCCGTGGTTTGAAACACCAAGGGTAGGGCCACCATATAGGGACGGTTGAGCCGTTTTAATGCTTCTATGGCTTTGGGGTGGTCTTGTCTTGCAGGTCCACCTACTAAAGCAAATCCAGTTAAGGATACCACCGCATCCACTAAGGGTCTTTCACTTGTGGGCTCATAGAAATAGGCATTCACAGGCTTAGAAAAGTCCAATCCTCCAGCAAATACCGGGAGAACCTTAGCACCTAAAGACTCTAATTCTTGCACTATGGCTACATAATGAGCATCATCCCCAGTCACTAGATGGGTGCGCTGCAATACTAAACCCACACAGGGTGCTAGGGGGTCTTTTAAAGTTTTGGGAATATCTCTACGACTATTATACCAATTGAGATATTCCCTCACATCTTCAAACATTGTGGGAGCTAAAGGATGCCAAATCCCCATATCTGGGTAAACTATGGGCGCTTGATATTCAGACTTAACTAGATTTGTTTTGTCTTCACCTTTCAAAACATATTTATCTGCCAGCATCAGCAAAAAGTTTTCTAGATTTTCTGCTGAACCACCCAACCAATATTGAAAACTCAGCATGAAATTTCTTGCATCCTGGGCTTTTTCCATAGGAAGAAATTTCAGTACTTGGGGGAGGGTACGTAATAACTTGAGCATTCCATCTTGAAACCCCGCACCAGATTTTTCCTTGCGCTTTTTCATGAAGTTGGCGATAACCCCTTTAGATTGTCCCAACTGTGCCAAGGAAAAACTACCCATTTTATTCAGGCGCATTACTTCAGGCATAGATGGAAAAACAACCGCTACATCGAAATTATCCCGGTGTGGTGCCACAGCAGTAACCAGTTTCTGTGCTAAATCTTCAATAAATATCAGAGAGGCGATGAATATATTAGCACCAGCTATATCACGTTTAAATTCTTCATAGTTTTCTGGATTGCGCAGCTCTTCAATTAAATAGCCACTAATTTCAATCCCTATGGAGGGATGTTTGGCATTAATTTGCCTTACTGCTTGAGATAAGGAACTTTGATATTGAGACTCAAGGACAACATAAACGACCTTGATGAGAGTGCGGTCCCCTAAATTATCAGGTTCAATATGTCTAATTGTGGATTTCACCTGGGTGAACATTTAGAAAAGCTCCTTTGATGCGTGTGGTCTGTTGGAAGATCTTCTCTTCCATTTTCTTAGGCAATTAAGAGTTTTGTACCAGAAAACCCGGGTTGAGTGGGAGTTTTCCTCTGGAACTGAAACAAAATGATATAAAAAACGTAACTATTATTAGCAAATCTTAATGATTTAGCAAGACTTTTTCAAATTTGGACTAACCATTACTATATTTTTATTAGTGATTAGATCTCATCTAATTAAGTTAAATTATTTATAAGGAAGGTGCTGTTTGTCTCCTAGTCATCACTTAACTAAAAAAAATCTGTTTGAGCAGAAAGTAATTATTGCTACTGATGGGAATGTGATACTGTATCCTGATTTTTTCAGTGTAGAACACTGTAACCAGTTGTTTTGCGAGTTATATGGTAATACTAAGTGGAAACAAGAGATCATTCATTTGTTTGGCAAAAAAATGCCCATTCCACGACTGACTGCATGGTATGGGGACGAGGGTAAATCCTATACCTACTCTG
This sequence comes from Raphidiopsis brookii D9, assembly GCA_000175855.1. GTDB lineage: Bacteria > Cyanobacteriota > Cyanobacteriia > Cyanobacteriales > Nostocaceae > Raphidiopsis > Raphidiopsis brookii. The sequence goes on from ACYB01000031.1 coordinate 12,765, forward strand.
GAATAGAACAACATCCAGAACCTTGGAATCCTACATTGAATTTGATTAAATCTAAAATTGAGGAAATTGTACCAGTTAGATTTAATAGCGTTTTAATTAATCTATATAGAGATGGTAAAGATACTATGGGATGGCATAGTGACGATGAACCGGAATTAGGTAAGAATCCTCTGATTGCTTCCATTAGTTTTGGTGCAACTCGCCGCTTTCATTTACGACACAAATATGACAAGAGTCAAAAGGCTGTGATTGACTTAGAAAGTGGTAGTGTACTGTTAATGCAAGACCAGACCCAGCACTTTTGGCAACATCAAATTGGGAAAACAGCTAAAAAAGTTCAACCTAGAATTAACTTGACGTTTAGAATCGTTAATTGATATTCCCACCAATGCATTGGTGGATTAGATCACGTAAAGTTTTTTGTACTTTTTAGCTGGGGATCATTTTTGGTTGTTAGTATGTGTGCGGGTGTGCTTAGGTATCCTAACTTAAAATCTATTAAAACCTAACTGTTATGTTGATTATCAATCATTACTATATCGAATGGATTGAGGACTGGTGCACGGAAAATGGTTGGACTGATTTATTTGTAGAACGTCGTGGTAACTATTGGGCTTTTCCTCCAGGTTGTGTAATTCCAGAGCCCATTCCTATAGACACTTTGAAATTAATTAAACAGAAAAATGGTGCTACTAATGAGGAAGTATTAATATCAGTTGTTGCATTATTTATTACTCTTTTATGTATAATTTGGGCATTTATTTGTATGTCTCCCATGCCCCTAGTTGTTGCTTTTGCTTTTGATGCAGTGACAGTTGCACAATTAGAAATAGAAGAGTAGAGGAGTTTTGATTATCACATTAGTTATTGTTGTTATTAATTCTTTGCCGAAACTCAAATCTCTCTCCCAACTGTTCTATGGTTAAATCCTGAGTCCAGTATTCTATTAAAGAATAACCTAAAGACCAAGCACCTTGCTGGGGTGTGCCAGAATTTTCGAGCAAAAAAGGCCAAAGGGATAATAAATCAAATTCCCTTGTTTTTCTTCCATCCTCTTGGACTGTATGGAGTAGTTTAAATAAATCATAAGACATTTGTAATTTACCAATTACCACAGGTAATTGTTCCACGGGGATTTTTTCTGCTAAAATATGAGCCAGAGCAGGTGAACCCGTGGATAAGGTAGCAACAAATTGCAAAATAGGGTTTTTTAAGAAGCTGGTAATTCCCTGAGTAGTTGTCATTTGAAAGCTGTAGTGATCAATAATTGTTGCTGCTTGGGCAATCCGGGTTTCTAAGTTACGCAAAAAGCGGGATAATCTTAACTGCTTTGCTGGGTCTATAACTGATAACAGTCCATCAGACAATTCTTCTAAATTCCAACCACAACGTTTAGTTTTCGGGTCATCAGTCACTAATGGCAAAACCAAGTGAGATCCATTAATCAAGACTGGTTTGAATTTTTGTTCTCGGTATAATACCGCTTCTCTAATTGCGATTTCCTTGAGTTTATTTCCACTGCGCCAATTATAGGGAGGTTGCCATTCCCTAATTGGACGTAGTTTATCCACTTGGGTAACCACAGCAATGATTGGTAAATCAGTCACTTGCTTTTGCATATCTTCCAAAAAATCTACATCCACTTGCAAAGCAGGATCCAGCGCAGGACTTACTAATAGAAGTAAATCTGCTTTTTTTCCATAATCCATCACTAAGTCCCGAAAATCTTGACGGTTTACCTGTTCATAACCAGGAGTGTCACAAAGTTCGACTATTTCACCACTTTCTGTTTGCCAATTATAAGTTGTTATTTTGTCCGTACTTGGCAAAACATCAACTTCAGCTATTTCACTGGCAAAAATGGTATTAATTACACTACTTTTTCCAGCACCATTACGCCCCGCAATCAAAATATTGAGAGGGGTTTTTTCCAGCTTTTCTGGTGAATGAGCTTGCTGAATAATATCCCGCAAGGTTTGAGTTTTAGCTTCTGGTAATTCAGAAATCATTAATTCCATTTTTACCCCACCATATAGAACAACTGCTTGTTGACATAAGTTCCTCAAGGTGGCTTCTCTTAATATTTGATTCAGATTAATTAATAATTCTTGTGTAGCCCTATTATTGAGATTATCAGTAGCTTTTTTGGCTATAGCTCCCACAGGATTTAAAAACAACTGGGCAATATCCCACACCTGGAAAAGTTTCTTGGCAGTAGGTTCTAATTGACGATACACTTCATAGCTTTGATAAACTTTCCCCACACTCACCTGATTTAAAACCGGGGATAATTTTTGCATCCATTTATCCATATCATCCACCGTACCACGAATTAATCCATATACTTGGGGAATGTAAATACTTAACAAGGGATATTTCACTTCTGGGTTATATATATGGGCAATCCCCACTACTAAATCTTGACATCTTTGCCAGAAAGTTTGTAAGTCCTCCCAAATAGCAAGATCATTTTTACCATCATTTAGAACTTTTTGTAATATCCTTTCTACCTGTTCACTTTTTTCTTTCTCTGGAGACCAATTCAGAGCCAATTCTTTTTTAACCTGGTCAAACACACTCTCAATTTGATTATTCATTGATTTGGTCAACTTCACCAATAACCAACGCCAACCAGTAAACATTAATATGAATATACCCCAAATCCAATTCAACCCCCAATTGTTAATTTGTATTCCTGCAGCAATAAGTACAAAAGCAATGATTAATGCTATAGGCGATATTAATACCAACCATTGCCAAAATTTTAAACGATTCATAAAAACCACTTATTTTTATTAATACCTTTGCCAATTTTCCAAATATAGGGCTGAAACCCAATAAAATCGTCACGATATCAATACGGGTTGAGAATTTTGGCAGCAGTATTGTTTTATTTATTGTCTAATAGAAGCTCCCAGAATCTCCGAGATCCAAACTTCTAAATTGTGAATAGAACAACCACGCAAAACAGTACCCTCATGAACCATAGGTTCCACCAAGATAGTAAACATTCCCAACCGGTTACCAGCAACTACATCAGTAAATAGGCGATCGCCTACCATAGCAACCTGATTAACAGACAAGTTCATTTCCCGTAGTGCTGATCTAATTTTACGTCGTGAAGGTTTGGCCGCACCTAGGTAGTAGGGTAGATTTAAAGAGTTAGCAATAGAGCTAATGCGGGGTTGACTCAAATTATTACTCACCAACCATAATGCTGCATATTGTCTTATTTCCATGACCCACTGTTCTAATTCTGGGGAGACGGAGTTAGCAGTTATAGGTACTAGGGTATCATCAACATCTAGAATGAGTCCTTTGAGTCCATATTGTTGAATGATACTCGGTGTTAGATTTAAAATCGGACCGTGTAAAATCAAATCTGGTTGTAAGATTTCACTCCAAATCATGGCTTCTTCAAATGAGTGGACTGGGAAAATATAGCTCGAGATTATTTATGCTAAAGCCTAACTGGGGAAGCCTCAAATGGGCTGATTTTAATTTCTACTTCCCCAGGTCGACTATTCGACTGTATCAAACAGGTATTCTTCCAAGAGGGGCTGAACCTGATTAAACTCCTCTGGGGAAAGCAACTGAGGTTTACCACTCTGAGTCTTTCTGGCAAAAAATAGGAGTGGATCAATAGGTGTGTAGATTTCGTACTCTTGGTCTTCGTAATAGAAATTGGTCAGCAGTTGTAATTGCTCTGGTTCTGTTTCTTGTTCTTCCTCACCCTCAATTTCTAGGGTCAAGATCTCAGATTCTTCCACTAGTGGTAGCTCACCAGTTACGGTCAAAGCGTAGGCAGTGTTTTTTAAAGTTAAATTCTGCTCAGATAGGACAGCCTGAGCAGTGCTGAAAATCCGATCAATTGTTTGATCATCTTCTACTAAATTTGCTTCTTCTTCGTCTCCATAACCCTCCCAAGCAAAAATTTGTATGGGAGAGTCCACGGGTAAAAGCAAAATATACTCTTGACCTTCTATCTCAAAGGAATTCTCTATATAACACTCGAGCGATCGCCCTTTTTCATCTGTTAAGGTAATCAATTCAGCATCAGCACGGTCATTTTCTTCAGAAAAGTCAGAGGAATACATAGTTACACAATCTAAATTTATTAATACTCAAATGCACTAGAATGATTCAACTACATGACAAGCCAAAAAGCCGAATACAGTATTGAGTAATAGTCTTGAGGATATCACCTTTAAAGGTACTAGAACAAGAAAAAATCCCACTTAGGTTATAGTTCACTTTGGTTTGTTATATCTTGCGAAGTTCTTAACCTTCTATCATCTAACCACTGCTGTAAGATTATGGATGCTGCTTTGCGGTCCACTAAACCCCTATTATAGGATGGTGAGCGATTTTCTGCTAGGAGCATTTGCTCAGCTTGAAAAGAGGTTAATCGCTCATCCACATACTCCACGGGTAACCCCAGAGTTTTCGCTAGTCTATTAGCAAACTTCTGGATTCGACGCGCTTGCTCTCCTATAGAACCGTCCCTGGAGTATGGTATACCAACGACTAAAATTTGCACTCGTCGCTTTTCTACCAGTCCTTGTATTTCCTGTAAATCTTCCACAAAGGACTTGCGTTGGATTGTAGTTATCCCTGTAGCAATTAGTCCGGTACCATCGCAACCAGCAACACCCACTCGCTTACTACCCACATCTAGACCCAGAGCGGATACAAAATATCTTGACTGGGATTCAACCACTACTCTAATTATTCTCCTGTGGTGGTTCTGATGGCTCAATTGTCAGGGCGACCATTTCTGATTTGCCCATGGTTACCTCAGGAACAGGTGGCGATTTAGGAACCCAGGACATACCACCAGGAATGGGTTTACGTGAAGGTTGTAGTCCCTGAAGCACCTCCGTCCACTGAATACCTTCCAGCGAGACAAATTTGGACTCCCGGATTTTATGCCACACGGAGCGAGACATAATCAAGGTGTGTTCAATCCTCTGGGCACCAATATTCTCCAGGTATTGTTCCCTTTCTGGTTGGTAATCGGATGACGCTAATTTTAGACTCTGTTGGGGAAAATCTTGACTAATACGGGCCAATTGAGATAATAATTCTGGATATAACCAGGTATAAGCCGGATGAACTGTTAGGGTGGCTACATGAGGACTAGTTCCTTTTCTGTCTAATTGCAATTCAAAGTAACCAATTGCCGCTTTACGCTGAGGTTCAAATACATAGGCGCTCACTACCTCTGTCTGCTCTACCCATTGTTTGATAGCATCACCAATTATATCAAATAAGCTAGTTTTAAAATCATGCGTGTGGCGATCAAATACCTGTCTCACCAAAGGGGGCATGGATGCCGTATCTAACTGGTACAGTAGGGGCGCATCCGCATTACTAACTGGTAGGAGATTAGGTAAATCCGGTTCAGCTTGTGCTAACTCTTGTAACAGCTCTGGTTTAATTTCCCAATAGGTGGTTTCTGCTAAACGCTGAAATCCATTTTGACGATAAAGTGCCAAAGCATTCACATCATTAATGTTTACTTCTAATATCCACATGCGAGCTTCTAAAATTGATTCAAAGCAGTGGCGCAGTAATTGGGAACCTATACCTAATTTATCAGCGCAGGGATCTAAAATGACCTGGTCAACATGCCAGGTGCTGCGGGTGCGATTGAAAGGGGAAACCTGAATTATGCCTAGCAACTTACGACCGCGCTCCGCTACAAATTGACGGAAACGATGTTGCCATGGGTTGGGGAAGCAGTTTAAAAATTCCAGCACTCCAAACCAGCGACCTAGCCACTGCATGCCAAAAAGACCACACTTGGGAGGGACTTCCTGTCTCAGACGTTCAAGACCGTCTAGATCCCTATATTGTATGGGACGAATTATCAGTTCCAGATTTGGAGGAAGTAGTGAGTTCATTTCGATTTAAAAGGATTATATCCAGACCTAATAAGCTGGCTTCACGCTACCAATAGGAAAAAAATTGCCGAACGCTTGCCAATTGTAGCACTTTTGTTAGTTTTTTATGCCAACCCAGGGCGTTGGGCAATTTTCTCCTGAAAATTGTTGGTTAAAATGCTTGACGAGAAGCCATTTTTTCAAAGCAGGCTTGGGTTTGATGAAGTAATTGCTGGCGGCTATCTTGCTGAACGTGTTTGAGAGTAGGAACCAAATTGCGAGCTTGTAGGGTCATGTGTAGCTGTAAATGGGCTACGTATTCACTAATATCCTGGCTTTCATTTTCTGCAGCAGTTCTTGTTAATACTTTTGATTCCATGACCACTTTTTTCTCCTTGAGCAATACCGCTAGATTTTAATACATAATCATAACCTATCACATTGTTTTACTTAGCTTATTGATTTGCAATCAACCTTAACATTTGGGTTTATCTAGGTGGATCCTAGAATCATCCCTATTAGGATCAAGAAACCTATGGCCACATTTTGACTAAACATTTTTCCATATTCCTGGTGAGGTAACTGGGGATTCCTTAACTGCAGCACCTGCCAAAACCAACCAAGACTAGCAATGAGTAAGCTGATCCAAAAAAATATATTTAATTCTAAAGAAATAGCCTCCGCCATTAACAGTATAATAGTTCCGAGGAAAAAAATACCCACAGCTTTAGGAGTCTGATCACCAAAAAATAGGGCGCTAGATTTAACCCCAATGCGCTGATCATCCAGGCGATCGCTCATGGCATAGATGGTATCAAATCCCAAAGTCCAAAGGACTGTGGCCCCCCACAAAAACCAGGTGGGTAGGGAAATATTGCCTGTGACTGCACTCCAACTAATCAAAACGGCAAAACCCCAGGCCAAAGAAAGAATTAGTTGGGGTATGGGAAATACTCGTTTAGCTCCAGGATATAGTAGTATTACTGGTACAGCACTCACGGATAACCAGAAGCTTAAGGGATTAAGATAGAAGGCGAGAATAGCTGCACAAACTAGGGCAACCATTCCCACCACTACACCAACTTTCACCGAAAGATCCCGGGAAGCCAAAGGGCGATCCCGTGTTCTGTTAACCTGAGTATCAATGTCTCGGTCCCATAAATCATTGACCACACAACCAGCAGCACTGGTAGCTAAACTACCTAACGTAATTACTACTACTAGGACCGTGGGTGGTTTGCCATCAGCTGCCAAAAACAGGGCCCATAAAGCGGGAATCATCAAAATTAGTCTACCCTCTGGTTTGTGCCACCGTAATAGGCACATAATGACAAACCATAATGGTTTCTGATTGCTTTCTGGTGTGGTTTGCATGGTTGCTAGATTTTTACTGGATTTGGACTTCGAATCTACATCTATAGAATAGAATATCCTTTTTGGAAAACTTGGGGGATCTGGAAACTTAGCTTTTTTGTCCATCTAAATTAAGAGAGAACTAAGAGAGACTCATAATGGTGAATATAGTTCCTGCTAACTGGAATGTTGTACCAGTTCCAACGCTGAAGCCAAACCCAATTATTGCCTCTATTGATATTGGCACTAATTCCCTGCATATAGTCGTAGTACGTATTGAGCCAGCCCTACCAACCTTTACAGTGATTGCCAAGGAAAAGGAAACTGTCAGGTTGGGCGATCGCAATTTAGAAAATGGTGATTTAAAACCAGAAGTGATGAAAAAGGCGATCGCTTGTTTAGGTCGTTTTCAGGAGCTGGCAAAGAGTTTAGAAGCTGATAGTATTATTGCTGTAGCTACCAGTGCGGTTAGAGAGGCACCCAACGGTAGAATTTTTTTACATCAAATAGAGACTGAATTAGGTTTAGACGTAGACTTAATTTCTGGACAGGAGGAAGCGCGACGGATTTACTTAGGTGTGTTGTCGGGGATGGATTTTAACCAACAAACACATATTATTATTGATATTGGAGGAGGTTCTACGGAATTAATTTTAGGTGATTCTCAGGAACCCCGCAGTTTAACTAGTACCAAAATTGGTGCGGTGCGACTAACTGGGGAATTAATTACAACCGATCCTATTAGTAATACAGAGTTTCAATACTTACAGGCTTATGCTAAAGGAATGTTGGAGAGATCTGTAGAAGATATACTTTCTAAACTGCAACCGGGTGAGATTCCTAAGCTGGTGGGAACTTCTGGGACGATTGAAACCATAGCCACTATTAATGTCAAGGAGAAAATGGGAATTGTACCTTCTACTCTTAATGGTCATTGTTTTAGTCTCCATGATTTACAAACCTGGGTAACCCGGTTAAAAAAAATGAGCAATGTAGAGCGATCGGCAGTTTCGGGAATGCCAGATAGAAGGTCAGAAGTAATACTAGCTGGAGCAGTAATATTACAGGAAGCGATGACATTATTGGGTTTAGAAACCATAACAGTTTGTGAACGTTCCTTGAGAGAAGGTGTAATAGTTGACTGGATGCTCACCCATGGATTTATTGCGGACCGACTACAATATCAAAGTTCTATTCGGGAGAGAAATATTTTAAAGCTGGCTCAAAAGTACCATATTAACTTAGAATGTAGTCAAAGAGTAGCGGAATTCGCTTTGACTTTATTTAGTCAAACTCAAGGCAAGTTACACAACTGGGGTGAAGAAGCGAGAGAATTATTATGGGCTGGGGCGGTTTTACATAATTGTGGTCACCATATTAGCCATTCAGCACACCATAAACATTCCTATTATTTAATTAGGAATGGGGAGTTATTGGGTTATAATGAGACAGAAATAGAAATTATTGCCAACTTGGCCCGTTATCATCGCAAATCACCACCCAAGAAAAAGCATGAAAACTTCCAAAATCTAACCCATAAAGGACATCGGCAAATGGTGTCTCAACTAAGTGCTATTTTGCGGGTAGCTATAGCTTTAGACAGGAGACAAATTGGAGCAGTTCGTGGGATTAAGTGTGAATATTTGCCGACTATTAGGCAATTAGAGATAGTCGCTTTTCCCAGTAGGTATGATGATGATTGTGATCTAGAAATGTGGAGTCTAGACTTGAAGAAGCAAGTGTTTGAGCAAGAGTTTGGGATCAAGTTAGTGGCACATTTAGCTCGATAAAGAGGTAGGAATCTGTGAAATACTACCAAGTACAAAACAATATTTTTCCAAGTAGTTACCTGAAAGACCTGGGGGGAGAAATCCAAGCTAGTCCATATTTTACTACCAATAACCTCAATCGAGACTTTATTCAGACAAAGGGATTTTCTGTAGTTTTCCAAAGACAGGGAATAAAGACAGTCCAGGAGAAATTTCCCTTTTTTAAACCCTATTTAGATTTGGCACTACAATCAAGTTGTAATGCATTTTATCTTAATCCTTTACTACTCCAAGAAGGTTCTCGGGTTGACCCCCATATAGACCGTTCATTACGCTCTTATTGTAAAACTATTGAACCACCAAGTCTAGTGACGGTTCTTTACGTGCGAGTACCAGAAAACATGGAAGGAGGGGAATTGATATTGAAATCAAATAATCGCCAAATTGGGAAAATTAAACCCCAAACTAATCTACTGGTTTACTTTCAGGGAAACTTGACCCATTCTATTAATTCCGTGAAAACACCGGGTAATCGGTTAAGTTTGGTTTGTGAGCAGTACGATTTAACAGACAGGGAAATTGAAGATGTTCCTATACACTCTGTAGAATCAAGAGCGATTAGAAATCACCACCTTTGGGGGCGGTGAAAATGTAGAACATTAAAGGATATTATTAAGCAGCTTCACCTTTTCCCTTGAGTAGCTCATTGATTTTGGCATTTATTTCGGACAACTTAGCTTTTTTCTCGTCTAAAGTTAAGTTTGCGTCTTTACCAACCTGAATTTTTTCCTTTCTCAGAGCAGCAATTTCTTCCTCAATGTTAGTAGGATTAATTTCGTAGGACCTCATAGCAGGCCTTTGAGCAATTACATTAATGTTTGAGTACTCAACAGTATTTACATCGGCCATGGCACTAACTGGAGCTAGCAGCAAGCTGAACACTGTAACTACTAGGAGTAGTGAATAAACAAAAAACTGTTTCAAAGAAGCGATAACGTTCATTTTTTGATGGTTAATTAGTTTGATGAGTTTACCATTGTGAATCGTAAAGCATAAGTAGTCACCACCATGGGAAATTTAAAATAATTTAATAAAGTAACTTAACTAATAACATTTAACCATGTAGGATTTGGGAGATTTCAAAATATTTAATGAATATCTCCCCTCGTCTCCAAAATAGGGCAAATGGTCAGTCAGCACATTTAGTGACGCAATTGACTAGTGTACTAATTCAATAGCTCGCTTAGTTAATGCTTCCGCAGTTAAGCCATTAAATGCCATCAACTCACCTGCACTGGCTGTAGTTTCACCACGTTTCCAAGAAAAAGTATCTCGTTTAATAGAACTGCGTAACATAATTGGCTCTAGTATAGCGCTCGCACCACCGGTTACAGCAATCAATCCATCTCCACTAAATAACTGCTCAAACTCTTCATCAGCTAAAAACCCACCATCCGGTTGGGAACAAGTGTCCCAAGCAGTGTCCTCAGGACGATATAAACGACGGGGATTAATCACAGAAATGATTTTCACCCCTATACCCTCGGTTTCCAAAAATGCTGCTGCTTCAAACACCGGTATTAATGTCATATCCCCAATCACAGCAAATACAACTTGTTTTCCTCCCGCAACTTCATGTAATAAAATTGCCCCCTTTTCCAGTCCCTGTTTAGTTTGTTCCAGAGTGGTTCTAATGGGTAAAGGTGACTTACTAGCGGTAATCACAATACCTTTATTTTTGGTACCTAAGGCCCAATCATAACAAACTTGTATGCTATTGGCATCGGGGGGAAATACAGGAAATACATTACCATTTCTCATCATAGCGGCAAAGTATGCTTCCACTTCTGGTCTTTGATGTGTCCAACCGTTACGTCCTTGCTCCAGTGCACCCGCTGTAAATAAGGTAATTGTGGATGGGGTTTTTCTTCTTAATTCAGCCATAGCTTGGGTCACGGTTTGCCAAATTGGCAGTCCATTGATGGCAAATGATTCATAGGAACACCATAGGGTTCTTCCACCCATTAGGGATAATCCCACTGCTAATCCTGCACAAGCATCCTCGCTCAGGGGTTCGTAAACTTGACCTCCGGGAATTTGATTATATAGTTCATCTGCTGTGGGGTGGTTGATTTTCAGAGCTTGGTTAATGTTGCCAATTCCCGATGCTTCGTTACCATCCGCATTGGTTACTAGGAAGTTTTGATCCTTACTTCCTACTATTCCCACCAATCTACCCATAGCTGTAGTAGAAACTTTTGGGTCACCACCAACCGCATATTCTTCCAATGGTAATTCCCCAATGGGTGCTAAGGATAATTCAAATTCTGTCACTACTGTTTTTGCTGCTGGACCACCTCCAGCTCGTTCAGCATTGGTACGAACCGTTTGCCATGCTTCTACCGATAATGCCCTTTTCTGTAGCGCTGTGGCAATATGGGGTGCATCCAGTGTATCTTTAGGATAAAGATTGTGGGATTTGGCTCCTAACGCATGAACACCAGCACCTTTAAGTTGTTTGATAATGAATACTGTTAATGTTCCATTTAGAGCAAGATTGGCTGCTTTATCAATTCCTATTAATACTTCTGTGGTAAATTCTAATCTTCTTTCAAAGGAGAAGATGGTACTATCTACGTAATCTCCCAATTGGTTTTTGTCGTCGAATTCCTTGGCATCTACGATAATTACTTCCTTAAAACCATTGCCCTTCCAATAAGCAGTCATCTCCTCATTAGTTTTTAAGGAGACCATACTATGATGCTCTTGACTGTAACCATTCCACACTAGAATGGGTAGAAAATTGGTGACTTGAGGATAGGCGGTATGAAAATGACCCATGGAACTAATGATGTAGGGTTCACCTAATCCCCCATCTCCCACAGTGAAGGGAAACAGTTTGTCTCGGTGTAATAAAGCTGCTGCCATGGCAAAATGTTGCCCCTGTCCTAAAGGTCCTGCAGGTGCCAAAATACCAGGAATGTAGCCAGATAGGTGTCCTATTAGTCCGTGTTTTTCCCGAAAGCGATCACGCAATTGTTGTACAGTAAATATGCCCATGTCTTCTAAGGACCGATCTAAAAACATGGCACTATAAAAACCGGGAGCATGATGTCCGACTTCCGTAATGATATTTTTATGTCCCAGCATGACCAAAGCTGCATAAGCTTCGGCTTGACTGGCAAAACCGCCTGGATGTCCGGAGGCTTTACTACCAGTTATTTGTAGGGTGAGATAGCGTAGGGCATCCGCTGCTAGTAAGGTTTGATAAGCTGCTGCTGTATGGTTAATGTCAGCTATGGACACGCTACCAGATTCTATAACTGGTTTTGCACCATAGGTTTGAAAGTTTGGCAATGGTTCCCCAAAATATTGAATTCCTTCACAAAAACTGGGAACGGTGGAAGATGTCTTGGTTGTGTTTACTGTCATGCTGAGTACCTTAATAAATGCTAAAATTTTACATCTTCCTGGTTCTCAGATCTGATAGGTGTTTTCGATTGACCAACATCAATCTAGACTATGAACTAAGCTTCGGCTATCTTACGCTAAAGCTGAGGCTTGCGGTTTAGCAAAGATCATTCTGCCAGCGGAGGTTTGTAGAGCACTGGTAACCACTACTCGCACTTCACCACCCACATAACCACTGCCTTCTTCTACAACAACCATTGTGCCATCATCTAAATAACCAATGCCTTGACTGGGCTCTTTGCCCTCTTTGAGGATTTTGATGTCAATGTTATCCCCCGGTAAGTAGGAAGGACGAACTGCATTCACCAAATCATTCACATTCAATACTGGTACTTTTTGGACACTGGCTACTTTAGATAAATTGTAGTCGTTGGTTAATAGAGTACCATTAATTTCCTGGGCAAACTTTACTAGTTTTGTGTCTACCGTGCTTAAATCATCGTACTCTACCGAATTGATTACTATCCTTTCTGGATAGTTTTCTCTAATACGATTGAGAATTTCTAAACCTCTTCTTCCTCGTACTCGTTTTACATCTTTGGTTGCATCTGCTACTTGCTGTAGCTCCTGCAAAATAAATTGGGGTACGATAATTAATCCTTCTAAAAATCCCGTTTCCAGCAGTAATTCAATACGACCATCTATAATGCAGCTGGTATCTAAAACTTTGGTATTAGCTGGTTTGAGGGTTCCTTCTACTACTAGGGTCTCCACCGTATTGGGATTAATTAATCGTAATAAACCTCTACCATGGGTATCAGCTAGATTCATTCCCGTTACGGATAGGATTATACTGCCTACTACTGCTACTAAAGGTTTAATAAAGCTAAAATCTGCGGGAATGGGGAGTAGAAACAGGGGAGCTAAGGTTAAATTGGCTAGTAATAGCCCAATGACTAAACCGATAGCACGAGTTAAAATGACTTCTATGGGCATTTCCTTAACTTGTGCTTCTAATCGCCTATAGCTGGTCTGGAAACTCAGTCCAACTGCGCCACCAATGAGAGCAGCAAAGACAGCTACTACTAAACGTAAAGCATCTAAATTGGTTACTCCTTTGAGACTTCCTGGTGGTAGAAAGTCGGTACTGAAATAACCTATTCCCGCAGAGGCTATAATAAATGAGATAATGATGGTGAAATCAAGCATGATTTATTTTTCCTGAATAATGTTTGTTTGTGCGAGTTTAAGATTAGTATGTAAGGACGGATAATTATCAAACTGCATCTGGCCTACAGGTCTGAGAATTCTGAATTCTGAAAATATATGTGGCCATTATACCTTGGTGGTTTAGGTTTACCTGTAAACTTCCACGGGTTTTTGGATATACTAGTGTTTTCAGGATTGCTGTTACTTTTAACTACAAAATGTAATTTTTGTCAACAGTTATATCAATGAATTTTTTCCATGAGTTTTTCAATCCCCACCGCAGCTTATGTACATATCCCCTTCTGTCGGCGCAGGTGCTTTTATTGTGATTTTCCCGTGTATGTGACGGGCCATCGAGTAACCGGGGAAGCATCCCATACAATTGGTCAGTATGTAGATAACATTTGCCATGAGATCAGCATCACACCCACTTTTAGTCAACCCCTGAAAACAGTTTTTTTTGGTGGTGGTACACCTTCCTTATTGTCGGCCAAACAAATAGAGCAAATATTGAGCAGTTTGGAACAGAGATTTGCCATGGAACCAAAGATAGAAATTTCTATGGAAATAGATCCAGGTACATTTGATTTAGCTCATATTCAAGGTTATAAAAGTGCAGGAGTAAACAGAGTCAGTTTAGGAGTGCAGACCTTTACCCCAGAATTGTTAAAAACTGCTGGGCGATCGCACTCGGTTGAAGATATTTTTGCAGCTATTGATATAGTTAACCAAGTGGAGATACCCGAATTTAGCATAGACCTGATTTCGGGTTTGCCACATCAGTCTATAGAGCAATGGCAAAATTCTCTGACCAAAGGGGTAGAAATTGCTCCTACCCATATTTCCATTTATGATTTAACCATAGAAACGGGTACAGTGTTTGGTCGTTATTATCAAGCTGGGGATCACCCTCTACCAACGGATGAGATTACAGTAAAGATGTATGAACTAGGACAAGAGATTCTCACGGGTGCGGGTTATGAACATTATGAAATTTCTAATTATGCTAAGCCAGGGCATCAATGTAAACATAATCGTGTTTACTGGCAGAATCTTGCTTACTATGGTTTTGGCATGGGTGCTACCAGCTATATAGAAGGTAAACGGTTTTCTCGTCCTCGAAGGATCCAGGAATATTATCAATGGTTAAAGAATGGTGCAATAATTGATGTGGAAGTTATATATGTAGATGAGGAACTATTAGAGACCATAATGTTGGGGATGCGTTTAGCGGAAGGTTTAAATCTAGGAGTATTAGCAGAAAAGTTTGGTCATCAAAGAGTTGAGAAAATACAAAAGTGCTTACAACCCTATGTAATTCCAGGTTGGGTAAAATTGACCACAGATAGATTGTGCTTAACTGACCCCCAGGGTTTTTTGTTTTCTAATGTAGTTTTAGGAGATTTATTTGCCAAACTAAGTTGAGAGAAGCTGAAATATCATTTAGGTTTCTTCAAACCCGTTATATGTTAAAATTGGGGAGAGAGACAAAATCCTGCACACCAGAGTATGAATGATCCGGAAAACAAGAGCATTGAGGAAACTTCCACATCTTTAAACAATTTAAATAAACAGGGGGGTTGGAAAGAAAATCTAACTTTAATAGGGGTGGCATTGATTTTAGCCCTGTTGATCAGAGTATTTATTGCAGAACCTCGTTTAATTCCTTCCGCATCAATGTATCCCACCCTGCAAATAGGGGATAGATTAGTCGTAGAGAAAATATCCTACCGACTTCATCCTCCTCAAGCTGGTGACATCGTGGTTTTTCAGACACCTCCCGAATTACAACAGCGTGGTTATGATGACAATCAAGCTTTTATTAAACGGATTATAGGTCTTCCAGGAGATCTAGTTGGTATAGTGAATGGTCAAGTTTATGTGAATGGTAAACAGTTGCAAGAAAAATACATTGCTGAACCAGCAAATCAACCATTCCCCCCGATTAAAATTCCAGAGAACAAGTTCTTTGTGATGGGAGACAATCGCAATGACAGTAATGACTCTCGGTACTGGGGCTTTTTGCCTCGAAAAAACCTAATTGGTCACGCAGCATTTCGCTTTTGGCCCCTAAATCGATTGGGTTTGATTGGTTAGCGATATGGTAATACTATTGAAAGTGGAAGTAGTACATTAGTTTGGAGACCAGGTCACCAGATAATCCCAACCTGTTTTGAAAATCCACCAGATTCCGATAAGCACCACCAGTGAGGCGGTTTTTTACCACCGCCTCCGCTAGGTCCATATCTATCGTTGGGATTTCCAATAGGGTTTCTATAGATGCCGTATTAACATTTATCGATTGGTGATGTAATAGAGAGTGTTCGTCATAGTAGTTAAAAATCATTAATGGCTTGAGCGGTTCTAGTCGGTGAATAGGTAAACTCAAAGCCGCAGCGATGTCTTCAATACAGTAAAACTTCACCCCAGAGCGGGACAATGCCACTAAAGAGCGACCTTGATGAATAGATAAACCAGGTAATCGTAACCAGTCATCCACATTGGCTTGATTAACATCAATCCGCATACCTAATTGTGCAGCAAGATGTATTTCCTCTCCCGACTGTAAGCGATAGTAGGGATCATGAAGAAGTTTATCTCGTAATTTTTGCAACTTGAGATTCCAAGGAAACCAGCTAATCATCGGAAATTATAGTCCCCACTAAAAAATACGGTCTATCAATTGACGACGTTTTTGCTCGAATTCATATTCAGAAATCAACCCTTCCTCACGCAAAGCATCCAACTCACGTAAAGCATTAGCCACCGATTCTACATGGGTGCTCACTTCCGGGGAACTGTTAACTGATAAGTTACCAGAATTAAACTTCCTGTTAAAAGTCTCCTCATCCTGTGTCAGATACCACACCCCCTCTATAGCACTAGCTATTTTGGGAATTGGTGTCCACGACAACAATACATACACAATTCCCCATAGTGGTTGTCCCAAATAAAACTTGTGTAATCCGGAAATAGCGATCGCACCGGAAAAGGCCAGCACAGCCGCAATGGCGCGGTTTTTCCGTTTTAGGAGCATACCCAATTGCACAAAACCCACCTAAACCTAAAGTTTGCTTAGAAAACACTTTCTTTAACTCCTAGGGTAGCACGAACTAATTAGGGAGGAGGGAATTCCCCGAAATAACTATTGCCAAAGCGGCCAGTTTGACCTCCAGACCTTAGCTAGGATGAATTTTTGGAATCGACCCCCAAACAAATCAGGAGTTTTGATTATGATGATGATGATGACTGAATCCTTGACCACGGAAATGCAAAACTGCATCAATGCTACCACAGAATGTCATAAAATCTGTTTAGAAACCATGACCTACTGTATGAGTCAAGGTGGTAAATATATGAGTGCCAGTCTCATCAGTGCCATGCGTGACTGCTCAGAATTCTGCATGATATGTACCAACATGCTAATTAGCGGTTCCCTATCTGCAGGAAAGACTTGTGCACTCTGTGCAGAAATATGCGATCGCTGTGCATTAGCTTGTGAGAGCATATCCACTGATAAAAAAATGATAGGCTGTGCCAGTGCTTGTCGTAATTGTGCAGAAGCTTGTCGAGGAGTTAAAGTAGGAGTGTAAGTTCATAGAGGGGGACAGGGAATATAGAGAATATTTAGTATTCTCCCGGGCAAAATGCGAGGTGGTAATACCTGTTCCCCAATAAATCATGATGAGGTTTCAGAGACCTTTGTAGTTTGGTCTAGACTTAATTTTAAAGGTATTTTAAAAGAATAAAGAAAGAATTGGGTAAATTTCACCTATGAAGTTCGGTTATACCACCCCCATGATGTAGACGAAAGACTATAAGCTAGAGATCATGTAGTGCGGTGTATACTTTAATTATACTTTAACTATAGTTCAAATAATCGTCTCATAGTCAATCAAAGGGTGAAAACCTGTGTACCAATGGATTTTACCAAGTTTGGCAGAAATTCTGGCTCAAAGCCAATCCCACACAGTTCCATGTTCATCTGAAAAAGCAGAACAACAATGGCGTGTCGGTCTTGCTGCTGCAGAACATCTCCTCCTAACGACTCTAACACCTACAACACCCCATCATACCACTCCAGGTTTTTGGTTTTTGACTGCACCAACTCCTCTGTTTGGTCAACCCAATCTGACTCAAAACCTACAGATAGTCACCTTCGCGACTAAACCTTTTAACCCTTTGGCTTTAATGCCATTTGATATATCACCAAAAGTGTTAGCAAACCAGGGCAATTTACTCTTTGATCAAGATACTACTATTAGAAGTAATACTTACTATTCCTATCTGTATAATAACAATAATAGCATTCTCCCTGATAATTCTATTTTACCTTTATTAGCCCCCGATCCCCTGGGAAATGAGCAGTTTTGTCTAGTATTTACAGAAAAATTTACACTGGCTTTAGTATTATCAGCTCCCACTGGTAGTAAAAAAGAGTTTTTATTTTCCTTTGAGCCGAATGTGGTTAAACAAGCTTGGCAAGCATTAGGAACAAGATTAGTTTTGACTAATCCAGAATTGTTTTCCCAATTAGATGCTAGGATTGGGAATTACCCCCTAACTGCACCAAACTATCAAACCATTATTCAATTTAGTCAATTTTTGCTTGCTGAATTACCAGAATCAATTGACAGGCCCACCCATTCTTTTCCTATCTTTTCCTTTCCCCAGGATCCCGTTTTGTCATCTGCAAAACCTCCTTCCCGTTCTGATGTAGAACTACTGCAGGCATTTTCCCATGAGGTGCGCACACCTTTGACAACTATTCGTACCATGACACGACTGCTATTAAAGCGACAGGATTTACCTGGAACTGTTGTCAAACGTTTGGAAGTTATTGATCACGAATGTACTGAGCAGATTGACCGTATGGAGTTATTATTTAAGGCCGCAGAGTTAGAAACTTCTGAAACTTCAAATTCCCAAACCGGGCAAATTGGTTCCCAGCTCACACCAATGTCCTTAAATCAGATCCTAGAACAAATTATTCCCCGTTGGCAACAAGCAGCAACTCGACGTAACTTGACTTTAGATGTAGCTTTACCTCAACAATTGCCAACAGTAGTTAGCAATCCCGCTATGCTAGATCGTGTACTAACTGGATTAATGGAGAGTTTTACCCGCAGTTTACCTCCTGGTAGTTCTATTCAAGTTCAAGTTATTCCTGCAGGTCACCAACTTAAATTACAGTTATTACCTCGGTTGGGTTGTCATAATTCTACTAAAGATGTTCACCTACCCATTCGTAAAGCTCTTGGTCAATTGTTAATTTTTCAACCAGAGACTGGCACTATTAGTTTGAATGTTGCTGCGACTAAACACCTATTTCAGTCTATAGGTGGCAAGTTGATTGTGCGGCAAAATTCCCAATATGGTGAGGTAATGACACTATTTCTACCTTTGGAAATTGATCCTAAGCACTCTATGGTACCGTCTTAACTCTACTAATTAACAACTTTTAATTGGTTGGTTAATTGGCAGGCCCATTGCTAAAAGTGCAGTACCGTAAGCTGCTTCCGTGTGGGTGGATGGTATGACATTTGTTTTTAAAAATCTCTTTCTCATAGCAGTCCACGTAGAGTTAACTGCTCCACTACCAGCAGTATAAACATGAATTAGTTTATCTGCACCTAGCTGTTGTAATAAACTGTATCCCTTCTGTTCTATCCTTGCCATACCTTCTAACAACCCATGTAAAAATTCCCTTGGATCTTCAGGTCTGGGATCCAGTCGCGGTGCGAGCATTGGATCGTTCACAGGAAAGCGATCGCCCGGTTGTAGCAAAGGATAATAATCTAACTGACTAGATGTACAGCCATCTATCTGCTGACTTAAACTAACCAATTCTTCATCAGTAAAAAACTTTTTTAATACTGCTCCTCCGGTATTAGAAGCTCCTCCTGCTAACCACAAATTTCCCAAACGGTGACTATAAATTCCATATCGTGCATCTTCTATTCGGGTACGACTTAAGAGTTTCAAAACCAAGGTCGATCCCAGGGAAGTAACTGCTTCCCCTGGTAATTTAGCTCCACTAGCGAGGAATGCTGCAATGCTATCCGTTGTTCCCGCGCATACCCAACAATCACGTCTGAGTCCAAATCGGTCTGCTACCTCAGGAATTAGTTCGCCAATTTTTTCTCCCGGGGTCAGAACCCTTGGTAAATTAATGGGAATTTTCAGGTCCTCTAACCATTGTGGATATTTCAATTCCTCCACGTCATAACCTAACTTTAGTGCATTGTGATAATCACTAAAACCTAGTTTACCATGTAAAAGAAAACCCAACCAGTCTGCTTGATGTAGAAGATATCTAGCTTGAGAAAAAGTAGGTAACTGCTGCATCCATAATAATTTAGCCAGGGTAGAGGTAGCACTGAGAACAGTGTGATTAGGGGGAGCCACCTGTGCCAAACGCTTAATAAAAAGTGACCCTCTTCCATCGTTGTATAATAGAGGTAGGCAAACCGGTTCACCAATAGCATCTGTCAGCAAAACAGTAGAAGAAGTGCCATTAATGGCAATTCCCCTGATTTGTCGACGGGAATCCTGGGGAATTGCCCCTAAAAGCTCCCATAAAGTCGCTTGCCAATTACGACTCCCATCACCCCTATTGGGATGGACAAGAAGACGAATTTCTCCCCTAATCGTGGAATCTTCATCGATTACTATGGACCGGGCACCGGAAGTACCAAAATCAATACCTAAATACAAAGTCATTTTGGTTCATGTTGCGTCTTGTAAAAATATGTGTCTCAATTGTGGTAAAACCGTAAAATGGCCAGGAGATGTCAATTCATCCTGTTTTTTTGGAGGGTTACCACCATGTCTATCTCAGATACTCAAGTTTACATTGCCTTGGCCGTAGCTTTAATTCCAGGTATTTTGGCTTGGCGTTTAGCTACCGAACTTTACAAGTAATACCAGCGCAGCAGTTTGTAGCCATTCAAACAGTTTGTATAAAATTGTGAGTCCGTAGCGGGTCAACCGCTACAGGGCTAGACGGCAACCCCTTTATTCCTTTATGGTTTTCGGGTATTTTGTAATGTGTAGTTATGGTAACTAAAACGATATCCTTTACCATAGACGGTGTGAATTAAGGTAGACTCTCCACCTAACTCAATCTTACGTCGTAACAGACGAATTAACGCAGCAATGACGTTACTTTCCGGAGGTTTTTCCCCTTTCCATAAGTGTTGCATAATTTGACCATGGGTTAGTAATTGTTCTGGGTTTTCCATAAGATATTTTAGGAGTTGACTTTCTTTTTCTGATAGCTCTATTATTCTTCCCTGACGATGGGCAACCTGATTTTCCATATCTAGTTCTAAATCCCCCACTGCCAACTTTCCCGTTGTGGTATAACTATCAACACTGGAACGACGCAGGAGAGCACGAACCCTGGCCAGTAACTCCCTTAGTTCAAATGGTTTGACTAGATAATCATCTCCACCCGCATCTAAACCCTGAACTCGGTCATCTAGAGTGTCCTTAGCGGTAAGAAATAAAACGGGGATATTTTTCCCCTGACGACGCAATTCCTGGCAAATTTCCAACCCAGTTTTTTCCGGTAACATCCAATCTAAAATCAATAGATCATAGGTTCTTGTTTGTGCCAGTTCACTACCGCTTTTGCCATTATATGTTATATCTACTATATATCCTTCGCGGGTCAAAATTCGCCCTAGAGGATCCGTCAGTTCCACTTCATCATCAACTAATAAAATTTTCATGCTCCTAGTGAGATAATAAACCCCAAAGACACAAACATATCAAAAAAAATAATGCTGACTGTTGCACTACCAAAAGGGGAATTACTTAAGAATAGCATTCAACTCATGCAATCTGCTGGTTTGGATTTTAGTGCCTTCCTAGATGCTGGAAACCGTCAGTTGCAAATTTATGATGCTAGTGGAAAAGCTAAGGGACTGTTAGTCAGAGCGCAGGATGTACCTGTATATATTGAATACGGTCAGGCTCAACTGGGTATTGTGGGTTTCGATGTGCTAAAAAGAAAAAAACCGCAGGTGGGACAATTAGTTGACCTAAAGTTTGGGTATTGTCGAATGTCCGTGGCGGTAAAGTCTACCAGTTCTTATAAATCACCCCTAGACCTACCTGCTCACGGTCGTGTAGCTTCTAAATATGTCAATTGCGCTCGGGAGTATTTTGAAAGTTTGGACTTACCAGTGGAAATAGTACCTTTATATGGTTCAGTGGAATTAGGACCAATTACGGGGATGTCGGAAGCGATTGTGGATATTGTTTCCACCGGAAAGACCCTGCGGGAAAACGGACTGGTAGAAATTGCCACCTTGTATGAAAGTACTGCTCGATTAATTGTTCATCCCCTGAGCTATCGTTTAGATTTGGGAGGGATATATAATTTAGCGCAAAGTGTCAAATCGTCAGTTAATTCCTGATGTGTCTTTTCTATTGTCGACAATTATCGCATGTTCCATGAACCGTAACCTGGTAAGTCTTTCCCCGCAAACCAGGACGGAGATTTTTTAGTTCTATACATTCAAAGGTATCCCAAGGTACATCTTCAATTCCTCCACAACGCTGACAGCAAAAATGATGATGGGGTTCGATATTCGCATCATAGCGAGATACCCCCTCCTGTAGGAGCACCTCCCTAACCAGTTCTACTTCCCTTAGAGCTTGTAAAGAGCTATATATGGTCGCTTGGGATGAAACCGGAAAGTCCTTATTCAGATCCGTCAAGATTTGATCCACTGTGGGGTGATCGGTACGAGATAACAAATTTGCATACACTGCAAAGCGCTGGGGAGTCACCCTCAATCCCTTAGATTTTAAGGTTTTAATAATTGCGTTTGCTTGCTCCTGCATGATCCTAATCTTATTGATGAAAATTTTTAGATTAGGCCTAGTCTAGCATATCCCAAAATTAATGCCATTTACTGTTTAACAAAAAAAATAAGTATTTATTACTATTGACTTTTTATTAAATCAGAATTATTCTGAGATGGGAATAGACATAAACACAAATTTATCAATTAAACGAAGAGGTTAACATGGCTGTGATTCAAACCGTTCCTGACGTTGTTTTTAAAACCCGTGTTCGTGACGAGCTGATAGGTGGTTCCAATCCTTTCCGTTGGCAAGATCGGACTACAGAGCAGTTGTTTGCTGGTAAGCGTGTGGTTGTGTTTTCATTACCAGGAGCTTTCACTCCCACCTGTTCTACTTCCCACTTACCACGTTATGAAGAACTATATGACGAGTTTAAGAGCTTGGGCGTAGATGAGGTGATTTGTGTGTCTGTGAATGATGCTTTTGTTATGTACCAATGGGGTAAACAACAGGGAGCGCAGAAAGTGTTTTTGTTACCAGATGGTAATGGAGAATTTACCCGGAAAATGGGCATGTTAGTGGACAAGTCCAACTTGGGTTTTGGGATGAGGTCTTGGCGTTATTCCATGGTAGTGAATAACTGTCAGATAGAAAAGATATTTATTGAACCTGGTTACGAAGATAATTGTCCTACTGATCCCTTTGAGGTTTCCGATGCAGACACTATGCTAAAATACCTGCAAAGCGTAAAATAGTGAAATAAAATGTGAGAAGGAATAATTCCTTCTTGCTAATTAAACCGATGGAAATTAAAAGAAATTATAAAGATGAATTACGATTTTGACTTATTTGTAATTGGTGCAGGTTCTGGTGGTATTGCTACAGCTAGAAGAGCAGCAGAATATGGAGCAAAGGTAGGAATTGCTGAGTTTGATAGATTAGGTGGAACCTGTGTAAATCGTGGTTGCGTGCCCAAGAAACTGATGGTTTATGCTTCCCATTTTCCGGAATTGTTTTCTGATGCTGTGGGGTATGGGTGGAGTAGTATTACCAGTTCCCTAGATTGGGAAAAGATGATTAACGCGGTCAATAACGAGGTAACTCGTTTAAATGGAATTTATCAGAGAATGTTGGATAATTCCCAAGTGGAGGTTATACAGGGATATGCCAAACTTGTTGATAACCATAACATTACAGTTGGTGAACGCCAAGTCAGAGCAGACAAAATACTAATTGCAGTAGGTGGTTATCCGACTAGACCGAACATTCCAGGAATTGAACATGCTATTGTATCTGACGACATGTTCCATCTGAAAACTCAACCGCAAAAAATAGTAGTTTTGGGTGGTGGTTATATTGGGAGCGAGTTTGCCTGTATTATGAATGGATTAGGCACACAAATTACCCAGATCATTCGTGGTGATATGATTTTACGTGGGTTTGACCATGATTTACGAAATGAAATTCAACAGGGTATGGGTAACCACGGTATTAATGTTATTAGTAATGCTCAAGTAAGTGCTATAGAAAAAGAAGGTGAAACATTCCAAGTTAAATTCCGTCAGGATGGACAAGAAGAAGACACGGTAATTGTTGATGCGGTAAGTTTAGCAGCTTTAGGTCGCAAACCAAAAACTGAAAATTTGGGATTAGAAAATACCAAAATCCAATTAGACCAGGGGGCGATCATAGTAGATGAGTATAGTCGCACGGAAGAGGAGAATATTTATGCTGTGGGTGACTGTACCAACAAAATTAACTTAACCCCGGTAGCGATAAATGAAGGTAGGGCATTTGCTGATACTGTCTTCGGAGGTAAGTCTCGCACCATGAGTTATGAAAATGTGCCTACGGCAATTTTTACCACACCAGAAGCAGCTACAGTAGGACTAACAGAAGAACAAGCACGAGAGAAATATGGTGACGCAGTAAAAGTTTATCGCAGTCGTTTTCGTCCCATGTACTATACCCTAGCAGGGAAAGAAGAAAAAACCATGATGAAATTAGTGGTAGAGCAAACCAGTGATTTAGTCCTGGGGGCTCACATGGTGGGAAATAATGCAGCAGAAATTATTCAAGGGATTGCAATTGCTATTAAAATGGGAGCAACTAAAGCCAACTTTGATGCTACCGTAGGGATTCATCCAAGTTCAGCTGAAGAATTTGTCACCATGCGATAATCAACGCGACAATCACTAAGATGATCATCTACCCATTTCAAAAAAAATCCGATAAAAAGCCCCGCAAACCCCCCCAGAAGTCACCTAAACCAGACTACCGCCAAAATCAAAATGACTGGCGGTTATTTTTGCGTTTAGTTCCCTATGGTCGTAACAGTAAATATCTACTTGCATTATCCCTAACTTTGCTTGTACCCATTGCGATCGCCAATTCCATACAACCATTACTAATTGGACAAGCAATATCATTAATTCGTCAAGAACCGGGAACTTACAAATTTCTGACCAGTCGCAGTTTATGGGAAGGACTAGGAATCATACAAGCACTACTACTAGCAACAATGGTAGTCAGACTATCCTTGGTAGGAGTCCAGAGTTATTTAGTCCAAAAGGTGGGGCAGAGAATTACTGCTGCAATTCGTCAAGACTTATTTAGTCATGTAACATCTCTATCCCTGAGATTTTTTGAATCTACCCCGGTGGGAAAATTGGTTACTAGGTTAGTTAGTGACGTAGAAAGTTTAGGAGATGTATTTGCCACAGGTGCTATTGGTATTATTTCTGATATATTTTCGATGTTAGTGATTACCATTTTAATGTTCACAATTCAGTGGCAACTTGCCTGTTTACTAATATTGATTTTATTGCCAATTTCCTGGTTAATTATCTATTTTCAGAAAGAATATCGTCGAGCAAATTATAAATCGAGAGAGGAGCTATCAAAGATAAATTCTCAACTGCAAGAAAATATTGCTGGTATTAACGTGGTGCAGTTATTCCGAAGACAGAAATTAAATGCGGAATTATTTCGTGCTACCAACACAAAATATGTTGAACAAGTTGACACTACCATCTGGTATGATTCGGCAGTTTCTGCCACATTAGAATGGGTTAGTTTAATTGCTATTGCTGGTGTTTTATGGGTTGGAGGTTATTTACTATTGGGGCGAAGCATAACCTTTGGTATTCTATCAGCATTTATACTATATGCTCAGCAGTTATTTGACCCCTTACGAAACTTTGCTGAGAAATTCACAATTATTCAGGGTGGATTTACTGCCATTGAAAGAGTCAGCAACATTTTAGATGAACCCATAGAAATTAAAGACCAGGTCAGTCCTAAATTTTCACTATTGGAGAATCAGGGTAGCTATATAGATGACACCATTAAAAACTTAGAAGAACAGAACTTTATCACCCCTTCAGCATTAGGAGAAATTCGCTTTGAGAACGTGTGGTTTGCCTACAAAGATGATGATTACGTACTCAAAAATTTAGATTTTGTCATTCACCCTGGAGAGAAAATAGCCTTAGTAGGTCCTACTGGAGCGGGTAAAAGTTCAATCATTCGTCTTTTGTGTAGACTTTATGAACCCACAAAAGGACGTATTCTAATTGATGGTATAGATATTCAGGAGATACCGCAAATTGAGCTAAGACGTTACATGGCAGTAATTTTACAGGAGGTCTTTTTGTTTGCTGGTGACGTAAAAAGTAATATAAGTTTAGGAGATAACTACACATCAGAAGAGATTGAGAGCGCAGCAGAAAAAACCAATGTTGCCAGTTTCATTCAAGAGTTACCTGAAGGTTATAATACGGAATTAAGAGAGAGAGGCACAAATATTTCGGGGGGACAAAAACAACTATTAGCATTTGCGAGAGCAGCCATTCGTAATCCACAAATTTTGATTTTGGATGAAGCAACTGCCAACTTAGATGTGGGCACTGAAGCACTGATTCAACAAGCATTAAATCAGTTGTTAACGGGAAGGACAGCCATAATAATTGCCCACCGGTTGTCAACTATTAGAAATGTGGATAGAATTTTTGTTTTGAAAAGAGGTGAGTTAATTGAACAGGGAAGTCATCAGGAACTAATCAGTCAAGGGGGACTTTATGCAACCTTACATAATTTACAAATGTTAGGCAGTTAGAGCATTATAGCAAGGGGATAGGGGGATAATAATATATATTATGTACTATGGGGTGTATTCACATACCTATTGCTACAGTACGATTTGAAAGGTTAATCCGTTAGTTTTTAAAAAATCATGGGTGAAATGATCAACAAGATTCGTATTACTAAGTTCTAAATTATAAAAATCAACAAAATCATGATAGAAATAGGGACCTGCATGCCAAGTTCCTACTTCTAGTTTGATAAAACAGTTACCGGGGATGTGAAAGACCACTAACTTATCTAAAATGGGTTCCCTAGTATTATTGTCTGGTGGACAAACTGCCATAAACCAATCCTTCCCTTCCAGAGAACCTAGACACTGAGTACATTCAACATGACGAGTTATCTTATGAAATCCTGTTCCTTGGTTTTTTAAGCGCATAATATAGAAGCGTGTAATACCATTTTCTAAGCTTAGTTGAGCATCTGTATAGTCAAAAATTTTATCGTCTTCACAAGGAAAGATCACCTGTCCATAAGGTTGGAAACTTTCTGGGGTGATAAATTGTGCTATTAACTCTCGCAATTTTACAGCTGTGTTCACGAAATACTCCACTAGATACAAATTCAAAAATATTATAGCCGCTTCTAAAAACCTACGCATATCTAGGCATAAATCCGAAAATATAGGCAAGTCCAACTCCACGGTATAAGTTCGCTCAACTAGAAGCGCCTTTCGGCTTGGTTCCGTTGCTCCGTAACTCAGGTTCCTTGACTACTAGTCCCCAGTTAGAGATACTGTAAAAAGAGTGGCGACTCTTAATATCAGTACGAGACTTAAGAGTTTTATTCAGTTGATTCCACTGACTCCATACGTGCTTTCCATCCTTCACGGAGAGATAGGCGGTTATGGAGTCATGCATTTTTTCTTTTCATATCGAATTTTTTCTTGGTCAGCCCAACGCCTAATTAATTGTGTATACTGAAACTCCTAATTCTTTGGCAGCATCTCCTGGTCACTAATTGAATCTCCTCCATATTGTTGTTTCTGATATAGTATACATTTTATTATATGGGTATTCCCGAAGATTTGCCAAGATATACCCAGATATTTTCATTCAGATACCAACCCTTACCCCCTTGTGGATAAAACTAATACCAGGTTAGCCAGCACAACAAAAATTGTCAAAAGTTTGTATTATAACCTACTAAAATAATGGAATCAGAATTTTAAGTCAAAAACTTGGGATACAATTCCTGTTAATTATGCGTTTAGAGCAGTTGCAAGCCTTTTTAGCGATCGCCCAAACAGGTAGTTTCCAACAAGCTGCCAAAAAATGTGGGGTTACCCAATCTACGATCAGTAGGCAAATTCAGGGTTTAGAGGCAGATTTAGGTGTGGAGTTGTTTCATAGAAACACTCATGCTAAGTTAACATTAGGTGGTGAGAGGTTGCTACCACGGGTAAAAAAAATTTGCCAGGAATGGGAATTTGCAACCCAGGAACTAACGGATTTAATCAGCGGAAAACAACCAGAACTATGTGTTGCAGCAATCCACTCTATTTGTAGTTCCTATTTGCCAGAGGTGTTACAAATGTTTTGTCACAACTATCCTCAAGTACAACTAAGGGTGACCTCATTAGGTAGCGATCGCTCTCTAAAAGTGTTGAAAGATGGGTTAGTAGATTTAGCAATTGTCATGTACAATAGGTTTCTAATTACCGGTAAAGAAATGGTGGTAAAAAACCTGTATGAGGAGCCAATAGAAGTATTATTAGGAGTCAATCATCCTTTAGCGGAATTCACGTCTATACCGTGGAAAGAACTGGTTAAATATCCCCAGGTGGTATTTAAGGATGGTTATGGAATGCAGCGATTAATTCAAGAGAAATTTGAGCAACTAGGAGCAGTATTAAAAGCAGCGTTAGAAGTAAATACCTTAGATGCTTTTCGGGGTCTAGTTAGACAAGGGGAACTAATAGCGTTATTACCGCATTCAGCCTTAATTGAAACAAAATTAGATCCGACCCTTGTGGTAATTCCCTTAGAAAACAATGATGATAACAATCATAATTTACCAGAGGATTGTAGTTTCACCCGTAGAGTGGTTATGGTGACAACCCAAGACAGGTTGAAGATACCTCCCATACAACACTTTTGGCAACTAGTAGTCGATCATATTCCTCCCCGCTGAAACTACTTAATTTTTGTTGATGTTGCTCTTGGTTCCCAATTAACCATTATTAAATTCCTATGTCCAAAATATTTAGACAATTCATCCAAAAAATCGGTAGCGGAAACCACACTTCAGAAAATCTCAGTCGTCAAGAAGCTTATACAGCTATGAAGATGATGTTATTAGCTGAACCTACCCCCGCACAAATAGGTGCATTTTTAATTGCCCATCGGATTAAACGTCCTACGGGTGAAGAACTGTCAGGTATGCTAGATGCTTATGATGAACTGGGTCCGAAATTGGCACTAACTAACTATGATGAAGATCCCATAGTTTTTGGTATACCCTATGATGGTAGAGTCCGCACAGCTCCAGTTAATATCATTACTACTTTATTGTTGACAGCAGCGGGTAAACCTGTAATCATGCACGGAGGCGATCGCTATCCCACAAAATATGGTTTACCCCTGGTAGAAATTTGGCAAAACTTAGGAATTAATTGGGCTAAGGTATGCTTAGAAAGAAATCAAAAAATATTTAACACGACCGGTATTGGTTTTATACATACAAATAGTCATTTCAACTTAACTAAAAGTCTTTGGGAATATAGAGAACAACTAGGGAAACGTCCACCACTGGCAACAATGGAATTAATTTGGTGTCCTTATGTAGGTAATGCCCATATTATTGCTGGGTTTGTTCATCCTCCCACAGAAGGGATGTTGCAAGCAGCTTTAGAGATGAGAGGAGTGAAACAATATACCTTTATTAAAGGTTTGGAAGGTAGTACAGATTTACCAAAAGATCGGACTGCAATTATTGGCACATCCTGCTTTGATCCCCAAGAATTAAAAAGACTGAATTTGGCATCCCGCGACTATGAATTCAGCAGTAAGAATGTACCCTTACATAGTACAGAGCAGCTAATAATAGATCTCAAATCCATTATTCGAGGAGAAAGCAATGAGTTGATGGAGACAGCTATTTGGAACGGAGCTTTTTACTTATGGCACAGTGGTATTAGTTCAGATATGTCAGCAGGAATAGATAAAGCTAGAGAATTACTCCATAGTGGTCTAGTAGCTGCTAAACTGGACCAGTTACTCCAGCTCCTCTAATATAGAAATGATCATAGTTTCCTACTTCTAGGATTTGATTCTTCTCGTTGACAATTACCACCCTAGGAGAATACTCTTTTAACTCTTCTGCGGTAAATTGCCCATAGGTCATTATAATTAGGCGATCGCCCGTTACACCCAATCTAGCCGCTGCTCCATTTAACTCAATAATTCCCGAGTTAGCTGGTGCTGAAATCGCATAAGTAATAAACCGCTTTCCATTGTTCTTGTTAACCACTTGTACCTGCTCGTATGGTAGAATACCAGCTTCCTGCAAAAGAACTAGGTCAATACTTATACTACCCACATAATTAACATTCGTACCTGTTAGGGTACAGTTGTGAAGTTTCGCTAAAAGTAGAGTACGCTGCATTTCCTTAAGATTTGTTTGCCAACATATATAGGGGTATAAAGGAAAAAGGTGGGCAAAAAAACGAAAAAAAGTGCTAAGTTGGGACTGAAGTAGTGCGCAAAAGCCTCTTTTTTGTTTTCCACATCCACCAAAGAACCTGTTTTTGCGTCCCTACTTAGCAGCAGCGACACACTTTTGCACTAAAGGTGCAACCTTATCCGCATCATGCCAACCGAGAATTTGTGTTACCTTCTTCTCCAAATTTTTATAACTGCGGAAAAACTCGGCAATTTCTTCCAACCTATGGGGAGGAATATCCTTCAGCGAGTTTACATGGGCATAGCGAGGATCCTTGACAGGAACACAAAGGATTTTTTCATCCCGTTCACCACCATCAATCATTTCCAGAAACCCAATAGGTCTAGCTGGAATCACGCAACCAGGGGAAGTAGGTTCATCCATGATCACCATGCCATCCAAGGGGTCTCCATCCTCAGCTAGGGTGTTAGGAATAAAACCATAGTCATAAGGGTATTTGACGGAAGAATAAAGCACTCGGTCCAAGGCAAAAGCATTTAATTCCTTATCAAATTCGTATTTATTCTGACTCCCACCAGCAATTTCAATCAGCACATTAATCACACCTGGTTTAGGTTGAGCAGGAATAAGAGATAAATCCACAACAAAACTCCCGTACTAACAGTTAATTTATTTGGAACCAGAGGTTCTCTTGCTAGATCTTAGGATAATAGTGCTATGTTCACATCCTTTTTGAGAAATCTCATCTTAATATCTGGTTAGGTGTTAGACAAGTTAGTAGACGGGCCATTTGAATCCATAAAAAGTTTGGTTTGGGTTTTCCCTACTGGTTCCACTCTTCTTGTTTAAAAGAGAGTTTCCCCCCCCATTCTAGCTACTTTTCTTGGTTTGGGTCAGTGGTTTTAAAAAACTTAATTCCCCACCTTACTTTTAATAAAGTCTTGAACCTATTAATAATCTATCAGAATTTACTAGAAGTAAAGCTTATTGAGGAACACATGTGGAATTAAATCCGTATACCTCTGGCCACTTTTCTACTGTACCCTTACCAAGGGGAATAATTCTAGCATCACCATTTTCAAATCTTAAGCGAATCCGTATTTCTTTTGGTTGTGCGCTTCTTAGTAAGTTGGCAGTGCCTTGATCTACTGCAAAAAGAGTATTAGCCATGTACCAATTGCTAGATATTTTCTTCCCAGAGTTTTGTGCTGGCTGATTGTTTCCACCAAATAAAAGGCTACCTATCAAATTACCTACACTAGTTCCTCCTCCTTCAGTATAGGTATAATCAACCTTAAATCCTCTCACCTTGGTACTTGGGTTGCGTTCCAGTTCTATGATTTGATTATTAACTCCTATCTCTAGGGTTTTGGGAACTAATTGCTGTAATTCCGCTTGACCATCATCGGGTGATTTTTGCACCACCACTTGTAAAAAACATCCATCCAGATTGCTTCCCCAAAGGGAAACAATCACAAACCTACCTGGAAAAGGATTGGAAAATGGTCCACCTAAACCACTTGGACCCTCTCCGTGTCGGTCTATAACAACCTTACCTGCAATAGAATCAACCAAAGAATCCTTAATATTGGCTACTTGACTAAAGGGGAAACCACCCGCACCCCAGGGTATTCCCTTGGCTATATTTAAACTATCCTGATCTATGACAACTTGAGCTTGAGCGATCGCCTGTTGCTGACTAGTATAAAAACAACCTAAAACGAGCATCACTGATGAAACAGCACTTAAACAACTCTTCCACATAGTATTCTCCAAATGTGTAATCTTAAATTTTGCAAATTTAACAAACAGTACCCGGGCAAACTGCTGGTCCAGTGGGCGCCTTGTATCTAGTAGGTCTTCTGGGAGGATCACCTGGAGCTACTGGAGGAGGGGGGATGACCACTTGTCCACCACCTGTGGGTGGTTGTCGACCTGTCAACGAGAAAAAGGTGTTAATAGGAACACCCGCATTAAACCCTGTCTTTCCTCCGGATGATACCCCTGTTTCTTGTCCAGTTGCGTCCCTAATGCTTGGACGTTTAGATGCACAAGGCCCGTCAACCGTACCACCAATATCTGCTAATCCGTGAATGCCAACAACCCTACCGTAAGCATCAAACACCGGTCCACCACTATTACCAATAGAAGTCTGGGCATTATATACCAATCTGTAACCCCACTGAGCTTTACGTAGAACATCACTAGTTAATTTACCATCAGTGGTATTAAATGTTCTATCCTTACCCTTGTTACCAAAAATAGCAGGGAATCCAGCTACAATCACATCAGCACCCCTTTTCACCTGATCCGAATTCCCCAAAATGGCTACCGAGTAATTTTCCTCTGCTTCAAAAGTCACCGTTGCTAAATCTGCTCCGCACTCATCCTTCTGCAACACTTGCCGATCTTTAATTGGATATTCTCTACCCGTATTAGTCTGAATGGTGTAAGTGGCATCGGTTGCGCACCTTACCTTATTTTTTGTCCACAGTGGTCCATCACAGACAACATGATTTGCGGTTAACACAGTGTAAATTTTACCTACTTTATCAATAATTACACCTGATCCGCCTGGATGCACATTGCTATTGATTTTAACTGTGGTTTTTCCGCTATTTCTCCTACTCCCCCTGATCCTAGTGACACCCGCATCCCAGTAAGTATAACAACTAAAAGAGCAAATCCTGACACCATGTAATTTTTTACTGGCATCACTGGTATTTGATTAAGTAAACCCCTGTTCATGGCCAGTTAGAACCTCAACTTTACCCTAACCACATTATATGACTTACACACAAGATTTGTCACCTACTTTATCTTTTTATTTTTTTTCCTCTCACTTCACACTCTCATAAGTCCCCACTCCCACCCTTTTGGCTTTTAACCTCGACTGTAAGCACCCATTGGTTCCTTGATAAACCGGATATAAAGATGTTTGAAAGTTGACTTAATTACACGGGGCATAGCAAAATCAATGGGCATTAAATTATCAGGTAATCGCCAGTCCTCTATTTGTAACAAATCCGGAGATAGATGGGGAAATTCTATATCAGTCAATTCAGGACAAATACCCAAATTTTGGGCAGCTACCATAGTAGGTACTTGCATGGGATCAACCTTGAGTATTTCTAATACTGCTCGGTCTAGGGCAAACACATTCTCTGATGCACCTAAAACACCTAGCTCGCGGGGTTCACCACCACTAGGTCCATTACCTTCATGACCAATAATCCCATCCAAAATAGTCAAGCTAGGATTAATTGCTCTAGCAGTTTCTACCAACATTTCTCCGAATTTTTTGGCATCTTTACCTGCTTCCATGTGCCACCAAGCTTTCATCTTTCCTGGAACACAACCAAACAGATTCTTTACTCCCATAGTCACTGTTAATTGCATATGGGATTTCACTTTTGGTAAATTAATAATGACATCTGTTTCCATGGCTTCTTTTGATAAAAGCAGATGATTAAATTCATAGCTTTTTCCAGAACCCTCAGGACAGGTATAACGTTGACCACGAAATTCCACAATGGGAATGTTCAACTCCTCTAAAATTGGCAACAATCCATTAGCTCTGGCCACACCCTTGGCAGTACCAAAAGCTGGACTGTCTCCTAAAAAAGGTTTTCCACCAGCCTCTATCACTTGCTGCGCAACAGCGCGAATCAGTTCTGGACGAGTGGTACATTCCTTGGTGGGTCGAGCACCTGTTAATAAATTGGGTTTCAATAGTACCCGGTTTCCAGGTTTAACGAAAGCTCCTATTCCCCCCAAGGGATCTAATAGGGTAGTTAGGGATTCTTTTAAAGCATCCTGTTGGTAGGATGTGGCTCTAATTAAACTAACTTGTGGTTTTGTTGTCAGCATAAGTTAAGGAGTGATTAATTGGTTTTAGTTAATTCATTTTAAATTGATTGTAAAAGGGAGTTTCAGGTTTACCCAGCTCCCCCCGCAAAAAACTAGGAAAGTGGCACAATAGTACTCATTTGTTCCAAATCTAAAACCAAGGCCAGTTGTTCTTCAGTCATTAGACCCTTTTCTAAAACAATTTGTCTTAGAGATTTCCCGGTTTGCAAGGACTCCTTGGCTACAGCAGCAGCATTTAAATAACCAATATGAGTATTTAACGCTGTAACTAAAGCTAAGCTTCCCTCAGCATAACCTAAACATCTTTCCCTGTTGGCAATAATACCCTGAATACAATTATCTGTCAAAGCTCCAATTGTATTACCTAGTATTTCAATACTATGAATTAAATTATAGGCTATAAGCGGCATCATCACATTTAATTCTAATTGTCCCGCTTGGGCAGCAAGAGCGATCGCCTGGTCATATCCCATCACCTGAAAACAAACCATAGATGTCATTTCTGCTATAACTGGATTATACTTACCTGGCATAATCGAAGATCCTGGTTGCACAGGAGGTAATTGAATCTCTTTGAATCCGGTTTTAGGTCCAGAATCCATCAAGCGTAAATCATGGGAGATTTTGACCATATCTTGTGCTAGATTACGCACTGCACCAGAAGTATTAACAAACGCTCCCATACTTTGCATAACAGCC
Organism: Raphidiopsis brookii D9; assembly: GCA_000175855.1. Lineage (GTDB taxonomy): Bacteria > Cyanobacteriota > Cyanobacteriia > Cyanobacteriales > Nostocaceae > Raphidiopsis > Raphidiopsis brookii. The sequence goes on from ACYB01000031.1 coordinate 47,551, forward strand.
ATTAAATGGGGTGCTGGTTCCAGGGGAATTTCTAATAATTGGGAAAGCACTTCCACTACCCGTTTGCGGTATTCGGGGTGAGTGTTCATTCCCGTACCAGCTGCACTTCCCCCTAAACCCAAGACCATCAAATCCCCAGAAGCAGTGTATATACGATTTTGATGTTCACTAAGAATATGGGACCAAGCTCGAAAATTCTCTCCTAACCGCACTGGAACCGCATCCTGAAGGTGGGTTCTTCCCGATTTAACAATGTCTTGAAATTCCACTGCTTTTGCTTCTAGGGTGGCAATTGCCTTTTCTAATACGGGATGTAGGGTTTGGGTTAAGGCCAATAAACCACCCAGTCTAATAGCTGTAGGAATGACATCATTGGTAGACTGACCATAGTTAACATGATCGTTAGGACTAACCCGCTGGTAATTTCCTTTCTCATCCCCCAAAATCTCTAGGGCTCGATTGGCTAGAACTTCGTTAATGTTCATGTGGTGAGATGTACCTGCTCCTGCTTGGTAAACATCTACTACAAACTGATCTCGTAATTTCCCCCCTAGTATTTCGTCTGTCGCTTGAACTATGGCTTTACTTATATCTAATGGGATACAATTTAACTCACCGTTAACTATTGCAGTTGCTTTCTTAATGTATACACAGGCATCTACATAGCTGGCTAGTGGCTTGATTCCACTTATGGGGAAGTTCTCCAGGGCCCGTTGGGTTTGGATCCCATAATATACGCTATTGGGAATTTGCCGATCGCCCATGGAATCCCGTTCAATGCGAAAATCTATATTACTCATAATTACTCACATAGTTAATGATAGCTTATTGGAGATTTCCTGTATGTGATACTATAGTAGTATTAGGATCCTCCTTTTCCATTTGTTTACTTCAAGGTGAAACATACCTGAATACCCGTTAACAAATTGTCTAACACACTACTAATCGCCGGAACTGACACAGGTGCTGGCAAGACCCTACTAACCTGTTCTATAGCGTCTTACTGGGTAAAATACTTTCCCCAAAGTCGCTTGGGAATTATGAAACCCTTACAGTCTGGTATAGGTGATAAAGAAACCTATCAGTCACTTTTTAACTTGGATCAGTCCGAGGAAGAAATTACCCCTTTGTATTTTCAAGCACCCTTGGCACCTCCAATTGCTGCGGCCAAGGAAAATCGCACTATTGATTTGGGTTTGGTTTGGCGAACTTTTCTCAAATTACAAAGGGAACGGGATTTTTTACTGGTGGAGTCCCTCGGGGGTTTAGGTTCACCCGTAACGGATGAATTGACCGTGGCTGATTTGGCGGGGGAATGGCGCTTACCAACGGTTCTGGTTGTTCCTGTTAGGTTAGGTGCTATTGCCCAAGCTGTGGCTAATGCAGCTTTGGCTAGACAAGCCAAAATAAACTTATTGGGGATTGTTTTGAATTGTAACCAACCTCGTTCGGAAGAAGAAATGAGTGATTTAACGCCAACCCATTTAATCGAGTCTTTAACTAACTTTCCGGTTTTAGGTTGTTTACCATACCTAGAGGATGTGAATGACTTAGAAGCACTGGCTGAACTTGGATCCAACTTGACAATTCCTGTATGGTCTGGATTGCAGGTTGGCTGAGTTTGGTTTATATAGAAAATGCTTTGATAATATTTTCTGCCATATCAAAATTAGCTGTTACACTTTGCACATCATCCAAACCCTCTAGAGTATCAATCAGTTTCAGCAGAGACTTGGCTTGGTCTATATGGGTAACTTCCACTTCATTTTGGGGAATCCAACGTATTTCCACCTCTGTCAGTTTAAAATCTTTAGCTTTGAGTGTTTGACTCAATTTCTCTAGGTCAGATACCTGAGTGAACACCTCAGCTACTTGTTGGTCAATCATTTCATAGCTCTCAGCATCACCGATAAGGGATGCTTCTAATAAGTTCTCCTCATTTTCTATCCCCCTAACTATACAAACCCCTTTTTGGGAAAACATCCAACTGACACAACCGGTTTCTCCCAAATTTCCCCCATTTTTACTGAAAGCAACCCGTAAATCCGCTGCGGTTCGATTGCGGTTGTCTGTTAATGCTTCCACTAATATGGCTACCCCACCTGGTCCATAACCTTCGTAGCGAATCTCTTCTAAACTATTACTATCACTACCTAAAATACCCGCACCTTTGGCGATCGCCCTTTCAATATTATCATTGGGGATACCTGCTGCTTTAGCTTTGTCAATAGCTGTTCGCAGTTGGAAATTTCCTGTGGGGTCTGGTATGCCATTTTTAGCAGCAATAATAATTGCCCGGGAAAGTTGAGTGAAAACACTGCCTTTTTTAGCATCTACTACCGCTTTTTGACGTTTAATATTTGCCCATTTACTATGTCCTGCCATAACTAGCACCAACAAAACTAATTAAGACTAAACTACTACTAAACCATGACAGTCAGGGTTATTGCTCCGTTAGTTTCACCAAACCAACACCACCAAAATACAAAGCGAGGACTGCTCCTGCTAATAGACTTTGGGTGAGGGGATCGGTAGAGGGTGTTAACACTGCTCCTAAAACCATAGATAACATAATCACCAGTCTCCAACCATTAAGCATTTGTTGTGATGAAACAATTCCTAACTTGCTTAGCAATAATTGAATAACTGGAATTTGAAAGGCTAAACCAGTACTAAATAATAGCAGCAGAATAAATTCAAAATATTTTTCAATTGACCATAGCTGCTCTACTACGTCAGCTCCATACTTAACAAAAAATTGTAAAGCGGCAGGAATAAGTAATAAATAGGCAAATACTAATCCGCCTAAAAACAATATACTAGAGCCAAAAACTATGGGAGCTAATAGTCGGCGTTCACGACGAGTTAAACCGGGTAAAACAAACTGAATAATCTGATAAAGAATTACGGGACTGGATAGAACTAACCCGCTATAACCAGCAACCTTGAGGGAGACGAAAAAATACTCTCCTGGTGCTAATTGCAAAAATTTAATCCCTTGAGCTGGTATTTCTAGTAGTCGCACCAGGGGTTTGACTACTAAAAAACAACTCACAATACCTACCACCACAGCAATTAAAGAATAGAAAATGCGCTGTCGCAGTTCTTCCAGATGGTCAAAAAACGGCATTTCTACTTCGTCTGGGAGTTCATCTAGGGGATCTACAGGTAAATTACTGGTGTCCTCAGCAAAATCTATGGTTTCTGTCTCTGTTTCTGGTAAAGGTGTCATGAGTTGGGTTGAGTTAGCAACATTCCTTAACTATTTTATCTTTTAATTTCCAGATTTGGCGTATTTACTAACTAGCGCTGAAATCTCCGGGTTATACAACCGTAAGTAATTCCAATAATTCCCCAACACCTGACGCACGTAATTTCTGGTTTCCCCAAAGGGTATTTCCTCCACAAATTCGTCGAGATCCTGTTTGGGTATGGTTCGCAACCACTTGGCAACGTTGCCAGGTCCTGCATTATAACTGGCGATCGCCAACATGGAATTATTATTATATTGCTGGTGGGTATGATCTAAATACCAGGTCCCCAACATAATATTATCATTGGGGTTTTCCAGGTTAATATTTTTCATATCCACACTAATTTGTGGTGCTATCCATTTAGCAGTATTTGGCATCACTTGCATTAAACCCACAGCACCAGCTACTGATTTAATTTTAGGTTGGAACATTGATTCCTGTCTCATTAAAGCTACCACTAGGAGGGGGTTCACCTGACGAGCTGAAGACCACTTTTGTATTGGTTCTAAGTACAACAGGGGATATCGTGCTTGCCAATAGGTAATTTGCCGACTTAAAACAGCATATTCCGCCCTTTCCTCCGGAGTTTCCCTATCTTCCAACTGAGATATCTTAGCAATACCAATGAGGTTATCACCCTTTACTAAGCGCATCAACCCTTCCGTGAACTGTTCCTTTACAGTGGGCTGATTGTTATTTTTAAATCCCGTCTCCCACTCATACCAGGCATCCCGATCTTGTGCCATTAAATACAGTTCTTTAAAAGAATCCGTACCAGCAGGGGGTAGGGGACGTTGGGTTAGGGTAATTTGGGGATTGAGTAGGCGTAGATTATTAAAATCACCCACGTCCCATCCCAGGATTCTAGCGGAGCGCCAAGCATAATAAGATTGGGGAAAATTAGCCAGTACGTACTCATAAGACTTACGAGCTTCCTCATTTTTACCCAGTAGACTTGCCCACTTACCTACCCAAAAACTAGCTCTTGGTGCTAAAATGCTGGCAGGATTCTGGGTAGGAATTGGTTGTGCCCACTCCCATGCGCCAACATAATCACGGTTTTTAGCCTTAGTCAGAGCAGTTTGCCAACGGTATTCTGTGGCAGCATCAGAGCTGCTATATTTACTTAGAAGTAATTTCCAAGTTTGATTAGCTGACTGATTATCTTTGAGACTGGTCAGCAATTTAGCCTTTTGTGCTAATGCTTGTGGTGCTTGGGAAGGAAATTGAGCAATTATTTGGTCAAGATAAGCTATGGCATCCCTCCCAGGAGCCATTTCTGCCAACCTTAACAGAGCTGTTCCTGTTTCTTTCTCCTTAGGAAACAACTTGACTTGTTGTTTATAAATTACAATTGCCGATTCCCGTTTCTTGTCTAACTGTAAACCTCGAGCAGTGCGATATAGGTTTTTAGCTGTTTGAGGAGCATTTTTATAGGCACTGCTGGCTTTAATAAACTCATTATTATCCCAATATGCTGCACCAATCAGTTCCCAATCTGCTGGGGTGAGCAAAGACTGTTGAAGTTGAACCAAGTTATCTAAAAAACCTACGGTTCCTGGTTCATTAGTGGCATACTTAGCCAAGACTAATTGTAATTTGGGTTGATTGGGGTTTTCTCGCAGACGATTGCGGATAATTTCCCAAGTGAGTGGGTGGGAGGGAAATTCGGCGATCGCCCGTTCCTGTAGTTTGGGTTGTCCAATGAGATACATGGCTTTCACCGCTGCAGGACTTTTTGGATAATCCCTTAATACCCTTTGGCGCAGGTCAGAAGCTAACCCTTTTTCCCCCAACATGTCTTGAGCTTGGGCTTGTTTCAATAAAATATAAGGTGCCAAAACTGGATAATCTTTTTCCAAACCCACCAATAATTCCAACGCTGGTTTACCTTGATTAGTTTGAATATAATCACTGGCCAACACATAGCGGGCCCTTTCTCGGTCTGGAGAGTCTCCTTTTTCAGCAATTTCCCTGAGCTTACTAGATCTTTCTGGTAAAGATTGAGCTATAGTCATGCCAACAGCGGAAGGAGATTGGTCAATTTGAGTTGACTGATCTGCTTGGATATGAATCAGGTCAAACCATTTGCCCAATGTTTTTTGTGCTTGGGGAAATGAGAATCCCACACCCAAGAGAAAGGCACCGAGCCCCGCTCCCGTAATTAAATAGACTTGCTTGTTTTGTAGTTTTTTTAACATGGATACTTACTTCTAGCCTAGCCAATGGCTCAAAAACTTTGGGAATCAATCTGCCATTTCTGGGATATTAGACAATCAGTTTGGACAAGGCGCATTTTGGGAACATAACTTTATGGTAGCAACTTAAAAGAATCACAAAAACCCTGCATACTTCTAGTCAAAAACCTTTGTTCTTTTTTGAGTGGTTTCCGCAGTAATCTGATAAAATCTGTTGCCAACTAAAAATACTCTCTGCTTGACAACTTTAGCGTCAGCAGTAGTATAGTTTACTTCTATACCCACGTTATCACCCAAGGTCTTTTTTTCCTCACTGACAATAGTTCCCCGGACTCTCTGTAATGCTGTACTTTTGCCCTGCTCTATAGCTTGTTCCACCAGATTTTTACTTCGTAACAATTGAATATATTGTGCTGGATAATCAATGTAAGCAACCGTATATTTTGCTTCCTCCTGGGGGCGATTTACGGTAAATAGATTTACCTGCAGTTCCCCATTATCACTGGGCATCTTTTGCTGGCTAAACCTTGGCGTACCCGGAAACAACACCGTAAATTTTCCTTCCTGTGAGGAAAACTGCTGCCATACGGATTTTACTTGTGCTAATTGACTAGTAGTCGTAGTTTGACCAGTGGTGTAATCATCATATATAAATACACTAACCAGGGGTAGTGAAATAACCGATATAAACGATATCAATTTAGTGGTTTTTGTAATCATAACTGGTTATTTAGTCCATGGAAGTTGGTATTTACCGTTGATTGAGCTAATTGGGGGGTTTTACCCTGGAAACCAATCATTAATTTTAGGGCAAAAAGCTTTAACATCGGGATCCTCTGCATTAACCATAAACCCAAACGACGAATAATGACCATAGGCAAGATGTTATTGGAGAACATACGGTCTAATAGGTCTGTAAACCCTAAAATGGCCAAATTTTCATTTTTGCGCCAGCGTTCATACTGCTGCAGAATCTGGATAGTACCAATATCCTTTCCTTCGTGGTGAGCTGTTTGAATAACTTCAGCTAAAGCAGCAGCATCCCGGATACCTAAATTTAAACCCTGTCCACCCACGGGATGACAGTTATGAGCTGCATCACCCACCAAAGCCAACCGGGGGAGAACATAGCGATCGCTCTGCATTAACTGTACCTGAAAAATGAAGCGGTCTCCGAGCAATTCTAATTTACCCATCTGGTGACCGTAGCGACGAGTCAATTCTGCCAAAAACTCCTCATCACTTAAAGCACACAAGGTTTTAGCTTCTTCGTGGGGAGCAGTCCACACAATACGACACCTATTACCAGGTAGGGGTAGGATTGCAAAGGGTCCGCTTTGCCAGAATTTTTCATAAGCAGTATAGTTATGGGACTTCTCAGGTCTAACAAAAGCGACTATACAAGATTGCCAATATTTCCAACCCTTAGTTTTAATTCCTGCAGCTTGACGAATAGGGGACTTAGAACCATCAGCAGCTACCATTAACTTAGTGCGAACTACTTGGTCTGCACCATTTACCCGAATATTTACATTTACCATATCCCCAGTAGTTTGAGTACTAACCACAGTAGCAGGACACAAGTAATTAACATTGGCACAAGTTTTGACAAATTCCTGGAGGGGTTCCAACAGGGCAAAATGCTCTGCCACATAACCCAGTTCTGGCGTTTCTCGCCCCAAATCGGATGTTTGAAATTTGACTACATTTGGATATTCAGCATCCGATAGAAACACTTGTCTATACTTGGCAATATGAGGGAGAATTTTTTCCCAAATACCAATACCCTGAAAAATGCGTGCTGACAACATGTGTATAGCATAGGCTTGTCCCTTAGCTACTGCTGTGGATGTTACCTGGGCTTCAACCAAAAGAACCGTTAAGCCTGAATTCTTCAAAGCAGCAGCTAAAGTTAAACCAACAATACCACCACCCACAATCATCAAATCATAATCATGGCTTTCTGTGGTAGTTAGTCGGGAGTTAGGAGTTTGAGCAACTTCAAATGATGAAAACGACATTTTTAACCTAAGAAAACCTCTTACCTTCCATTTTTACCCAACTCTTCCTAGAGAGCAACCTGAATCGGCTTGCACGGCGTTTGTATTCCAATATACTTAAAAAAATCTCAATCAAACCTTAACCAAACCTTAATCTTTTATTTAGCAGTTATTAAAAAAATCTTAATCAGTGAGGGAGAACCTAAGTTTAGGACGTAACTTCGTCAACCCAAAAATGGCTAGTATAATATCCCTTAAACACGAGGTATCATGACATTAACCACTATTTTCCGTCCGGTAGTTGCTACAGCAGCACTAACAACAGTCCTAGGTTTTAGTCCATTATTAACAGCAATTGCTCAGGCTGAAACTTTAAATGGTGCAGGTGCGACCTTTCCTGCTCCTTTGTATGAGCGTTATGCAAGGGAAGTGAGAAAGAAACATCCAGAATTGAAAGTTAATTACCAAGCGATTGGTAGTGGTGGTGGGATTCGTCAAACCATTGCAGGAACCGTAGATTTTGGTGCTAGCGATGCAGCTATGAAAGATGACGAAATAGCTAAAGTTAAAAATGGTGTAATATTGGTACCAACAGCTGGTGGTGCGGTCTCTGTGGTTTATAACTTGCCAGGAGTCAATAAACTCAGATTGTCTCGTAAAACCTTACCCGACATTTTTTCTGGTAAAATCACCGACTGGAATGATAAGCAAATTAAAGCAGATAATCCAGGTGTTAACCTACCCGACCAACCTATCAAATTTGTAGTCCGTGCAGATGGTAGTGGTACAACCTTTATTTTTACTAATCACCTGAGTTCTATCAATCCCTATTTCAAAGGTAGAATAGGGGCCAATACCGCACCAAAATGGACTCTACCTAACGCTTTAAAAGGAAAAGGAAATCCTGGTGTAGCTGCTTTAGTAGCTCGTACTCCCGGATCTATTGGTTATGTAGAATATGACTATGCTACTAAAAACAACCTAAAATCTGCGGAAATACAAAATAAAAAGGGAGAATTTCTCTCTCCTTCCCTAGCATCTGCTAATGCGGCCCTATCTACTGTCACATTTCCAGCCAATTATCGTGCGTTTGTTGGCGATCCAACACAAGGTTATCCCATTGTTGGTTTGACCTGGATGATGATATATCAAAAATACTCTAGTCCTTCCAAAGCTGATGCTATCAAAAAGTGGATTAACTGGGTACTTAAAGATGGTCAACAGTTTAATGATGACCTAAATTACACAAAAATCCCCACAGATGTGGTTAACCGGGTTTTACAAACTGTGAATAGCACTGTTAAGTAAGTCCTTTTTAAAAACTAGGGGAAAGGTGGTTTGGCTTTTAATGAGCCCCACCTCCCTGCATGTAAATAAGTCTTTAGTTAACTATATCAATTTGTTCTTTTTTTAATATGATTTCCCACCATGAATGAATCATTACGACCTAATGAAGATCACTCCCACGCCAGTGTTGGCACTGAAAATGTCAGCTTGCAGGTGAGTGGTGGATTAAATTTCCGCCTTGATCAAGGATTCACATTTTTAGTTTATTTCTTTGCTGCTGTCACCGTGACAATATTAATTGTCATGACTCTAGTCATTTTCAAAGAAGCTCAACCTGCTGTTCTCCAATTTGGTTTTGGATTTCTCTGGAGTCAAGATTGGGATACGGGTAATCAGTTATTTGGAGCATTACCCTATATCTATGGAACTCTAGTCAGCAGTGCGATCGCCATTTTGTTAACTGTGCCTGTGGGTATATCTGTGGCCTTAGTTACAAGTGAGGACTTTTTGCCCTTACCAGTTAGAAACACCATTGCTTTTGTGGTAGAACTAATTGCAGCTATTCCCAGTGTAATTATTGGTTTATGGGGAATATTTGTATTTATCCCCGTAATACAGCCTTTACAAAAGGGGATAAGTAACCTTCTGCAATTTATACCTTTATTTAACACTCAGGATCCCGCAGGTAACAACATGTTAACAGCTGGAATTATCCTATCAATCATGATTTTACCAACCATGGCGGCCATTTCTCGTGATGTGTTAATGGTAGTTCCCCGGGAATTAAGAACCGCATCCATGGCTTTGGGTGGAACACGCTGGGAAACCATATTTCGAGTCTTATTACCTGCAGGGTTTTCAGGTATGGTGAGTGCAGCTATGTTAGCTTTAGGACGTGCTTTGGGCGAAACTATGGCAGTAACCATGGTAATTGGGAACTCAGCCCAAATTAGTCCTTCTTTACTTGATCCGGCCTATACAATTCCCGCTGTTATAGCTAATGAATTTGCCGAAGCAGAGCCAGGCTTACATATTGGTGCCTTAAGTTATTTAGGACTAATTTTGTTTGTATTAACTCTAGGTGTCAATATTGCTGCTGTATTATTGGTTCAGTGGGTTGGCAAAAAGAACTCTTAGTGGTATGTCAGTAGAATTAGTTTTACCACGTGATGAAATTAATCATCACAAATCACCCCATAAATCACCCCATAAATCACCCAGTTTACCTACCATTTACTTATATGAATTCCGGAACAGATGAATCTTTTGCTAGGGAATTATTAGATCCTCTACCACCCAATAGACTGTTATTTAGTTATTTGATGAATGGTTTATCCTTCATATTGAGTCTGCTGGCATTTTTACCCTTAGGATCAATTATATGGGAAATTATATCCCGGGGAAGTTCTAGTCTAAAACTAGAAATGTTTTATCTCCCCTTAATTGATAATGGCTTTGCCAATGCTATTCTGGGTACTCTACTTATGGTTAGTATTGCTACTCTACTCAGCGTACCCGTGGGAGTCATAACTGGCATATTTTTGGCAGAATTTGCTAGGAACAGCCAAATCAATAAATTGGTGCGATTTCTCACTTCCATACTCACTGGTGTACCCTCCATTGTGGTAGGCATGTTTGCCTATGGTGTGGTTGTGCTAACCACTAAAGAGTTTAGTGCTTTAGCAGGGGGATTTGCCCTTTCCGTAATCATGTTACCTGTCATTACCCTGACCACAGAGGAAGCACTAAAACTAGTTCCAGTGCATCAAAGACTAGCTTCTGCGGCTTTGGGGGGAACAAAACTGCAAACCACATTTAGAATAGTGGTAAAATCAGCCATACCTGGAATTACCACTGGTATATCCCTGGCGATCGCCCGTGCAGCTGGTGAAACTGCACCGTTGATTTTTACAGCGCTATTTAGTCAAAACTGGTCAGATGGTCTAATCAGTCCCACAGCATCCTTACCAGTATTAATTTTTAATTTGTACAATAATCCCGATCCCAAAATTAATCAATTGGTTTGGACTACCTCTATAATACTACTGAGTTTAGTTTTATTTTTTAGTTTGCTCTCTCGTTTTTTAGGTCGCAAGAGTAAATTGCGTTAGTAAAGTTTGTGAGTGATTTGGAAAAGTCTATGAGATATCTAATGATTGTAAGGCGTGTCCTGGTCCGCGAAAACAAAGAATTCAGTATGGGAGATAATCTAAAATGACTAATCTGACTCCAGCTATCAAGATTAAAAACCTCAGTTTTTACTACGGTAACTACAAAGCTATCGAGAACATATCCTTAGATATTTACAAGAATCGAGTCACCGCACTAATAGGTCCTAGTGGTTGTGGCAAATCCACCTTCATCAAAGCCCTAAATCGCATTAGTGAATTAGAAGGTAAAGTCAAGGTGGATGGGAGCGTAGAATTTTTTGGGCAGAGCATTTACGATTCCCGGATTAATATTAATCTATTAAGAAGGGAAATCGGCATGGTATTTCAAAAGCCAAACCCTTTTCCCATGAGCATTTACGAGAATGTTGCTTACGGGGTGAGAATTTCTGGTAGGGCTCCAAAATTTCAATTGGATGACATTGTGGAGTCTGCTCTCAAAGGTGCTGCTTTGTGGAATGAGGTAAAAGATAAACTGAACTCATCCGCTTTAGGACTTTCTGGTGGACAGCAGCAAAGACTCTGTATTGCTCGTGCTTTAGCAGTAAAACCCAAAGTCTTATTAATGGATGAACCCTGTTCAGCATTAGATCCCATTGCTACCTTAAAAGTGGAGGAACTAATCCATAGCTTGCGCTCAGAACTAACCATAGCTATTGTTACCCACAATATGCAACAAGCGACACGGGTTGCTGATTTTACAGCTTTTTTCAGTACAGATGAAAGTCGTATTGGACAAATGGTAGAATTTGGTGCTACAACCCAAATATTTGGTAGTCCCATAGACGAGCGGACCCGCGATTATGTTGCGGGGCGATTTGGTTGATCTTTTGCTAGGGGTTGGGATCTGACGAACGTACCAACCTCTTCCATTTTTCGTGCCAGTTCCACATCTAAATTACTAATAACATTACCGAGGTCATGAGTAGCGAGATTAACCACTACTTTATTATAAACATTAAACCATTCTGGATGGTGTCCTAGGGTATCAGCATAAACACCCACCTTGACCATCCAACCTAAAGCAGTAGCAAAGTCTCTAAACCGATATTCCTTAGATAACTTACCCCCTTGAACTTGCCATCCGGGTAAACTTTTGAGAGCTTGGGCTATTTCGATTTCGTTAAGTTTTTGTGCTGTCATGGTATGAATCTACTAGAAATTTGCTGGAAATCAAGGCCTATACTTAAAACTATAGCGGTTAGTTCCGATTTTTACCTCTAATCTGTTTCCTGAATCTGTAGTCTAATAGTATGGTCAGTAGCACCATTAAGTTTGATTTCCATCATTTCACCACCTAGGGGTTCAATACAACCAAGCAGAGAACGTAAATTAGGTGTACTTGCGCCCGTATCAACATATAATCTATCAGCCAAATTACTAATTCGTTTCCAGACCAAATACAACTTAGCTATATTTTGCTCCATCTGAGACGCTTGATTCACCAAGTCAGCAGCAACACTTAAACACCCAACTCTTTGTGCTTCTTCCAAAGCAATTTCAATATCCACATTCTCCTCTGCTAACGCTTGAACTTGAGCTGCTGATTTGAGATATCTAGCTAACTGTCTAGCCTCTGTTGTTGCCTGCTTTAAAGTATCCACATCAGGACTCACCTCTATTTCTCTTTGTAAGACCTTCTGATGTGATTCTGGTAGTTTCTCCATTTCCTTAACTAAGGGAGCTATATATCTAGCAGGAAGGCTATTATCTGCAGCTTTCTCCCTCACTGGTGTGGGTAATAATTCTGAGGACATGGCAGTCCATTCATCAGTCAATTGACGAACTTCTCGACGAGTAATGCGATCGCCTTTTTGAGCTGCTTCACTGACCATTTGCTGTACCTCTGGGGTTGCTTTAGCAGTTTCCACAAAAGCCCGTTTGCTAAAATTATTGACTTTACCGGGGTCGAGCTTACCATCTTGTATTAAGGTATCAGCACTATTAGCCAGTTGAATCCATTGATATGCTTGACTTTTGCTAATTTCCCTTTCTTTTAACCATTGGATAAACCCAGTTCCCCTGCTGTCTCCACCTTTTTTTTCCCGGTCACGGATGGCACGTAAAATCCGACCCCGCCAGATTTCTGTCTGGAGGTCAAAACGGTCACATACCTGCCAAACTACCTCTAACCTCTCTAAAAAGTCAGTTTCGTCAATTTCTTCATCTTCTGGATCTGGTATTTCAAAGTCTAAATCCACAGGTTGTTGCAGTACAGCTGCAAGGTTATTCATAGGGTCGGTATCTTGCACGATCAATAAATATGGATAAAATTTACGTATATTTGGAAATTATAGCTGACAATGTTGTCAAAATTTTCGAGCCTAGGAAAATAGAAAGTATCAAAACGCGACTAAACAAAAATGAATCAGATCAACTATTTACGTATTAGTTTAATAGATCGCTGTAATTTTCGTTGTCTCTACTGTATGCCAAATGATACAGAATTAAACCATATTCTCAAAAAACAACTATTAACCAATGATGAACTATTAACCCTAATTCAAGACGTATTTATTCCTGTGGGATTTAACCGGTTTCGTTTAACTGGTGGTGAACCCTTACTCCGTCCCGGGGTGGTGGACTTGGTAAATAAAATTGCCCATCTCCCCCCAAACCCAAGATTTATCCATGACCACCAATGGTTTTTATTAGCGCCCTTGGCACAGGATCTCTATAATGCAGGACTAACCAGAATTAACATTAGTTTAGACTCCCTTAACCCCAATACCTTTAATTTAATTATTGGAGATCATAGTCCTCATGGTTGGGAACAAGTTTGGCATGGTATTCAATCCGCTTACAAGGTTGGATTTAACCCCTTAAAGTTAAATGTAGTGGTCATTCCAGGTATCAATGACCATGAAATTCTCAACCTAGCTGCTCTAACCCTGGACAAAAACTGGCATGTTAGGTTCATTGAATTTATGCCCATTGGTAACACCTCTCTGTTTAGCGATCGCGGTTGGGTATCTTCCGCACAATTACGAGATCAGATTGGTCAGCGTTGGGGTTTGACAGAATCACAGGTTCGTGGTAATGGACCTGCGGATGTATTTCAAATTCCCGGAGCCAAGGGAACCCTAGGTTTTATCAGCCAGATGTCTGAATGCTTTTGTGATCGCTGTAACCGGCTGCGTCTTTCCGCTGATGGTTGGTTGCGTCCTTGTTTATTGAATGAATCTGGACAAATAGACCTAAAAACAGCCCTGCGATCGGGTCAGACCATGGGGGAGTTACAACAACAAGTAGGGGAGCTATTACACCTGAAGTCAGAAATTAACTTTAAAGAGAGGAACCCGGGTACAATTGGCACTTACAGTCGTACCATGTCCCAAATTGGGGGATAGAGTAGGATCAGCACCAAAACTACTTAGTAGGATATAGGATAAGTAGTTTTGGATAGACTCAAAAGCCAAAAGGCAAATTATGCCTGACGTGAATAGTATTCCACAACGAGCAGTTCATTCACCTGCAGTGCCACCCATTCCCGCTCAATCACACCATTGACCTTACCAGTCAACTTGTTCTTATCGAATTCCAAATGGTTAGGAAGATTAGCCAATCCAGGATACTGCAAATTATTTTCTACTAGTTTTCTGGATGCTTCCTTATCTTTAACACCAATTTCTTCTCCCGGACGACATTGATAACTGGCAATGTTGACCACCCGTCCATTTATCGTCACATGACCATGACTGACTAATTGTCTTGCTGCTGAGATAGTGGGGGCCATTCCCAATCGAAAAACCGTGTTATCCAAGCGCATCTCCAATAACTGAAGTAACACTTGTCCAGTAGAGCCAGTGACTCGTCTGGCCTTGCGAACATAGCGTAACATTTGCTTTTCCGTTAACCCGTAATTCAATCGGAGTTTTTGCTTTTCTTCCAGACGGATAGCATACTCAGATCTTTTCTTACGATTTTGACCGTGTTGCCCGGGTGCGTAAGCACGTCTGGCACTTTTGCGAGTTAATCCTGGTAATTCCCCCAGACGGCGCACAATTCTGAGGCGCGGACCTCTATATCGAGACATGAGTTTCCTTATCTAATCCTGTTTAAACTTTACCTAAACAATCCATTATCACATAAATTCTAGCAATTAGCCAAGAACTAGAGAAAATTGAGTGTCATGATGACTTATTTTTCTGGTATTATAGTCTTAATACTAAGTAGGTAGCAAGTTAGTTGCACTAAAAAAGCCAAAGATCTCTGACCCTGAAGGTCAGAGATCTTGACAAAGAGAAATACGGCTAAGGTATTGGGAATCTAATCATCTTGTTCACCAAAAGCCATTTGTAAAACCACGGGTTTACCACCCTCCTGATGGTATCTATCTGCCCACACCCGGATAATTTCATCCAACTCATCCATGGCAGCTTGAATTTTTTCCGGGGCTATGTCTAACTCTTCCACAGCACGCATAGCATGACTTTTTCTTTCTGCCCAGTTTTTCATCATGCGGAAATAGCGAGCAGTATCCTCAATCATCGTATAAGTACGCTCCTGGTCATCTGCTGGTGCATAAAACTGACGAGTCAGGACATAAAATGGCATTCCCCAAGGAGAGTCAATTCTAGTAACCGTACCCGAGTAGATTAGTCGACGCTTGATGTGTTCTGCCAAAGCTTCACTCAAAGGCATTTGATGGTGATGTGGCAACTCTTCTTGAGAGCGTTTGTGGAGGAATTCAATTAGCTCTAAAAATTCAAAGGAAGTTACCAACTGAGCATCAGGCAGATTTGCAGGTAATTTGCGCTCAATCTGTTTTTTCTCTTCGGTGGTGAGATTTGAACCGGGAATGCGAGATTTCCCAGGTTGCCAGGAGTATTTTTCCATCCACACATGGGGTAATTGAATCAAATAACGAGGTTCTTGAGAACCGAGCATTTTCAGCAACTTACCTTCTGTCAGGGCCTCCCTGATCTCTTCCACAATGATTTTGACTCGTTTGGGCTCCAAATGGTGCAAATGACCAGTCATGCGCAGGTTTTGCCCCTGCTCTAAATAGGTCATGTAAATTGCACACTTTGCCGCTGTTGCTGCTGCATCCAAAAACGCTCCATGCCTATGTCCACTCGTGCGCATGGCACTGAAAGCTAGATAAATCATGATCTGATCCATTGCACTTGGACCAAGACGTTTGATCAGATCTATGTCGTTATTCATATTTACAGACAAGTGAGTGACACGTTTACAAAACAGTTGGTCATTGAATTCGAGTCGACTATAATACAACAAAATTAAGTTTTTGTCTTCAACCTGATGAAAGATTTGCTAAATTAAGAGGGATATACTGGTAAAGTAAAATGAAACCAAGCGCCACCATTAGGGGTAGAATCTACCCAAATCTGACCATAGTGGGCACGGATAATACGTTGACACAGGGATAAACCAATGCCATAGCCATCCGCTGCTTGATCTCGTTCCAGACGGAAATGATTTTCGAAAATGTGATCTCGGTTTTCATGGGGAATACCAGGACCTGTATCACCAACACTAAATTGTACCTTTTGTGTTGTCCTATGCAGTCCTGCCAAACTAATTTTCCCTTCTTTGGGTGTGTACTTGATAGCATTGTCTAATAAATTAATCAAAACTTGACGAATTCTTTCTGGATCCGCATACACACAAGGCAGATCAGATGGAAGATCGGTCTCTACTGTTTGAGACTTACCAACATAACGATCTCGTAATTCTTCTAGTACTTCAAAACTGAGTTTGCCCAATTCCAACCTTTGTGGTGCTATATTAAAATCGTTATCGTTTTCGCGTCCGATTTCCAACAGATCGGCTATCATCCTATCAATAATCCGGGTTTGATGGCGGGCCTGTTTGAGTAAATTTTCCGTCATGTTTGGTTTTAGGCGTTGAAACTAACCCAAGTCGGGATTATAATCGGATTGAAGAGTATCTATAGCTATGGCAGCAGCAGTTAAAGGGTTGCGAAGGTCATGAGCTAGCATAGCTATGATACGCTCTTTAAATTGTAACTGTTCTTGAAGTTTTGCTTTTCCTGGTTGAGGTAAAAAATCTGGTCTGACAGCTTAATTCGCTCAGCAGAAAGGGCCACAGAGTGTATAGTAGATGGGGGGTGAGTCATAGAAATATCTGGTTCTGGAAGTTCGTGTAGGTCTTTCTGTAAAGCCAGGGATGTATCTATGACAGTTTGCCACCGTGGCCACCAATTTTGTAATTGGGCAATGATATTACTTCCAGCCAAAGTTTGTTGCGGTTCTGGATGGATTTTGACTAAAGCTGGTGTTGCAACCAGTCTGAAATGTTCTGCTAAATAGGGTTCCTCTCGGACATCAATGATTTGCAGATCAAAACTATAGTCTACTTCGAGATCTTGTAGGTACGCGCATATTCGTTGCACTTGTTGGCGAGACTTGGGTCTTCCATCAACAAAGAGCAACAGTTGGAGTGGAGCCTCAAAATGAATAGGCTGATCCTGGGAAACTTCCATGTAATCTTGTTTCAGCACTGGTAACAACCTGGCAACGCCTGAGAAATACTAAAATACTGAGTTACTTGGGCAAAATTGTTTAAGTTAGACTAGTTATTCTATTCATCCCTAGTTTAGCACTCCAGATGTCCATAAATTCCATAAGTTAAAATTTATGGGGTTAGTAGCTGAATAAAAATATCTAGGCCTAGGCAATTCTTCCGAAATGCCTATATAATGAACGATATGGAGGCTCTAACCGGTTAGGGAATGCTAGTCTAGTAGTTAATATTAAACATACTTGTGATTTTCTGTGGTTATTTATAAACCTTACACTACTTTTATTAGTATAACTGTTTCGCTATTTACCTTAACAGGTTGTGCTAATGCACCCGTTGCCAAAAACTGGGAACGTAATTTGGCTGCGGACCCGCAACTACAGGAGAGATCGGGACTTTTTGGTGTTCCTCAGCAGCAACAAACACCCCTAACACCTGTAGTTAGTTTACCTAGTGATTTTCCTAAAGTAATTCCCTTATATTCTAATGCTAAGTTGATAGAAGTTGAACGGTCACAAAATAATCCACAAGACCCAACACATTTGACTATAACTCGCTGGGAAAGCTCTGATCCCAGTAACATGATTGCCGGTTTCTATGCTAGCAAACTGCAAACAGACAATTGGCAAATTTTACAAAAGCCAGGAAATGATGGAGATGGGATCTTTGAAGCTCGAAAAACCGATATATTATTGAAGTTAACTATTAAACCTACAACAGTCACTAATACCAATGCAAGTCAACCTATAAGCTCCACTGAATTAACAATTGAATATCAGTTGAGTAACAACTTAAAAAACAGTGATTTAGGAGAAAATATAACGTCTCAACCTGACCCATCCCCAATCATAACTGATTCAACTAACACCAGTCAACAATCTACTGAGCAAATTGACTACAATCAAAATTTCCATCCTCTGGAATTTACCGATTTACCACAAGTACCATTAGAATGGAGAAAACCAATTGAGGATTTAGGCAAGTTGGGAGTTTTGTCCATAGATAATAAGGTGCTGAGGAATAATCAACAGACTAAAAAATATTCTGGGCAACCACAAAAACTGCAACCCAACAAAATAATTACACGCCGAGATTTTGCTAGATGGTTACTAACTGGTAACAATGTGATGTATGCTAATAAGCAGGCTAAAAAAATCCGTTTACCATCCCCGGGTTCCCAACCCATCTTTAAAGATGTTCCACCCACTGATGTTGATTTTCCGTTTATTCAGGGTTTAGCAGAAGCTGGACTAATTGCCAGTCCTCTCTCAGGGGATATAACGGAAGTCTTGTTTCGTCCCGATGCACCTCTAACCAGAGAAAACCTCCTAATGTGGAAAGTTCCCTTAGATACTCGTCAATCTCTACCCAATGCTAGTATGGAAGCAGTAAAGCAAACCTGGGGGTTTCAGGATACAGAAAAGATTGACCTAAAAGCCCTTAGAGCAGTCCTAGCTGACTTTCAAAATGGGGAACAATCAAATATTAGAAGAGTTTTTGGATATACAACTCTGTTTCAGCCTAAAAAAGCTGTGACCAGAGGGGAAGCTGCTCTAACTATATCCTATTTTGGTTTTCAAGGTGAGGGAGTGTCAACGACGGAAGCACTAAAGTTAAAGAGTGAGTAATATTGACTTACATAAGGTGTGTTTATGCGTTTCCGATCAGTTATCCTAGTCTTTTTTGTTTGTTTAACTAGTTTTCTTGGATTGATAATTACTCCATCAGCTTTAGCATTAACTAGTATTAAGCTGTTCGATTTATCCTATCAAGATTGTCCTTCAGACCTAGCTCAAGGTGCTGTGGTCAGTGGTAGTTCCAGATTCGCTAACTGTTTTATAATTACAGGCAAGGCAGAAAATGGCACTTACAAAACCGTTTATGATGCTGATGTATACGGTAGGATCTATGATGCAAACAATGACCCCATCTTACAAAATCGCTCCCGCTTGGGGTCAATTGCGCAAGTACCACCCGGTATCAGTAATTTTGAGTTAAGAATTTCTGTACCAGCTAATCAACCAACTCCACTCAAGTTGAAACAGTTTAAAGCATCAGGGTTTAGCACTATGATCCGAAAATAGACCTATGCCTTTGACTTCTTCCCGATTTAAACAAATGGGGAGTGTCAATGACTCCATCCAAAAACAATTCTACCAATTCAGTCATGGTTAGTCTAAAATCCCCCTAAAGAAGTTACACGACTAAGGTTCTCCAACAAACTAGAGACTATATTGAGTACCAAGAAGGCCAAAATAGGGGAAATATCAATACCCCCTAAGGAAGGAATGATATTGCGGAATAGGTTGAGGTAGGGGTCACTGACCTGACTTAGTGCAGCAAATGGCTGATTGTACCAGTTAATTTGTGGGAACCAGGTTAGCAGAACCCTGACGATTAGCACGTAGCTATAAATTTCCACAAAGGAGGCTAAAGTTTGGAAAAGTAAATACATAGTTAGGGGAGTTTTTTACCTTAGGTGATTATTCCTGAATTAACGAGGATTGAGAGGAAGTAGGAGAACTACTATTAACACTGTTTAATTGTTCTCGCACATCATCAATTGTAGCATTGAGCTGGGCAATTTTGTCTTCTAGAGACCGCCTTGCTGTTTCCATGGCTAGATCTTGACTAATTGCTGATTTCATCTGTTTTCTTCTCGTCCCACCTTTACCCACTTCTAAATCATCACTGTTACCTCCATCCTCCCTTTCTACTGTTTCCCTTCTCGATGCTAATACAGTGCCCAAAATGCCACCTACCACACCTCCAACAATTGTCCCCAGTAGAAAACCACTCCCAAACCCATCTTTCTGACTCATACTTTCACCGCCTTCAATAAATAGTAGCTAATATGGTAGCTTTTAAGTACCAAAAATGCGATCGCCTGCATCTCCTAGTCCCGGAACAATGAATCCTTGGTCATCTAGGTTTTCATCAATGGTGGCACTGTAGATGACTAATTGAGGATAAGTAGCATTTAGTCTTTGCAAAGCAGGTTTTGCTGCAATTACACAAACAATTCGAGTTAATGCTGGTTCCACACCTCTTTGTGTCAATTCTGCCATTGTTGCCATTATAGATCCTCCTGTGGCCAACATAGGATCGGCAATTAAAACCCTAGTGTCAGGGGCAAATTTTTCTGGTAACTTATTGAGATAACAGGATGGCTCTAGGGTTTTTGCATCTCGGGTTAATCCCAAATGGTAAACACTAGCTAAGGGTAACACAGTTTGAGCTCCTTCCCATAAACCCAATCCTGCACGGAGAACAGGGACAACTGCTAGGGGTACTTGTGAATTGATAAAAGTGGCTGGGCATGGAGCTAAAGGAGTTTGAACTACGCTTTCTTGAGTAGGTAGCCATTCTCTAGTGGCTTCATAGGTTAACCACCTTCCTAATTCAGTAATAGCAGAGCGGAATAGCACTGAAGGGGTAGCTGCTTCACGAGCTACAGACAACCAGTGTTTAATTAAGGGATGGGGTGGGACATAAACAAGCAATTGTGGTTTCATGGAAAAAATTCTTTAGTGGACAGGATCAAAAGGTTCCATAGTAGTATATTAGGTAGATTTCACATGAAACTCTTTTGTTTGATCCGGATTTTGATAGTATATTTCGTTAAATTCCCAACCTCATAATCAAACATGCACATGCGAGCAACTACGGGTGATATTAATGGCAAACCATCCCATCCCACATATTCCCCCTCCGTTCCTATTTCCGTTTATCGAGAACTGGTGACAGAATTAAAAGCCATACAGTCCAAATTAGATGTGGTTACCAACCATAATCAAAAATTAGTCCAGGAAAATCAGTATTTATGCCAGGAAGTCAATCGAGTTGTTCAGTCTTGTTTGGAATTACAAAATTTGCTTGATTCCAAAAATGACCCTGGTAAATATTCTCAGCCGGGATTAAACACAGATTATAGCACTAAGACTGGTCCCCACCCTACTAATACGGAGAATACACCCTATGATCATTCAAAATCTCTCAGGGAGCAACCTACCCACCCAAAAATGCACCCAAACCTAAGCCAGAACGGGATAAAAAAGAACACACAAATCAAGAACAAAACCCATATTAATTTTAAAACCACACCTAATCCATCTAAGTCCGTTAGTAGAGGAATAAATGGTTGGTGGTTGTTTTTAACCATTCTTGTGGTGATGGTTTCTGGTTTTAGTGCTGGATATTTAGTGGTGCGCCCCTTTTTGCAAAGGGCCCAAATTACACGTTAATCATTAAACTACTTGTCAATTTTAAACGATTAAACATAGACTCTCTTCCTTGTAGTGCTAAAGTATCATCTAAAGGTGAGAGTTCAAATTCTTGTTTATACTTGAGCTTTAATGCTGTGACAATTAACCAGTCCGCAACAAAGGGATTTTTAGGTAGTAGAGGACCATGTGAATAAGTGGCGATCGCATTTTGATAAAAAGCACCCTCAGTGCCATCTTCCCCATTATTACCTAGACCATAAACAACACGTCCTAGGGGTTCTACTGTTCCTAACTTAGTTCTACCCCCGTGGTTTTCAAAACCAACCAAATAGGGTTTAATTCCCGTCATTGCTTTTAGTTCTCGTGCTAAACGGGAAGCAGTCACCTCTATAACCAGATTGCCAATACAGCGTTTAGAGGTTTCTCCTGGGTGAACAGAAACTAAATCCAATATTCCTAAACCTTGTATTCTTTTTCCCAAAGCGGGTTCATAATAATGTCCTAGTAGTTGGGGTGAACCACAGGTAAAAACTCCCGGTGTACCTTGCTCTATTTTCTCCTTAATTGCGTCAGCTTTTGCTCCTTGTAAATCACGCATAACAATTTCTTGCTGACGGTCTTGGGCACCTCCCCCCACAATAACATCGACAGATTTGATGTCCTGGGGGGTGGAATTTTGGTCTAAGGGTAATATGGTGACATCGTATCCGCGCCATTGGGATCGACGTTGGAGAGTGATAACATTACCTCTATCTCCATAAGTGCTCATCAGTTTTGGATATAACCAACCAATAATAATTTCCATTTGAAGTCTGTTAGTTTTTTTTAAAAAGTGCCAGAAAAAAGAAGATAAAACATTAGAGAATCTTTCTCCCTGTTAAAATCCCCCGTACTTCCAACATAGCTGAATAGGTAGGAAGAATGTGTAGGGTTTCATTCTGAGGAGTATTTTCCAGAGCAATCTTGATAGCTTGCTGCAAATCCTCCTCAACGATTAAACGGATCTTACTATCCAAAGAACTTTGGCTATAACGCAACCTTAAAGCCATATCATAGAGACGATCTCCACTCACAATTAATGTTCCACCTCGTTCCACCAATTTTTCCGTATCCACATCCCAAATCCAGGAAACATCAGTACCATCAGGGATCCGATCATTTAACACCAACAAAGTAGTTTTATCTTGACTTTGGGTGACTACCCTAATAGTTTCATTAGTTCCCACGGGATTTTTGGATAACAAAATCCGCACCTTTTTACCGCTGACCAATAAATCTTCAGCTCGACCAAAAGCAGCTTGGAAATTGTCAATACTGTTTCTAATGGTTGGTTCGTCAATACTTAATTCCTGAGCAGCAGTGACAGCAGCTAGGGTATTATATTTGTTGTATAATCCTATGAGAATCTGTGACCATTCACCACTTAATAGCAAAGGTTGACTTTTGTTAAATCCACAACTAGGACAGGTGAAATCTCCCAAGTGGGATAAATAAACCCCCTGATAATCCAAAGGATCTCCACAACGGGGACAGTAAATAGAATCTACTGCATGGGGAATGGAGTCTAAATAATTTTCCGGTTCACTTAAACCAAAAAATAACACTCTCTGATGTAACTGCTGACCTAAATATGATAAAGTAGGGTCATCAGCGTTGGGAATAACTACAGTTTCCCTGGGTAAGGTGGAAATTGCCCTTGTCCATTTTTTGCTAATGGTATCAACCTCCCCATATCTGTCTAGTTGATCTCTAAACAAATTTAAACAAATAATCAGATTTGGTTGTAAAGGTTGTAATACCTTAGGAACAATATTTTCATCAACCTCTAAAATTGCATAGTCAACATTTAAATAACCCATTAAGTTAGTGTTTTCTATTAAAGCAGTTGCTAAACCATTTTCCAGATTCGCACCAGTGGAATTATGGGCAATTTTAAACCCTTTGTTTTCCAAAATAGTACACAACAACAAAGCAGTCGTGGTTTTGCCATTAGTTCCTGCAATTAAAATTACACCTTTTTTTACCTGCTGACTCAAAAGCTGTAAAAGTTTAGGCTCGATGCGTCGTGCAATAGCACCTGGTAACACACTAGCAGCTCCAAAACCCAGGGAACGCACTAAAAAGGTGATAGTTTTGGCGATAGATACTGCCAAATATAGTTTAATTCTGTTTATAATTGGCATAAACTTTGATTTCTTTTTCACGGGCGCTCCCAAGAAATTTCCTGATTGTTAAAAACAATCCCCCTAGTGTAGCTAATGTTTACCAAAACCGCTAGGGTGCCAAACCCCAAAAAATTCTTCACAAATATCCCCCAGTTGTCACTATAGGTGTAACTGTTATATATAGACTATATGTAGACAAACGTGTTAAATAAGGTTTTTGTTAATGAATGAGATAGAGTTTCCTTTTTTACTAGCATCCCTAACTGGCAAATGGCAGAGATTTTGTTTACAGTTCCTATTATTCTTAGTTTGCCTGTTGATTATTGCCACAAGTATAAATATAGATACTGCACTGGCAGGTAGTAAAGATGACAGATATGAGGGTAATATTTTTGTGGTTTTTGCGGGAAATGGTTCCCTAGTCCCCCCCAAACCAAACCCTGGAACAGAGTTTAGCAGAACACAAACCCATTCTACTAACGTTTTATATTGATGACAGTAGGGATTGTAAACAGTATGCGGTATTTATTTCCCAGACTCAAGCGTTATATGGTAGAGAGGTGCGGATTATTCCAGTGAGTGTGGATGCTATTCCGCCCAAAAAAGTCTATAATCCCAATGAACCAGGATACTATTATTCTGGTAGCGTACCTCAAATAGTGATTTTTGATCAATCAGGTAAAGTTGTTCTCAATAAAAATGGGCAAGTACCCTTTGAAGAAATAGATGATAAGTTCCGACAAGTATTTAATTTAGCCCCTAGGGATCAATCCATCAAGTACCAACAACGTTCATTTAACGAGTATAGCAGCGAGTTAAGTCCTTAAAATCACTGAATCCCACCATTCCATGGGTGATCTCTAGAGGGATCACCCCAGTCTAATTTTTGGTTTGTTGTGATACCGCATTTTGTTAATCACTAAAACATAATAATTAAGTCATCCACAAATAACAAATAACTAATACTCAATGATTACCAATGAACAAAGTCTATTCAACCTGGGAACTGATTCAGATTTTAGCAGCAGAGCGCCAAGCTTGCTTAAAAGGGGAACGTTTAAAATTAGATGTGAAAGTTTCAGGTAATCCTATCATCGACCAGTTCATTCCCACGGAAGGATTACAAAAATTCACAGCTTACCAAGATTTTAAATATTCCATTCATCAATATCAAAGAGAACATCAGGTTTCTGGTATTGTGTGGAAAGACTTAACCATCAATGCTCAAACTTTACATTATCCAGAGGTTCATGGACAGTTAGTAGCCTTAGATACTGATTTACAAATATTGAAAGGAGCAAAGAAGTCTATGCTGACATATTGGGAGCAAGTGACAGCCAATATGGATTTATATTTGAGTATGAGCAATGGTAGAGAACATGAAAGAATCCATAAGTTAGATGTGGAAAGAATTGCCCAAAGAACAGAATGGGTGAGTTTTTTAAAATGGGAAAATGGCAATTTTTTAGAGTTAATCTTACAGATGGGTTGGGGTAGACCAGAGGAAGCAGCTTATAAGCGAGGAAGACCTCATTCCGGTAGCGAGTTTATTCATGCAGTCAAACCTGGTAATTATCCCATTGGCTAGAATTATAAGGCTTTATTTATTTGGCATTGCATAATAAAGTATGAGTTCAAGCAAGAGAGATGAAATGTCCAAAGTGTGGATCAGAACACATACGCAAAAATGGTATTAAGAAAGGAAAACAAAATCACATTTGCGCTGAATGTGGACGACAGTTTATAAATCCCAGTGAACAAACCAAAGCATTCCCAGAAACTACCAAACAAACTTGCCTGAAGATGTATCTCAATGGCATGGGATTCAGGGCTATAGAAAGAGTGATGGGAGTACATCACACCACAGTCATTGATTGGGTTAAACAAAAAGGCAAGAAGTTACCTGATGCAATCGCCCCAGAGAATATCCCCGATGTTGGCGAATTGGATGAACTGGAAACATTTGTCGGATCAAAAAAAACAAGATTTGGGTGTGGACAGCAGTAGACCATTTCCGTAAGGGCATCCTAGCTTGGACTTTAGGTGATCATAGTGCTGAGACTTTTGAGCCATTATGGACAATAGTGGTGGCATGGCAATGCCATTTCTACGTCACTGATGGATGGACTGTATATCCAAGTTTTATCCCTGATGGTGATCAGATTATTAGCAAGACTTACATGACGCGAGTTGAGGGAGAAAACTCTCGGTTACGTCACTATCTGGCACGATTGCACCGTAAAACCTTCTGCTATTCCAAGTCTTTAGATATGTTGCGTTACTCTGTGCGGTTGCTGATTCATTATCTTCATGACCCTTCTGTCCTGTTCTCTTCATGATTCATACTTTATCCTGCAACGCCTCCATTAGAATCAGTAAATACATCTCTAACCATTTCTTCCAAAGTATTTACGTTAGTGTTAGCAGCGCGAGTGAAACGATTGAGTTTTACTACGTCAGAAGATGAATATGATGGAGATGAATGTATCCTAAACATATCCTCACCGATGGTAAAGTCGTAAATATAATCGGGTTTGGTTACGAGGGAATCAGCAGAGATTATGGTTTTATTTCCCAACACCTCTATTGCCATTCCAAAACGAAATACAAAAATATCTTTTCCTGGACCTCCATACAAGTAATCTATACCTTGAAATCCTGTCAATATATTATCACGTTCATTTCCAAATAAATAGTCTTCACTTCCAAACCCAGTTGTGTTAGTACCATTAATCTCTAATGCGTCACGATCTTCCTGCACAATAATGTGACCTTCCCCTTGTACTTCGGTGTCATAAAGATCGCTTATATCAAACATGTCCTTAAATAAGTTTTTACTATTTTGGACTGGAACATGTCTGGTACCGTTAATTAGTGATCGATATATATCCTTTACGTATGAATGATCTCCAATACTTTCTCCCTTCTGATTATTTACATACACATCGAGATGCCCATAGCGTTTCGGATCTCCGAACCCTTCAGGATCAGTATGAATTCCAACTACTCTCTTCGCATCCGATGAATCTAAACGATCAATAGGACCGGTTTTTTCATACTTTACCCCTGCTGCATCTAATCCAATTATTAGTCCTAATTTTTCTCCGGTCTTATTATAGTATGTTGACCCAGCTATACCAGCAACATGAGAACCCAGACTATGACCTATTAATTCTATTTTTTTAGGATCTATTTGTAGGGATATTAGGAAATCACTAAGTTCATCACCTATAGGAATGGTACTTATTTTAGCCTCTTCATAAACTCCCTCTTCATAAACTTGAAAAGAATAAGAGGCATCTTCTGACCAGTCAACAAGGATAACGTTTGTGTCTGGATGCAATTTTCGATATTCAATTGGTATGTTTTCAAAAGAATTCAGTTGGTTTGAAGAGATAGGTTCGTAACCATGAATAAATAAGACGGTTTTGGAATTTTTATTTAAATAATTACCGATATTAGAGGAATTTAGCTCCTTAAACATATCTCCTGAATAAAGGTAGAACCGAGTATCACTAACCATTCCTTTTACAGGATCTTCCGTCTGAATTGTATATTGATTTTGATCCCGTCTTGGTTTTTCCAATTGTAGACTTATATCCTCAATCCGCTCGTTTTCTTTATCAAGATGGGGAGTAATTTCAAAAAAAGCGGTTTTTTGACCTTCCTTAAACTCAATTTGCCCTTCATTATATTTTCCTGGTCCCCCTCTAGTTGTCCTGTTCCTTAAAACAGTATTAGTACTAGTTTTATAGGAAAAATCATTCGGGTCCAGCTCCCTGCCCAGCGTGCCGCCAATTTTAAAATATACTGTCAACGAATCTGAATTTGAACCAATACGAGTAAATTCATATTTCAGAGACGTACCTCCCGATTCCCTAACAATGTTTGGTGAAGATAGTTTTAGACTAACTAATGGTGGCTCATCATCAGTAATAGTTCCCATAACAGCAGATGGGGTGCCAATAGTGTAACCACTACCCGCTGCTAGGGTTAAAATTACAGTCTCATTCTCTTCAACGGTGGTATCAGCAGTGGGGTCAATAGTCAGGGTGGCCTTATTGCTGTTTGCTGCAAAGGTTATGGTTCCGGTTGTGCCTGTGAAGGTTGCCGCACCTTTTTGGGTATAATCATTAAATTGGGTATTATTATCGTTGTAATATGCTGTACCTCCAATACTATAGTTGACGGTAAGGGCGTTAGCTATATTTACATTAGTTCTGGTGAAGGTGTAAACTAAGTTTGTTGTACGATCTTCTTGTACATTACTTGGTGTTGGTGATACTTCTAGGGTAATGTTAGGTTCTAAGACATCAGTAACAGTAATAAGAAATTGTTTTTCATAGGATAGTCCACTCTTGTCAGTGGTTTTGACTCGAATGTTATAACTGTTCTTGGTTTCAAAGTCAAACTGAGCCTCAGTTTTTAACTGATTGCCAGAAATGCTAAATAAATTATGGTTATCGCTATTTTGTACTGGTACTAGACTATAAGTAAAAGTGTTACCTGTATCTGGGTCTACAGTGTCGAAATCACCTACTGGTGTACCAATGTTTTGATTTTCAAGAACACTCGTCTTACTAAGATTGATCCCAGTGGGTGCCTCATTAACATCAGTAACATTAATGGTAAATTGTTTTTCATAGAATAGTCCACCTTGGTCAGTGGTTCTGACTCGAATGTTATAACTGTTCTTGGTTTCAAAGTCAAACTGAGCCTTAGTTTTGGTTTTGAGTTCATTACTGCTAATGGTAAATGAATTATTGTCATTGCTATCTGTTCCTGACACCAGACTATAAGTGAAGGTGTTATCTATATCTGGGTCTTTAGTACCGAAATAACCTACTGATGTAACTGAGTTAACATTTTCCTCGACTACGTTTTTGGTAAGATTTAAGTCCGTAGGAGCTTTGTTAGTTGTGAATCTCCATGTTGTTGTTGAGTTGGGAAAACCAGCATAGTTGTTACCAGCTATGTCCCGAATGGCGGTGTTAGCAATTTGTACATAATAGTTTGTTCCTGATGCTAAATCATTCGTGGGATTAATGGTTAGTTGAGTACCACTAATGGTGACATTGCTATTAGTCACTGCAATGGTTTCTACTGTGGAATTATCTGATACCTTTTTGATAAAAATGTTGCCTGTACCTTTTTGAATGGCCTCATTAAAGTTCATCACTAAATTGGCATTTACAGCCACACCTGTAGCATTATCTGTGGGGGTTAAACTGGTAGCTAGTGGAGGTGTTGTGTCTTGTATATCATCATTGGTAATAGTTCCCGTAACAGCAGAGGTTGTTCCCACAGTGTAACCTGTTCCAGACGCTAGGGTAAGGCTTACAGTTTCGTTGTTTTCCACTGTGGTATCAGCAGCGGGGTCCACAGTCACAGTAGCTGTAGAGGAGTTGGCGGCAAAGGTGACAGTTTTTGTAGTTCCTGCAGTCGAAATCCCAGTGTAATCTGTACCAATAGTAGCACTACCTCCAACTGTATAGTTCACCGTCAGGGCATTACTAATCACTCCAGTGCGTGTAAAGGTATAGACTAGATTAGAACTGCCATCTTCCATAACACTGCTAGGGGAAACGGCAAGAGTGACTTGGGTATCGTCATTGGTAATAGTTCCCGTAACAGCAGATGCGGTGCCAATAGTGTAACCTGTTCCAGACGCTAGGGTAAGGCTTACAGTTTCGTTGTTTTCCACTGTGGTATCAGCAGTGGGGTCCACAGTCACAGTAGCTGTAGAGGAGTTGGCGGCAAAGGTGACAGTTTTTGTAGTTCCTGCAGTCGAAATCCCAGTGTAATCTGTACCAATAGTAGCACTACCTCCAACTGTATAGTTCACCGTCAGGGCATTACTAATCACTCCAGTGCGTGTAAAGGTATAGACTAGATTAGAACTGCCATCTTCCATAACACTGCTAGGGGAAACGGCTAAGGTAATGATCGGAAAATCATCATTGGTAATAGTTCCCGTAACAGCAGAGGTTGTTCCCACAGTGTAACCTGTTCCAGAAGCTAGGGTAAGGCTTACAGTTTCGTTGTTTTCCACTGTGGTATCAGCAGTAGGATCTACGGTTACCGTAGCTGTAGAAGAGTTGGCGGCAAAGGTGACAGTTTTTGTAGTTCCTGCAGTCGAAATCCCAGTGTAATCTGTACCAATAGTAGCATTACCTCCAACCGTATAGTTAACTGTCAGCGCATTACTAGTCAATCCACTGCGTGTGAAGGTGTAGATTAGGTTACTTGTGCCATCTTCCATAACACTGCTAGGGGAAACGGCTAGAGTGACTTGGGTATCGTCATTGGTAATAGTTCCCGTAACAGCAGATGCGGTGCCAATAGTGTAACCTGTTCCAGACTCTATGGTAAGGCTTACGGTGTCGTTGTTTTCCACTGTGGTATCAGCAGTGAGGATCCACGGTTACAGTCTTCTGTAGAGGAGTTGGCGGGAAGGGTGACAGTTTTTGTAGTCTCCTGCAGTCGAAATTGCATGGTTACCCGTGCATAAATGAAACTACCCTCCAACTGAGTTCCTTCACCGTCAGGGGCTGTTTAATCCCTCCCCAGGCGTGTCAGGGTGTGACTAAAATAACAATGGTCATCTTTGCTACAATGGCTAGGGAAACGACAAAGAGTTGTGATCGGCAAATGCTTGTGGAATGGCTACCCGTAGCCGTACCGTTGCTAAATGAAGCCTGTTCCTGACCTAGACCCATCGCTCTTCTTGCTGCAATCTATCGTGATTTCAGAAAAGTTGGCTCACATCACCAGACATGTGAATGACTACACTTGCATAACTGTAAATACCGTAGTTCCAAGTTGCTATACTGCTGTTCCCTCCATCCCAGTCAGACCCCAGGTAACCACAGACCCATCGCTCTTCAATGCTGCAAAGGCATGCACATTAGAGAAATCTGGGTCACACCGCTGCTAATTGACTAGCTACACTACTGCTGTCCCCTCCACTTGATGAATCCCCCCAGGTAACCACAGACCCATTGCTCTTCAACGCTGCAAAGGCACTGTTGTTAGAGAAAATTTGGGTCACACCAGCAGTCAATTGACTGGCTACACTACTGCTGTCCCCTCCACCTGATGAATCCCCCCAGGTAACCACAGACCCATTGCTCTTCAACGCTGCAAAGGCACTGTTGTTAGAGAAAATTTGGGTCACACCAGCAGTCAATTGACTGGCTACACTACTGCTGTTCCCTCCAGCCCAGTCAGACCCCCAGGTAACCACAGACCCATCGCTCTTCAATGCTGCAAAGGCATGCACATTAGAGAAAATCTGGGTCACACCGCTGCTTAATTGACTAGCTACACTACTGCTGTTCCCTCCAGCCCAGTCAAACCCCCAGGTAACCACAGACCCATTGCTCTTCAACGCTGCAAAGGCAATGTTGTTAGAGAAAATTTGGGTCACACCAGCAGTCAATTGACTGGCTACACTTGCATAACTGTAACTACCTGTGTTGGAGTTCCAAGTTGCTATACTGCTGTCCCCTCCAACCGAGTCAAACCCCCAGGTAACCACAGACCCATCGCTCTTCAACGCTGCAAAGGCATGCACATTAGAGAAAATCTGGGTCACACCGCTGCTTAATTGACTGGCTACACTTGCATAACTGTAACTACTCCTTTCTACTATAATGTGGCTCCCTCCATACCCGTTATCACCCCAGGTGACAACGGACCCATCGCTCTTCAACGCTGCAAAGGCACCTGCATTAAGCACTTCATACCGAGTTCTACCAAGTAAAGCCGGGGCAATGGGTATACGGGTTACGGGGTTACTTTCTTCCACCAACACCCTCTCTCCATCCACACTAATCCAATTACTATCATTCTCCGCTTTTAACTGTGCTAGAGCAGCACGTTCTGGAGTCTTTCCCTCTACCACTGCTGAAAAAATTGCCCCTTCATCCCCCAGGCTATCTGTTGTATTCACCTGGGCATCTACATAGTGCCCATACTCTTCCAATAGTACTCGTACTAACTCGCTAGAGGGTACATTATTTATAAACTGCTCAGACAAGAATATCTTACCGTTACCGTATGCTCCTACTGCACTTCCTAATGTTTGTTGACTCACAATCTCCAATGTAGGCAATACCCCTTCTCCTGAAAGCCACTGACTACGGAGTGCTTCCCCCCGATTACGGTCATAGGATTGCCCAAAGGGTACGGCAAAAACCGTCCAAAAATCCCCACGACCGGCAAAGGTTTGTAATTGCTCCATTGCTAGGACCTGCGCCCTATTTAGCTTATTAGTGTATTCCTGACTCATTGCCCAATCTCTCCCCTCTATGTTTATTGTAAATATTTGTTCTGACAAAATTTGCTCGTGAACAAGATGTAGTTTGTCTTTAAGGGATAAAACCTTATACACTTTATTTTAATGTGGAAGTGTTTACAGTATAACACAGAAATTATGTTATGGCACACACCTTATACCAGAATTTTTTAAGCATACCCACTAATCATACCCGCATAAATTAGGGTATGTGTGAGTTTTTAAAAAGGGTGATCCGCTATGGGATCTCGCGAGACCGCACGGAGATTATGAACATGGTAAAGGGCGATCGCAGCGCACTCGCACTTGCGAGATCACCCATCAAACGCAGACGAAAAATCAAATGCTAACGCAAACGGAGGCGAAACGGTTTGCAATACCTGAGATGGGCAACTTATGGCAATGGCAAATATGAAATCCGATCGCAATACTCGTCATCAAGAGAAGCAAGAGCAGCTAATACTAATTCTTCAATAGTTTCACCCAAACTCATACTGGGATTAATTTGGAAGATTCCACGAATGTGATGCCCCCGAGCAAGATGATCGATCAGATGAACAGGCATAGAACTGCGATTATTCGTTACAAGAACAAAATCGTATTTTTCACACCAGATTAGGATATCTGGATCTAAAGTGCCTTTTGCCGGCGTGTTGGGATCGCCAATTGCCCAGACTACTAAATCAGGTTCTTTGCGTCGTAGCTGTATTTGATAAATTGGAGGGAGATTTTCATCCATCAAATACTTGATTTGCATAGGATTTACCTGATATTAGTCTTTCGGCTCGAAGTTGACGCAATTTTTTAAAAATTGGCGGTGGATTATGTTTTTGCTCTTCTCGCATTTTGTGTCCCCACTCTAGCCAATTAGTCAGGTACTCATCAATCTCTTGTTTATTGTGAAGATAGTATAGCACTGTGGCGTAAACTTGTTCTAGACTTAACGACAGATAAGTTTTGGCAATTTCTTCAGGTGTTCGACTGCGGTAAATATAGTCATACAAGACTGTTTCAATCCCAATTCGCGTATCTTTTAGACGAATGTCATTGGTAGCGAGAAAGACAAAGTAGTCTTCTAGTTGCATTCTTTATATCTCCATAGTGTTAGAACTAAACGAAAAGATCTTCGCCGCTTCTAAAAACCTACGCATATCTAGGCATAAATCCGAAAATATGGGCAAGTCCAACTCTACGGTATAAGTTCGCTCAACTAGAAGCGCCTTTCGGCTTGGTTCCATTGCTCCGTAACTCAGGTTCCTTGACCACTAGTCCCCAGTTAGAGATACTGTAAAAAGAGTGGCGACTCTTAATATCAGTACGAGACTTAAGAGTTTTATTCAGTTGATTCCACTGACTCCATACGTGCTTTCCATCCTTCACGGAGAGATAGGCGGTTATGGAGTCATGCATTTTTTCTTTTTATTATATGGGTATTCCCGAAGATTTGCCAAGATATACCCAGATATTTTCATTCACATACCAACCCTGCCAGAGGGATCGCACTTCATCAATAATTTTACGGTTATATTCTGTCCCAAAAGCTGTATCGATAGCTTCCCAGAAATCACTTGACAAAGAGAAAGAGGCAAGTTGATTCTGAACTATATCTAGGGCTTTCTTAATCAAGGAGGTCATGAATTCACACCTTATAAAATAAAACAGTAGTGTTGAAATACGGTTAATATGCGTAATAAAACAAAACTTTTCACTAGCGACTCGGATTAAGTGTTAAGTTATAATTAGCATAACGCGAAAATCTATCTAATGTCAATACTACCACTTAGTCTTTGGCTCTGGATAATCCCCCGGGGCCAATTATCACTCCTAGCTTTTAGTAGCTTTTAAGACTCAGCTAATTTCCACTGGCTCTGTAAATCGCCAATAGATGCCACTATCTTGCCCTATACAATAATCCTTGTCTGGATGTATTTTGTCTAATAGCGGTTAAATAGATGCGGTCAGGATTACACTTTGTGGATGTTCTTGAAAGTTTTTCACAAAGTTATTATCAGAGTCGGGGAGCTGGGTATGATCCGGCCAGCTGGAGGGTGATAGCTCTCCTGGTGAGAGGGGAGTTGAGGTGGTATGCGGGGTAGTGGGATAGGTTCTAGTTTTATTAGGTTAATTAATTCTAGACTATTTATTAACTTTCCTTGGTTTGGGGATGGTCGCATTAGAGTCGTGGTCGCGTCTCTCGTAGGAAGGTAGTGTTTGAAGTATGTCACAAGTTTAATTAATAAATCTTAATAGCAAATTGCTCCATTTCATGGTGATAATCCATCCAGTAGAAAAGTAGTTAAAACAATGAAAAATGAAAAACTAAACCTAGCTACCAAATTAGCCTATGGTGCTGGAGATTTAGGACCTGCAGTAACCTCTAATATAGCCATATTTTTTCTCCTGGTCTTTTTTACTAATGTAGCTGGTATTCCTCCAGGTTTGGCGGGTAGTATTTTAATGATTGGTAAGGTATGGGACGCAATTAACGATCCCATTGTGGGAGTGCTAACCGATAAAACTAAATCCCGTTATTGGGGTCGTCGTTTACCTTGGATGTTTTATGGTGCAATTCCTTTTGGAATTTTCTTCTTTCTCCAATGGACTATTCCTCAATTTTATTTAGACCCCGGTCAAAATACCCTAGCTTTATTTTGGTACTATGTAGCTATTGGCATTTTATCTCAGGCCTTTTTTACCATTGTTAATTTGCCCTACACCGCTATGACACCAGAGTTAACTCAGGATTATGATGAAAGAACTAGTTTAAATAGTTTTCGCTTTAGTTTCTCTATTGGTGGTAGTATTTTATCCTTAATTTTTGCCCAGGTGGTATTTTCTCTAGTGAAAAGTCCCCAAGCACAGTATTTGGTTTTGGCAGCTTCATGTACTGTTATTGCAGTTATATCTTTATATTGGTGTGTTTATGGAACAAGGGAGCGGATTTTAGCTTTTGAAGCTAAACGTACTCAAATAGAAGAACCAGCGGAAATTCCCTTTATTGACCAAATTAGAATTGCTTTTACTAATAAACCATTTTTATTTGTTATCGCAATTTATCTTTTTTCTTGGTTGGGTGTGCAAATTACTGCTACGGTCATTCCCTATTTTGTGATTTACTGTATGAAATTGAATAATTCTCAAGTTCCTACGGTTTTAATTGCCGTCCAGGGAACAGCTTTGTTAATGTTATTTGTTTGGAGTTATTTAAGTAAACGATATGGCAAGAAAATAGTTTATTTTTTGGGGATGACCCTATGGATTGTTGCTGGTGCTGGTTTATTTTTCCTTCAACCTAATCAAATCCCATTGATGTACGTGATGACTGTTATGGCAGGTTTTGGGGTTTCCACAGCTTATTTAATTCCCTGGTCAATGATTCCTGATGTTATAGAGTTAGATGAACTACAAACCGGACAAAGAAGAGAAGGTGTTTTTTATGGTTTTATGGTTTTACTCCAAAAGTTTGGGTTAGCTTTTGGTTTATTTCTAGTTGGCCATGCTTTACAAGTTTCAGGATTTAAAGAGGTTACTGCTGGAACTGCCAATATATTGCCCTCCCAACCTGATTCGGCATTATTTGCCATTAGGCTGATTATCGGACCGGTGCCAACATTTTTTTTAATTATGGGTTTAATTATCAACTTTTTTTACCCCATCACTCGTGAGATGCACTCGGAAATTATGTTGAAGTTACAAGAGAAAAGGCAAAATTTACAATGACTCCATATCAACCTGTCTGTTCTGGGTAAGCTATATTTTTAAAAACAATCTCCAACAATCTTTAGAGATAACCCAGAAGTCCAAGACCTATACTAATTAACCCTCCACCCAATACTAACCATGGAGCATTAATCCGAAAACGTGTAATCAAAACAGCAGCAATTAGGAACATAAATACACTAAACAAGTCTAGCAGTGGAAATTTTGCTAAATCCAAGGTTTTGACTGCTATTTGCAAAGTTGTTACTATCATCAGGGCTACTGCGCTGGCGTTTACTGCATCTAAAAAACCCCTTGTCCAGGGAGACTTGCGTAACCAGGGAATAACTGGGTTTAAGAGTATGACAAATAAAAATGAGGGAAGAAAAATTCCTACTGTTGCTACAATTGCTCCCGGTAGTCCAGAAATTATATATCCAATAAATGTGGCGGTTGAAAGTATAGGACCTGGAGTAAATTGACCAATAGCAATAGCATCTAATAATTGTCGTTGTGTTAACCAATGATATTGATCTACTAGCTCCCCTTGCAAAAATGCAATTAGTAAATAACCCCCACCAAATAATACACTGCCAACTTTCAAAAAGAATAATCCCAATTGCCATATCGAAACGGTAGGAGTTAGGGCAACTTTTGGTAGGGTTGTGCCTAGGGTAAGGGCGGTAATTAATAGGTTTGTTTGCTTATTGTTATGGGTAGCATTATGTAACCAAATCATGCCTAAAATTCCACCTAGCAATAAGGTGATGACTTCATTCACTTTACCGAAATAATTT
Organism: Raphidiopsis brookii D9; assembly: GCA_000175855.1. Classification (GTDB taxonomy): domain Bacteria; phylum Cyanobacteriota; class Cyanobacteriia; order Cyanobacteriales; family Nostocaceae; genus Raphidiopsis; species Raphidiopsis brookii. The sequence continues at coordinate 84,151 of ACYB01000031.1, forward strand.
ACTAAGGCAACTAATACGGCAATAATCAGTAGTTGTTTGTTTTTCAGGGCTTTTTTACCTAACCCGAAAACAGCATTGAGAATAATTGCTAAAACTACTGGTTTAATCCCATGAAGTAAGGGAGAAAATTCTGGTACACTACCATAACTAACATAAATAAAGGCAAAAACACCTGTAATTAAGACAGCAGGTAAAATAAAACTGATACCAGAAACAATTAATCCTAACCATCCAGCATAGATATATCCTATATGAATGGCCATTTCAGTGGAATTTGGTCCAGGAATTAGATTGGTTGCACCCAGTAAATCTAAAAAATGTTCTTGTGTTAACCACTGACGACGTTTAACTACTTCATCCTCTATCATGGCAATATGGGCAACTGGTCCACCAAAACCGGTCACACCTAGTTTAAGAAAGAGTTTTGCCAATTCAATCAGTCGGTTTAATGGTATGTTGTACATGACTATCGTTGTTGTTTTACGTTTCTATAACTTTCCCCGCGCATACACAGCAGTATCTGTAAAATCACTAAACACCCCATCTACGCCCAAATTGAAAAACAATTCATATTCTCCCTGGGGGTGATTTTGATAATCTAGTGGGAGGAAACAATTCTCATTACGAAAAGTCCAGGCGTGAATCAACAAGTTCTGTTGATGAGCATCCTCAACTAAAGATGTGGGTGACAGTAATTTACCTTGACTATTTCTAGGTATTAGTAAATTTTTATTTACCCCTATAGCTTGTGCATATTGAGCTATTTTTTTTAGTCCATCAGGTTTAATCATATCCTGATAGGTACAGGATTTACCATCCATAGAAAAATCATTTGGTTGACCTGAATCATTAATTAATTGTACCAGCGGAAAATCCGTGTTTTCGTTTAATTTTTTTAGATTACCCACTTCAAATGATTGGATAAATATGGGCAACTGGGTATTGGATAAGGATATTAACAAAGCTGGTTCCAATGGTAAACCTATTGATTGAAAATAACTGGGATGTTTGGTTTCTGGATAAATGCCAATCTTATAACCCCTTTGTGAATTTTGGGTTTCAGCTAAAGCAATTATTTCTTCTAGGGTAGGAATGGTCTCTAGTCCATCATATATGGTGTTTTGGGGACGGATTTGCCCAATTCTTTCTTTTGTAGTTAAGGTCTTTAATTGTTTTAGGGTGAAGTCCTCTGTAAACCAACCTGTTTTTAGTTCCCCATCAATGATTTTTGTAGTTCGCAAATGGGCAAATTCAGGGTGATGCTCCACATCTGTGGTCATTGATATTTCATTCTCATGACGAGCAATTAATACTCCATCTTGACTGATGACTAAGTCTGGTTCAATATAATCAGCTCCCATATCAATTGCTAGTTTATATGCTGCTAATGTATGTTCTGGTCTATACCCGCTGGCGCCTCGATGGGCAATGATAATTGGTGTTGGCATCGGTAGTTTATAATCTAATCCCATTAAACTGGCGGTGGAGTTAATATCTTTCTGACTAAACTGTGACATGGATTATACTTCTAACAGAAAATTCTACTCTTATTCTATATTACTGTTTTATATTTAAAGCCTAAAATAAAGATTTTATAAAAAACAATAGGTACTATTGACAGTTGATAATAACGAAGTCTATTATTGATTTTTATGAATGATTTTTATGAATCATGAAGAAAAAATTCCTAGCGTTAATTATTTTTGGCAGCGATGAATAATATTTTTTCTACAATTCCCACCAATATTTTAAATCAACGATTTGTGGCTAATAAGTTGATTACTGCACCAGCGAAATTTATTCCCTTTGATCCTAAGGACATTAATAAATCTATAACTTCTAGGTTTGAACAGCAAGTTAATAAATATCCTGATGCTATAGCTATTAAAACAACTTATGAAACTCTTACATATCATAAATTTAATCAACGAGCCAACCAATTAGCCAATGCTATTCTCTCTCAAAGAGGAGAGAAAGTAGAAGTAATTGCTTTGTTGCTGGAAAAAGGTCTGGATTTCATTACCAGTATCTTTGGTGCTTTAAAAACAGGCAAGATTATTGTACCTCTTGATTCTACATTTCCTGTTGATAGACTTGCTTATATTCTGGAAGATGCTCAAGCTGTTTTGCTTATTACCAATAATCAGAATTTACCTTTAGCTCGTGAATTAGGGCATTATGGTTGTGAGATATTTAATATTGATGAAATTAGCAATCATATCTCTACGGAAAATCCCCACGTTCACATAGTACCGGAGAATCCAGCTTATATAATTTATACGAGTGGATCAACCGGTAAACCTAAAGGAGTAGTCCAAAGTCATGTCAATTCTTTGCACTACTGTATGACTGATACAAATACCTTACTCGTCAGTCCAGAAGATAGGGTAATTTTTCTCTACTCATGCAGTACATTAGGTGGATTGTTATGTATTTTCTATACTTTGCTTAATGGTGCATCTCTATATTCCTATGATGTGAAAAAAGAGGGATTAAACAATTTAGTTCATTGGCTAGTTGCGGAAGAAATTACTATTTACCATTCATTTACAACTCTGTTTCGTCATTTTGTTGATACCCTTACAGAGGATGTAAAATTTCCCAAAATTCGTTTAGTTAAATTAGGTGGAGAAGCAACTTTAATTAGAGATGTAGAAAATTATAAACATTATTTTGCTGATGAATGTATTCTCTATGGAAGTTTAGGTGCTAGTGAAGCGGGAACTTTTAGGAATTTTCTAATTGATAAAACTACGAAAATTCAAGGAAGCAATGTTCCCATGGGTTATGCAGTTGAAGGAATGGAAGTTGTACTCTTGAATGATACGGGTGCAGAAGTTAAAACTGGCAGTATTGGGGAAATTGCTATTCAAAGCAAGTATTTAGCTTTGGGTTATTGGCAAAAACCAGAACTAACAAAAGCTGTATTTACCTCAGATTTTCAAGATGGAGATGCAAAAATTTATCGCACTGGTGATTTGGGACTTATTCAGGGTGATGGTTGTTTAATTTATATGGGGAGAAAAGACTTTCAGGTAAAAATTAGAGGTTTCAGAATAGAAGTGACAGAAATTGAGATGGTACTTTTTCAAAGTGCTAATCTCAAGGAAGTTGTAGTTATAGCTCGTGAAGATATTCCTGGAGAAAAACGGTTAGTAGCCTATGTTGTACCTAAATACCAACCTGGACCAACTACTCAAGAATTACGACAATGTTTGCAAGATCAACTACCAGAATACATGATACCTAGTGCTTTTGTATTTTTGGATGCCCTACCATTAACACCTAATGGAAAAACAGATAGACGAGCTTTACCCGCACCTGAATTGACAAAACCAAAAATAACAGCCAACTTTGAAGAACCTATTGATGATATAGAATATCAGCTAATACAAATATGGGAAGAATGTTTAGGTATTAAACCTATTCATAGACAAGATAACTTTTTTGAACTGGGTGGAAATTCCTTGTTAGCTGTGCGGATTTTTGCAATTATAGAACGGAAATTTGGACAGAAATTACCTTTAGCATTTTTGTTTCCTGTTGGAACAGTAGCTGCGATCGCCCAGATTATTCGTCAAAATCAAGGTTTAGTTCATTCATCTTTGGTAGCAATTCAACCCCAAGGTTCTCAACCACCTTTGTTTTTAATTCATTCTCTCGGTGGAGAATTACTATGTTATCGTCATTTAGCCATACATTTGGGGACTGAACAACCTGTTTATGGACTCCAATGTCAAGGACTAGATGGGGAAGAACCCCCTTTAGTGCGAGTGGAAGATATGGCTGCACATTATCTTCAAGAAATACGAACTGTTCAACCACAAGGACCTTATTTTCTGGGAGGATATTCTTTTGGTGGAGTTGTTGCTTATGAAATGGCGCGACAATTGGAAAAACAAGGCGAAAAGGTGAGTTTTTTGGCTATGTTGGATACCTGTCGTACAGGGTATGCCCAACGTTTACCATTTGTGCAAAGAATTCCCTTGCATTTAAGGAATATTATTAAGGGTGGATCTAGATATTTGGTGAAGAAAGTTTTAGGTTGGAGTCAACATACTCAACATCGTCTCAAATATTATCTCCAGGTAGCAATTCAATTTGAGAAAAAGTTCTCAACTGCAAAAGATATAGACAAATATATAACAACTATGGATGCTAATACCCAAGCTTTGCAGCACTATCAATTTCCTAGTTATTCAGGTAAAGTAATTTTATTCAGAACTGAGGATGAACATCGGGGTGATCATGTAGGTACTAAATATGATCATCAATTTGGTTGGGGCGATATAGTTACAGGAGAATTAGATGTTTATCACATTCCTGGTTCTCATCTTTCCCTACTAAATGAACCTTATGTTAAAGTGCTAGCGGAAAAATTGCAGCAATCTCTCCAAGAAGTTCGACGCTGAAAAACTTGTTCCTCCCCAACAGTCCTTAAATTGCTTATAATAATAATGGACTTACATTATTATTGCCCTACTCAGTATTTTTTATGGGTCTTACTATCCAACTCCATGCTGAATCACAACGTGTGGAAGAGCTAAGAAAACTGTTACAACAAGCTGGCTATGCCTACTATGTTCTCGACTCACCAATCATGGAGGATACAATTTATGACAGATTATATCGGGAATTACAAGAATTAGAAAAAAAATATCCCAACCTGGTTACTAGCGACAGTCCTACCCAACGGGTGGGGGAGCGACCTGCTACCCATTTTAGCTCGGTGCGACATAACATACCTTTATATAGTCTGGAAAATGCTTTTAATGTTGAGGAGTTACAAACTTGGAATCAGCGATGGATTAGACATTTACCCACTCCACATTCCTTAACGAAAGTAGAATATGTAGCTGAACTGAAAATTGATGGTGCTGCTTTGGCTTTAACTTATCAAAATGGGGTTTTGGTCAAAGGTGCAACCAGGGGTGATGGAATCACAGGTGAGGATATTACTCCTAATGTAAGAACTATTCGCTCCATACCCCTACGGTTAAACTTTGACGGAATTGAACCGATTGAAAAGGTGGAAGTGCGAGGAGAAGTGTTTTTACCTTTGGAGGTATTTAAACAGATTAATCAAAAAAGGCAAAAAGCTGGTGAACAGTTATTTGCTAATCCTCGCAATGCTGTAGCTGGTACACTTCGACAATTGGATCCCCGTGTGGTGGCCCAGCGTCAACTGGATTTCTTTGCTTATACTCTACATATCCCTGGACTGGATGATAGAAGCATTGCTAATACTCAATGGGAATCTCTGGAATTATTACAAAAGCTCGGATTTCGTGTTGATGTCAATCATAAACTCTGTTCTTCCGTCGATGAAGTGGCTCAATATTATCAGTATTGGAATACGGAAAGACTTAATTCGCCTTACATGACCGATGGAGTGGTGGTAAAATTAAATGCCTTTAAATTGCAAGAACAATTGGGGTTTACACAGAAATTCCCCCGCTGGGCGATCGCTCTGAAATATGCAGCGGAGGAAGCACCCACTCGGGTGGAAAATATTATGGTTAATGTGGGAAGAACAGGAGCATTAACCCCCTTAGCAGAAATGCGCCCCGTACAATTGGCGGGGACTACAGTATCTAGAGCTACGCTACATAATAGCGATCGCCTGCGGGAGTTAGATATTCGGATTGGGGACACGGTGATAGTGCGCAAAGCTGGAGAAATCATCCCGGAGGTGGTGAGGGTAATTAAGGAACTGCGCCCTAATGAGACTAAACCATTTATTATGCCCACCAATTGTCCGGTATGTGGTCAACCGGTAGTGCGAGAATTAGGGGAAGTGGTGACAAGATGTGTGAATGCTTCCTGTCCAGCAATTCTCAAGGGAGAAATCGAACATTGGGTTAGTCGAGATGCTTTAGATATTAAGGGGATAGGTGAAAAACTGGTCCATCAATTGGTGGATAAAGGTCTAGTGCATTCCGTAGCTGATTTATACAGTCTAACAGAAGAACAATTATGTGGATTGGAAAGAATGGGCAAAAGATCCGCAGAAAAACTAGTCCAAGTAATTAGGGAATCAAAAAATCAACCTTGGTCTAGGGTATTATATGGTTTAGGTATTCGTCACGTAGGTAATGTCAATGCCCAATTACTGTCGGAAAAATTTACCACTGTAGATAAATTGGCTACTGCAAAACAATCAGATATTGAAGGTGTATATGGCATTGGTGTAGAAATTGCCCAATCCGTTTACCAATGGTTTCATATTAGTGCCAATCAAAACTTAATCACCCGTCTGCAATCCATAGGATTACAATTTGATCAGACACAGTTAATTTATAACGCAGCAGCAACTAAACCTGACCTAGTTAATAAAATATTTGTCATTACAGGCACCCTACCCACCTTAAAAAGAGATGAAGCAAAATCTCTAATTCAAAAAGCAGGTGCTAAGGTGACAGATTCACTGAGTAAGAAAACTGACTTCGTAGTAGTTGGTGACAAAGCAGGGTCTAAGCTAGAAAAAGCGCGAGCATTGGGAATCAAGCAGTTAGATGAGGCTGAGTTATTAGAAATGTTGAGTTGTGAAGGGACAAACGCTCCTGAGACCTAGTAGGGTGAAAAAATCCGGTTAGCAGTTAGGGAAAACTGTGGAAAAGTTGGTGATACTATTTGATTATCATCCCTAAACTGAATAATTTGATATTCCCCCTCCACCAGGGAGTAAATCGAAATAGTCGGTTGCTTGGGACTACCCAAAAAACGTCTACCTCCCAATGCAGCATAGTCTACAATCCAATATTCCGGAATACCCACCGCTTCATATTGTCCTAGTTTTGTGAAATAGTCATCACGCCAGTTGGTGCTAACTACTTCTATTACTAGAGGGATGGAAGCACCTTGCGTAACTGTGGATTGTTTTTTCCACAGTGGTTCATGGATTAGATTGGAACGGTTAACAACCATTATATCCGGAGAGTAAGCAGATTCATTGTCTGGTGGTTTGATAAGTGCAGTTTTAGGAATAAAATAGGGGAGACCTAGTTGTTTAATATCAACGGATATTTCCAGTGTCAAAAACCCGACAACATTTTCGTGATCTCCCGTAGGTTGTGGCATTTCAACAATCACCCCATCATGCAGTTCATACTTACCATTCTCTGGTTTCCATTGGGCAAACTCCTCAAATGTCACTAAGGTTTTTTGTGATAGGGATTGAACCATAATTCAATACTTAACTGGTTGAGCTGTTATGATTTAATTGTATTGCGATCGCACCCCAGTGTAACGGAAGATATGCCAAAAATATACCAAGATCTCATACCCATTCGACTTTGTCAAATAGGAAGCGATTTACCACTCTTATTCCTCCCTTTGCTGTAATGACACATCAAACCTCTGGTCACTGGCGTTTAGGACTAACCTTGTCTTTACTCACGGCATTTTTATGGGGAGTTTTACCAGTCGCTTTAAAAATGACTCTCCAGGTATTAGATATATATACTATTGTCTGGTTTCGGTTCTCTTTAGCATTTGTACTTTTAGGAGCTTATTTGTTCACCCAAAAGAAGCTACCAACGCAACAACAAATATTTTCTGCGCCTATCAAATTGTTAATTATTACCACTATTTTCCTGTGTAGTAATTATATACTATTCATGCAAGGTATAGCCTTAACCACTGCTAACAATACAGAAGTTCTAATTCAACTCGCAGGCGTTTTATTCGGACTTGGAGGTTTGGTGGTTTTTAAAGAACGTTATACCCTATGGCAATGGTTGGGTATTAGTATCTTAACTTTCGGTTTTTTGTTATTTTTTAAATCCCAAATTAGCAATCTAATTACCAGTCAGGGACAATACCTCTTAGGTAGTGGGTTAGTAATATTAGGTGCCATTTCTTGGGCTATTTATGCTTTGGCACAAAAGGAATTATTACAATCTCTATCATCTTCCCATATTATGCTCATAGTTTATGGTGGATGTGCTTTATTATTGACTCCTTTTGCCAAGATTACCACTGTCTTCACTCTTGATATTGCATCTTTATCAGTGCTAATTTTTTGTGGACTAAATACCCTAATTGCTTATGGTGCTTTTGCGGAGTCTTTAGAACATTGCCCAGCATCCATAGTCAGTGCAATTTTAGCCCTAGCTCCCATTTTTACCCTAATATCAGTAGACTTAGCAGCAACTATTCTCCCTCAAATCTTTACCCCCGAATATATTAACCTGAGAGGGATTATTGGTGCTTTACTAGTTGTGGTTGGTTCAGCAACCACTGCTTTGGGTAAAAATAAATGTGTCCGGTAATCAGCCGTTAGATACAAATAGTGCAGCTTTAGTGGTAAATACCTCATTATCCAGCTCAGTTTCCGGTACTTACTTGGTGATAAATGATGGTATTGCTGGGTTTCAACATCAACAAGACCTATTAATTAATATTACGGGATACAGTGGTACATTGCCAGGTGTTGGTACTATTCCCGTTACTAGCTTTTTTGTGTAATAGTTTAGATCAAGAGAGACCACCCGTACCTTGGTTGAGATGGTAGGATAATCGGGGAAATTTGCTGTTGACGGGTAGCGATCGTGCTGAATAGAATAGGAGTGTCAAAAAAGAGAGCTGGCGGAGCCTATAGCTATTTAAGAAAGCGCAGAAAAAGAACAGAAACGTCAGCAAAACGAGATAGCAGAAGCCCTAGCTATTCAAGAACGTGGGAAAAAGGAAAAATTAGCTGCTTACTTGCACTCTCTTGGTATAAACCCAGACGAGATTTAAATCATTAGTCTTTATCACGAGAGTTTTTAACAAGTGTTCACCCTTTCCAACCATATTCTAAAATGCGTTTGCAAAGCACTCGCTACGTGCGATTGCCCATTAACCCCTATTAAATTTAATACGTTCTGTACTATAGTTTTTTCTTTCTCCTCTAGGATTTACTCCATCCATTACAGCATAAGCAGCTCCAACTCTTAATAAACCGACTAAAAAGAATTAGCCCCCTTTTTTAAGCAGGGCGTTTTCATTCTCCAAAATTGCGATCGCCTTTCTTAACTACCCAAAGGGGGTAACCTCACTTAAACAAATCCGTAAAATACAGTATCAAAAGTATTTCCAGAATTAAGTATTGCATATTGCCGAGTTTTATGTTAAGAGTTAGAATATCCGCTGGTACAATATAACTACATAGGAACAACACCACGCTAATGCGACCATCCCCAAACCAAGGAAAATTCAATAGTCTAGAATTAATTAACCCAATAAAACTAGAACCTATCCTATTACCCCGCATTAACCATGCAAGTAACCACCACCTCAACTCCCATCCCACCAGGAGAGCTATCACCCTCCAACTGGCCGGATCATACCCAGCTCCCTGATTCTGATGATAACTTTGTGAAAAACTTTCAAGAACATCCACAAAGTGTAATCCTGACCACATCTATTGAACCCCTATTAGACAAAATCCATCCAGACAAGGATTATTGTATAGGACAAGATAGTGGCATCTATTGGCGGTTTACAGAGCCAGTGGAAAAAGGAGTAGAAGCACCGGACTGGTTTTATGTACGTGGAGTGCCATCCAGACTGGAAGGGAAATTGAGGCGTTCCTACGTGATGTGGAAAGAAAAAGTGCCTCCCCTGATAGTGATAGAATTTGTATCGGGAGATGGGGAAGAGGAAAAAGATAATTCACCGCCACCGGAAGGGAATGAAGTAGACCCAAAAACAAAAAAGGTAAAGAAAGCGGGGAAGTTTTGGGTTTATGAACAGGCGGTAAAGATACCCTATTATGCCATATTCAATGGATTTGAGGGAACATTAGAGATGTATCACCTAGAAAAAGGAAGATACAAACAGGTGAAGGCAAATAGAAGAAACCACTATCCAATACCAGAGTTAGGGGTAGAGCTGGGAATATTATTAGACCAGGAGAGACCACCCATACCCTGGTTGAGATGGTGGGATAATCGGGGAAATTTGCTGTTGACGGGGAATGAGCGTGCTGAACAGGAGTGTCAGAGAAGAGAGCTGGCAGAGGCTATAGCTATTCAAGAGCGTTTTGAAAAAGAACAGGAGCGTCAGCAAAAGGAGCTGGCAGAATCTCTAGCTATTCAAGAACGTGAGAAAAAGGAAATGGCAGAAGCCCTAGCTATTCAAGAACGTACTGAAAAAGAACAGGAACGTCAGCAAAAGGAGCTGGCAGAAGCCCTGGCTATTCAAGAGCGTGAGAAGAAGGAAAAATTAGCTGCTTACTTGCGATCTCTTGGTATAAACCCAGATGAGATTTAAATCATTAGTCTTTATCACCAGGGTTTTTAATAAGTGTTCACCCTTCCTAACCACCTTCAAAATTTCCCTTGAGAAGATTTAAGGAAGCGCGAGATCCCATAGGGGATCGCCCTTTTTAAAAATTCACACGCACCCTAATCAATACAAAATTACCAAGATCTTTATCACAAAACCAGTGGGCGGGTTGGTTTCTACCCAACAAATCACACCATAACATAATTTATGTGTTATACTGTAAACACTTCCACTTTAAAATAAAGTGTATGTAGAACAACGGACTACTCGTTCCTGGGATATTTCTATTTCTAATACAGTTCGTCAAATTAATCGCACTAATAAACGACGAAAGGTAAACGCCTACTATTTAAGTGGTTCTGAATTAAAAGCAGCTCTTGCAGATGCTTATTATTCCGCACTAGATGGCGCTTCCTTGGAAGCTTTTGAAGGTCGCTATTCTAGTGAGGAATTAGCTGAAAGAATTGATTATAGTCGTCTAATGAAAGATGCTTGGGATTTGATTTCAAAACAACAAAATTAGCCGAATGAGGAATCAACTCCTGTTTAGAAGTGAAACATAGCATTTCATTTGTTCAAGTCTAGAACGTTCCAGTGGGATGTTGCCTAGCACGGGAATATTTTGTTGAGAACAATAAAAAATAGCTGAAAGTCTTGTCAGGTAGTCAATATAGGGGTTCACGAAAAATTCACAAATCGCCCATATTCCCTTAACTAGGTCTATTATATATCAGTAGGGTCTTTTTGTGCAGGAGTATATGAGACAAGTTGATGATTTATTTAACCTTAATCTGATTGTTGGCGTAACTTGGCTGTTGTTCACATTACAGCCAAGTATGGCTCAAACTTCTCCCCAAAAACCATTAGCTCCACCTGTGGGCAGTATTAGTGTATCTAATATTGATATACTTCCCAATGTTATTGATTTGAGCACTAAAGAGTCAATAACTAGATTATTGTTACGGGATGCGCCCGTTACTGAAGTTTTGTCTCTGTTAGCTCGTGTTGCTGGTTTAAATCTTATTTACTTTGAACAAGAAGAAGTTAACTCTGGTCAAGAAAAGTCACAACAACAGGTGATTAATAACAATACTAATAATAAAATTAGGACTATTAGTAAAATTTCCCTAGATATTAAAAATGAATCTGTACAAAAAGTATTTAACTATGTCTTACAAGTTAGTGGATTAGAAGCTAGACGGGTGGACAGAACAATTCTGGTGGGGGCCAAATTACCTAATACCAGTGTTAATAGAATAGTCAGGACCTTACGACTGAATCAGGTAACTGTAGGTATAGGTTTAGACTTTTTGGTAGCTCTGGGTGCGGAAACTGAGGTCAGTCGTGAAAGACCAATAACTACAGTTAATACCATACCCATTGCAGGTGGAGTTGCACCGGTGACTCAATCTCAGACAACTACTGAAACTAAAATGGAGGCCAAACGGGTTGATTATCAAGACTCCACACCTTTACTGAGGGGATTACAAATTGTGGGAGATGAACGAACAAATTCGATTACTTTGATTGGCAATCCCCAATTAGTTGATATAGCAACTTCAAAACTGACCAACCTAGATATTCGTCGTCGTCAGGTGAAGGTGAATCTGAAAATTATTGATGTTAATCTCTGGGGAATTGAAAACTATAACTCCAGTTTTTCTTTTGGGATTGGTGATAATTTCTTGTCTAATGACCAGGGTATAGCTACCTTCAATTTTGGCAACCAAAGACCATTCACCGGTTCGGGATCAGTACCAACTTCCCTAGTGGGATTACCCAATCGGTTTTTAGCTTTTTTACAAGCTCAGGTAACAAATGGTAATGCTAAGATCTTGACAGATCCTAGTTTAATTGTTCAAGAAGGACAAAATGCAAATGTTAAACTAACTCAACAGGTTATTGGACAAGAGAAGATCACCAGAATTGACACACCTGGTAATTCTAGGGAGGAACGGATCATCGAGAAAGAAGAGGTTGGTTTAACCGTAAATGTGAGGGTTGAGCGGATTGATGATAATGGTTTTATTTCCCTATCGGTTGCTCCTGTAGTTAAATCTCCAGTTAATTCAGAATCAACGGGTGCAGGAAAAGTTACCCTAATTGCTGAACGCTCTCTTAACTCGGGACTAATTCGTCTCCGGGATGGTCAAACCCTTCTCCTGTCTGGTATTATCCAAGACCAAGACCGGTCAGTGGTAACTAAGGTCCCCCTTTTGTCTGATATTCCCCTGCTGGGTGCATTATTTAGAAGCACAAAGAAAGACCGTGAGCGTAGAGAAGTGATTGTACTACTTACACCCAGAATAATTGAGGAGCAGTCATGAACAATCACAAAAGACCAGCTCTACAATTCTAAGGTGAGGTTGATGGCTTAATGTTTTTAGCTTTGTAAAAGGTTTCTAAACTATCCCTATCTCCTACAAAGCGCCAATGCCATGGTTCATAACTTACACCTTGAAGATTATCCCGAGGAAAGGATAATTCAAAGCCGAAACGAGCGGCATTAGATTGTAACCATGCAAATGCTTTTGTATTTTCAAATGTGGGACTAAGATTGGTTCCTGGTACTGCTCCATCACCAATATCCACAGCATAACCAGTATGGTGTTCACTATAACCCGGAGGGGCACTAAGTGCTGCTCTTTCTGCTGGAGTTTGATTGCGTTGGGCACCTACTTTGAAGAACAATTGTTCTTGTTCTTGGATAGAACGAAAACCAGAAATAGGGACTAGGATTACGCCCATGGTCCCAGCTGATTGTACCATGGTTTGAAATTTCTGGGCAGCACTCCGCCGCATTTTAATTTTTCCATCAGCATTGATAGGAATTAGCTCTTCTAATGATGCTTCGTTATAGGCTAAATGTCCCAATACCGCATTGTTATTTGATGGATTTGATGGGATGGATGTAATAGGTGTTGATTGAGTATCAGTGTTTTTTTTGGGTGCAGTAATAAAGAATAAGAAACCACTACCCACAGCCATGATAGCAAATCCTAAAACTCCACCAACTATTAAAATCAGAGGTTGGACACCCGTGGAAGAGCTCTTTTCCGGAGTATCCCGTAAAGCGGCCGGAATATCATCATTTGACAATGAGTTTTCGGGATTTCCCGGAAGTCCACCATTTTTCAAGTTTCTACTCCTGTTTGACCAAAATAATGGGATAAGAGCACTTCTAGCAAGGCTTTTCCTGGTTTATAGTATATAGCCCACCAATTTTAGGTTCTAATCACAACTGTGGAAATTCCAATAATTTCACCATCTTTTGTACCTAGTATATAAGCATGAACCTCTCTATTACCAATTTCATACACTTTTGCCTCATCCAAATTGCTCTTCAAAACAAGTACAAGGCTTTCAAATCTCTTGGCTATATTTTGCTCTTCCTTTTCATACCAATCTTCCTGTTTTGTGACGCCCCGAAAAAAATCATCAACGGTCACGGTTCTGACATTACCTATAATACCAGTTTTTTCTTGAATTGTAGTTTCATTGAGATTAAAAAATTCCCAATGGACTACATTAAAAGGATATTCAGATTCACTGGGCATGAACAAGCCCTCTGTGGTTTGTTTTAGTAGGTCAATTACTGATTTGCTCATTTTTATTGATTGCTTGCCATTGGTCCACCATAACATCAAATAACGAAGGCGACACCCAGATTCGAACTGGGGGATAAAGGTTTTGCAGACCTCTGCCTTACCACTTGGCTATGTCGCCGCACTGATAGTTACTTTTGATATTATCTATAGTATCATATTCTTTTATGAATTGCACCAGCTCCCCAAAAATTTTTTTTGGCAATTACTATTATGGCTCCACTACCAGATTATCGTCCTAAACAATTATCTGTCGGACCTTTGGAAGCAGAAATTCTGGGCATCGTTTGGGATCTAGGGTCGGCTACAGTTAAGGACGTACATGACCGGATCCTCAGTGACCCAGATCGTGAACTAGCTTATACTTCCGTCACTACGGTTCTACGTCGTCTCACAGAAAAGGGTTGGTTGTCCTGTGATAAACAGGGAAAAGCATTCTATTGGCGACCACTGGTCACTAAAGAACAGGCGGAAATGATTAGGGCGCATGAACATTTACAACGGTTCTTAGCTGTGGGTAATCCTGATGTGGTGGCCGCCTTTGCTGACAGTTTAGACGAAGCGGCTAGTAAACAAATTCAGGCGATCTCTCAAAGGATCCAGTCTGCACGCCAGAATAGAGGAGATAAATAAGATTATGCATCTACTAATGCTAATCACGGCTCTTACCATTGCCTACACCTTGCGATATTCTGCCCATATACCCAAAGGAAATTGGCATCTGAGGTGGAGCAGGACTTTATTTTTCTTTCTTTTCCCACCGTTGTTAATTTTAATGACCGTGATGTCCGTAGTCTGTATGGGAACCCAAGGTCAAATGGGGGGAATATATACAGATTATTTTAGCTATGTTTTAGGTTGGTTGTTTCTAGTATTTTTAGTTTTTACAGCTTTAAGACTGGCTTGGCAAGGCTGGCGATCATTAAAGTCCGCCCGTGAATGTCCTACCATCAATCTCATAGGCCAATCAGCCAGACTGTTACCTACCCCTGCTCTATTTGCGGGACAAATTGGTTTTTGGTCTCCTGAACTGGTAGTGAGTCAGGGACTATTAAAACATCTTTCTCCGGAACAATTAGAGAGTGTTCTAGCTCATGAACAGGGACATTATAGTTATAGAGACACTTTTTGTTTCTTTTGGCTGGGTTGGATCCGTTCCTGTAGTGCTTGCTTACCTAACACAGAACCTTTATGGCAAGAGCTATTAATGTTGCGAGAACTGAGAGCTGATAGTTATGCTGCTGCTCGGGTAGACCCCCTTGTACTGGCTGAGTCTCTACTATTGGTAGTAAGTAGTCAACCATTAGCATGGGATATATGTTGTGCAGCACTAAGCTCCTCTAAAGTTGATAGGTTGGAGCAGAGAATAGATGCTTTGTTAGCTTTCTCGGAACCAAATTGGCCAGAATGGGATTTAAAATCAAAATTACATTACTGGCGAGTTTTTGCCTTAGCTCTTTTACCTTTGGTAACTGTTTTTTCCACAGTTAGAAGATTAGCTATTATGAACTCCATTGCTGTAGATGCGTACTAGGATACGCATCTTAGCTTGTGGAATAATGCCAACTAACTAATTGTCTCCAATTCACTCTCTCTTAAATGGGCTTTGAATTTTTTGCTGAACTGGACTAGAATGGGGAAGTTAGCACTCACTGGTCTACCTTGCCATTGGGTGACAATGGCGGAAATTTGACCTTCCGCACCCTTAATGTCAAACCCCTGACCTTTATTATCCGGGTGATGGTAAACTATCACTGACTCTTTCACACGCACGCGATCG
The DNA here is from genome assembly GCA_000175855.1 of Raphidiopsis brookii D9. Taxonomy (GTDB): domain Bacteria; phylum Cyanobacteriota; class Cyanobacteriia; order Cyanobacteriales; family Nostocaceae; genus Raphidiopsis; species Raphidiopsis brookii. The sequence goes on from ACYB01000031.1 coordinate 99,808, forward strand.
CCAATCTTCATAGTGAGTATTTGTACTTAAATTTTATTGAAAATGTATTTTGCTTGCCTGATTTTACCATATCTAGGCTGTTGTCTCCAAAAAAGGAGAATATTACTGTTTGAGGCACAATGGTTGGAATTTTTCGGGGAGTTGTTGACAAATCTGGTTCCAGGTGTGGGGTTGAGATTCTCTCCAGGTCCATAAATAAATACCTCCACTTCCCAACAATAGAACAAACAAACCAATAAGGAGCTTAACCAAGTGATGAGAAGGTTTATGGGAGTTAGTTTTTCCCGTGGTTGTAGAACCTTCTAGGGTTAAATTTAAATCCAGCGGATCCGATGAATTTACTGCCAGGGAGTCTATTATATATGCTTGTAGTGGGGGGATTTCACTTTCTGGTTCCAGCACAGTAATTAATAATTCTTCTGGTTCCAGCACCTCTAATCCATGTTCTGGGGGTGGGGTGACTATTAAGTGAGCTTGGTTACGGAAAAGACTAACCACGACTGATATATTATCCTGGCCGTTTTTTTCCTTAGCTAGTTGCACCCATTTGTGTACCGCATCCTCCACAGTGATTTTACCTGTTAACAGAGGAATGACCTGGTCTTGCCAAGATTTTTCTACCCAGTCATTATCGCTTAAACCATCTGAACAAAGTAGTAAAACTCCATCCTCCTCTAAAATAAACCTCCTGATATTAAACTCTAGGGATTCTGCTTCCTTGATGCCCAGGGCCTGGGTAAGAGCGTTGGCGTGGGGAGTGATCATGGCTTGACGGTACAAACTTTTGCCAGAAGAGACTATTTTAGTTGCCATGTCATCATCTATAGTCAACAATTGACAATAGTAGGGAGTAATCCAATAGGCGCGACTATCACCAATACTAGCTAGATAAAGTTCGTGTCCATTGTCTGACTCCCATCCGGTGTTAGTGGTAACCGGTTGTGGTAATTGTATAGCCATTAGTAGAGTTGTAGCCATACGTTCCCTACCTTGACGATTTTGTTCGTCATTACAAGACCAAATCATATTATTGACGACCCGCAGACTAGCTGCTAGTTGTTGTTGCAACAAATCTGGTGTTAAGATCTCCGTTTGCTCTGCTATATCTTGTAACCAAGCTCGAATTTGTAACTTTGCCGATTGTACAGCCAATTGACTGGCAACCTCCCCACCTTCATGACCACCAACACCGTCACAAACGATTAAAAGATGTTCTTTTAAATAGTTATCCAAATCAGTGTATTGACTGGGATAGCAAGTGTCCTCATTGTGTTGCATAATTGGGCCTTTATCTGTAAGGCCAGCAACTGTTACCATGAGAGGTAACTCCCCAGCAGATGCAAGCAATAATTTATTTAGTTGATAAGTAATGCTTTCTAGATTTGCATTTGGTTGACACATTTCTTGAATAAGCAGACTTAATTTGGGTGCAATTTCAGCCTTGGCAGCTATTACCCATGACTGCCAAGATTGCCCTAAATCTTGTAAAGTAAATGTGCTCGTAGTTGAGGGCAATTCCAATAATTTCACACACCAACCTTCCACAAAGATATTCTCAGGTGATAATAAGCTAGCTGCCAACCCCATTTGTGATAGTGGTTTCCATAGCTCTAGGATTTGCCATAACCAGTATAATTGTCTCACTGCTTTAGCTTGTTCCCAAGCTATGGTAATAATTGGATAAAGATTACCATTAGTATCAATAGGGGCATTTTCGAATAAAATAATCTCATGACTTCTATGATCCTCATTATTATATTCAAAATCAACAATCCCATAAGGTTGAGGTACGTGTAATCGCTCCCCATATAACTTGAGATAGGGAATTACGGATGGTGGCAATTGGGATGGTGCTTCCGGTGTCTTTCTCGGTTGGGTATCTAGCCAGATCTGTTCTGTAATTACCTCATATCTATTGGCAACTTTTGTTCCCGAGGATATGTTCACCGCCCCCTTCGCCCATAAATATCGGTACACTAGAGGTGTTTGGCAGCTTTGACAAATGCGATCTCCCAGATGATTTGTGGGGTTTTCGCAGTGGGGACTAACACAATAAATGATTCGTTCGTTATAATACATAAAGGTTAAATAAAGGTGAACTTTGTTAAAAGTTAAACAAAAATCCGTATGAATCAACACAAGTTAACGTAAAGTTCAATTAAGTTTAGATGTCAACAATTGGAGTTGGAGAATAAAATGGACTTATCCGTTACCAACTTGTTACTTAATTGAATTAATTCATGAACCTAGTCTCTGTAAACGGACTCATGCAAAATTTTACTGCAATCTGGTTGTTGCTGGGCATAATTCTGTGTTTTATGGAACTCCTGTTACCAACAGCTTTTGTGCAATTGTTGATGGGAATTAGTGCCCTAGTGGTAGCAGTACTTTCCCTGTTAGGTTTAGGTAATTTATTCCTGCAAGTGATTGTTTGGCTGACAATTTCTAGTTTTTTAACCATCTTCTCCCGGAGGTTTTTTCCGTTACGGGAAGCGAAATCAAAAATTCTTACTAGTAAAGTAGGTGAAACCATGACAGAAATTTTACCAGGTAAGGTAGGAAGGGTTCTGTACGAGGGCAATTCTTGGCGAGGTAGATGTGATGATGATAAACTTACCATACCTGCTGGTCAAAAAGTTTATGTGGTATACAGGGAGGGGACTACTCTAATTGTGATGCCAGAAAACGTTTTAGATCACTAACGGTTAGAACTGGAGAAATTAATCTATATAGTATTTTAACGGAGGTTAGAAGAATGGAGCAGTTTTTACTATTACTGGGATTAATTTTTGGTGGTGGTGCTATGATGAAGTGTGTTAGAGTGATAAACCAAGGTGATGAGGCATTAGTAGAAACACTGGGGAGTTATAAAAGGAAATTGGAGCCTGGACTAAACTTGATTAATCCTCTGTTAGATAACATAGTTTATAAGCAAACCATTCGAGAGAAAGTTTTAGATATTCCTCCTCAGCAGTGTATTACCCGTGATAATGTGTCTATTACTGTTGATGCTGTGGTGTATTGGCGAATAGTTGATATGGAGAAAGCCTATTATAAGGTAGAAAACCTACAGTCAGCTATGGTGAATCTGGTACTGACTCAAATTCGGGCTGAAATGGGACAGTTAGAATTAGATCAGACCTTTACAGCAAGAACTCAAATTAACGAGATTCTGTTGCGGGATTTAGATATTGCTACTGACCCTTGGGGGGTAAAGGTAACAAGAGTGGAATTAAGGGATATTATCCCATCCAAGGCTGTGCAAGAATCCATGGAATTACAAATGTCCGCTGAAAGAAAGAAACGAGCAGCCATTTTGACATCGGAGGGAGACCGAGAATCAGCAGTTAACAGTGCTAGGGGTAAAGCAGATGCCCAAATATTAGATGCGGAAGCACGACAAAAGTCCATAATATTGCAGGCAGAAGCAGAACAAAAGGCGATTGTTTTAAGAGCGCAAGCGGAAAGACAGCAACAAGTGTTAAAGGCACAGGCGATTGCAGAATCAGCTGAGATTATTGCCCAGAGAATGCAAGCTAATCCAGAAGCACATAAAGCTTTAGAGGTTTTATTCGCCTTGGGTTATTTGGATATGGGGGTGAGCATTGGTAAAAGCAATAGCAGTAAGGTGATGTTTATGGATCCCCGAACTATTCCCGCCACTTTGGAGGGGATTCGGTCAATTGTTGGTGATGTAAACAATGTAGGAGATTCCAACAAGTTAACTTAATTTATGAACTGCTGTTTGTTGTTTTCTACAGTCTACATTTCTTGACACTTATTACACAAACCAAAAAATTCTAATGTGTGATAAAAAACCCTAAAGTTATGACTGACTTGTAATTCGTTTTCTAGGTCGTGTACTGGACATTGATGAATGGAGATAGAAGCACCACATTGTAGGCAGGTCAGATGATGCTTGTCTTGTTGGGTCAAACTGTAAAGCGACTCACCATTAGGCAAGGTTCTGACTTGCACTTTCCCCTCTAGTTTTAGGGATTCCAAAGAGCGGTAGACTGTGGCTAAACCCATACTTTGATTGCGATTACGTAATTCTACGTACATATCCTGGGCTGAAATACCTTGTTTAATGTTTCCCAATAGGTTTAATATGCGATCTTGACTGCGGGTACGGATGGCTTTCATAGTAGTTGTAGACCTTAGGATTAAAATTATTGCCTATTTATTCATATATTAGCGTATCCTCCCGCACAGGGAGGGTTATAAACCAAAGCGGATTCGTTAAGCTGGAACTAAATTTCACCTTGTATTTTATTGATATATAATCTAAACGGTATAGGATAACGATTAAACCATTACACCATTTAGCTAAATTTTAATGCAAAGGAAGTATATCGCCAAAATTTTCGTTACCCTTCGTCCTTCAGTTCTCGATCCTGCTGGGGTAGCTGTACAATCTGGGCTTAGACAGTTGGGATATGATAATGTGGAGCAAGTGCGTATTGGTAAGTATATAGAGCTTACTCTAGTTTGCCAAAATGAGGCTAAAGCTCGTACTAGCTTAAATCAGATGTGCGAGCAAATGTTAGCGAATACAGTTATAGAAAACTATCGCTTTGACTTAATTGAAGTGGAATCCCAAACCGGTGTTTTCTAATTAGTGGATTAATGTAGCAAACTTTCACTAAATTTCTTATTACCCCTTGACACTTATTCCTGATTAATTATATAATCAGGTTCCTACTTCATACTGAAGGTAATGGACACCACCGCCGTGATGTCTTTATCAATGGAGGATGTATCGTAAAGCCCGGAATCACTCACATCCGTAGAGTTTCGAGCAGTGATTTGAAATACTCCTGTCTGCGCGCTCCTCACGGAACCTACCTGACCACCAGCACTATCAGCAATGGCTTTGGCCCTAGCTTGCGCATCTTTGGTAGCTTCAGCTACCATTTCTACCCGCAATTTACTTAATTGTGTATAGAGGTATTCTGGTGGTTGTACGGTGAGATTAATTCCCTCGTTAATTAACTCTGTAGACTTTTGAGATAGTTGACTGTATTTATCCACATCCTGAGAGCGGATTTGTAGGTTTTGAGTTAACTTATGGGCTAGGATCCGACCTGTTTCTCTACCATTTTCGGCAATTTCCGGAATTATCATCGTTTCCACGGGATTGCTGGTAATTGCTGCATCGGGGACACCGTTTTCTTTGAGATATGCTTGGACTCTTACGGTTTGATTTTTGAGGTCTTTAAATGCTTCCTCTATGGTTGGTTTCTGACTAGCTAGGGATAATCTTAAAACAATATAATCGGAGCGAATTGGGCGCTTGGCCGAACCAGTCACAATTAACACGTCGTTAGCTTTTTTAAAATCTAGAATTGCTCTGGAACCAATCCAAGTGCTGATGACCAAAGATAAAGAAATTAGGCTAAGTCCAGCTAGCAGCTGAGGAAAACTTTTGGCAGTGGTAGTTTCTGACTGTGTCACAGGTTTTCACTCTACTTTAACTATTGATGACCATTGAGAAAAACCATTAAAAAAAGATTTATCATTCAGTTACACAACAGGCGATCGCGGATAGATGTTAAATGGTCTTGGGAGTTAACTGGACATCTAGGTGCTGGTAAATCACTATTGGGCCAGGTGAGCATGTAGTAACAGGGACAGGAGTTTGATGGCAGTCCTGTGGTTTTAATGGGGACTGGCATTGCACAGCGTCCACAGGGTAAGATTTCCCAGCTAGGTGTTAACAATTGGGCTATGGTTTCTTGGGTTCCCTCTAAATAACAATCGCGGGTTTCTAAGGATAGAATTTTTTGCCAACAGTTTTCAAACTCTTGACTATAGCGATCGCCATTTAAGACGGTACTTGGTAAGAAGCTATGATGGTTTTGACCAACTATAACCTTTTTACCTAATTGAAACCAGTGAGCCAGGTATTTTTTGACTTCTTGTTTGTTTGCCATAATTCCCATTTTAATCACTAATTCCCTAATTGAACCTGTCAATGTTGAATTCCTTCTTAAGATTTCACCGGTGGTAAAGGAACACCCAAAATACTCAAATTCAAAACATAACCCCCAGTCACCAGGTAGACCGTGTGAGAAATTCTGCCCAACTGACGTACCAACCCACCCAACCGATCCCGAAATTTACGCCCTGCGGGGTAAGCTGGAATCACACCCCAACCGGTTTCTTCTGCTACAAATAGCAAATCCCCATCTATCAAAGGTAGGTCTGCTAAAAATTCCTCCAGAGTTTTTTCCCAAATGAGATCATCTTGCTCTAAACAATTGGCCACCCAGGTGCCCAAAGAATCAATTAAAATACAGGTGTCAGCTGTTTGGTTCTTTAAACTCCCTGTCAGCTCCCTGGGAACACACATAGTTATCCAGGTTTCCGGACGTCGTTGCTGATGTTTTTCAATGCGTTGTTGCCATTCCAGATCATGGGGATTCTCATTAGCGGTGGCTATATAAACCACCTTCTTCCCCGACTCGAGGGCTAAATTTTCTGCCCATTCGCTTTTTCCTGAACGTGCTGGACCAGTGACTAAGATAATTTTTCCCATATTTATTAAGTGTTGAATTATAAGTATTGATTGACTGTTAATTGGCTTTATGATAAATACTAATTAGCAACAGTTAACAAAACCACCATCCAAAGCTTTAGAATCTCTTTATGAAAGCAGGCTTAAAACGGATTGAGGCAACTTTACATGATTTAGGGATTCGTAATCCTGACTCACCATCAGCAAAATCCCCAGCTAAAAAACGACCTTTCTCATTTAGGGTTAGCCTGGGTAGCGACACTACCCAGCCAAACAACACCGGTCAAGAAACTGTTGATATAAACAGCAATAAAAAAATCAACTCCCAACCTCAAGAGCACATATTATCTTCAGTCCCAACCTTCCCTACCCAAGATATTGACAGCAAAACCCCAGACTTACCTAAATTCAAAACCCCTAAGTTTAGTAATCATAGACACAGCGCCAATCCTGGTTTTACAATCGGTCTTTTGCAAGAGATCCAACAAACCGTGGTAGCTTGGCAGGGTGAGTTAGAAATAATTCTCCAGCAAATTCAAAATATTTACTTAGAAGGTCAGGTGATTAATGGTTGGCTAGAGTCCAATACCCAACCACAGGAAACGGAAGGAACTGCAACCCTGCGTCATGGGGAAATTGAAGCTATTTTGGACTATGTACAGCAAATTTGTCAGTCAGAAGTGAAAGTCGACCGATCATCTCGCACGGACTATCGTCTTTGTGGTGTGGATGCTAATGGTCAACTTTGGTCACGTCCTTGTTCTGTAGAAGAAGTTCCTAGTCTTAGCATAGCTATAGCACGCTACCAAAAGTTACGCCAACTCCTGGGACGTAAACACTATTTGGAGAGTCGATTGACTAAGTTATCTGAAACACTGGTTGATTTGCAGGGTGGTTTAAAATAGATGTTGAATCTAAAATCCTAAGAACAGAGATATTTTTTCCCACCAGGAAGTATGGAAATCACCCACAGACAACCTCATTTTTTGACGGATGTCATCGATTTTCCAATTGGTTAATCTGGCTAAATTCTGCGCTTCTTGTTCAAACCTGCGGGGTAGGGAGTCCTTATATCTTTTCCCTGCAGAACATTCCAATTTGCCATTAAAGGGATGAGTTAAAACATAACGACCTTGAAATAACTCTTGGTTAGAAGTGGTTTGAAATATCAAATCCTCTGGGAATTTATCCCTCGTATAGCGAACATGTAACCGGGTAATATAAGCATTAGTTTCTGAGAAAGCAAAACCAAAATTGGGTGCGATACGATTGTAATTATTACCTCTTTCATCTAACCAAAACACTCCCGCTTGTTTCAGTTCTTCTAAATTGAGAGGTTCAGCAGAACAAGGATCGCAATTACCCATGTCCCACCCATATTCTAAAAAGGCTACTTTCCTGTCTTCTTGCAGGTAAGAATTTTGGAACATGGCTTTGTAAAAACTACCAAATTCATCTTTAATGAAAAGGGGAATATTAGTATCGGAAGGAATTTTGACTGTGCGGTAGTTAGTAACCTCTGCTTGTCCTCTTGGGGAGATAATATAAACAATTAGGTCTTGTTCGGTAGTAGCATTAATCATTCCCAATCGAATGGGCAAAATGAACTTGGAGGACTCGTATGCAATTTGTAAAGGACGCAAAAACTGATAACCAGATTGCTCAAACTTGTCCAAGTTGACCTTAGCTACAAAGAATTTCATCCCGGAGCGAACATAGGGTTGCAGTAGCCGATTTGCACCCCTAGGGATTTTGTAACCATTCAGATTTAACCAAGTTTCTAATCCATCTGACTCTTTTGCGCTGAGAATCACAATATCATATTCGCCCACGTTAAATTGGGCTTCAATAGTTACCCCCAATGTGTTATCCCCTGGTATTTTCTCTACTGCGCTAGGTCGTCTTGTCCCTGTCTCTGGTATAACACCCGGTGAATCGTAATACCTTCTCCTGCAAGGATCTTGATCAAAATACTCCACTAATCGAGGAGCAGTAAAAGCATCCAACCGCTGAATGATTTTCGGATCAGGTACACGTACTTGATGTTCTTGAATAATTGTGGGTACAGGAACAACTACTGCAAAATCTTTTATATCACTCTGAAAATCATTGGCCATTGTTAACACGGTTTTTGTGCCGTCCCTAGCTATAATTACTTGGGAAGCTTGATTGTATAATCTGGTATCAGCTTTGGCAACGTAAAACCCACAAAACGCCCAAGCTGTGGGAGCAAAAGAAATTAAGACCAAAATTGCCATTAATGGCACAAACAATATCAGTCTTGAGGGGTATCTGAGCAAAAAGTTGAAATAGGTCTTGTTCATATTTTTGGTAGTTGCTAATTAGATATGTTTTGATATGTTATACCTTCTATTTTTTATCCCCAATACCTGACCAAGAGAACTGAGGATTAAACCAGATCACATCAACGACCATGGTTAGGGGCGCTAGACTAAACAAAGCCCAAAAGACTGCTGTAGGAAGGTAAAAATAATTACGCAAAATGAAAGTCACCAAGGCAATCAATCCAGACCAAAGGACGCGTCCAGCAGTAGCATCAGGTATAGAGCGAGGATCGGTGACCATGAACAAAGCAAATAGCAATAAAGATCCACTGGTCAACCGATGTAAATAAACATCCCAGGTCCAACCTAACCAAAGATTACGAAGAGCTTCCAAGAGAGAATATACACCCAAAAAAGCTGCTGTTGTATCCCAACGACCAACCTTGTTTAAAATCATACTTCCACCTCCCACAAACAACAGACCATACCACCACTCTTCCCCCCACTGACCAGGAGATACCCACGCATCAGAGGTGAGAGATAGGGCAGTAACAATACCGAAATTAGCGGGATTAAAGAAGTGTTTGTCACGGACTTGAAAAACAAATTTGCTACCTATTGCTGTTGTAGCAGCTAAAACTATTGTTGTCCACTGGTCAGATCTCAGCAATAAACTAATTCCCAGGGAGGTAATTAGGGGACTGCGGATGTTGATCTTTGTTGTTGGTAAAATGATGGAGGATAATATCCATTGGGTCAATAAGCAAGTGACTAGAGAAACTAAAATGAATTGTGGATGGAAGGTCCAATCCCTGGTACTAATTCCTAAAATTAGGAATAGACCGAGAAACAGAATTTGGTAGTCTCGAACATCTTGCAGCATGGTGATCTAAACCATCTTCATATCCTGCAATTTTACCCCAAAAACCTTGGCAAAATACTCAGCTACCCGGGGACGTACTGCCAAACAGTCAATATGGGGAATCCACTCAGCTAAACTGGCAACCTTTTTATCTTTAATCCCACAAGGCACAATCTTTTCAAAACCTGTCATGTCAGGACAAACATTTAAAGCAAACCCATGCATAGTTACCCAACGACTGACTTTAATCCCTATAGCAGCAACTTTTTTGCCTTCCACCCAAACACCCGTTAAACCGGAGATCCTTTCCCCTACTAAACCATAACTGGCTAAAACATCAATTAATACCTGTTCTAGTTGGCGCAAGTACCAATGCAGGTCTTGACAATAACGACGCAAGTTTAAAATCGGATACCCTACCAGTTGTCCTGGACAGTGGTAGGTCACTTCCCCACCTCTTTCTACCCAATGCACATTGTACTGACTTTTGTCAAGATCAAATTTGAGAAAGTTAGGATTTGCACTCTGTCCCAAGGTATAGACTGGAGGGTGTTCTACCAGAATAATTACATCCTCTAAATCACTATTCTCAATCCGCTCCTGGAGTAACTGTCTTTGCCATACAAGAACATCCAGGTATGGTGTTAATCCTCTATTGTACAATAAACAACGATTTGGGGAGATTGGCGAATTATCACTCATGACTAAATCAAGAACTAAATAAATAGACTATATAGACCTTTACAGGGCGATCGCTCCATTTACCCACAGTCAGGATCAAAAAAATGTCAAGTAATGCAAAGTATTTTAAAGTAAAGTCAACGAAGTAACTTTCTTACCGAAAAGGTGTTAACCTAAACATATAGAATATATAACCTCAAAGATGTTGGGAGGAATAATCGGCAATAAGTGTCTCTTATATGTGGGAGCTTAATTTTGGATCTCCACCATTTAAGAAAATAAACAAGTTTAGCGGGAGAGTTTACATGAACCTTGTCATCCACGGCAAAAATATTGAAATCACCGGTGCAATACGTGAGTATGTACATCAGAAAATTGAAAAAGCAGTTAGTCACTTTCAAAATGTCACAAATCAGGTAGATATACATCTGAGTGTGGCTCGCAATCCCAGAATTAGTACCAAGCAAGCAGCAGAGGTAACAATTTACGCTAATGGTAGTGTGATTCGAGCGGAAGAGAGCAGTGAGAGTCTATATGCGAGTATAGACTTGGTGGCGGATAAAATAGCACGTCAGTTGCGTAAGTATAAAGAGAGAAGGCAAGACCATAAAACCCAGCCCATATCCACAAATGAGGCATTAGTTTCTGAACCAGTGACCGATTTAATAGCTGGTCGAACTCCTGAACTACCTGGTGAGGTAGTAAGAACCAAGTATTTTTCCATGCCACCTATGACAGTGGCCCAGGCACAGGAACAGTTGCAGTTGGTGGGACATGATTTTTACATGTTCCGCAATGCGGAGAGTGGAGAAATCAATGTGATCTATGAGCGTAATCATGGTGGATATGGGGTAATCCAACCCCGTAACGGGAATGGACACACCAACGGTAAAACCTCTAGCACTTCTGAAAAGTCTAAAGTGGTGAATTAGGGAGAATTGTGGAGCAATCATGTTATCGCGTCTGGCTAAGGCGTGCAAGTCTACTGAGGGATAACCGCTCGCTCCCGTTGAAGTAGAAAGTAAAGTCTAGTTTTATCTAGGTTTTATATAGCAGACTGGTGATAGGAAATCTCACCCATCACCAATCAATATCACTGTTATGTGGCAGAAAGCTGTTGAAGTTTTTTCAGGCTTTCTTGAACATGACCGTTAAAGTTTAGCATAGAGTCAAACACATATTGCACAATACCATTTTGATCGATGACATAGGTTACCCGACCAGGTATCCAACCAAAAGCAGTGGTTGCTCCGTATTGTTTTCTAACTTGATCGCCCGGATCGCTCAATAGGGTAAAAGGCAATTTGTATTTGGTTGCGAATCTTTGGTGGGACTCATTGGAGTCACCACTGATACCGATAACCTCCGCGCCAGCAGTTTTAAATACTTCATATTGGTCTCGGAAGGCGCAAGATTCCGCAGTGCAACCGGGAGTGTCGTCCTTAGGGTAAAAATAGAGGATGACCACCTTTTTGCCGCGAAAATCTCTCAAGCTGATGGTAGAGCCATTTTGAGAAGTTAGACTAAATTCTGGTGCAGAATCCCCGATTTTGATGGACATATTTAAAAGTTAAAAAGTTAACTAGACTGATTAAAATTCTACAATATAATCTTCCCAGTTTCTAACCCCAAAACAATATAATCTGTACTCTATGCGTCTAATCTCTTTAGATGTTTTTCGTGGATTGACAATTGCAATGATGATTATTGCTAATATGGCGGGTGTTGCACCAGATGTCTATCCTTTTCTTTCCCATGCATTATGGAATGGTTGTACGCCAACGGACTTAGTCTATCCCTTTTTTTTATTTATTGTTGGGGTGGCTATGAGCTTTTCCCTGTCTAAATATAGTTTGGAGAGTAAGTTAGATAAATTTGTTTATTTCAATTTGTGCCGTCGTGCAGTAATACTATTTACCTTAGGATTGCTACTAAACGGTTTTTGGAATCAAGGCGTTGGCAGTTTTGATTTACAAAGTTTACGAGTGATGGGGGTATTGCAAAGAATTAGTTTAGCCTACTTGGTTGCTTCTTTAATAGTTTTAAAATTTCCAGAAAAAACTCAATGGGCATTAGCGGGAATACTGCTGATATTTTATTGGTTGACCATGATGTATATTCCCGTTCCTGATTATGGTGCGGGTATGCTCACCAGAGAGGGAAATTTCGGGGCGTTTATTGATAGATTGATTATTGCTAAACCCCATTTATATGCAGGAGATGGGTTTAACTTCAGGGGTGATCCAGAAGGGTTATTTAGTACAATTCCTGCAATAGTCAATGTTCTCTTTGGGTATTTTGCCGGACAATGGATGAGAAAAAGCACTATTAACTCCCATACTAGTATGGATTTAGTCCTGTGGGGATTATGTAGTTTAGTCGTGGGTATGATTTGGGATGGTTTATTTCCCATTAATAAAAAACTCTGGACAAGTTCCTACGTTTTGTTTAGTACTGGTTGGGGGTTAGTTTTTTTGGCAGCGTGTTATGATCTAATAGAGGTGAGAAAAATTAAACGTTGGAGCAAAGGATTTGAAATTATCGGACTAAATGCGATCGCCCTGTTTGTTGCATCAGTTTTTCTCATTAAAGTTACCGTAAAATTGAAAATTGGTGAAGGAGAGAATGCCATAAGCGTATACAATTGGATTTACCGCAATCTGTTTGCTTCCTGGGTAGGTAATACCAACGGATCATTTTTATTTGCACTTGCTACCCTATTATTGTGGTACGGTTTAGCATTTTTCATGTATCGACAACGTTGGTTTATCAAAGTATAGAGAATACAGAATAAAATGGAGGTATAACCATGGAAGTGAAAGAACTGCTAAATAGATACGCTAGGGGAGAAAGAAACTTCAATGGTATTTGCTTGCGAGCAGTCAATCTCAGGGGAGTTAATTTAGGTGGTATTGACTTTGCTAGAGCAGATCTAAGTTGGTCCGATATGACTGGAATTTCCTTAAGTGGAGCGAATTTAAGCCAGGCCAATCTGCGAGGTGCAAAACTAGAAAATGCCCATTTATCCGAAGTAATTTTGTGTGGAGCTGATTTGACTCAGGCTGTACTAATCAGTGCTCATTTAAATGATTCCGATCTTAGTGGAGCATTACTAGTAGATGCAAATCTGTGTGATGCTGATTTACATCAAGCATCAATCACAGCTGCCAACTTACAAAGTGCCAAATTGAATGGTGCAAAAATGGGCGGTGTGCGGATGTGGAAAGCTGACCTACAAGGAGCGGATCTAACCGGTGCGGATTTAAGTGAAGCCAATATGTGTGGAGTTAATTTTTCCATGGCAAATTTAAGTGCTACTGACATGAGTGAAACTTTTTTAACTGGTGCGATTATGCCAGATGGTAGTCTTCACAGTTAGTTATGCACTTAGGATAATATATAGGTACGGAAGCTTATAGCTTATGCAGTGATTAAATCCAATGATATTGTCATTGCTTAAAGATTAGATTGATCTACCCATAGTTACTGACCATGATGCAGTATCCTGATTTAGAAAAAGAATTAAAAAAATACTTTGGTTATGACCAATTTCGTCCTGGACAAAGACAAATTATAGAAGACGCACTAGAAAACCGTGATTTAATGGTAGTTATGCCTACGGGAGGTGGAAAGTCCCTATGTTTTCAATTACCAGCTCTTTTGAAACCAGGTTTAACAGTCGTAGTATCTCCCCTGATAGCATTAATGCAAGATCAGGTGGAAGCACTAAGAAATAATAATATTTCTGCCACTCTTATTAATAGCAGTCTCACCACTTATCAAGTTCGCTCTCGGGAAGAAGCGATCATGAATGGTAAGGTAAAATTATTATATGTAGCTCCAGAAAGATTAGTCAGTGAGAGATTTTTGCCCATTTTAGATGTGGTTAAAGAAAAGTTTGGTCTGGCTAACTTTGTCATTGATGAAGCTCATTGTGTTTCCGAGTGGGGTCACGATTTTCGTCCAGAATATAGACAATTAATCTTGCTGAGGAAGCGATTTTCTCATGTTCCCACCATAGCTCTAACCGCAACTGCTACTGATAGAGTTAGAGCTGATATTATCCAACAGTTAGGATTGAAACAACCAGCAGTTCACATTGCTAGTTTTAACCGACAGAACCTGTACTATGAAGTGCGTCCTAAAAATAGAAATTCCTATGGGGAAATATTAGAGATTATTAAAAAAAATGAGGGTTCAGGAATTATTTACTGTCTAACCCGTAAGAACGTAGATGAACTAACCTTAAAACTACAGAATAGTCAAATTGCCGCTTTACCCTATCACGCAGGTTTAGTGGATCAAGAAAGAGCGAAAAACCAAACTCGATTTATCCGTGATGATGTACGAATTATGGTGGCAACTATTGCCTTTGGCATGGGTATTAATAAACCTGATGTACGGTTTGTCATTCACTGTGACTTGCCCAGAAATTTAGAAAGTTATTATCAGGAGTCAGGTCGCGCTGGAAGGGATGGAGAACCCTCTCGATGTACCTTATTTTTCAGTTTTAGTGATGTGAAAACTATTGAATGGAGTATAGGTAAGAAAACCGATCCCCAAGAACAGCTGATTGCTAAACAGCAGTTAAGACAAGTGATAGATTATGCTGAAGGAACGGACTGTAGACGAACAATTCAATTAGGGTATTTTGGGGAAAGATTTCCGGGTGGTTGTGCTAATTGTGATAATTGCCGTTATCCCAAACCTTTGCAAGATTGGACTGTGGAAGCAATGAAGTTTTTATCTTGTGTAGCACGATGTCAGGAAAAATATGGGATGAATCATATTATTGATGTGTTAAGAGGGGCGAAAAATCAAAAGATTTCTTTGCATAAACACGATCAACTTTCTACCTATGGTATAGGAAAAGATAAAACAGCAGATGAATGGAAAATGTTATGCAGATCTTTGTTGCACCAAGGGTTATTGGAACAAACCCATGATGGCTATTCGGTGTTAAAATTAAATGCCTTAAGTTGGGAGGTGATGCGAAAACAACGACAGGTTTTGATTGCTGCTCCGGTATATCAAAAGGCTGACTTAGTCGCTATTAATACTAAGGCTTTGGATATAGAAGCTCTGATGAATGAACTCAGATACCTACGAAAACAAATTGCTGATGAACTGGGTTTAGCTCCCTACATTATTTTTCAGGATTCGACCGTAAGACTAATGGCCCAAATCAAACCTAGGACTCTAGAAGAGTTAGGACAAATTTCTGGGGTGGTTAGTTATAAGGTCAACCAATATGGAGAAAGGTTTTTGGCAGTTATTCAATCCTATATTCAAGAACAAAGTTGGCAACCACCAAAAAAGAGTGATGATGATCTGATAACTAATACAGAATCAACTACCTTGGAATTGCACCAGCAAGGATTTACTATTGAACAAATTGCCCAAAAACGGAATATGAAAACTGCTACTATTATTCGTCATCTCTCAGACCTGATAGAAAAAAAACAACCTGTTGATTTGAATTTGTTAATACCTTTGGATAGACAGAAAAAAATTTGGCAGGTTATAGATGTGTTGGGTGACATTAATTTGGCCCCCATTCGAGATTATTTGGGTGAGAGTTATAGCTATAATGAGATTCGCCTAATCAGAGCTAGATGGCGAAGGGAAAATCGTAAAAATCTGTCCCCTAAATAGGGTTTTCAGCCACAGTTTTTAAAAACTACTGTTGGAGTAGGAAAATCCAGAAATTTGTTGTACTGCTTCCGTTGCGGGTTGGGATTTAGGGGTTTTAATTGGTTTGCTCTCTATTCTGGTCTTATGAATGGGAAATACAATTGAGATCAGTTTAGGCAAAACTATGCAAGCAACTGCGTTGAATAACGTAAAAGTGACGACATCCATTAGGCTCATAGATGATTCCCGGTTAATTTGGTCTTTATTGCCTCGATTTGCCTAAAATTTAGACACTCCTTAATCATCAACCATAATTTCAAGATTACACCAACCATTTAGTTTTAAATTTCTTTTATGACCTATAAGTAAATTAAATGATTTGAGCTATGCACGTTGGAATGTCTCAATTATTATTCACTCATCTATTTGATTAGTTTAGATTTTCATCCAAAAACCACTACCGCACTATTATATAATATGGCAAAATAAGCTATTTCTGTATACCATTTGTCAATTATGCAACTTCAGCCTCCTTTTTTATCTACCTTTACAGATCGAGAAAAAAAGGCAATACAAGATTTGACTAGTTATTCTGGTGTCCATTCTTTACCAGAAATATGGCCATTAGCAGCTCAACATTTTCGCGATATCACTGCTCTATACAACCCCCATAGCAAACCAGAGGTCAAAATCACCTACTCCCAATTGTGGGATCAAATCCAGCGTTTTGCTATAGGTTTACAGGTCTTGGGGATAAACAAAAATAATGATTCCTATCCCCCACGCATTGCTCTCATAGCAGATAATAGTCCCCGTTGGTTTATCGCAGACCAAGGTATTATGACTGCTGGAGCAGTGAATGCGGTTCGTAGCTCCCAAGCTGAAAAGAATGAATTACTATATATTATCTCCCACAGTGGTAGCACCGTTGTGGTAGTTGAAGATGTTAAAACGTTAAATAAGCTAGAACCTGATTTGGGTGAGCTACCAATTAAGCTGGTCATTTTACTTTCTGATGAAACGGATATGCCTGAGTGGAATACCTTGCCGATTATAGAAACCTATTCAGTAATGAATTTTACTCAGTTGTTAAATCTGGCTAATAATTATACTTTAACTCCTCTGACAATTGGTGGAGATGCGTTAGCGACTTTGATTTACACTTCTGGAACTACGGGTAAACCCAAGGGTGTTATGCTTTCTCATAACAATTTATTACATCAGGTTCAAACCCTGGGAACTATAGTTCAACCCCAACCTGGTGATGTGGCTTTAAGCATTTTACCAACCTGGCATAGTTATGAACGCAGTGGCGAATATTTTTTGCTTTCTCAAGGTTGTACACAAGTATATACAAACCTGAGAATGATTAAAGAAGACTTTAAAAAATTTAAACCTAACTTTATGATTGCCGTGCCCAGACTGTGGGAGTCAATTTATGAAGGGGTGCAAAAGCAGTTTCGTGGCCAACCAGCGAAGAAACAAAAACTAATTCAATTCTTGCTAAAAATGGGTGAAGAATATATTTTCGCTCGACGTATTGCCCAAGGATTAAGTTTAGAGCATATTGGTGCTTCAGAATGGATAAAATGGGCAGCAAAAATTAAGCAATTGGTCTTATTACCATTACAAATATTGGGGAAAAGTTAGTTTATGCTAAAGTGCGAGAAGCTACAGGAGGAAAAATTAAGCAGGTGATTAGTGGAGGTGGGGCACTGCCTAGACACATAGATAACTTCTTTGAAATTATCGGGGTGGAGATTTTACAGGGTTATGGATTGACGGAAACTTCACCAGTAACTAATGCTCGTCGTATCTGGAGGAATTTACGTGGATCCTCGGGACAACCAATAGCAGGAACTCAGGTGAAGATAGTTCACCCAGAAACAAAAGACCCTCTACCTGCGGGGAAAATTGGCCTAGTTCTACTTAAAGGTCCCCAAGTGATGGGGGGCTATTATCAGAATTTGGAAGCTACGAAACAGGTTATTGACAATCATGGTTGGTTTAATAGCGGTGATTTGGGTTGGGTAACACCTGAAAATGACTTGGTGCTAACTGGTAGAGCTAAGGATACTATTGTATTAAGCAATGGTGAAAATATTGAACCCCAACCTATAGAAGATGCTTGTTTGCGATCGCCCTATATTGACCAAATTATGCTGGTAGGACAGGATCAGCGCAGTCTTGGTGCTTTAATAGTTCCTAACCTAGATGCTTTGGAAAAATGGGCGGAAGTTGAGAATATCAATTTACCTACCCAGGATGATTCCACGGAAAATGAAGATCAAAAAATCGGTCAAAAAATTGACTTAGAGAACAAAATAATTCAGGATTTATATCGGAAGGAATTAAATAGGGAGGTGCAAAATCGTCCGGGTTATAGGGCTGATGACCGCATTGGCCCCTTTAAGCTAATCCTGGAACCCTTTTCCATGGAAAATGGCATGATGACCCAAACCATGAAAATTCGTCGTCATGTTGTGGCACAAAACTATGTCAATACTATTGACAGCATGTTTGTCAAGTAAGTCTAATTACAAACAATTACAAACTAGTTAGGGTGAACCTATAATCTTTATGGAACTATCAAATCTGGAATTAATGCTCAAACGCGTTGTTAACGTGAAGGTGATTGTAACTCCACTATGGAAGGAGGAAGTACAACAACAATTGCAAGAACAGATCAACCAAACAGATCAGCAGTTGCAACAACTTGACATGGAGGGGCAAAGAACAATTAGTGTTATTCAGAAACAGGGTCTGCAACCTCCCGGTCCCCAAACTATACAACAAATCGACAATATTCAACTACAAATCAACCAGAAGAAAAGCGAATTGTTGGAACAGAAGAACCAATTATTGCAAAACCTTCAGCAAGTACAGTATTTAGATTTGGATGAGGAGGTGAATCAGTTTCAAATGGAAAGTTTTTTCCAGGTGAAAACTGGTGATAACTTGATTAGTAAGATGCAAGTTGAAATCGTTATTCGTGATGGTGTGATTGAAGAGATTCGCGGTGAAGTCTAATCACAGTCTTGACTAAAATCATCTTGGGTTGGATCCTGGGAAAAACAATCTCTTTGGGATCCAGCCCAGATCACCTCCCATACTGGTGGTGAATTTACTAACAGCGATCGCCCAAAGCGACTCATTTCTACACGATACTTAGTAGTGTTGACCACACTATTTTTAGCTGGTGAGGGTTTGATAATTGTAACCAAAGCTTGATTAGGTTGGGGATACACTACCTGCACTTGTACTTTTTTATGAGACTTTTTACTTTCATCACTTTCATCAATTATATTTAATGCTATAGTAGCAGGATCACTCCCAATCAAAAGGGAGTTGACCGTTTCTAAAGGAATTATGTGGTAGTCAGAACGTTCCAAGTTTATTCGTAATTCATCCGGATTAAGTTCCTTGGGAATGGTTTGTGGCTGTCCATGGGCGGACAGGGTCAACCTTATGGAAGATTGATGCTGAATCCAATAAGCTACAGCAGTACTAATGAAAGTACCTAGGGTAAAAATTAAAAAAAATTTGAGTTTTGCTAACATGGTTAACATAGTTATTTAAGTGTGATTAAAAGAGGATTTTCCAGAGTTTCAGATTTACCTCTCCACCTCTAGCAGCTACTCAAGAGCAGATTTGTGTGTGAGAAAGCGGAGGATCGTAACTTGTATCAGAAGAACTATAATGTCAATTAAGATCTCCCATTATTGAACCACCCATTGCACCATACAATTTACTATATGGATATTTCACACAAAATTTAAGTTCCCGTTAAATCTCAGTTAAGTTCCACCCTGACCTAAATGTTTGGTGGAAAATCCCTTTGGTGGGCTATAATTCCACTCGGGAACAGATGTTAAATTCCACTCAAAAATTAACCAAATTGATTCTAAAGCCACCATTATGAGCATTCATGAAGTATTTATGCCAGCCCTAAGTTCCACCATGACAGAAGGAAAAATAGTCTCCTGGGTCAAATCACCAGGAGATAAAGTGGAAAAAGGTGAAACAGTGGTGGTTGTTGAGTCAGATAAGGCTGATATGGATGTAGAATCCTTTTATGAAGGATTTCTAGCCCATATTCTCGTTCAAGCTGGTGAAACTGCTCCCGTTGGCGCAGCGATCGCTTATGTGGCCGAAACCCAAGAAGAAATTACCAGTGCTAAGATTCTTGGAGGTGGATCTAGTGCAGTGACACCCACTCTCCCAGTAGCACCGGTAAGTGCCCCTGTGGTTCCAGTACCTGTAACAGTTTCCCAAAACGGGTCAAATCATCAACAGGGTAGGTTAGTGGTTTCTCCTCGCGCTCGTAAGCTGGCTAAGGAACTCAAGGTTGATTTAAATAATCTCAAAGGTAGTGGTCCTTATGGTCGTATTATTGCGGGAGACATAGAAGCTGCTGTGGGCAAAGTCCCTCAACCCACTAGTCCTGTTATTAGTACCATTCCCACTATTCCATCCACTCCACCAGCAACCCCCGTGGTTAATTCTGGACAAGTAGTACCATTAACTACTTTACAGAATGCCGTGGTACGTAACATGATGTCCAGCCTATCTGTACCTACATTTCATGTTGGCTATACCATTACCACTGATGGTCTAGATAAACTGTATAAGCAAATCAAATCAAAAGGTGTAACCATGACAGCTCTTTTAGCTAAGGCTGTAGCAGTTACCTTACAAAAACATCCTTTACTTAATGCCAGTTATTCAGAACAAGGGATTGTCCATCATCCCCAGATTAATGTTTCTATAGCTGTGGCCATGGACGATGGTGGTTTAATTACCCCGGTTTTACAGAATGCAAACCAAATAGATATTTACTCCCTGTCGCGGAATTGGAAATCCTTAGTGGATAGAGCTAGGGCCAAACAACTGCAACCCGAGGAGTACAGCACGGGTACATTTACCATCTCGAATTTGGGTATGTTTGGTGTAGATACTTTTGATGCGATTTTGCCACCGGGACAAGGTGCCATTTTAGCAGTTGGAGCTGGGCGTTCCCAAGTTGTAGCTACTGGAGAGGGTTCATTTGCTCTCAGACAGCAAATGAAGGTGAATATTACCTGTGACCACCGGATTATTTACGGTGCCCATGCAGCTGCTTTCCTCCAGGATTTGGCAAAACTGATTGAAACCGATCCCCAATCTCTCACAATTTAGCTCCCAATCGTCTAGAGACGTTGGGTATTCAATTACAACGTCTCTATAATTAAAGTTGGAACTAGTTCCTACCTAGCCATTTTTGACCGTTGAGACGATAAATCAGACGGGATACCAGCAAATCAAGGGTGATCTTACGCTCGTCTATCAAGAAGGACTCCAGGGTGCTGGGTTTTTTCCCTTCATGACAGGAGAACCCCTTTTTACCTTGAATATCTTGGTCGGGAAAGTAAACATTAAACTGTTTGGCCCCGTTTTGCCAAGAACCGGTGATTTGCCAACACTCCTGGGAAGAATTAAAACCGACAATGGCATATTTTTGCTTGACAAAGGTCAGTTTTACGTCAGAAATACCTTCCTGGGCGATCGCTTTTTGTAAAGCAGGTAAGTAGTGTTCCTGCATAAACTCCTGAAATGGCTTATCTTCCACTGCTGGGGGTTTTTCTTTTTTACCTACGGGTTTTTGGTTTGTTTCTTCCACCATCACACTATCCTCTGTTGTGTCCATACTTATATTTATTATTGCATATCAATCAGTTTGCCAGTCTCCAAAAAAAACCCACCCTAGGAAATGGGTGGCATTTTTCAGAACAGAGTTGTTAGGGAAATCACTTTATCAAAGCCAGACACATACTGGCTAAAAGCGCGCCTACTATATAAAATGCACCTACTACCTGCAATTCGGACCAACCAGATAATTCTAGATGATGATGTAAAGGAGCCATCTTGAATAGTCGCTTGCCCTTCCCATCTGATCCCTTAGTTACTTTGTAATAACTCACCTGTGCCATCACAGATAGGGTTTCTACAAAAAATATTCCACTTAAAATGAACAGTCCCACCAAGTTATTAGTTAAAAGGGCCACCGCACCTAAAGCACCACCTAAAGCGAGGGAACCAGTGTCACCCATAAAAACCCGAGCGGGATTGCGATTATGAGCTAAAAATCCCACACAACTACCACTCACCGCTGCACAGAAGATCATTAAACTGGGTGCGGTGGGAGCAATCAAAGCTCCTAAACCCAAAATGGCGATCGCCACTGTTCCCCCAGCTAACCCATCAACTCCATCAGTCAAATTAGTAGCATTGCTTTCCGCGACTAGCACAAAGGTAGCTAAGGGCCAAAACATGAATCCTAAAGGTAAAGAAAAACCCACCCAGGGCAAAAAGATATTTGTTATACTAAAATCTCCCTTTAAAATCATCCACACGCAAAAACCGATGGCAAAAGCAATTTGTAAAATCAATTTTGTTCTGGGGGATATACCTTTGTTGGATTTCCTCAGCAAGATTTGCCAATCGTCTATCCAACCAATTATTCCATAAGCAAGTGTTAAAGCGGAAACGGCCAATACATCTTGAGCAAAATTGGAAAGCATACAAGCTACTACCAAGGCTACGGGTATGAAAAACACACCACCCATGGTGGGAGTACCCGCCTTTCTTAAATGGGCCTTGGGCCCATCCTCTCGAATAATCTGCCCAGTTTTCAACGCTTGCAAAATTGGTACAACCCATAAACCAGCTACTGCACTACCCAAAGCACACAGTAAAAATGGCATGGTTAAAGAGTTAGGTTGCCAGAAAACTCTATTTCCTAGACCATCTACAACTAGGGTGGCACAAGTCATAGCTGCAGCTAACACCGATGCTAAGCCGATCCCGGAAATACTCAATCCTTGGTTGGGAGATAATTTTGCGTCCACAGAAATTTTTCCTTCACTCCACAACGTAAAAAAAATTCAACCGTTTAACTTTGGTCAAGCTGATAAAACTATGGTTTACCACCCACCAGGAATAATAAAACTTATCTTAATCTAAGTTCATATTACTATCATCCATAGTCAAAATGGTAAATTCCATTCTCCTCAATACAAAAAAGCCAATAATTTGATAATGCTTTATGTTAGTCCTCTTTTAAGAAAACTCATAAATCACTTCGGTAAGGCTCCATTCCTACCTACACTGAAAACATCTGCCATAATCTCCTTATGAGAGCCTACACATAACAAAACTTTTATTGATAATTTGTATTTGATACTGTATTTGATACAGCGTGATTTTAGTTAGTCATTCAACCTTTTTTGGATTTGTCCGGTACATAGGAAAAAAATTTTTTTAGTAAGGATTTGTCTTGGTCAGTTTATATAATCATAGGCAAACTGTTGTGTTTCTAGTTGTAATCAGCTTTCCTAAGGTTTTGGGCTACACCATTTCCGGAATTATGGACTAGGATACCTGCGAGTGACTGTATTACATTCTCGGCATTTTGTCAACTATGTTCGATGAAAGCCAACATCCGCTATGTTTAGATAGAATTTAACTTACAGTTTAAACCCCTGATTGTCAGTTCTACCATCTATGATTCAATCTTTGCCAACGGAAGTAGTTTATTTAATCACAGCGGGAGAAGTAATTGATAGTCTAAGTGCGGTCGTTAGGGAGTTGGTGGAGAATTCCCTAGATGCAGGTGCAACACGCATAGTTATTTCCCTGTATCCAGAACAATGGCGAGTACGCGTAACAGATAATGGTTTGGGAATGAATCTGGAGGATTTACAACAAGCTGCGATCGCCCACAGTACAAGCAAAATTCACCATGCTGCTGATTTATGGAAAATTAAAACTTTGGGGTTTCGTGGTCAAGCACTACATAGCTTAACCACCTTGGGGGAACTGGAAATTTTCAGTCGCTGTGCAGGAGACAACCAAGGATGGCGGGTGGTTTACAATAAAAATGGCACTGTGACTAAAACAGAAGTAGCGGCGATCGCACCTGGTACTGTAGTAACGGTGGATAATTTATTTGGTAATTATGCTGAACGTCGACAAGGATTACCACATAAAAATCAGCAGTTAAAAAAAGTCCAAGCCACAATCCAGCAAATTGCTTTGTGTCATCCCCAGGTAACCTATCAGGTATGGCAAGACAAAACAGAATGGTTTACAATTTATCCAGCATCTGCTGTGGAAAGAATAATCCCGCAAATTCTCAACCAAATTAAGCCAGGAGATCTAAAAGAACTAAAGTTAACAATACCAGAATTAGACTCGACAATTAACTTAGTAGTGGGCTTACCCGATCGGTGTCATCGACACAAACCTGACTGGGTGAAAATAGCCATTAATGGTAGAATAGTCAAATCACCAGAGCTGGAAGAAGCAGTTTTCGGGGCATTTTATAAAACCCTACCACGCGATCGCTATCCAGTTTGTTTTGTACATTTGACCATCCAACCGGATCAAATTAACTGGAATCGCAACCCTGCCAAAAACGAAATTTACCTGAATAAAATGACTTATTGGCAACAAAAAGTCACCGAGGGTATTGATCAAGCATTTAGCATTGCTAGTTCTACCATCAAAGAGTCAGTGCGGACAGGTAAGATAAGCAATTTATTCAAACTGGCTGAAACCAAGGGAGATTACAATTTTTCCCATTCCGACCCGGGAGAGAACAAAGGATCAAATTTAATAGACTTAAAAGTAATTGGTCAAGCAAGTAACACCTATATTATTGCTGAATATTCAGAAGGTATGTGGTTAATAGAGCAACATATAGCCCATGAAAGGGTGATATACGAAAGACTCTGTGATCAGTGGCAAATTGTACCTGTAGAGTCTCCTATTGTACTTTATCAATTATCCACTGAACAGGTCAAACAACTAGAAAGAATTAATTTAGATATTGAATGTTTTGGAGAAAACCTGTGGGCGGTACGCAGTGTGCCAGAGATGTTAAAAAATAGAGAAGACTCTCCAGAAGCATTGTTAGAATTAAGCCTGGGGGGAAACCTAGAAGCTGCCAAAGTTGCAGTTGCTTGTCGTACTGCAATTCGCAATGGCACACCTATGACCTTAGTAGAGATGGAAAAATTGATATATGATTGGCACCGCACTCGCAATCCCCGCACCTGTCCCCATGGTAGACCCATTTGTTTAACATTAGAGGAGTCAGCTTTAGCCAGGTTTTTCCGTCGTCATTGGGTGGTGGGTAAGAGTCATGGGATTTAAAGAAACCAGTTGACAAGCTCAGATTTCCCCGATTCTCCAGGGAACAAGTGGAGTACAATAGTAATAAGCAAGTGTGAAGTTCGGCAATTTTCTTGTTTTGTTCCTTTATTGTGAAAATTTCATCCCGTGGAACTATCCTGTAAATCTGAATACGCAATTCTGGCGTTATTAGAAATGGCCACCCATTACCAGAATGGTGAACCGATGCAAATTCGACAAATCGCTAACCAACAAAACATACCAGACCGCTATTTAGAACAGTTACTGGCTACTTTAAGACGCGGGGGTATTATTAAAAGCCAACGAGGGTCTAAAGGTGGTTATCTCTTGGCGCGAGAACCACGAAAAATCACTGTTCTTGACATTTTGGAATGTTTAGAAGGTTTAGATATCAAGATAGCAGAAGATAATACCAACCCGAAAACTGCTGATAGTGGGATTATTGATGAGATTTGGCAAGAAGCTCGTCAAGCTGCTAATTTAGTCCTGGAAAAATATTCCCTGGAGGATCTTTGTGAAAAAAGAACCCTCAGAAGACAGTTAGATATCATGTACTATATTTGATTTAAAGGAAGGAAAATGATGCAGATTGCTAAAAACATTACGGAACTAATTGGTAGAACCCCCCTAGTGCAGTTAAACCGTATTCCCCAAGCAGAAGGTTGTTATGCACAAATTCTAGTTAAGTTGGAAAGTATGAACCCCTCAGCATCGGTCAAGGATCGTATTGGTGTTAGTATGATCAATGATGCGGAAAAAGAAGGTTTAATTACCCCTGGTAAAACAGTGTTGGTGGAGCCAACATCTGGTAATACGGGTATTGCCTTGGCTATGGCAGCTGCTGCAAGAGGATATAAGTTAATTTTAACAATGCCAGAAACCATGAGTGCGGAAAGGCGGGCAATGTTAAGAGCTTATGGCGCTCAGTTAGAACTGACACCGGGTATTGAAGGAATGAGTGGCGCTATTCGTAAGGCCCAAGAAATTGTGGAAAAAACCGCACACTCATATATGTTGCAGCAATTCCGTAACCCATCTAATCCTAAAATACACTGGCAAACAACAGCTCAGGAGATCTGGCAAGATACTGATGGTCAGGTTGATATAGTTATCTCCGGTGTGGGAACCGGAGGTACCATTACTGGTGTCGCTGAGTTCATTAAGTCAAAAAAACCCAGCTTCCAGGCGATCGCTGTGGAACCAGCAAATAGCCCAGTGTTATCCGGTGGTAAACCTGGACCCCATAAAATTCAGGGAATTGGAGCTGGTTTTATTCCTCAAGTATTAAAGGTAGAATTAATTGATGAGGTGATTGCTGTAACTGATGAAGAGGCGATCGCCTTTAGTCGGAGGTTAGCTAGGGAGGAAGGTTTATTATCCGGAATTTCTAGTGGAGCTGCTTTATGTGCAGCGGTTCGTGTGGCCCAACGTTCGGAAAATCAGGGGCGTTTAATCGTCATGATTCAACCTAGTTTTGGGGAAAGATACCTAAGCACACCCCTATTCCAAGATCTGGAAATCAGTTAACCTAATTGTTAGGGGAAGGGGACACAAAATCAGAAAACCATAGCAAATAACCCAAGGAATCAAATTACGACCAGATCGCTCAATCATGCATGATTCGAATCATTATCGAACACTACAAATAAACAATAATGCGACTGCTGCTGAAAATAAAAAAAGCATATCGCAGACTGGTCAAGATGTTCCACCCTGATACTAATCAGGATACTGCTAACCACGAAGAGATTATTAAGATAAATGCAGCTTATGAAGTTTTAAGTGATGTTGAGCAGAGAGTAAAATATGATGAACAAATAGGGAATTGGGACACATCACACCCAGCTGTTGGAAACAGGGAAAATCCACGCCAAACTAAAAAACCGGGGGGGAAAGAAGCAGATGAAAAGGTAGAAGAGTGGTTAAAGTTAGTTTATCAACCAATAAATCGTTGGCTTTGTAGTATAGTGTCTTCCCTAGAGCAGCAACTAGAAGATTTAGCAGCAGATCCCTTTGACGAACAATTGATAGATGAATTTCAAGAATATTTAGACACTTGTCGAGATAAGTTAAAAAAAGCCCAAACCGCCTTTCGTTCTTTACCTAATCCTCCCAGTTTGGCTACATCTGCTGCTCATCTTTATTATGCTCTAAATCAGGTTAGTGACGGACTAGAAGAATTGGCATATTTTCCCGCAAGCTATGATGATCGTTATTTGCATACTGGTAAGGAGATGTTTAGAATTGCCAAACAACTACTTGACTTCTCCCCAGGTTCAAACACCAGGGAGAAGTGAAAAATAGAAGCAAAAATTAAGTTCGTACCGCTTCTGGCCAAAGTTCTCGCAAGCAAGGGGGTAGTATTCTTACCACATCTTCAATTTCCCCACGGGAGATCCTTTGGGCAATAATTTTGAAAACAGCACGCACCAAAACTTCTGGGTCAATGTCAGCATTAACATTATGGAAATAGTCACGAATATGCTGGAGAAAAGCATCCTTAGTTCTATCCTTGGGTAATTTTGCACCAGGTCGCCAATTTTCATAATAAAATCCACCTAAAAGAATAGGTAATTGGGCCCCCAAATGAGCAGCTTCTTCCACTGTCAGGCGATCGCGCAGAGTATGTAAAGTAGCTCGTAAACCTTGAAAAACTTGGTGTTTATTTTCCCAACCTAACTCTTTTGCTAAATCATTGATCCAAGGAATTGTTTTCTGTAAAGTTGCATCAAAGGTATCTAATCCAGTTATAGTCATGATAATTGCTCCGATTTAACAGATGTTTACCGTGAACCCATGACTTGAAATTCTAAAGGGGTTGATATTTTTTAACTTCTAGCCAAAGTCGTATATTCTTGCTTCGTATAATTGTATGAAAGTAAAGTCTTATTCACTTTTCACCAGAAAATTAATAAATGGTATATTTGTATACTTTTTTATCGTAAAATCCCATACTAATATCTGTTGTCTAAAGATTAAACCCAAAATTTATCAATAGTTATGACTACACAATTTAACCGGAGAAAATTCCTCATCTACGGTTCTGCTGCTCTTGGTAGCTCCGTATTGCTGAAAGCTTGTGCCAACAATACACAAACAAATACACCCGCTGATTCCTCCGCAGGTGGTAACACCATCAAGGTAGGGATTTTACACTCTTTAAGTGGCACAATGGCCATCAGTGAAAAAAGTGTGGTAGACGCGGAAAACCTAGCAATTAAGGAAATTAACGCTCAGGGTGGAGTATTAGGTAAACAGATTGAAGCAATTACAGAGGATGGTGCTTCTAACTGGGATACTTTCAGAGAAAAAGCTACCAAACTAATTGAACAAGATAAGGTAGCTGTAGTATTTGGTTGCTGGACCTCTGCTAGTCGTAAAAACGTCAAGCCAGTGTTTGAAGACAAAGATCACATGCTATGGTACCCTGTGCAATATGAGGGTCAGGAATGTTCTAAAAACATTTTTTATACTGGAGCAGCTCCCAATCAACAGATTGAACCTTCTGTGGACTGGTTGCTGAAAAACAAGGGTAAGGAATTCTTTCTAGTTGGCTCAGATTACGTTTTTCCCCGCACTGCTAACACAATAATTAAGTAAGTCGGCTGGGAAATTTATAGCTATGTAACGAAAGGTTAAGAAAGGCAAGAGTTGTTAAATTTAATACGTTCTGTACTATGCTTATTTCTTTTTCCCCTAGCGTTTACTCCATCCATTACGGCATAAGCAAGCTCTAACTCATCTTCAAACATTTTTCCCGATATCTCATCTTTTTTAAGGTGTTTCCACTCTAATTCAATTGGATTCATCTCAGAGCAATATTTGGGCAGAAAGAAAATGTATAAATTCTGACTCTCCCATTTTGACCATAACTTTCTCACTTCTTTGCATTGATGTATTGGACCATTATCCTGTACTATTACTCTTATACGTCCCAGTTTTTCTGCTTCTTCGGCTTCATGCTCCATCATTTCAATATAAGATTTGCGATTCACCCCCCCAATTACTAAACCGTAAACAAAACTAATTAAGGGTTGAAGAAGACCAATAATACTTAGTCTTCGACCACGGCGTTTTGTTTGCTCTAAGTTTTTTTGCTCCCCTCTTTGGTAATATGTATAACTCGGTTCACTCCACATACAAAAACCTGATTCATCTAAATATTTCAAGTCTATTTCTCCCCCAGCAGCGGATAATTCCAACATATCTAGGTCTGCTTGCTTGATTTGTTACTTTCTGGGTCTGTTTTCCTTTGTGGCTTTTCTGGTTCTTTTCCAAATGATCCCCTTTTTTTTAGTACCCGTCTTAACCTATCGGGACTTAGTTTAACCGAGCGTTCCGTCTCTAACTTTTGAGCTAATTGAACACTGTTGTATGTACGTGGTTCTTTTTTCAGGCATTCCTCCAGAAATTCTATGTCTGAATCCCTGTATTTCGGTTTTCCTCCTCGACCAGATTTTTCCCACAGTCCTTCTAGACCAAACTTTTCCCATTTATGTAAAACCTCTCTAACTGTTTGTGAAGTCCAGTTAAAATGAGCTGCTATTTTTTCCACGTACCATCCATGTGCATTTAACCTAATCACTTCTGCTCGGTCTTTGACTTTCTGTGGTACATCCGCACTTCTTAGATTAAACAGCGTTTTATCTTCCTCACTTGTCAGAAATACCCTTAAACGAGCTCCCATATCTTATTACCTCGGTATATCCTATTTATTTATCTTCACATAGTTTGGTTTTTTCAGTCCAACTTACTTAGTCTCAAACCTGAAGAATTTACACAAAGGGCAAAAGCTGATCCTGATTTTGATCGCATTCGAGAAGATACACGCTTTCAGGCTTTAATTAATAAAACTTTTCACGATTGACCTCAAATTAACCCAGGCTGTTTACCTATGTCCCAAAATGCGGAACTGCTCAAGAACCTTTACAATGCTTTTAACCCGTTCCAACCTCTGTCAGCAGGAGATCCTAACTATGTAGACTGTCAAGACGTTAGAGGTGAAGCAGATATTTTAGAGGAATTGGGAAATCGCATTCAGCTGGCACGGGGAAATACTTGTCAACTGTATTCTGGACACAGAGGAGCAGGTAAATCTACTGAATTACTAAGATTGAAGAAATATCTGGAAGAGAGGCAGTTTTACGTAATTTATTTTGCCGCCGATGAAGAGGATATAGATTCAGAGGATGCTCATTATACCGATATTCTTCTGGCTTGTACCCGCAGGTTACTTAAAGATTTACAGCAAATAGGTAATCCTCAACCAGTACTAAATTGGCTAAAAGAGCGCTGGCAAGATCTAAAAGATTTAGCACTCACAGAAATCCATCTTGAGGATATGAACATAGAGATGCAAGTTACTCAGTTTGCTAAGTTAACAGCTAACCTAAGAGCAGTTCCCGAATTACGTCAACAGATTCGAGAGAAGGTAAACCCCCACACGGTAACTTTAATTAGGGTGTTAAATGAATTTATTGGAGACGCGAAGAAACGATTGCCATCGAAACAACACCAATTAGCAGTAATTGTTGATAACTTAGATCGGATGATACTAGTCAAGGAAGGAAATCGGACTAATTATGAAGAGGTTTTTCTAGACCGGTGTGAGCAACTCAAGTCTCTGGACTGTCACCTCATCTACACAGTTCCCATTGCTATGGTTTATTCTACTAGAGCTACTGATCTGCGCGACATTTATGGTGATCCCCAGGTTTTACCAATGGTGATGGTGCGGACTCCTAAAGGGGAAGTTTATCAACCGGGTTTGAAAAGGTTAACCGAGGTAATTGGCAGACGGGTTCGGCAATTTGTACCAAATATATCCATAGAAACGGACATTTTTGACAGTCCAGACACTTTGGAAAAACTTTGTTTAATGAGTGGAGGTCACGTCCGAAATCTATTACTATTGACTCAGGATGCCATTGGACGCACTCAAGACTTACCCATATCTGAAAGAGCAGTTCGACGAGCTATTACTCAAGCTAGGGATACCTACCGCCGTGCCGTAGAAAACCATCAATGGTCTTTATTGGCAGACGTATCTCGTTCAAAACGCATCCTTAATGATGATCAGTATCGCAATCTAATGTTTAATCGTTGTTTATTAGAATATCGCTATTTGGATAAAGAAGGGGAAATACAGCGCTGGTATGATATTCACCCGCTTATTCAGGGAATCCAGGAATTTAAAGAAGCTCTAGCAAACCTTTTGTAAATTTCAACGCCCGGAAGTAAAATCTATCTTTCCAGTTTTCTGCTTTTTGTTAGAATATGAATATGATTTGGAGGGCCAGGTAACTGGTCATGGGCCTATAGAGACTATTTTCGGAAATCTACAGGGTTTAAAATCCAGCCAACTAAGACAATTACAACGGCTGTACCATCAACGCGTACCAGGCAACTTTATTACCACATCTGAGTTTGCTCAAAGGCTGGCAGCAATTAGTACAGAAGTAAACCAACCTATTTGCTCTTACATTAACCGTAAAGGAAAAGTGATTAGGGTTGGTGTAGGTACTGTGCGTCAAACTCAAATTCCACCCATGGAAATTCCACGCTATGGTGCAGAAAGACTCAGTGGAATTCGCTGCATAGCAACGAATCTCAAGTCAGAACCTCCCCAGGAAGCAGCACTGACAGCAATGCTGTTACAGCGATTGGATAGTTTAGTTATTTTAAATCTTACGGGCACAGGATTTACAAAAAGAGGTGGCGGATCAACTGGTTATGTTAAAGAGGTATACTTGGCTCATTTAGTGTGTAATACTACAAGAATACCTTTTAGTCAGTCATCGTTTATGACTGTTGGGGAATCCAGATCTCCTGATTTTCACATTTCACCACCCTTAAGTTTGGATGCAATTGCCCAACTGGATTTTCTGGGTTTGGTAGAAGGTTTAGAGGCAGAATTTGAGCGGGAATATATTGGACAGGAAGTAAATGGAGATCATGACCGAGTCATACTTGTAGGAGTATTCACTGATGATGTAAGTGACCAACAATTCCAAGATACTATAGCCGAGCTAGCTAGGTTAGTAGATACAGCAGGGGGAGAAGTGTTGCAAAGCGTCCAGCAAAAGCGCTCCCGTATTCATCCCCAAACGGTTATTGGTGAAGGTAAGGTTCAGGAGGTGGCTTTAACTGCTCAAACCCGGGGAGCAAATCTAATTGTTTTTGATCGCGATTTATCACCCGCTCAAGTGCGAAATTTAGAGTCCCAAATTGGTGTTAGAGTGATTGATCGTACGGAGGTAATATTAGATATATTTGCCCAGCGGGCCCAATCGGGAGCTGGGAAGTTACAAGTAGAACTGGCCCAACTGGAGTATATGCTACCACGATTAACTGGTAGGGGGAGGGCTATGTCACGGTTGGGAGGTGGAATAGGAACTCGCGGACCTGGTGAAACCAAACTGGAAACGGAAAGACGAGCCATTCAAAGACGTATTTCCCGACTGCAACAGGAAGTTAACCAATTACAGGCCCATCGTTGCCGTTTGCGTCAAAAACGACAACATCGGGAAATACCATCGCTGGCTTTGGTGGGATATACTAATGCGGGTAAGTCTACTCTACTCAACGCCCTAACCAATGCCCAGGTTTATACAGCTGATCAACTATTTGCCACCCTTGACCCTACCACCCGTCGTTTAGTTATTCCCCAAGGGGAAAACTATCCAGTTCGGGAAGCCTTAATTACGGATACTGTTGGGTTTATCCATGAATTGCCCTATTCTTTGATGGATGCTTTCCGTGCTACTTTGGAGGAAGTTACGGAGGCAGATGCCTTAATACATCTAGTTGATTTATCCCACCCTGCTTGGTTAAGTCACATTAGATCAGTACGAGAAATTCTAGCTCAAATGCCTATCACTCCTGGACCCGCTTTAGTCGTTTTTAATAAAATTGATCAGGTTAATAATGAAGTGCTAGTTTCCGCACGAGAGGAATTTCCTTTGAGTGTGTTTATATCAGCTAGTCAGCGTTTAGGGTTGGAAACTCTTAGACTACGATTATCACAGTTGATTGAATACGCTCTAGAACCAATGATACAAGAACAAGGATTTTAAAACCATGGCAATGGCAAATTGATGATATAAAATTATTAGGTCAAGTAGGGAGTATCTGATTAGGAAGGTTATGACTGCAAAAGTAGAAATTTATACTTGGAGTGCTTGTCCGTTTTGTATACGTGCCAAAGGCTTGCTTACAGCTAAAGGGGTGCAATTTACCGAATACAAAATTGATGGAGATGAGGAAGCAAGGAGGAAAATGGCTATCCGGGCAAATGGGAAACGCTCTGTACCCCAAATTTTTATCAATGATGTCCACATTGGTGGTTGTGATGATATTCACGCCCTGGACCGTAGAGGGGGTCTGGATCCACTACTGCAAAATTCTGGGGACTAGTCGTGAGATTAGCTTTTATTATTGATCCTATCCATCAGCTAGACCCCTGTCATGATACTAGTGTGGCCCTGATGGAAGCAGCACAACTCCTGGGACACGAGGTCTGGATAACTCAGGTTAACCTACTAAATGTTATCCACGGTCAGGCCTGGGCCCTTCTTCAACCTATAGAAATAACTCCAGTAGAATTGGTGCAGGGACTTTGGGTAGCAGCAAATTCTTGGTATAATTTAGGTCAGGCTATTTTTGCTCCCTTGGAGTCTATGCATGCTGTCTTTATGAGGACAGATCCCCCAGTTAATGATTCCTACCTCTATGCTACTTATATTTTAGACTACATTGATCCTACTAAAACTCTGGTGGTTAACTCTCCCGGTGGTATCAGAGCCGCTAATGAAAAAATGTATGCTCTTCAATTCAAAGAAGCAATTCCTGAAACTATTGTTAGTGCAGACAAAGATGTAATTCGGGACTTTGTGGAAAAGAAAGGCACAACAGTTATTAAGCCCTTAGGTAACAAAGCCGGGGAAGGAATATTGATTGTGCAGGCAGGCGATCGCAATTTTAATTCCATAGTTGAGATTAGCACCATGCGGGGGCGATTACCAGTCATGGTGCAAAGCTATTTGCCAGAGGCGAAAAATGGGGACAAGCGGATCATTTTAATTAATGGTCAACCTATGGGGGCACTCAACCGTCTAGCCAGTGGCAATGATTTTCGCAATAACATGGCTGCAGGTGGCACGGTGGCAAAAACAGAAATTACCACCAGAGAGGAAGAAATTTGTCAACTATTAGCCCCCAAACTGCGTCAGCATGGGTTAATTTTTGTTGGCATTGACATCATTGGTGGCTATTTGACAGAAGTCAATGTTACCAGTCCCACAGGAATCAGGGAAATAGACCGTCTCAATGGCACCTATTTGTCAAGGGAGGTGTTGTCACTCATTATTGCGGGGATTAGGATTACGTCTCCTTTGTAAGAAGTCGGGTATTTGTGGAGCTTGAGAGGGTGGGGGAGTTGGATTGGTTGGTTGTAGTGGTTGATTAACCGGAGGTTGAGGTCCTGGTTTTTTAGGTGGTGTACCAGGGGGTCTAGAACTAATAGTAGTCTGGGGGGTGGGTACGGGAGCTTCTCCGGTAAAGCCAGTGGCAATCACGGTAATTCTCACCTCTCCTTGTAGTCTGTCATCAATTACTGCCCCAAAAATAATATTAGCATTGGGATCAACCACTTCATAAATAGTTTCCGCAGCTGCATTTACCTCATGAAGTGTGAGATCGCTGCCACCAGTAATATTAAACACTACCCCTCTAGCACCCTCAATAGAGGATTCTAGTAAAGGTGATGAAATGGCTGCAATTGCTGCTTCTCGGGCCCTGGATTTTCCAGAACTCACACCAATTCCCATCAAAGCAGATCCAGCATCAGCCATAACTGCTCGTACATCGGCGAAATCAACATTGACTAAACCTGGGATAGTAATAATATCAGAAATACCCTGCACCCCCTGACGCAATACATCATCAGCGTAGCGGAATGCCTCCTGTACGGGGGTTTGTTCAGGTATAACCTCTAAAAGTTTATTGTTAGGGATAATAATTAAAGTATCTACTCGACTTTTTAACCCCTCAATACCCTGTTCTGCTTGACTAGTACGTCGTCGTCCCTCGAAGACGAATGGTCTGGTAACCACCCCCACCGTCAGAGCACCCATTTCCTTAGCTACTTCCGCTACTATGGGAGCAGCACCCGTACCTGTACCACCCCCCATACCAGCAGTAATAAATACCAAATCTGCCCCCTCCAGAGCAGTGGCAATTTCATCACGGGACTCCTCCGCCGCCTTTTGACCAATGGAAGGATTACCCCCAGCACCTAGACCCCTAGTTAATTTTTGCCCAATTTGCAGGCGACTTGATGCATTAGCCCAGGTTAGAGCCTGAGCATCGGTATTAATGGACCAAAACTCCACCCCCGTTACATCAGACTCAATCATCCGGTTCACTGCATTACCCCCGCCACCACCAACACCAATTACCTTAATATTGGCGACCCTTCCAGGAACAATTTCCCCAATCCGTTTAGCTTCCAACATCTTTGTATTATCGCTACCCTGTCCTAAGTTTAGCCCAGAACCACCAAAAGGATTACTGGAATTAACTGATAAGGATAACCCTGGTTGTCCAAAAGATTGGGAGTTTTTATAAGTAAGCTCTTGGTTATTATCAAGTGTCATAGTTTACAAAATTACATGGACGATTTTTTATGCTGTTCTTAATCCGAAAATCAAACATAGAGTCAACTATAGTCTGTAAAAACTATTATCATCTATGGACACAAATTGTTCCACAAACAGTCTAATACCGAGTGTGTAACCCTGAGAAAAATTACTGGTTATTGATGCAATTGTACTAATGGATAATCAGGACTTTGGAGATCAATATACACTATTTCCCCAGATTTAAATTTTGCTTTTAAATTACCCATTTCCCTGAGCCTCTGTATCTTCTGATTTAATTGCACCACAGGAATCCCCAAATGTACAGCACCCAATTCCGTTTTCAAAATCACATTTGTCGGATCTCGAAAATCAATTTCCATCACGTTTAAAGAATTGTCTTGGATGGCTTGATACACCGTAGCCCAGTAAGGCTGATATTGTTCTGGTGAACCTAATACTTTCAAAGCAGGTAATTTGCCCCGGGGATTGAAGGCTGTATATTTTTTCCAGGGGATCAAGTTTCCACTGGCATCTATTAAATTTATATCATCACCTTTGGGACTTTGCGAACACGGAATTGCGAGTGAGGTGACTTTTTTTGAAGAGGCCTGAGAATTGGAGACACAATTAGTTGCATTAGATTTTGACGAAGGTTGAATCATTGCTACTGGTAGTCTTTCTTGAATCTCAATATTTAATCCAGGTGGAAACAAACGACGGTTGACTATTGCTTGGGCAATAGTTGGTTGTCTTTCTAGGGATTGGGCAATTGCTGAGGGTTTAATTCGCCATAAGGACTGAGGATAAGAAAATTGCAGCAGTCTTTGAACTGTTTTCTGCGGTAATAGTTGATTCCCCGACCTCATCAAAATTTGTGTGGGAGTTGTGATCAACCAAACAGGTGCCAATACTATCCAAAACATTCCCCCTGCAATGCTACTAGTGGCTAGAATTCGCCAAACAGCTGTGAGAATTTTCATTTGTCTATGGCGACGCAGTTTTCGTCTCCGTTTGAGCAAATCCTGACGAGAAACCGATAACATGCCTGTCATTACAACCCCTTTCTAATTTTTTCAATTCTTGGTATCAGATACAACTACGATTGGCTTACCATTCTATATTGCTTTTATTGCTTTGAGTATCATCAGTAGGAGGTTTAAGGATGGGAAATTTCTATTTCCGCATCATATTCATTTCTTTTGGTAGCTAAGTTTATCAGAAACCATTGCAATCGCATACGCTCAATATAAGGCCATCCACCAGTGGATTCAATATCTTTCAAAAGGTTATACAGTTCTTGACGATTTTCCGGTAAACTATCTTGAAAAACTCCATCACGAATCTCTTTGTGTAAATACTCTAGTTGTCTTAATAAATTTAGGAAGTTTTTCGTCTCACCTTGACAAGCTGTAACTGCTTCCCTAACTGCATTACTAACCGCTTGTAAACTGCTGGATGAATCTTCCAACGGCAGATTTTGGTCTTTCTTCATCGGAAATTATGGGTTGTAAACCCCGTCTTTGGGACGGCTTGACATTTGAGGCACTTCTTGCTACTATCACACTTCGATGCAGAAGCTGCAATAACCGAATATTATTCCACGATAACACGGAATCGCAAAACAAACTGCCTATTGAAAACGCCGATAAACCGAGAGATTTAGGTTAATACTCCCGGTTCCCATTCCTTGATTAATTATCATCGTTAATTGGTCAATTGATTGATGCTCCCCTCAATGGTAGTTTGAATATAGAGCAGTTTTACCACTTAGATATTAACGACATTGAGGTTGACCATGAGATATCGCGCTTTAATAATTGCTTTCTTAGCTTTATGCTTGACTCTAATAACCGCTTGCAGTGATGCTCCTTCATCCAGCGGCAAAGATCTACTAACTTATGAGGAAATTAGAGGAACTGGTTTAGCTAATAAGTGTCCTCAGTTATCAGAGGTTAGTCGTGGCTCTATTAATTTAGACAGCAACCAGTCTTATACCATTAAGGAACTTTGTTTAGAACCTACGAGTTACTTTGTCAAAGAAGAACCAGCTAATAAACGGCAAGAAGCTGAATTTGTACCTGGTAGATTGTTGACTAGATACACATCCACTATTGACCAAGTACAAGGGGATCTAAAAATAAATCCAGATAATAGTTTGACTTTTGTAGAAAAAGATGGTCTTGACTTCCAAGCTATTACCGTCAAACTACCTGGTGGTGAACTAGTGCCTTTCCTATTCACTATTAAAGATTTAGTTGCACAAACACAACCTAACTCGACCAGTATCAATACTTCCACTGACTTTGAAGGTAAGTTTAAGGTTCCTTCCTATCGTGGAGCTTCCTTCCTTGATCCTAAAGGTCGTGGAGTGGTAAGTGGCTATGACAATGCTGTAGCTTTACCAGCTCAAGCTGATGCTGATGATTTAACTCGTACTAATGTGAAGCGCACAGAAATTCTCCAAGGCAAGATTTCTTTACAAGTATCCAGAGTGGATAATTCCACTGGTGAAATAGCTGGCACTTTCGAGAGTGAGCAACCCTCTGATACGGATCTGGGTGCTGGTGAGCCCAAGGAAGTGAAGATTCGCGGTTTATTCTATGGTCGGGTGTCAACAAACAGTTAAGACTTGACCAAAAAGGCAGACCCAAGTCCTGGATTTAGAACTTCTAAACCGGGGCTTGCCCGTGAATGACTTAATTACAACGTTATCAAACCCCAATTCCCATCCACAGACCTCAATGAGTACAAAAATTATAGCCTTAGCTATTTCAACTTTGGCTATGAGCGGGTGTGGTTTAGGAAACAATTCCCTAGGAGAAGGCCAAAAACCCCCAGCCATTGCCCAGTTTACCGATCCTGTTGTTCCTGCTAAAATTAATTCGGTAGTTAATCCGGTAATTGAAAGCAATAAAAAATCAGGTAATTCCATCAGCGTCCCAAAACAGGTCTGTCCGATCTTTGGTAAAAGCTAGACGTGACCCTTTTGCACAAATTATCCGCGTTCCACAGACAATCCCCACATTGCCTTCCGTGGTAAAGAGCAACAATACTAGTAGGTTGAATTCACTTAAAAAACCACTGGCAATTCGCCAAGCTGACCTAGAAATTAGGGGTAAAAATCCTATAAAACCTTCACCACCAAAACCACCAGATACTAAACTGGCACAGTCCATTTTAGTATCTGGTGTAATTCTAGTCAATCAACAAGCCCAGGCGATTATTAAACTACCAGACGATTCAAACAGTCGTTACGTGCACGCTGGAGAAACATTGACTAATGGTATTTTAGTTAAACGTATAGAAGTTAATCAGTGCGATAACCCAGTAGTCGTTTTAGAGCAGTTTGGGGTAGAAGTTAGGAGGGTCATCAGTGGACAAGAGGATGGAATTTGTTAAGCTTATAACTCCGTGTATAAGGTATATATATCAAAAAATATGGAAACAATGCCGACCATAACACAAACTCAAACCAAAATTGAAATTGAATTCCCCTATTTACCTTTGGCTGTATATAGGGAAATAGCTGCCCATTTATGCCAGGTAAAAGGTGTAGATGTGCAGTTAGTCACTCAAACATCTCTAGAGTTTGATTATTATCAAAGTCAAATCAAGTCTCTATGCATTTCCTGGCAGTCTGACAGTAATTTACAAAGAATTCAGCAGATACTGGAATACTATCAAAAACGTTATCACAAGGACTGGAAGAGGGTTGATGGGTAAAAGTTAACACTGGGTGGGCTTTTGGCATCGCCTCCGCCCAGGTAAGACACCACTGAATGCGATTAAAGCAGGTACGGGAATAATTAAGGTCAATACGCTTTATTCCGTTTCCTGCCCCTGCTTAAAAGCGAGGGGCTAGCAACCTCGCAGACTTTTTATGTGTTGATGGCGCTTTTAACTAACTCTGTTAATTGATTCTGCTGGTAAGCAAATCAAATTATCACCCTGGGTGAGAATTAGTCCACGTTGACGTAACTTACCCATCAAGCGGGTGACAGTGACTCGGGTAGAACCGATCGCACTACCAATTTGGGCATGGGTAAGGGGAAAAGGTAGACAATAACCACGAATGACATCAGGATCAGTTTCACTCATTGCTGGTTCTCCGTATTCCTCAATCAACAAGGTGAGAAATCCCAGGAGTCGGTCGATGGTGCGGCGTTGACCTAAAGCACTTAACCATAACAACTTACGTTGATGTTGGTATCTAAAAGCATCCATAACTTCACGACGGAAGTGAGGCCAGTTATCTAAATCATGCCAGTACATCCACAGAACCGCAGTTTGGTCAACGTGGGCATAAGCTTGGAGTGTAAATGGGGACTGGGCAACTATTTCAAATGGTTGTCCTGCTCCTACAAAACCCAAAAATGCTTCCTCAGGAGTTCTGTTGATGCGTCTGGATGTTAGTTGACTAGCAGTAGCACTTACTTGTGCTGTTCCCACCATGCGGATGGCACCTCTTTGAACTAAATATAGTAATCCAGGTCTAGCGGGAATGCGTTCGTCTTTACTGAAGGTGCGACAACGGTAGTGTTCTTGTGCCCAGTCAAGAATTCGTTGCCAGGTTAAAAATGGGCGTGATGCTTCGGAAAAAGATGATTGAGATTGCATAGGTAACAAATAACGTTCAACTCAAGACAAAGATTAAATTAAAAGACCCAAGGAGTGTCTTGGTGTTAACAGGGTAGGCCTAACACCTAATGGTGTCAGCTATCCAAAATGTAGACAGCTAGTATGGGTATATGTTGCTATCTACTATTTTGTTATACTTCTTAGCCATGAGAGTAGTAAAGTTTACTGATTATTCATGGATTACTCATGAAATTTTATCCTACCCTCATTTTCCTCTACTTAGAGTAAATTTCTATCTTAAGACAGATGGAAAAGGATAAAATTGGGATAACCCTAAGAGTTTTCTGTTTGACTACGTGCAACACTGGCTACTATTTCAGAAGTATACCTCAGTTAAACATCTAGTATATATCCATTTGGTGAATTTTCTAAGTGTTTATACTAAGGATGAGAAAATTCTATGGATGGAACGAGGAAAATTACCTCTATACCAAGATACAAATGGTAAAAAATATTATATATTGCTGGTGTAGCTTTGCAAGTCTTCCCTGGGGATAATTTTTTAGCACCTGGTAAACTAACTGATCATAAGCTTGATTTGGTTAGTTTGATTGCAAGCCATTTTTCCACCAGCAACAGCCATATTTTTAACGTTCAGGTTCCCGCAACTGGTTCCATTCATATCCAACCAACTGAATTGACTATAGCATCTTGGTTACATAGACTCACAATTAAAGATCATAATTGGCAACCTATACTAGACTGGAGCGTGAAATCCCAAATTCGGAGCTATAGTTCTCTCTATAATTCAGTAAGTATTTTTGCTATTCAACATGCTTACTCCAGGTGTGTTTCACTTATTAGTTTAGCAAAACGTGAAGGCTGGATAAAAATTGTCGAAAATGATACTGACAGTCAACCGTTATTATCAGTCAGTTCCATACCTTGGTTAGACGATTGCCAAAAGCTCCGTTTTTATCAACCGGATGAAATTCATCTCATTCACCTGTTGGTGAGAACTGTGGATGATTTGGCATTCCCCCATATTCAGCGTTCTATTAATTGGTTAGCAGTGGCTGAAAAATTAAGTTCCGCATTTGAGAAATTTTGGTCTAGCTGTCCAATTTGGGGATATGTAAAAATTCATGATCTGGAACTAGCTAAAGCGAGAATAGGAATGCTGATTTTGACTCAATTAGTTATAAAGTATATTTTGGAGGTTAAATTGGGTGTCACTGCTATTTCTCAGTTGTGATCACTATTGAAGTAAAAACTTTTCTATGGCAATTGCTACCCCATCCTCTTCCACACCAGCAGTAACCCAATTGGCGATCGCCTGTACTGGTTGGGGTGCACCACCCATGGCCACACCAATGCCAGCATATTCCAGCATTTCCAGGTCATTGAAATTATCACCAATGGTCATCACATTATCACTGGTTAATCCCAGTAGTTCCTCCGCCAAATATCTCACAGCAGTACCTTTATTGACAAAAGGGTTAGTTACCTCCAAAAAAGTGGAGACAGAAGTTGTCATATAAAGTTCTGCAGGAGTATATTGGAGACGTAACTTACCCAAAAGTTCCTGAATCAAATCCACATCATGGGATAAAGCCAAAACCTTAGTGGGTCCTGGGGAGGAATCATGATCAGTTAACAACTGACGTAAATCGCCAATAGCTAAAGGGGTAACACCACAACGCTCCACATATATTGTGGTTTCGGTTGTCATCTCCCGCACGTAAAGTTGATCACCAAGGTAAAAATGAACAGAAAGCAAAGGGCGTAAATCTGGTTGTTCAAAGTAATTTAACAACTGATCAGCAATGCTCTTAGAAACGGCTAGGTGACGATGTAACTCACCCGTGTGAGGATTTTGAATCCAAGCTCCTTGATAAGCCATTAGTGGTAAGCTAGACCTAATATCCTGATGAAATCGCAAAGCCGAGCAGTACATCCTTCCAGTAGCTATAGCTACCTGAATTCCCTGACTTTGAACTTTGGCAATAGCCATTTTAACAGTTTCACTAATTTGATTGTCATGTCCAGCAATTGTACCGTCTATGTCCAATACCAGGAGCTTGATCTCCCCACTAATTATCGGTTGATTGTTGATAGATACCATAATAAAACATGCTTCCATTATTGATTGTTTTCAACGCCAAATTATCAACCATAGGCCAACTCAGTGATTTTAGATTCTGTAGACCAAAGTTATCCTACCATCATTCTGGTAGATGGACACTCCCTAGCTTTCCGCTCCTATTTTGCCTTTGCCAAAAGTAGAGCAGGTGGATTACGCACAAAATCAGGTATTCCTACCAATGTTTGTTTTGGCTTCATGCAATGTTTATTAGATGTAATAGTAAAAGAACAGCCACAAGCTATAGCAGTAGCATTTGATTTAGCTGCACCCACTTTTCGCCATGAAGCAGATAGTAACTATAAAGCAAATAGGGCAGATACACCGGAAGATTTCATTCCCGACTTAGTTAACTTGTATGATTTATTAGAAGCATTAAACATACAAGTTATCACACAGCCGGGTTACGAAGCAGATGATATATTGGGCACCTTGGCCGAAACATCAGTCTGTAGTGGCTACCGGGTGAAAATCCTATCGGGAGACAGGGATTTATTTCAGCTTATTGATGAAAATAAAGGAATTTCAGTTTTAAACTTTACCCCGGAAGCATTAAAAAGTTCTTCCAACGGAATCAAAGAATTTCACACCCTAGACGTTAAGGAAAAATTAGGGGTTTTACCTACTCAAGTTGTAGACTTCAAAGCTCTTTGTGGTGATACATCTGATAACATTCCTGGAGTTAAGGGAATTGGAGAAAAAACGGCGGTTAAATTATTAAATATCTATAAATCTCTGACGGAAATTTATGCCAATATTAATAAAATTACCGGTGCAAATCAGCAAAAACTAATTGCAGGTCAGGAAAGTGCCTTCCATTCCCAATATTTAGCTAAGATAGTTACGGACGTACCCATAACAATCAAAATACAAGACTGTCATTTAAAAGGTTTTGATACTGCTAAGATAATTCCCATTCTGGAGAAATTAGAATTCAAGAAATTTCTCGACAAGAT
The DNA here is from genome assembly GCA_000175855.1 of Raphidiopsis brookii D9. Lineage (GTDB taxonomy): Bacteria > Cyanobacteriota > Cyanobacteriia > Cyanobacteriales > Nostocaceae > Raphidiopsis > Raphidiopsis brookii. Next base: position 143,302 of record ACYB01000031.1, read on the forward strand.
TCAAGAAATAGAGAAAAAATTCATCCATTCTCAGTCAACTTCCTTGACCGGGGAAACTAATAACTCTAACACTAATAACTTGTCACTGGATGATGATTTATGGTTTTTCAGTGCAGCAGATACGGTAAATGCACAAAAATCACAAACATTAAAACAAGGTAGTTCGGAGATTAAAGTCCGAATTATAGATACAGAAGATAAATTGCGAGAATTAGTTAATATACTAGAACAGCATAAAGATCCAGAAAACCCAGTTGCCTGGGATACAGAAACCACAGATTTAGATCCAAGAAATGCAAATTTAGTAGGAATAGGTTGTTGTTGGGGGACGGGAGAAAATGATGTGGCTTATATCCCCTTGGGACATAATATAACAAGTAACCTAGAGAAGAATCTTCCCCTAAATACAGTATTATCAACCTTGGAGAAAATTTTAGTCAGTGGGGATTATCCTAAAACATTTCAAAATGCTAAGTTTGATAGATTGATTTTTAAATACCAGGGAATTACCTTGGATGGTGTGGTATTTGATCCCATGTTGGCTAGTTACGTATTAAATCCTGATCGCACCCACAACTTAACTGACCTAGCATTAAGATATTTAGGATTGCAGTTGACAGAATATGATGATATTGTGCAAAAGTCAGGTAAAAAAGAACGACAAAAAACTATTGCTGATATTAGTATTCATACAGTTGCCAATTATTGTGGCAAACAGGTTTATGCAACCTGGCAATTGGTGGGTAAATTAAGAGAGGAATTAAATGAAATTCCTGCCTTATTTAAGTTGCTGGTAGATGTGGAGCAACCATTAGAAGTAGTATTAGCAGAAATGGAACATAGGGGGGTAATAATAAATTCTGCTTATCTACAACAATTGTCCCAACATATAGAATCAGATTTAGCTACCCTAGAAATTAAAGCAACAAAAATTGCTGGAGAAAAATTCAACCTAGGATCCCCAAAACAACTTAGCTATATTCTGTTTGAAAAGCTAGGTTTAAGTACCAAATATTCTCGCAAGATATCCACAGGTTATTCTACAGATGCAGCAACTCTAGAAAAACTACAAGAGGTTGATCAAACTGGTTTTGTAGACGCGATTATTGAATATCGAACATTGGCTAAATTAAAATCAACCTATGTGGATGCTTTACCAGAACTAGTAAATCACAAAACTCAGCGAATTCACACCAACTTTAACCAAACTGCAACTGCAACCGGTAGATTATCTTCTTCCAATCCTAATTTGCAAAACATTCCCATTCGTACAGCTTTTAGCAGACAAATTAGAAAAGCCTTTTTACCTGAATCCGGTTGGCTAATGGTTGCTGCTGATTATTCCCAAATTGAATTGAGAATATTGGCACATTTAAGTCAAGAACCAATGTTAATTCAAGCCTATAGCAACAATCAGGATATTCATACTCTCACAGCAAAACTACTCTTTGATAAAGAGGATGTCACATCAGAAGAAAGGCGTTTTGCTAAAACTATTAATTTTGGTGTGATTTATGGAATGGGTGTATTAAAATTCTCTCGCTCCACAGGTGTAGACAAGAATATAGCAAATGAATTTATTCAGAAATTTAATCAAAGATATCCGTTAGTTTTTACATACTTAGAAACTATTAAGAAACAGGCTATTTCTCAAGGTTATGTGGAAACAATTCTAGGGAGAAGACGTTATTTTGATTTCACTAATAAAACCCTACAGCAGTTAAAAGGTAAAGATTTACAAGAAATAGAACTAAACAAGTTAAAGAATTTAGGTCCCTACGATGCAGGACTATTACGCTCTGCTGCTAATGCACCAATTCAGGGTTCTAGTGCGGACATTATTAAGATTGCTATGGTCAGGTTACATGAGGTATTAAGGCGTTATCAAGCAAAATTACTTTTACAGGTACACGATGAGTTGGTTTTTGAAGTTCCCCCCAGTGAGTGGGATGAGCTACAATTACAAATTAAGTCAGTTATGGAGAATGCAATGAAATTAAGCGTTCCCCTAGTAGTGGATATACATGTGGGTGAAAACTGGATGGAAACAAAATAAAAGTTCTCTAAGGTTTAAAAAATTCCATGATCTGTTCCACAAACATTAGGGGATTTTCTAAGTGCGTGTTGTGTGCAGCTCGGTTAATTGTCACCAATTTACTGCCTGGAATTAAATTGTATATAACAGTATTAATATCAATAAACTTCTGATCATATTCACCTACTAATAAAAGCAGGGGAATTTGACTATATTCTAGTTTGTGCCATAGTGAAGGTTGATATCCAGTACCCATAAATTGTAAGGATTTAGATATTTTTAAGGGACTATTTTCTAATCTGGTTTCTATCATTTTTGGATATGCTGGATGATTTTTTATCTGACCGAAAATGGGCTGACTATACCAGTTTTTTAAAAAAACACCAAACTCATTTCTGGTGCTAATTCTGGTTAACTTTTGGATAATTCCAGCATCGCTTTTTATTCTCATTATTCTCTGGGAATCAGTTGATAAGCCAGGTGAGGAAGATTCTAGCACAACTTTAATAAATCTCTCCGGAAAATTTATGGTGAGATATAGTGCTATTCTTCCTCCCATAGAATAACCTACTAAAAAGCATTTTTCTATCTTTAGTTCATCCAGGAGATTAATAATAGCCTGGGCCGTATTTTCCATTTGATAATAATCATTACCCCCTAACACCTCAGTCTTTCCATGTCCTGGTAAATCCACAGTTAAGTAGGAAAAATTATTATTTAGTAATTTTATGACATTATCAAACTCGTAAATATTACCCATAAAACCATGCAAAAATATAATTACCTGCCTATCACTATTTAAATCTAAACAATAGTGCAGTAGGATTCTCGAATCAAAAAAGCTATATTTTTTATTCACAAATTCCTTATAAATTCCTTATAAATTAATGCTACCTATAACAAGCAGTGAACTCATAGGACACAATATACGCTTATTATATTTATTAGGTGGGAGTATGCCAAAACGTGTTGTAATAGAACCTCATTTAACTACTGGAGACTTAGAAATCCGTTATCAACAATCACAGAATAGCATTGAACGCAGTCATTATCAAATCATCTGGTTGTTAGCAATGGGGAAAACAACTCTAGAAGTGTCCACTGCTACGGGATATGGTGTTTCCTGGATTTATGAGTTAGTTCGTAGTTATAATCGTTACGGTCCAGAGATTCTGGGGGACCTGCGCAGAAACAACCGGGGGACAAAGCCATTATTGAACCATGAGCAACTTCAGTATTTGCAGCAAGTTTTACAGTCCGAACCCGAAGATGGGGGTCCGTGGAATGGTGCTAAAGTGTCTCAATGGATGAGTAAAATATTAAATAGAAATGTTTATCCTCAAAGAGGATGGGAATATTTGAAGAAACTTCAAAATGGATAATTCTTCTAGTTTTCCCTAGTTTTACCCAGAGCGGAAAACAAAATTCCCAAAAAAATTGACATTTTGCACAGTCCAGTCCAAAATAGTCTATGTTTACCTTTGCCCAAAATGTTGATTTTTGGGTAGAGGTATAGATAGGGATCTAAATGCAGCAATCATGTTATCGCGTCTGGCTAAGGCGTGCAAGTCTACTGAGGGATAACCGCTCCCATGCTCCTGTTGAAGTAGAAAGTAAAGTCTAGTTTTGTCTAGGTTTTATATAGCAGACTACAGACTCAGCTTATATGTGATTGTTTGAGTGGAAAACCTCTACTGGCTAGAAAAAATCAATCCAGAAGACTGTCCCTTGGTTGGAGATAAAGCGTTTTACCTGAGCAGAATTTTCCAAAAGGGCTATCCGGTTGTTCCTGGGTTCGTACCTTCCGCAGGTCTGTGGCGCGAATTCGTGGTAAATCTCACCAGCTCCGAATCCTTAGTTGCGGATTTACCCAACTCCTCCCTACATTTGGATGTCAATAATTGGCGGCAACTTCAACAAGTAGCTAGTCGTTTGCGACAAGAAGTGATTAGTGCTAGTCTACCTAGTTCTTGGGTTAGCCAAGTTTATCAAGCTAGTAAATATCTAACAGATAATTGTTTAATCTTACGTCCTAGTTTGAGCATATCATCGGCTAATTATCATCTTGCAGGCAATATTTCTGGTTTGTTTAAACCAGTGTTTTGTGCTGTTAACGAACAATCTATCATGAATGGATTGAAGCAAACTTGGGGACAAATATTTGGGGCACGAAGCATTCTGTATTGGCAAAGTGTAGGTGTTAATTTACATCATATTAATTTGGCAGTATTAGTACAACCCGTGGAAAATGCGATCGCATCGGGGTCAATAAAATTTCATACTTCTGCATTAGAAATAGAAGCTACTTACGGATTAGGAGTAGCTATTACCAGGGGGGAGGTTTTGCCAGACGTTTATTACATTAACCATAACACGGGTGGGATTGAAGAAAAGCATTTGGGAAATAAGATTGTGGCATATTGTGTAGATGGATCTAAAGCAGTTACCAATGACAAGTGTTTATTTTCCTATACAGTAAGCCAAGAACAGCAGAAGCTGTATGCACTACCAGATGAATTTCTAGAAGAAATTATTACTTTAGGGAATCAATTAGTTAGGGAACTAGGTAGAAAATTAACTATTAAATGGACTATTACTGCCAATCCCCCAAAACTGTACATTACTCAAGTTAATGTTCCTAGATCCCTAACTCCCCATCTGTTGCTGAAAGGGATTGGTGCAGCTAAAGGAAAAATAAATGCCAGTGCTTACGTAATAGGTAACATCCAGCCCAAACCACGGCAAATTCCTAAAGATGTCATTTTAGTCGCCCCAATAATTACAACTGAATGGTTTCCTATTTTACATAATGTTAGGGGTATTATTACTGAAAAAGGTGGGTTAACCAGTCATGGGGCAATTTTGTCTAGGGAATTGGGGATTCCTGCTATAGTCAGTGCTAGGAATGCGACCAATATAATTCAAACTGGGGAGAGAATATTACTAGATGGTGATCGGGGGGAGGTGTATTATAGTTCTAGTTCAGAAGATAGTTTGAAAGATGGTGAAAAAATCGCCCAGGGTGACCAGGAAGATTTTGATTTTTCCCATGAGAAAAGTTATGGTCGCGATGGGTTTAGTAACCATCGACTATTACCGATGATTGGCACTAAATTGCTGGTGAATCTTAGTCAGTCAAATTTGATTGAAAAAGTACGAAATTTGCCAGTGGATGGGGTGGGACTATTACGCTCTGAACTAATGTTACTAAATATTCTACATGGAGAAAATCCCTACAATTGGATTGCCAATGGTAGAGAAACAGAATTATTAGACAGGTTATCAAAGCAAATTCAGGAGTTTGTCCAAGCTTTTACACCGCGACCGATTTTTTATCGTTCTTTAGATTGGTATCATCAAGATTTATCTTCCTATCATGGTAGGGAAAATTCACCTGCTTCTATTTTAGGGGAACATGGGACTGCTAGTTATTTAAAAAATCCTGGAGTCTTTGAGCTAGAATTAAAAGCCCTAGCTAGGTTACAAAAAGATGGCTACAGTAATATTTATTTAATGCTTCCTTTTGTAAGAACAGTAGAAGAGTTTATATTTTGCCAACGCAAGGTTGTGGAGTTTGGATTAACTGAAAATCCCCAGTTTCAATTGTGGATCATGGCAGAAGTTCCTAGCGTTTTATTTTTATTACCGGAATATATTAAGTCTGGTGTGCGTGGTATTTCCATTGGTACTAATGATTTAACCCAATTAATTTTAGGTGTGGACCGGGAAACAGGAGACCTATCCCCCTTGCTTAATCAACGTCATCCTGCTATTATGGGGGCTATTTCCCAGTTAATTAAAATGGCTCAAGCTGGTGGTATTTCCTGTTCTATTTGTGGTCAAGCTCCTGTTTTATATCCAGAAATTATTGATCAGCTAATACAATGGGGTATAGATTCTATTTCTGTAGAACCGGAAGCAGTAGAAAGAACTTATCACACAATTGCTAGTGCTGAACAAAGACTGATTCTTGCAGCAGCTAGAAAGCAACTAAGAGGTTAAGTACATAGTCAGATGAACAATTAATTGAGTTACGCTTTTGCGCTTTGTCCTATTTTACGGGTGATTGTCAGGAGGATATTTCCAAATACATCTAGAGATGGCTATAATAGTTTTCCATGCCAAATAATTTCCAAAATGTCCAAGTATCTAAGTAATTATTATTATGCAATTTATAGACCAAGCAATTATTGAGGTTGAAGCAGGTAAAGGTGGTGATGGTATTGTGGCTTTCCGCAGGGAAAAATATGTCCCAGCAGGTGGTCCTTCCGGTGGAAACGGAGGTAAGGGTGGTTCGGTAATTTTTGTGGCAGATCCTAATCTCCAAACTCTATTAGACTTTAAGTACAAACACTTATTTAAAGCGGAAAATGGCAGTCGTGGCGGTCCCAGTAATTGTACGGGTGCTGGTGGCGAAGATTTAATTGTGGAAGTTCCCTGTGGTACTACTATTTATGATGGAACAACGGATGGTTTATTATGTGATTTAGTGGAACCACAACAACGGTTTCGCGCAGCAGAAGGGGGTAAGGGTGGACTGGGAAATCAGCACTTTCTCAGCAACCGCAACCGCGCCCCAGAATACTCACTCCCCGGTCTGGAAGGGGAAAAAAAGGTTTTGCGCTTGGAGTTAAAACTGTTAGCAGAAGTCGGTATTATTGGTTTACCCAATGCTGGTAAGTCAACCTTGATTTCTTCCCTGTCTGCTGCACGTCCCAAAATCGCTGATTATCCTTTTACCACCCTAATTCCTAATTTGGGTGTGGTGAAAAAACCCACGGGTGATGGTACGGTATTTGCTGATATTCCAGGTCTAATTGAGGGCGCATCCAATGGTGCAGGTTTGGGTCATGACTTCTTACGTCACATCGAACGCACCCGGATCTTATTACATCTTATAGATAGTACGAGTGAAGATGTTATTACTGACTATCACACTATTCAATCTGAATTAAAAGCTTACGGTAGAGGTTTGGCTAAACGACCACAGATCTTAGCTCTTAACAAGATTGATGCTGTGGATCAAGAAACTGCGGATTTAAATGGGTTAGCTACAAGGTTAAACCACCTATCTCTAGCCCCAGTTTTTATTATTTCCGCTGTTACTCGCACGGGACTGGATGCCATGATGCAGGAAATATGGCGCGTACTGGATCAGATTAGTCCTATTGAAGCAAAAATATTGTAGCATGGTACTACCCAGCCTGAAAAAGCCCTAGACACTCCACAAAAGTACACCGGTCAACTTCTGGAGATATCTAGGAGCAACAACTTGCTATTACTTTTATGCTATTGGTAGTGTTAAGAGTGATTTTTATAGTTTCTCCTCTGACTATCCTTTGGAATGTCCTTTTCTTGGTCTATTCTCCTCTTTTGGTTTAGCTTTGTTCACTCTTAGTTGACGACCCATCCATTCTGCACCGTCCAATTCTGATATGGCGGCATCTTCTTGTGCATCCTCGATCATTTCAACAAAAGCGAACCCGCGCATCTTTCCTGTTTCTCGGTCAGTAGGTAAAACAACTCTTTTCACCTCGCCATAATCGGCAAACACGGATTTTAAGTCTGCTTCAGTTGCGCGGTAAGAGAGATTTCCAATGTAGATAGTCATTGTGAGTCACGTAATTTTCAACAAAAGGGGATGGTTAGTAAAAAAAATGCGACCTGGCAATTTTTAAGTATTGCTGGTGATTACTTACTTCTGGTTTGTGACCAAGCAGAAAGCTGATTAGACGCTCTCATATTTGCCACATCACCAAACACAGCCATCCATTAATATATTGACATAAGCACTGACCTAGAAGATCAGGGATTCTTGACAATTGTCCACAACTTGCTACCCAAGTAGTATTGTTGCTTTCATGTCCGTTTAAAGTCTGCCGATGCCCCATGCCGACCACTCATTTATTTTACACTGGGTTACTCAAAATGGCAAGTATTTTGGAAAAAATAGCCCAAAAATATGGTTTAACCACCTGGAATGAGGCGAGCTATAACGCTTACCTATCATGTCCATATTTCTGGATTTTCCTTAATCAATAGAAATTTGTTGAGGTTTGCTGCTGGCTCCATTTTGGTCATCAGTGGTACTTTTACAGGGGTGGCATGAGGAACTTTGTTTTTCCAGCCAGGTTTTTACCGGTTCTTCAGCCAGATTGATTCGTAATAGTCCAGAGACAAACCCACTGAGAAAGGAAACGGGATGCTCCCTTAGCTCTTGAAACAGAGGCGATAATTCACTGATAAACATTACACTCTCCACCCATAATGTAAAAACCTACTAAAAACCTATTATAGATTATAGCTGTAGTCACTCGCAAGGGGGCGATGGTCTAAATGTTAGGATGGATCCCATAAGTAGGTGGTGCAAGTGAGGAACAGGCTTATGTTAACTAATTGGCGCAATTTTCTCAAAAATGCTGGGGAGTGGAGGGGCTCATTCACTCGCATCTCTGGTCAAGGAGAGATTTTGGATTCTACTTTGAGTATTTTAAACTTAGAGGCTACTAATAACAATGAAACTGTATTGTTTAGACTCCGGCGTTTTCAAGGTCGTGATTATGATAGCCCTGTTATTCAAGACTATCAACAGGAATATACCTCCCTAGCTAAAGAGAATATATTTTTTGAAACAGGTGCTTTTTGTAAGGGAACTGTACAACTGGCCCCCTTTGCTGAATTTGGTGCGGAATATGGTTTTGTCCATGAGAACCGCAGGTCTCGTTTGGTGCAATTATATAATAAGGAGGGTGAACTAAGTAGTTTAACTCTAATTAGGGAGTTTCGTAGTTTTACAGATGCACAGGAAAGACCTCAACTGACAGTAGAACAGCTAATCGGTAAGTGGCAAGGAATATCACATACAGTTTACTCAGACTTAAGACCATCTAATAAAGAAACAACTTACTTGGAAATTAAAAAACTAGATAATGGGTATTTAGAAAAACAGCAATTGTTTGCTGGGGAGGAAATGACTTCTCTCGGTAAAATAGTAGACAACAGGTTGATATTTGAACCATCGTCTAGACAACAATCTAATCAGAAGTTAAACAATGAGGAAATGCTCTTGCCAGATGGTGTATCTAGCAACATTCTCACAAAACTGGAGCGCAGAAAAGAGTTTTTTATCGAAGCAGGTTGGTTAGTCAAAGATACGGAAAGACAAAGACTGATTCGTAATTATAATGCTCAGGGAGAATGGATCAGCTCTAGCCATATAGTGGAAATCAAAATGGCATGATGGCTGTATCCACCTCCCCGCCAACCTACAACTTCTCTATAACCTGTTCGGGAAACATACATTTGTCAGAATCACAAGCAGTTGGCCCTGATTCTATTAATTCACCTAAATCATAACGACTTAGAGCTTCACAAAAATCTTCCGTTTTCCGTCGTAACTTTACCTGAGCAGATAACATTTGATATGTTCTCTGATCTATCGGTTCAAAGGGTAGACGAGGAAAGGTTTGAATATCATCAAATCTCCCCAGTATGGCTGCTGAAATATACCCTTCATCCTTCTGAATAGCTTCATATATGCGAGTTCCTAAGCATTCAACTTCGTCAGATCTCAATTCTAAGGTTGCTGAGGTATTATGAGTAGTGTAACACCTCTGTACCTGCATGACAAAATCTAACTGGGCCAAAACAGAAAATTTAGATACATCTATCTTGTCTGCTCCTGGTAAATCTGCCCAAGAAACCGCCACGGGAATTTCCACTAACCACTCGGTACACCGGGGATCAAAGGGATTATCCAGTAAATTACCTTGTTCGTCTTTATCAGATTGGGAAGGTATGACACTATATCCGTAATCTAAACAAGCTAGAGCTACTGGGTCGTTCTTACGGAAAGTAATCCGACGAATAAATCGTTGCGCTTTGGGAGGGTGCCAACCAGGAGAAGCACCTGTTAATAAGGATTTTGTGCCGCTCGGTTGAACAGTGGTACAACGATTGGGCCTTTTAATCCCATGTTTATCGCAATATTCCCAAACGGTTTGATGTACTATTTCTCGCCATTTATTGAGATATTTTTGCTCACCCCGTTTAAATATTAGTCCTTCCTGGGTTTCTGGTCTTCCCTCTTCCCACCAATGTAACCATTCCACACCAAAAGCATGAACAAAGAAGTCAAACAATCCCGTAAAGGAAACACCAACAATGGGATCCAATTCTCGACTATATTGATAACGGATCTCCTGAAATTTGTGATTTAATAAGGCAGCTACAGATATGGCAGCTGCTTTAAAGGCTTCCTCCTGTTCTTTATAGTTATCAGGATCAATTTGGTTTAAATGTACTTCTGCTAAGTTACAATGGAAGTCAGCACCAATAATTTCACCACAGGGGTTTAAACCATATCTACTTAAACGATGTTCCAGTTCTGAATCTTCCATCTCTGGATAATTTTCTTTTATCCATGTTCTGGCCTGTCCTGTTGCATAAGCATTCAGAAACTGTTTTTTTACCTCCAGTGTTTTGAGTAAATCGATATTGGCTCTAGCTACTGCTTCACCAGCCCATTGAATTGCTCCTTCACCACTATAATACTGTTTCTGAACGGCTGAAAGGCATTCTTCTAAAGTGGGTTTGTGATGAAATACTCGAGTATGATTGGCCATACGCAAAGCATCTCTTTCTGGGTCTATGCTCCAGTTTCCTTGAGCATCTTGTTTCCACAGATTATCTTTGGCTGTTGCCCCATTTTCATCCTCTGCAATGAATTGTCTCATACCCGCTGATCTCCGAATATTACCAGCAACAATTGATACGGCAGCTTCGTCTATTAATAGACAGCATTCGACGGAAGTTAACTTTCTACCAACAGCTTGGTTGAGAATAGAAGCACAACGAGTATATAATCCGGATAATTTGACTGGGTTGGCAACACCACCAAATCCCTTGAGGGTTTCTCCGGAGCGACGCACATCATCAAGATTTACACACACCTGAATATCATCGGTAAAGCGTATATCCGTAGAGAGTTCCAGAAGGGTTTGGTAGGAATTTACCCAACCTTCTCGACTATCTCCTACGTAAATAGTCACCCGATTACCTTGTATAACTGTTTGTGTAAACTCCCGACGGTCTTTTTCTGGAGTGTTGCCAATTTTCCCCTGAATGGTCACCTGTAACCGATTACGAATGGGGGGTAATTGATTAATATACTGGGGTTCAATCACTGCTCCTGTACCACAACCCATCATGGCCAGATCCATCATTAAACCAAATGCTTGCCAATCTATTAGGTTTGTAGAAGTGCAGTTATAAGCTCCAGAGAAATTTTTCGACTTTTTTAACCATTCCGTATGACCCTAAGCCACATTGTCTCCAATATGACTCGGCTTCAGAACCGTGCGTGATACTTTCGCATCACACGGCTCCTCAATGATTTAGCTCTTTTAAGAGTACCAATTTGGGGTTGATGTCTTGGTATAGGTGTCACACTGCTTGCTAGCGTTGAGAAATCCATGATGGTAGATAAGGTACACCGGTTGACTTTCTTCAAACGCAAGAAATACCCAATTGGCTTGGTCTTGGGAGCCAAAATATTTCTCGACCCACTGTTTGGTCGATTTGTGATTATGTCTGGCCTTCACCCAGGCAATTAATTTTAAGGTCATTAGGTGGTCTAGCTTTTGGAATGTTTTAGCACTATTAACAGGAAAATAATAGTTACTCCATCTGGTAATGATGGGATTGAGTCGTTTAATTAAGTCTAACTGGGATTGACAAGACTTAAATTTGTCTATTTCTTGAGCTAGTTCCCTGTAATGGGTTTTAATTGCTTTTTGACTGGGCTGGATGAAAGTTTCATACCTTTGTGGTTGGGAGTGGGTTTTGATTCCATATTGGCGGATATTAAAGTCCAGAAAATTGAACCCAGGGGATTTTGTACCCTTTTTCCAGGTCTGACTTATGAGAGTTTGGTCCAAGTTGATTTCTATACCTAGATCACCCAGAAACTTCTCAATCAGTATTTTAGCCTTGATGATTACATCGAATTCAGAATCTAGTAGTGCAAATTCGCTGCCATGTCTAATCAAGGTTATTTCCTCTTTTTTACCTGGAATGGTTTTGCCATATTCTCGGACAATTTTTTCCATGCCATGGAGAGCAATATTGACTAAAAGCGGGGAAAGTAAACTACCAGGATGGGTTATCTCTCGATTTAACAACCATGAGTTTAGATTATACACACCCGATTTCATTCCTACCCTTATTTGCCTACGAAGTTTTGGAAAAGTGCTTATCTTACTTAATAGCTTTTCGTAGTCAATTTGCTCGAAGTGTTGGGCAAGATTGGCACTGATAACATACTTGCTACCATACCTCATTGCCTCTTTAATAGCCACTATGGGATCCATATAAGTTTTACCCGGTCGGAATCCATAACTGTGAGGCTCAAATTTAGCCTCCCACTCAGGTTCTAGAGCCAGTTTAATCAATAATTGTTGTGCTTGATAGTCTATTCTTCCCTGACGAATAGCAAGCATTTTGGCAGACCAGGAATTGAGCAGAGTCTTTTGCAGTTTACGCACTACCTTGACATCTCCCCGACTAGAGGCTTGATAAATTCTCTTTTGCAACTTGTACACAGCTCTTTCTAGCTTACGCCAGTTTATCTGTGTCCATACCACCATCGGGGTTATCCGTGTTTTAGTCATTTTCATTGCTATATGAAACTCTATCTTCCAAATCATCGGGAATCTGTCAGCTTATTCATACCCATTACAGGTAGACCTTTGCTTCTGATTCCATCTCTTTTTATTAGAGCTTGCGGATTGGTTCCTACTCCCCTATCGACCCCGGAAAGAGCTGCTAATAAAATTACTTCGTTCCGTATAACCATTGATTTGAGTGTTTAGGATGGCACTACTCAGCCGGAGACAGGAAAGCGTGACCTTGATGGTGGTACTTTTGGGTTCCTTAATGTCTCTTTGTCTTTTGACAGCAGCGTATCAACCATTTTTTTCGCTACTTGCTGGGTGACGACTGTTTAGATGTACCTTCACTTTCGTTATCCATGCACTCCTGCTCGCTGGGATTCACCTCATGGTTTGGTGTTACCAGCTTTTTTCCCCGCTTTACCCTTTGATTACCAGTCCCTAGGTAGGGGAAATGCTTTCACTCCCACGCTTGGAGGATAGGACTCTGTGACTATTCCATCACATCACCTATAAGGTTATACAGTTATCTGGGTTCGGTTCTTGAACCCACCGAATCATCCCCCGGTTTAATTAAACCAGTTTCGATTCAACGAATCACACACCACCAACCCACAACCATCTTCCACTCGGCAAGGCTTTCATCTGTAGTTGCATTTTTTCTAACAGTGCAGTTTCCTCCAAGTTGAGTTTTCCTAACTCCACTAATCCTTTTAAAGTGCGATCGCATAGGTCGCTCCAGGATTCTCTTAATCCTGTTTGGGTGCGACGGCTATAGGTCCTGAAAAACACAGGATTGGCTGCGGGAGCAGTTTCCGGAAAGGACGCAATCTGGCGTGGACGTTTCAGTTCTTGAACCATAATTAGTTGGATAAGGTTTACTGACTAACAGATTAAGACTATAACCTCAAGTAGTTTTAGGATCAAAGATTGCTAAATTTGCCACTTTGTGTTATGGATATTTGGTATCTTTGATTACATTTATTGGATAAATGGTGTCAAGTCATCAATCTTGACTAAAACTTAAATTTGAATCTTAATTCTGTTTAATCAGATTTAATCCTGTCTAACCTATTTTTATTATGGATTGGAGGAAAAATTCAAGTAGAATGTGAATTTATCAGTTTATATCTTTAATATGAATATGCTTGATATATTACCTTTTCAATTCACGATAGACAAAGTAGCCATTGCTGGCTCCTGTTTATGGTCTTTAGCCCTGTATTTGGCTTTAGCATCCATTAGGGAATGGATAATCACACAATTAAATCGCTGGTTTAATTTTGCCGAGCGGTTTCTATATACTAGCAACACAGAATTTGAAAAAACCCGCACAGCTAGAGAGTCTCAAAATGCCTTTTATGCTTCAATTATGAGTATTTTACCTTTCTTGGTATTTGGTGCATTATCCTACTGGAGTCTGGAAATTAGTTTAGGTTCTAGTTGGGGAATTAGTACCGGTATACTTACTACTGTGGGTGCTAGTATCTATGAATTAGGAAGAATAAATGGAAAGAATTCAGATTAGATATGCTCAATCGTAAAAATGTACTACTTCCCCAACCTCAACAATTAAATTCCTCAGTGATTATTCATGGTGATGAAAATGAATACCAATGAAAATATCATAGAGAAATTCCAAAAAATCCTTTTTTTGTAATAAACCGGAAGTTTGGGGACTACCTTTCTCATCTAGTAAGGGCTTCATTAGGTAGTAGGCAGGTTGATAATTGTACCAAGTAATTGAAGGCCATAAATGATGGATTAGATGGTAGTTCTGCCCTAAAATTAGCATATTAAGGATTTTGCCAGGGTATACACGAGCATTCTTCCACCGATCGCGCTCTACAAACGGTCGATGTGGCAAGTAATCGAAAAAGAATCCCAGTGTTATACCTACTACAAAAGCAGGGACAAACCAGAAGTTGAGAATATACCCTAAAAAGTGATATTGAACGGAAATATAGACGATAGTAAAGATCAGCAATCGGCTAAGGAACCATTCTAGTAGTTCATATTTACGCCAAAGTTGCCTTTGAAAGAAAAACACCTCATGGTACAAAAATCTCACCGCGATTAACCACAGTGGACCACCTGTGGAAACATAATGATCCGGGTCATCTTTGGGATGATTGACATTGCCATGGTGTTGTAGGTGTACTCTGGTAAAAACTGGGAAAGCAAAGGCTAGAACTAGGGCACTAGCATGACCCAAGATAGCGTTAGCTATTCGGTTACGATGGGCTGACTGATGGCAAGCATCATGAATAATTGTGCCTGAGAAATGTAAGGACAGGGTGTTGATGCCAAAACATAACCAATGGGGCCATTCCCATATCCAGTAACCACAGCTAGAAAGTAACAACATGGTTACTACTGCAAAGAATAGCAACACGGTTGGATTTAGACCTCCAGGGGGATCTAAAAGTTCTTTGGGGGGAATTGTCAGTGGCTTTTTTGCCTCCGACGTGAGCATTACTAACTCCTTTGCTGTCTTAAACCAACATTATCATTAACTATATCAATCCTCACTATACATTAAATATCTCCAGAATTGATCCTCAAATCTCGTGAAATCATGCTTTTAGCCACCTACTGTGGCTAGGGTTTATTTAGATCTGTCTGTTTGTATGATTATTAAATTTTCTGTACAAGTCATACCAGTAATAAGTCCCTAACCATAACACTGATAACAATCCCGCTAAACTGAGAGTTAAACCAGTAAAGGGAACTAAAAATGCAAATATGGGTAAGACTGCTCCAGCAATGGTACAAATAATTGCTGCTAATCCTAACTGACGATTTCCACCTAATCCGTAAATTAAACTTAGTAACAACAGTGAAATTATTAACCAGGCGAATTCTCCACTCATAAACCTTGAGGTATATGTTAAAGTTAATAAGCTGGTAAAAAACACTCCCCCGGCGATCGCCAGATTTTGTAAGCTCATGGGTACGGTTAAGTATAGTAATAATATCCACCACAAAAATAATCCTGGTGCCAATAGTAATAGGCGAGGTATAATTCCGGTTTTACCTATGGGTTTAGTAGCCGTAAAGACACCGAAAGGATTTTTGACAGAAACATTATCATCAAAAATCCAAGTGAATTGACTATTACCTCCATCTCTTTTAATTTCCTGGGGAACTATACCACTGGCAAAATCAGCATTGGGAAATCTAGCAGTAGCTGTGAGACGGAAACCAGAGAGTAACTGATTAGTGGCATTGTATACCCAACGTGGTCCTCCTTGTGCTTGATAACTAACTTTGATGGTAGCTTGCTCTCTAGGAGCTAAATCCAAGGGAAATCCATAATCTTCTGGACTAGTCTGTTCTAGTCTTGTCCCTTCTCTCTCCACTTTATATCCAGACAGAAGAGAATAGCCGTATGGTGGTGGTGCTTCAAATATAAACCGATTTTTATTATTTAGGGTATTGACTATTTTGTACTCACTAGTATAGTCAGTAAGATAAATCGCACTACGATTTTGCACATCTACACTTTGATCAATAGTCACTTGAATTTGGGAACCAGCCAAATTTAAATACCGGGTGACTTTTTGTTTGTCCGTCACTTTAACAATTCTATCCCTGACTCGAGTGGTGTAGCTATAGGGTTCCTCAGTTATATAACTAATACGAGGTGCATTGTGTTCCAATTTATCACCAGCAACAGATTCAGTTACCTTAGCCACCTTTGCTTGCTCCCAGTGGTGGTAACGATTACTCAGGGTAGAGGTTAGGAAAAATCCCGTCACTGATAGAATTAACACCAATGCAAAGTGTGGTATGCCACGCAAAATTTGGGAATAACGAACTGACCAATCTCGCAAAAAATCCGTCTGCATTTCCGTTTCACGTCTTAGGGAAAAACTGATTAAGGCGATCGCCACTCCCAAACCAATAATTAAAAACACCACTAATAGTGAATTTTCAACTACTTGCGTACCGAACCTGATTAATTCATCAGGATGTGTAAGGTCGGGTAAACTGGGAATACCCTGAGCAGAAGAAGATATAGCTGAAGTTTCCATTTTCCCATTCCTTAGGGCTGAAGGATTTTTATAAGAATACGCATTAAGCTTTCCAGCTCATCTGGTACTCGATACAGTTTTAATACTTGTTGAATTTGCTTACCACCCCGATCCAGAATTCCAAACTGCCAGATGTCACCTGTGGAAACAGCTCCGTGGAGAATGGGTTCTTCGCTGGTACTCCAGATATCAAGGGCAATCAGCTCAACTGCAAGTTGGGTAAAACCTCTAGTGAGATCTGCATTTTTTGCTTCAACAATCAGGAGTTTACCTGCGGAGTACAAGTAGTAATCAAGGTAACCTTTAAGCTGTTCACTAACGTTCACGGAATATTCTACCCTAAGCTGGGCATGAGTATAATGTAGTACATCTATTAATAAGGGAGCGATGAGTAGTTCACGGCGAGCAGCTTCGCTAGTGAGGCTAATATAGGGGAGGGTTTCTTGGATCCGGGTCTTTAGGTCGTCCAGTCGGTCAAGATTAATGTCCGACTGGGGGAGAGATAATGTTGACCGTTGGAACTCATAACCGAGTTCCCCCAGAATATCCTCCGGTTCATAGTTCATTTCAAAGTATTGCCGGAAAGTATAAGAATGTCCCGGTTGTAAAATGGCGGGTCTCATTTTGGTTAAATTCCTGGAGGCAATTTGCAGTTGCATTGAGTTGACAGTTTATGGTATTTTATAACTAAATGTCAAAAAAACTTTCATTTAAGAACAATCTCTGCTGGAATGAGGTGGACGGTATAGCCTGATTTCCAGTAGAAAATCTAGTAATATGCCCATAGCAATTGATTTTGGTACGAGTAATACGGTAATTACCCGATGGAACCCTGTGACCCAGCAACCGGAAACCCTCAGTTTACCAGGGTTATCTACTCGACAAGGTTTGAATCCTCCTTTGATACCTAGTTTAGTTTATATAGAAGCAGCAAATCAAGATCAGGTGTTAATTGGTCAGCAGATACGAGATCGGGGTTTAGATCTCATGGGTGACAGTAGATTTTTTCGCGGTTTTAAACGGGGTATTGGAGCAAATATTCAGGGTTTCTTACCAGAAATAGATGGGGAAACTATTACTTTTGAAAAGGTGGGTACATGGTTTCTCCAGAGGATAATGGCAGAGTTATTATCCCTTGAAGGCGGATTAGACTCTTTGGTGTTAACCGTTCCAGTAGATAGTTTTGAAGTTTATCGTTATTGGCTAGGCAAAGTTTTTCAAGCTTTGCCAGTTACACAAATTAGAATGTTAGATGAACCTACCGCTGCTGCTTTAGCATACGGTGTAAAAGAGGCAGAAAATTTATTAGTGATTGATTTTGGCGGGGGAACCCTAGATCTATCCTTGGTGAATCTGGATCAAAAATCTCTGGTAAATAATAAACCTGTGGGGTTTTTATTAAAATGGGGAAATAAATCTTTGGCACAGGATTCTCTACAAAAGGTAAAAACAGCTAAGGTCTTAGCCAAATCAGGACAAAACCTGGGTGGTACGGATATTGATAATTGGATAGTTGATTATTTTGCGACAACTCAGGGATTGCCAGTTAATTCTATTACTACTAGATTGGCGGAGAAGTTGAAAATTGAATTGTCTACCCACAATCAAGCTGGAGAGGTCTACTTTGACGATCAAAATTTTGCCAGTTATGAGTTGGAGTTGAATCGTCAGACCTTAGCAACTATTCTCCAAGACCGAGGATTTTTTGCCGTGTTGGATGAGACTATGTTGAATTTATTACAACAGGCTCGTCGTCAAGGTGTGCAAGTAAATGATATTAGCGCGGTTTTATTGGTGGGTGGCACAGTACAATTACCTGCTATACAAAAGTGGGTCCAACAATACTTTCCACCCGAAAAAATCCTTTGCCAAAAACCCTTTGAGGCGATCGCTCAGGGTGCTTTACAAATCACCCAAGGTTTAGAAATAAAGGACTTTCTCTATCATAGCTATGGGATCCGATATTGGGATAGACGCAATCAACGTCATAGTTGGCAACCAATTATCAAAGTTGGACAATCTTATCCCATGACTCAACCGGTAGAATTAGTATTAGGTGCTTCCAGGGAAAATCAACCTAGCATTGAATTAATTATAGGGGAACTAGCAGAAACAACCGGTGGTACAGAAGTGTATTTTGATGGCGATCGCCTGATTACTCGTCAGGTCAACTCTCCAACCACCCTAGTCAAACCCCTCAATGACAGTGACAGTGCAAGGAAGATTGCCCAACTCACACCCCCTGGTTTTCCGGGGAGCGATCGGATTAAAGTTAAGTTTCAAGTTGATGAGGAACGGTTTTTAAAAATCACAGTAGAGGACTTATTGACGAATAATACCTTACTTGAGAATCAGGTTGTAGCTCAGTTGAGTTAAATCGGTTCTCTGGTTGACAGTAAACTTAAAATTAGTTAACATATATGTTAACAACATTTAATGTAGCGGAATTAGCAGTGCAAGACAGATAAAACTGTTGTATAGCAGGGGTTCTAGGTTAAATAACTAAATACCATGACATCACATCCAACTGGTGATATAAAGTAACATTTCTGCTCTATTTTGTGAGACAATAGAAATGTGAGGATGTAAATATAAAAGAAGGGGAATTATGAAACTTGAACTTTTAGGTACTGTAGCCCTGGTAGCTCCCCTATTGTTTGTTAGCTCGGTTAATGCTGGCAACAATCGTGATCTACAAAAACTTTTATCCACTGGTGAGTGTCAAAAATGCCAGCTGTCTCGGGTCAACCTGAGCGGTGCTCACCTGATTGGTGCAGACCTTAGGGGTGCAAATCTCCAAGGCGCTGACCTAACAAGTGTCAACTTGGAAGGAGCTGACCTAACAGGGGCCAATTTATCAGGTGCCAATTTAACATCTGCCTTCGTTACCAATGTAAACATGAAACAGGCCAATCTCAACGGTGCTAATTTGACTAGTGCTGTGATTAATGATTCTAATGTTTATCAAGCATCTATGAATAACCTTACCATTACCGATGCCCAAATCTATAACACTGCCATTGGTGTTGGTGGAGAAGACGGACAAATTCCTGACTGGGACTAGGTGTAATTGGGTATAAACTTGCCCCAAACTAGTTGGAGCAAGTTGATTTTATCTCAAGCTGGAAACAGGTGAATTAACATACTCACCAGCTGCTTGCTTAAGAACGGCTGCCTTATCAGTACGCTCCCATGGTAAGTCCAGATCAGAACGTCCCAAGTGACCATAAGCTGCGACATCCTGATAAAAACGTCCGCCCCTCTCACTGGGTAAATTCCTGAGATTAAAGGCGTGGATGATTCCTGCGGGACGCAGTTCAAAGTGATCTTTGACTAATTGCAGTAAAACTTCATCATCCACCTTGCTAGTACCAAAAGTATCTACAAAAATACTCACAGGTCTAGCCACACCAATGGCATAACTTAATTGAACCTCACATTTTTCAGCCAATCCAGCCGCAACAATGTTTTTTGCTGCGTAGCGAGCTGCGTATGCTGCAGAGCGGTCTACCTTAGTGGGATCCTTACCGGAGAAAGCACCACCACCATGGCGAGAATAACCACCATAGGTGTCAACAATGATTTTTCTTCCCGTTAGTCCAGAATCCCCTTGAGGTCCACCAATAACAAATTTACCAGTGGGATTAACCAAAAACCGGGTGGTTTCGTCTGGTTTGACAGTAATATCACCAAATACAGGCTCTACCACTAAAGTCCACAAATCCTGCTTTATCTTGGCTTGCACGCCAGCTTCATCCGTAATATCCCCAATATTAGGTGTATGCTGAGTGGAAATCAAGATGGTATCAATACCCACGGGTTTACCATCTTCGTAAACTACGGTAACCTGGGTTTTCCCGTCGGGACGTAGATATGGTAAATCTCCAGTTTTTCTGACAGCTGCCAATCTACGGGCAATGCGGTGAGCCAAACTAATGGGTAAAGGCATGAGTTCTGGTGTTTCATTACATGCAAAACCGAACATTAGTCCTTGATCACCAGCCCCGATTTTATCGAATTGTTCTTCACTATCCTGAGTACGGGTTTCATGGGCAGTATTTACACCTTGGGCAATATCAGGTGACTGTTCATCTATAGCTAAAAGTACACTGGTGCTATTAGCAGAAAAACCGTTGACTGCATCGGTATAGCCAATTTCCGCAATTTTCTTACGAGCTAGGTGCACGAAGTTGACGTTAGCTTTAGTGGTAATTTCACCAGTAATTAGCACTAACCCAGTATTAACAACTACCTCTGCTGCCACCCTACTAGTAGGATCTTCCGTTAATAAAGCATCCAGAATTGTATCGGAGATTTGATCACAGATTTTATCTGGGTGTCCTTCAGTAACAGACTCGGAGGTAAATAAATAGCGTCGAGACAAGGGAAACTCCTCCTGGTAGAATTTGAATCACTAACTAAATTAAGGTCTTTCCAGGGATGTTCCCAGAGGTCTTCTAGTTTAGTTAATTTATGAAATGATAACTATATTTATACAAACTGGCAATGTACATTTGTTATTCAGCCTAAAATGTTAACAAAATTAAGAACTCAATCAGCTCACCCGAACAAAGTCCTATACTATAGAATATGTTTGCTAATGGCACAATCAATTAAGACAACTTAAATGCTAACCTGGTAATCCAAAAAAGGATTAATTATGCGGTTAAGACAGTTGACTTCTGCTCCAAAGGTAGTAATTAAGTAACAGATGTGACAGACAGCCAAGTCCAAAAGCTTGTATTGAACAGAGATTAGTGAAAAGAAAAGTAAAATTTTTATGGTTTCCCCAATTCGATTTTTAATGTGTGCCCCCGACCACTACGAGGTGGACTACGTAATTAACCCCTGGATGGAAGGCAATATCCATAAGTCATCCCGCGATCACGCTGCGGACCAGTGGAATAAATTATATAAAGTAATCAAAGATCACGCTATTGTAGATTTAGTCACACCAGAGAAGGGTTGGCCGGACATGGTGTTCACAGCGAATGCGGGATTGGTTTTAGGCCAGAATGTGGTTCTCAGTCGCTTTCTACATAAAGAACGTCAGGGAGAAGAACCCTATTTCCAACAATGGTTTGAAAACAACGGTTATAATGTCCAGGTTTTGCCCAAGGATTTACCATTTGAAGGTGCTGGTGATGCACTGTTAGACCGAGAGGGGCGTTGGTTATGGGCGGGGTATGGTTTCCGTTCTGAGTTGGATTCCCACCCCTATTTGGCTAAGTGGTTAGATATTGAGGTTATTTCCCTACGTTTAATAGATGATAGGTTCTACCATTTGGACACCTGTTTTTGTCCCCTCACCAATGGCTATTTGCTGTACTATCCTGGTGCGTTTGATTCCTACTCCAATCGAGTGATTGAAATGCGGGTAGCTTTGGAAAAACGCATCGCCATTGAGGAAAAGGATGCGGTTAATTTTGCCTGTAACGCGGTTAATATTGATCACATCGTGATTATGAACAAAGCCAGCGATGAACTAAAATCAAAATTAGCTCAAGTGGGTTTTCAAGTTATTGAAACTCCTTTAACTGAGTTCCTCAAAGCTGGTGGTGCATCTAAGTGTCTAACCCTGAGAGTGACCGAACCTATCAAAGAAGAGGTACATGCTACAACCCAGGTGGAAAGTAGAATAATTCGATTGGAAGGACACTTGCTAGATGCAGGATTAATCAACCGAGCTTTGGATTTAATTGTGGATATGGGAGGAAGTTTCCAAGTCCTCAAATTTAATTTGGGAGAGCAGCGTCAAAGTACCTCCGCAGCAGAAGTCAAGGTTTCTGCACCATCTCATGATGTGATGGAAGGAATCTTCTCCAACTTGATTGATCTGGGCGCGGTGGATTTACCTCAAGACGAAAAAGATGCCAGGTTGGAACCAGTTTTACAAGCGGGAGTCGCCCCCGATGACTTTTATGTCAGCACAATTTATCCCACAGAAGTTAGAATAAACGGCGTCTGGTTCAAAGTAGAAAGTCAACGCATGGACGGAGCGATCGCCATTTCTCACACACCCAATGGAATAGTGGCAAAATGTAAGATTTTGCGGGATCTGGAAATTGGAGAGCAAGTAGTAGTTGATGTTCAAGGTATTCGCAGCATCCGTAAAACTGAATCCCGTGAGCAACGCAATGCCCAAGAATTTAGTTTTATGTCCTCCGGTGTTTCCAGCGAAAGACGGGTGGAACTGGTGGTTGAGCAGGTGGCCTGGGAATTACGCAAAATTCGTGATGCTGGTGGTAAGGTAGTGGTTACCGCAGGACCGGTGGTGATTCATACCGGTGGTGGAGAACATCTAGCTAGATTAATTCGGGAAGGTTATATTCAAGGACTTCTCGGTGGAAATGCGATCGCAGTTCACGACATCGAGCAGAATATGATGGGCACATCCCTCGGTGTAGACATGAAACGAGGTATAGCAGTACGGGGTGGTCATAGACATCACTTGAAGGTAATTAATGCCATACGCCGTTTTGGCAGCATTGCTAGAGCAGTAGATGCTGGGGTCATCACTGGGGGGGTTATGTATGAATGTGTGAAAAATGATATTCCTTTTATCCTAGCTGGTTCTATTCGGGATGATGGACCTTTACCAGATACCCAAATGAACCTCATCTTAGCTCAACAGGAATATACCAAAGTCATTCAGGGAGCAGAAATGATTTTAATGCTATCTTCCATGCTCCATTCTATTGGAGTGGGCAATATGACCCCTGCAGGAGTTAGAATGGTGTGTGTGGATATCAACCCAGCAGTGGTCACCAAGTTGAGCGATCGCGGTTCAGTTGAGTCTATAGGTGTAGTAACAGATGTGGGTTTATTCCTCAGTTTATTAGTACAGCAGTTAGACAAACTGACAAGTCCATACGTATCTAACGTTGGCTAGTACCCACCTGGTAAATTAATAATGACTGGAGGATGTTATCCCCCAGTCATATAGTGGATCCGAGCAGAGTCGAACTGCTGTCCAAATTGGGTATTGACCCCCCGCTCACTCACAGGTTTAGCTTTTCTTACCCTCAAAGCTGGGATCGTTCATTGTCCCGAACCTAGGATGCTCTGATTAAGTCTTTTCTAACAAGCCAACCAGAGAACACTTGTTAGAGCATCCGTTGGGGTTAGGTCTCTAGTCCTTAACGGAGTCAAACCAGAGACGCTCGGACCTATAAGAGGTTATTAGGCAGCAACTAGGGCTTCCTTACGAGCAAATTTTACGATATTGTTCGCATTTACGTTGTTTTGAGCCTTTGATTTGCGAGAGGAGACTCACTCTCGACCTGAATCACAGAGCAGCTTTCGCCAACCTGTCGAAACCGTGACGGACCCATGCTTTTTATCCTTACATTTATAATATATCACAAGATTTACTAAATGTCCAGGTCCAGCACAAAAAATTTTTTTCGCCTCCTGGGAAGACCTAGGAGTTAGGAAGAGAACTAATTAACCACAATATGTCTTACCAGGATACTCATAACCGCTACATTGCGTAACCAATCACATGCAAATTCGGTTAAAACTGACTGGTAAACAGGCGATCGCACAGTGAGTGGGAAAGATTTCTGAAACTTAAATTTTTTTATTTAGAAGAGAGAATCAAACTCAAAACATTTAATTCTTGGGAGTTCAGCAGGTATTTCTCTGTAAACAACTTATCTCGCATTTCGTCTAAGCTATAACTGTTGAATACGATAAAGGGAAATTCTTCATAAATGTGTCCTATGGGTAAAATATTAGTTACAGGATATAAAGAGCGAATGTAAATAGATAATATATCTTTAAATCGCATATCCTCCGGTTCTTGAGGGTGAGTTTCAAAGTATTGTTTCATCACATCACCACTAATAAACGCAAATAGAGGAAGAGCATAGTACTGATCTGCTTGTAGACTTTCCTGATATTGATCATACTTTTGACTTTTTTTAGGTGCATTAATTAGTTTTTCCACCAATTCCATACCATCTTTTACCGCTGAGGTGAGATTTTCTGGATAACTGGGATTGGAACTAATATTTTTCAGCTTGTTTAAGAGTTCTGGGTTAGCATATTTTTGGATTTCTAACAACGGTATGGAATAGGACTGTCGAATTTGGGAACAGGGAACAATCAATAATCCACCACTAATATAAGCCAATTCTAAGGGAATAAAATCCAATAGCTGGTCTAATGTTTTAGAAGAATCGGCAAATTTGCTGTTAAAGCTTTCCCGAATTTTTAAATAACTCTCTTGGTGACTCTTGCTAGTAGTGAATTTAGCTCTACTCATTAATGATTCTATTTTCATATAGGCATCTTGTAAGCAAGTATGACTTTTGTTATAACTATATTCTCTTTTAAGTTGGGTAATTAGATTTTCGATTTTACTAGCAAAGGAATCTCCCGCTGCAAAGACTGACTTTCCACCAATGGGAATCAGAATATAATTTTTCTTCCCCAGAGAGCCATAACCTTGAATTCTGGTCATGATGGATGCTTTGAGAATTAGTAGCAGATTTAATAAACTGAGGCAATTTTCTCTCACCGATATGTCCATTTGATCACCATAGTAAACCGAACGTTCTGCTAAATAGAAATTGATATACTTATCTTGATTGTCAATATCATCTTCTCCCCTCCCTCGGTAAATTACCTGAATTATTTCCATGAGATTTTTTTCAATTTCAAATTTAGGAATCTCTACCAATATATGCTTGGCTTTAGGAAAAGATAATCCCCGACTTCCAGAAGCGGTCATAAATATAACTTTTACTGTTTTTTGATATTTTTTAACTTCTTCTTTTTCCGCTGCTGATATATTGGCATGTATGGCTAAAAAATGCTGATTTTGTCTAAAATTTTCCCTACCTAGCTCCTGCTGAATTTTATCAATCAATTCTGATAATTTGGATTTATTTTGGATATAAACTATAAATTGTTCAACATTGTCTTTTGTTAACAATTCTCGGATATCTTTAAATAGCTCTTCTTGACATTTTTTTTCTAATTCGGATTTGTTTTTTAACTTGGATTGATTATTGAACCGACATGATTCGACAATAATTTGATACTTGATCGTTAAGCTTTTGGCTGGATAGGTATTTGTATTAATCAAAATAGCACTCTTACTAGCAAATTCAAAAGATTCTACACTAAGAGGTTGAATGTGAGATTCTGCTCGTCTAAAGTAAATCTTGTTTGGTTGGGGAGAACCATCTTTTAAATGTTGAGATATCACATTTTTATCAACTATAGAAGCATCAGCTACAATAATTTTAGTGTTAAAACCGTTGTTTTGGTCGCTTAATTGATACTTGTTGACAATTTTTTTGATCCCTTGTAAAAATTCTGCACCTCCTTCATCTCCTGTAATTTCATCTATCATAATAAATAGATGTTTAATCCGACTAGATATATTACGCATTCTTTCTGTTAGGACTTTATCTTCTTTGGAGTTGTATGCATCACTAAAGATTTTTTCTAGGTGTTTTAAGGTATCCCCAAGCTGTGTTTTTCTGAGAGATTGAATAGAAGAGGTAGCAATAATTTGATTATGTTTTTGATCAGCAATTAGATGATGTAGTCCTTGACAAATACTATTTAATACTCCCTTATTTTTTGTCCCCATATCCTTAAAAGTATCATCAGTTATTTGTGCCAATCTATTTTTTCTATGGGATATTCTGTCCATGTTGTTGCTGTTAAGAAACCGTACATTTCCTAAGGTGAAATCTTCTTCGTGATCATTTGATGTATAAGCAACTGATAGTTCACCAAAATTATCTTGAATCAAATTGCTATCGCTGTTAATAGCGAATATTCTATCATCTACAAGTTTACCATCTTTCCGATTCTTAAATTTTTCAATAATATCCAAATTAACTTGTTTGCGAGGACTAACATAGAAAAATAAAAAACCTTCATCTTTATGTTCAATAATAAAATCAACGATGGCTGTGGTTTTGCCAATCCCGGGATTGCCAGTGAGAAATAGGTAGGTGTTGTCTGAAGCAAGATATCTTTGAATTAATTGATTATGTGCTTGTCTAAAATTAGGTCTTCCCGTTAAATCTAAACTAGATATCAATTCTGATGGTACGGGAGCAACGGTGTTATAAAATCCTGAAATCGTTTCTATATGAGGTGGTAAAATATTGATGGTGTCTGGGCTAATACCCATAATTGAATCAACCATTTTTCTCCCTTGAGCAAAATTTCTTTGGGCGTTAATGCGTATGTTAAGAAAAACTCTTTCACGCACTTCCATAATTTCTTCCCGTCTATTATGTTCTCGATAAATTTGATAACAGGGTTCCAATAGTTCTAAATTTTCTCCAGGAATACATATAGTGTTCACAGAGCGATCGCTATATCCTACAGCATTACAGACTAATCTTTTTCTGTCAGGAATTATCCCTTTTTCGACCAGGTTGCTCTTTTGTAAAAATTGCCAAAAACTATAAATGTAACTACCTGCTTGAATTGATTTAGCGCTTTCTTTGTCCTGATATTTAAAAGCAGTGAAAAATTCTTTTAAGTCTGAATCAAAGTCTAAACTTAGGGTTTCGGTATCAATCAGCAATTTAGAAAATACACTTTTTGAACGTAAGTAGTTGACCTCTTGCAACAATAAGTTCCTAATAATTTCTACATAGTCTATATTTTTTAGATCATCATCTGTATGAATTGAAAATACTGATAAGTCAAGACATAAAAGGCGATAGTTATTTTTATATCTTAATAACATCAACGTATCAGCATTAAGAAACTCTCCTTTCTCTTTGTATTTATTAAAATCTTGCTCCCCTATATTTAAGTTTGGCAGCTGAGAGAGCAGGTTTGTAAACCAGTGGGTTTCACTAACTTCATGAGTACCAAGACTGTTATCATTGTTAAACCGACATTGATAATAGATAATTTCTAAATTATTTAAACTTGATTGATGGTCACATCCCCAAGACTTGAGATATTCCCTAAATAAATTTAGTCCAGATAAAAAACCTTTTTGCAAAAAAAAGTCGCACCATGTTTTTGCTATTTCTTGGTCTATATCACTGATTAGTTTGTTAACAATTAACTGTTTTATCTTGGAAGGTCTCAGATTTTTTAGTTCTTGACTGTACAAATCGCCAAATCTGTTTTGAATCTGATTTTGATGAATGTAATTAAGTATTCCTACATTAAAACCAACCTCAAACAGTCTTCCTAAATCATCAGCTATTTTACCGTTCATTTGTTCTATCCTTTTATATGATTTTTATTCATTTTGAAAACAAGTTCTAAATTTCTTTCATTAGTTTGTTAGGTTGTTAGGTTTTTGAGTAGTTCTTCTGACTGATAATTGATTTAATATAAGTTAAGAATGCTAAAGAATTAAAATCTGCCTTCTCTCGAATATGTTTCAAAATTGCACACTGAGTTACAGATTCGTCTCCAATTAAATTTTCATAAGGGTCTAATTTTAGTTGGGAATTTCCGATTTTTTATACCGATAAAAATGAAATAATGCCAAGCATTGTAAAATTTCATCTTTTAATTGACTGTTATTATATATTAATCCTTTTCTGATATCTTCATCATCTAAAATTCCATCATAAATATTTAACAGTGTCGCATAAGACATGACACCATGATAGTTAATACTCTGATCAAGGCTGAACCCGTTAAATAAGTTGAAGAAAATCACAGCTTGTTTATTCTTATCCTCCGCTAAGTTAGTAAGTTCTAGGGTATCTTGAATATATAGGGATGTAAGTTTGAAATTTTCTAGCTTTACCGCATAGTATTTATCAAAAAACATGGGATAAATTTTGATATTATCTCTTTCTTTTTTTAGGGATTTGATTACATTTTTAGACATAAAGAATAATTCCTCATTTTTCTCTTTTTGGGTGATATGTAAGGTACTGCTGTAGGGAACTTTAGATATATAAATAAAGTGCTTGTATCCCTTGCTGTAAAGAGTATCCACATTGTCTACTATAACAGCGGGATATTCAAACATTTTTTGATGATCTTCATAGTTTTCTGAAAAGGTTTTTAATAGTTGAAACCTGACTGTTTCTTCTTTTACTTCTAGGACGATAATTTCACCCACTAGGTTAGACGATTTGTATTTCACACTAGAATTCCACACACTATCGGTTTCACGACTAGAAACGATGATAATAGCGAGTTTATCAATTTCTTGAAATGTAAATTTCCCGGTTTCCTTAAATTGAAATTTTTTGGGAAGTACGGAATATAGAGAGGTCAAAACATTTGGAATTTTAAAGTTTATCTTGGAGGTTTGGGATTTGTTAATCACTATCCCTTGTTGGTTACTACGATATCCATCATTCAGTAAATGAGATATAACTTTAGTTAAACAAACTATAAAGTTTTCTATGGGTGCATTATCTGTTTTTTCTTTTTGGTGTATTCTTAATAGAGGAACAAATGGTTTTGTCCTATCCGTCAATTGCTTCTCTAAAATGACATAGAGACAAATATAGGTAAGTAGGCTATAGGTGATTTTGTAAATAAATTCTTGATTGGTTTCTAATTGGTCCGTTTCGGAACGATGTGGAAATATTAACAATTTACGAGACTTTAAATGCTGATCATAGAATTTTTGCCCTTCTTTCATTGATAAAAATAGCACCGGTAATACTTTAATACCTGGAACCAGATCATATTTCATATCAAATGTTTGCTGATCTTCTGTTTTTAAAAAATGTATTTCGCTAATACTGATATTTGCTGGTAAAGTAATTAATGACTTGCCTTGGGTTGTGGCTTCCCCTAGGTTAATATACTGCAAGCATTCCTTTGGTTTTTGTAGGACTTCTTTGAAGAAGGTGGTTCTTTTAGTAATGGTATCAAGGTCATTTTCTAAAATACTTTCTTTCACAGAAATATGTAGAGGGTAATGTCTAACTGGGTATGGAGTTTTACGTTTAATTATATTTTTTATCAGTTCTTTTGTCTTGTGGATTTTTTCCTTTATCTTTAATTCCTTAAACCTCCTAATATAATTTTCAAATAGTCGCTTTTTGGCTTGATCATCATTTCCTTTTAGTATAGGCAATATTTCCTTTTCTAAAAGTTCAATGGGATTATAATCTAAATCACTTTCTATACTTTCATTGGATGCAAATATAAAACAGTACAAAAATACAGTTTTCAAGACTTTTGTGGGTAAGGGCGATTTTTTTGATGATTTGGCAATTGCAGTTTTATGCTCTTCCCCATCTGGATTTAAAAGATCTAGGTGATAATCAAAAGAACTATTTTTTTGGTGAGCTTGCACTTTACCATCCAATTTCATTTTGATTCCAAAGGTAAATTCTATTGCATCTTTCTGGGGACTCTCTACTTCTCCTAAATAGCCTTCTATAAGAGGAATGATCGGCAATATATCGTACGCTTCACTACGAGAAAATAGTGCTTGGTAATTAACTGTTACTCCTGCATAGCTAACTTGATAGTCTCCATCTGCTTTACTGGTGTCGTTAATATAATCTTCTAATAGTTTTAGTCTTCTAATCAGATCCTGTAAATATAGCTTACCTTCTCCTTCATCAACTTGCTCTAACAGAAATTCCAAATATTTAATTTTAGCGAATTTCTTCAACTTTCCTAAGGTTTCTTGATTTAGAAGATTTTGCAATTTGTAGATGTCTGAATTATGGCTTTTTTCTAAACTGGAAATTACATAGTCTAAATCTTTTTTATCCTCCTGATCCAAGTCAGCAAATTTTATATTAATATAATTATTGATTCCCTTGACAAGGGTAGTCGTAAAATCACAGGGCTTATCCACGTGAATTTTGATCTTGTGAGCTTTCAGTAGTTGTTTATTTTTGCTATTGTCATTTTGTCTGACTGTCAGTCTTTGTTTTTTTAGATTTGTTTCTTCTGCAAATGGATAGGTCAAATCTAATAATTTGTCTTTAGTTTTATAATCTTGCCTATAATTTCCTTTAAATTCATTAATATCTGATGTTAAACTTCTGATAAATTCAACTCTGTCATGGTACTGGCTATTTTTTTGTATGGCTAGGGTCAATTTATCTTGTATCTCAATGGTAATTTTCTCAATTTGCTTCCTAAATAAGTCTTGAGTATTAGGACTAAAATTTAAAGTAGCTCCACGCGCTGACCGATCACTTACTAATGGATTAGATGGATTCAATTTCATCACTTCAGTCGCTACTTCTTCTACGTTTATCCTCATCCTACGACCATCCTGTGAAATACTAAATACTGGCTTTTGTGTTAAAATTTCCAGGATTTTATTCAGCAGGTCAGAGTAATCTAGGTATGCCAAATCTGAATTAACAACTATTTTATTCATTCTCTGTCTATGGTGTTTACTATGGTGTTTATATTTTCCTACTTTAGTTAATCCTAGTATACATCACTATATCCACTGGTTCAAAGCAGGTTAGAAAACTAGGCGATCGCCTGAGAATGATAAGAAAAAATTATATTTATGGGAGGGTAAGATAAGTTTTTTTGTGGTAAAGGTGGTAGAAATGTGGTACTATGAAGGTTGAGTATAATGGAGTGTGAGCAGTTTTAAAAAAATCGCTCATATTCCCATTGTCAGGGTATCATGCCCAAGGGTCAATAGTCAACCCCCATTGGGAAAAAAAATTGGCGCGCGAGTATATACACCATTAATTGCGATCGCTCAAAAGAGAATGCTACGTGTTAGGTTTTCTCCTATCAAACCTTGGAACAATCGCAAACCATCCGTACCCCCTAGGGATTGATCCGCTGCTCTTTCTGGATGTGGCATCATCCCCAACACATTACCCCCTCGATTGCAAATACCCGCAATATTATTTAGGGAACCATTAGGATTCTCTCCATCATATCTAAACAATACCTGTTGATTATCTTCAATCGCCGCTAAAGTGTCTTTGTCCGCATAAAATCTCCCCTCCCCATGGGCAATTGGTAGGGTGATCACTTCTTTATCCCCATATCCACTGGTCCAAGGTAGGTTGTTACGCTCGACCTTCACAGAAATGCGATCGCAAATAAAATGTAGGTTCTGATTTCTGGTTAACGCACCAGGTAGTAACTTAGCTTCAGTTAATACCTGAAAACCATTACAAATACCGATGACAAATTTACCTTTTTCAGCATGGTTTACCACTTCCTGCATGACCGGAGAAAACCGGGCGATCGCCCCACAACGTAAATAATCGCCGTAACTAAACCCACCGGGAATAATAATTACATCTATATCGCTGATATCTCGCTCCTGATGCCAAACCATACGGGTGGTATGTCCCAGTATATCTCTGGTAACGTATGCTGCATCGCGATCGCAATTAGACCCTGGAAAAACTAAAACACCAAATTTCATACCAACCTTTATGAAAACTCAAGTATACCAAGGAAGTGATCTCCTATTCCACCGTCACGGATTTAGCCAAATTCCTCGGTTGGTCTACATCTAAACCCCTGCGAGCTGCAATGTGATAGGCTAATAATTGCAGGGGAATGACCGTCAAAATCGGTGATAAGATCTCCTCCACATTAGCAACAGGTATTAAATCATTAAATATTTCTGCTGCTTCTCCATTATTGACAGAAGTTATCCCTATGAGTCGGGAATCCCTTGCTTTTGCTTCTTGCGCATTGGAAATCACCTTTTCATATACACTACCACCCATGGCGATCGCCACTACAGGAACTTTAGCATCCAATAGGGCAATTGGCCCATGTTTCATTTCTCCTGCGGGATATCCTTCAGCATGGATATAGCTAATCTCTTTTAACTTTAAAGCTCCTTCCAAAGCAATAGGAAAATTAATACCCCGCCCTAGAAAAAATAAAATCCCGGGTTTCCGAAAAATCATGCACCAGTTGTTCAATATATTTTCCTGGGTTTCTAAAATGGTTTCAATTTCTATAGGTAATTGACGTAAACCGGTAATAATATCCTGTATCCTTTGTAAACCAATAGTCTGACAACGATAAGCCAAATCCAAGGCCAAACCATAAAAAGCCATTAACTGGGCAATAAACGTCTTAGTTGCTGCTACACCAATTTCAATCCCTCCATGGGTATTAATCAAACTACTGACCATTTGTCCCAAGCTGCTTTCTGGACGGTTGGTAATCCCCAATAGTCGAGCTTCATATCCCCCTGATTTACCCAGTCTCCGTTCCTTTTCCATCGCTAAAGCTGCTAGGGTATCAGCAGTTTCTCCCGATTGAGTAACACCAATGGTTAGGGTATTAGCCATCAATGGTGATGGTGCATACCGAAATTCTGAAGCATATTGTACTTGAGTGGGAATTTCTGCCAACTGCTCTATTAAGTATTTCCCAACCAATGCTGCATGCCAACTTGTTCCACAAGCGACTATTTGAATTTGTGCCAGATCCGTATACAATTCTTCTGGCAGTCCTAAGTTTACTGGTGTATGGGAGTGATTGGGAAAATAGGACTCTAAGCAAGTTCTGACTACCCCCGGTTGCTCATATATTTCTTTGAGCATAAAATGCTTGAAACCCTGTTTTTCCACCATGATTGGATTCCAATCCAGGGTACGAGGATGTTTCTTTAATCTATTTCCAGCAAAATTATAAACCTCAACCCCCAAAGGAGTTAACCGGGCAATTTCCCCATTCTCTAGGGTCAATACCGCACGAGTATAGGGAACTATTGCTGGGGTGTCGGAAGCACAGAAAAACTCCCCTTGTCCAAAACCTATAACTAAGGGCGCCTGTTGACGAATCACAATCAACTCATCGGGAAAATCCGCACAAATAGCCGCGATCGCAAAAGCTCCCTCTAATTTACCCACTGCTGCTAACACTGCATCTAAAAATGCTGAATTGGATTTATGATTAGAGTTATTAGGAGATAAAACATGCTTTAAACACTCTGCAA
The DNA here is from genome assembly GCA_000175855.1 of Raphidiopsis brookii D9. Taxonomy (GTDB): domain Bacteria; phylum Cyanobacteriota; class Cyanobacteriia; order Cyanobacteriales; family Nostocaceae; genus Raphidiopsis; species Raphidiopsis brookii. Next base: position 176,920 of record ACYB01000031.1, read on the forward strand.
ACAGATGGGGAATTACCTCCGTGTCCGTATCTGAACGAAATTTATGACCTAAGGTCTTTAAATATTCTCGCAGTTCACGGTAGTTTTCTATAATACCATTTTGTACTACGGCAATGCGTAGAGCAGTATCTTGATGAGGGTGGGCATTATATTCTTCGGGTTTACCATGGGTTGCCCAGCGGGTATGACCTATACCTAATTGAGCTGGGTTTTCTATTTGTTCTAGCTTGGAGCGTAAATTTACTAATTTACCCTTGGCTCGCACGCAACTAATATTACCTTCCCCAACTGTGGCAATTCCAGCTGAATCATAGCCTCTATACTCTAATTTTTCCAGTCCAGATAGTAAAATTTCCGTTGCTGTTTGAGTACCTATATAACCTACGATTCCACACATTTTTTATACTACTCCAGCTATATTAATCCAATTGCGGTAATTATAACAAGCTTAATAATAACCATGATAAACTAATCTGTCTAAATTTGACACTGGGGACAAAAGTGACTAGAACGCCCACTCAGTTTAGTCCTTTGGATCATGCTACCACAAACCTTACAGGGATCTCCCGCTCGGTTGTATACCCAAGCTTCACCACCATAATTCCCATTTACACCTTTGACATTCAAAAAGTTACTAAAAGTGGTGCCACCAGCAGCTATACTAGCTGATAGAACTTCAATTATGGCCATTCTTAAACTCCCTATCTGTTTTTCGTCTATGTTTGTGCAAATAGTAGTTGGTAAAATGCCACTTTTAAATAAGGCTTCATCAGCATAAATATTACCTAAACCTGCTACTATAGACTGATCCAATAGGGCGGTTTTAATGGGACGACGAACCTTTGCCAGTTTAGTAGCCAAGTATTCAGGTGTGAACTCTACAGCAAAGGGGTCAATTGCCAGTTTGCCTAAACCTGTTATGATTTCCTCCCTCACTACCCCACTTGGCACATGCCACATTTTCCCAAAAGTGCGTTGGTCTACAAACCGTAGTTCTTGCTCCTTGCCAAAAAACAATCTTACCCTGGTGTGTTTATGTAATGGTTCCTCTTGATTTAACCATAACAATTGTCCAGTCATGCGCAAATGTACACCCAACCAAGCAGAAGAAGAAAGCTCGGCCAGCAGATACTTCCCGCAACGGATCCAGGATTTAATGGTGTTACCTTTAATATCTCCAATAAACTCCTCACCAGCAAAAGGATAAGCAACAGTACTTGCAAGCAAAACATCCCCACCAGTAATCGGTTGATGGAGCGTTAACTGATTTAAACCCCTACGGACTGTTTCAACTTCGGGCAATTCAGGCATAGTTGGGTAGTTGCTGTTTGATCTTATGTCGGGGTTTCACCCCTCTGGTTTTACCGAAGGTCTTCACCCCAACATTTTTAGATAAGGTTTGATGGGTAGTGCTTATGCCTACAGCCAGTGGCTTTATTTACTGGGTGGTTGTACTTCCAATAATTCAGTCAGAGCGAAATTATTAGTATTCACACCACTGTAATTGACATTGGGAAAACGCACAATCACAGGATATTTAATGCCACTTTTATCTACAGAAGCAACAGTACCTACTTCTTGAAACCAGTAGGACTCAGGACGAAGCACACGTACTTTAGAACCGCGTTGAACCATGATATGTTACCTTTAAATGATCAATTGAAAGCAGGGCTATTTCTTTTCAGTCTAGAACTTTTTGTCCGATGGTCAAGAATCTGAATAAAATCTTAATGGCACTTAGCAATTCTATCTCCAAGTAATATAAGGTAACTGACTTGCTACTGCTTTTACCTGTGCCGCATTAGCTACTAACTGTCCACAAGCATCCCAGGTCCCCGACACAAAGGCGGTTTTTGTTCCCTGACCCATAGCCACAGGTAGGATTAAATCATGAATTTGTACTTGCAAATTTTCCACATCTATGGTAACCAATGCCTGAGGATCTGCAGTCACTAATTCTTGTAACTGTCTAACTATGCCAGGTTCAGCGGTGACGCAGGGTATACCCATAGCTACACAGTTACCAAAAAAGATTTCAGCAAAGCTTTCACCAATAATCCCCCTAATACCCCATTTAGCCAATGCTTGGGGGGCGTGTTCCCTAGATGAACCACAGCCAAAATTACGGTTGACTATTAATACTTTTGCCCCCTGATATTGGGGAAGATCAAAGGGATGTTGACCATTTAAGGCTTTTCGGTCATCTATGAATGCTCCTTCCCCTAAACCGTCAAAGGTGATAGCTTTTAAGTAGCGGGCAGGTATAATCCTATCCGTGTCAATATCATCTCCCACTAAAGGTAAGGCGCGATCGCTGATTTTGTTAATTTTATTTAGCATGTTTATGATCAGTAATTAACTTTAATTACATTTCTGTTCAGCTATTAGCTGATAAAAGTTCGCGCACATCCGCAACTTCACCCTTAATAGCAGCCGTTGCCACCATAGCGGGACTCATGAGCAGGGTGCGACCAGAAGCGGAACCCTGTCTACCCTTAAAGTTACGATTAGAGGAGGAGGCGCTAATTTGTCTTCCTTGTAATTTGTCGGGGTTCATAGCCAAACACATGGAACATCCCGGTTCGCGCCATTCAAAACCTGCTTGAATAAAAGATTTGATCCAACCCTTCAGCTTCAGCTTGTTTTTTTCACCCTTTCCGATCCAGGAACCACAAAGGCTTTCATACCCGGTGCAACTTGACGACCTTGGGCAATTTTTAGCTGCTTCCCTCAAATCGCTGATGCGTCCATTAGTGCAACTGCCAATAAAGCAAACATCTATTTTTGTCCCTTGAATGGGTTGACCAGGGTAGAGATCCATATAGCGATAGGCTTCCTCCGCTACAAACCGGTCTTCTTCTGGTAGGTCTTGGGCGGCGGGTACTTTTTCATCTACCCCAATTCCCTGACCAGGAGTAATTCCCCAGGTGACTGTGGGTGGAATATCTTCCGCCCTAAATACTACCACATCATCATATTCCGCATCCTCATCACTCCGTAGAGATTGCCACCACTTTAAGGCTTCTTCCCAAGCTGCTTCTTTGGGGGCAAAGTCCTTATTTTTTAAATACTCATAAGTAATTTCATCGGGATTTACATATCCGCACCTGGCACCACCCTCAATGGCCATATTACAAACGGTCATTCTTTCTTCCATGTTCATTTGTTCAAAGGTGGTTCCCGCATATTCATAAGCATAACCTACGCCACCTTTGACTCCCAGGGTGCGAATTATATGTAATATCACATCCTTCGCATAAACCCCCGGGGGAAGATTCCCATTTACCTCAATTTTCCGCACCTTGAGTTTTGATAATGCTAAAGTTTGAGAAGCCAAAACATCACGCACCTGACTTGTGCCAATTCCAAAAGCGATCGCCCCAAAGGCACCATGACTGGATGTATGACTATCTCCACAGGCAATAGTCATACCCGGTTGTGTCAATCCTAATTCTGGTGCAATGACATGGACTATACCCTGATTTCCCGAACCGATATTATAAAAAGTGATGTCATTTTCTTGACAATTTTTTTCCAAAGCACGGATCATTTCTTCTGCCATATTGTCCGCAAAAGGACGTACTTGGTTATCTGTAGGGACAATATGATCTACCGTGGCCACAGTTCGGTGTGGGAACAATACCTTGAGACCCCTTTCCTTGAGCATAGCAAAGGCTTGGGGACTGGTAACCTCATGGATAAGATGGAGTCCGATAAACAGTTGGGTGAGTCCTGATGGAAGTGTGCCCACGGTGTGAATTTCCCAAACTTTGTCAAATAGAGTTCCCTTGCTCATACGCTCAATGCTATGTTTACTACTTAAAAGGAGTTCAATCTACTATCATATCAGATATATCAGAAAACTGGAACTTTAAAAACTGTTCGCAGCAGCACGCAAATTACCTTTATGTGCTGCTAGTAGCTGTTGAGCCTCCTGCTTATCCAAATTTTTCCAGTGCATCAGCAAAGCTAGTTTCACCCACTTACCACTTCTTTCTAGTAAAGTCTCAGCTGCTTCCTTATTTAGGTCAGTCAAATCTCGTAATATCCTTAAAGCGCGGTCATGTAGTTTTTGATTAGTAACAGCAACATCCACCATGCGATTACCATAAACCTTGCCCAATTTCACCATCACACCGGTTGAAAGTATATTCAAAGCCAACTTTGTAGCCGTACCAGCCTTCAAGCGGGTGGAACCAGCCAAAATTTCCGGTCCAGTTAGTAGGCGAATATCCACATCCGCCTCAACAGCAACCTGTTGTGCGGGAACACAGGCAATAAAAATAGTTAAGGCACCTCGCTGACGTGCCCCATGCAAGGCTCCATGAACATAGGGGGTAGTTCCTCCAGCAGTGATACCCACCACCACATCGAGGGAATTCACCTGGTGTTGGATGATAGCATTTTCCCCATCCTCTGCCAAATCTTCCAAACCCTCAGAACTGCGTAACAAAGCACCCGCACCACCAGCAATAATCCCCTGTACCAAATCTGGAGGTGTGCAGAAAGTGGGTGGACATTCGGCCGCATCTAATACCCCTAATCTCCCACTTGTGCCCGCACCAATGTAAAATAACCTTCCCCCTTGATGTAGCTTGGCAGCTATTTGTTCGATAGCTGCTGCCAACTCCATTTTAGCACCAGCTATAGCAGATAAAGCTTTTTGATCTTCACTGTTGAATAACTCTACCAGTTCCAGAGCATTAAGTTGGTCTAGATTTAAACTATGAGGATTTATCTGTTCTGTTAAAAGATGTCCGCGTTCTTGTAAGTTAGTCATTTTCTATTTACTACCCAATTACCTACTATTATATATATCTGGGTATATCTGGGAATTGGTAATTTTCAAAACCTGCTAGAAATAGAAAAATTGGCGAATTGTGATTGAACATACAGAACTGAACCATAGATAACAGTTTGATAATTTACAGTGGATTAAAAAAATGCTAGGGATTCCCCTAGTTACAGCTTTATCCTTCAAAAAACATTAGAAAAACATTAGCTAAATTACTCACTTACAGTGATGAGCATGACAAGAATAAGATCAAAACGCCTCCGGCGTAAGCGGGGTTCTGCCCTTCGACTGAGTTTTCCATGGCTATCAGCAGGAAAGCTGGCTCCTATTGGGCGTGCTTGTATAACTGTGGCTATGCTGATTATAGTTGGATGGGGCTATGCAGCTGTTGCAGCTGACCCACCTAAGCTAGAAGATCTTGCTAAACAGTCCGCTGATCTCAAAGTTGGCATTGACACCATGTGGGTGATGTTTGCCGGGATGCTAGTATTTTTTATGAATGCTGGTTTTGGTATGTTAGAAACGGGGTTATGTCGTCAAAAAAACGCCGTTAATGTACTGGCAAAAAACCTAATTGTATTTGCCCTTTCTACCGTAGCTTTCTGGGCCATTGGATTTGGCCTGATGTTCAGTGATGGCAACCCCTTCATCGGTCTTGGTGGTTTATTTTTACAGGGAGCTGATAATAGTCCAGCTATGGGGGATGCATATAAGGGAATTTTCAGTTCCCTCAACTGGACTGGTGTTCCTTTAGGGGCCAAGTTCTTTTTCCAACTAGTGTTTGCAGGTACAGCGGCCACAATCGTATCGGGAGCAGTAGCAGAAAGAGTCAAATTTCTCAGTTTTCTCGTCTTTAGTTTACTCCTGGTTGGCTTGGCCTACCCCATTACAGGTCATTGGATCTGGGGCGGAGGATGGCTATACAAGCTGGGTTTCTGGGACTTTGCTGGCTGTACTGTGGTCCACTCAGTTGGGGGTTGGTCTGCTCTGGTAGGAGCTTTCTTGTTAGGGCCCAGAATTGGTCGTTACAATCCGGATGGTTCTGCTAATGCCATGCCCGGTCATAATATGAGTATTGCTACCCTTGGTTGTTTGATACTCTGGCTAGGCTGGTTTGGTTTCAACCCTGGTTCTACTATGAGTGTATCAGATGGAACCGCTATTGCCCACATCGCCCTAACTACCAATACAGCTGGTGCCTTTGGCGGTATAGCAGCAACTATTGCAGCTTGGGCATTTTTAGGTAAGCCTGACTTATCTATGATCATTAATGGCATTCTGGCCGGACTGGTGGGAGTCACTGCTTCTTGCGCCTATATTAGTGTTCCCTCATCAGCTATTGTGGGTGCTATTGCTGGTGTTCTTGTAGTGAAGGCAGTGCCATTCTTTGACAAGCTAAAAATTGATGATCCAGTAGGAGCAGTTTCCGTACACCTGTGTTGTGGTGTGTGGGGTACCTTAGCAGTGGGATTATTTTCCCAGGGAAATGTTTACTATCAGGGTGGTCCCACAGGGCTATTCTTTGGTGGTGGTATTGGACAACTGTGGACCCAATTTGTGGGTGTGTTGACCGTGGGTTTGTTTACACTTCTGATATCTGGCATTTTCTTCCTCGCACTCAAATATACTATGGGTATTCGAGTCGAAGAATCAGAGGAACTGGAGGGTCTGGATGTGGGCGAACATGGTATGGAAGCCTACCCCGGATTTGTCAAGGAAGCATCCTCCCCTGATTTGCTTGGTTTTGGCAATCGCTAGTCAAGGACCTGGGGGTGGTTGGGAATGGGATTTCACAAGCAGCAGCAATCAAAGATAAAGCAACTATGGGGGCAGTTGCTGCACGCAAAATGCGATCGCCTAGTGATACTGGCTGAAATTTAGCTAGGATGGCAGTGGCAATTTCTGTTTCTGTCCATCCACCCTCTGGACCTATGGCAATTACGACTTCTTTAATATCTTTAAGCGGAATATTAATTATATTGATTAAATGGGGATAGCTACCCCTTGCCTCGCATATATAACATTTAAAATTACTATATTCACTTAGAGCAGTACTAAAAGCCACAGGTTCTAATATAGTGGGAACAAAAGCCCGTTCTGACTGCTCTGCAGCTTCTTTGGCTATGCGTCGCCACCGTTCCAGTTTTTGGGGACTGGGATTTAGTAAAGTGCGATCGCTCAAAACAGGTAAAATAGAGGACACTCCCAGTTCTGTGGAGTAGCGAACCACGTCATCAAAAGCATTGCCCTTGGGTAAGGCCAGTATGAGGGTTATGGATAAGGGTAACTCTGTTTTTGGTGTGAGGGTTTGTAAAATCTGTGCCGTGTCTGCTGTTAATTTGGTCAACCACCATTTACCCATACCATCCATAGAAATAAATTGATCCCCATCTTGTAGTCTTAATACTCGTAACAAGTAGTGTTTTTGTTTAGGGGTTAAGAGAACTTGATTTTGTTGTAATTGGGATATTTGAATAGTGAGACGTTGCAGTTGGGCCATAGTTTACAGTTAAAAATTTACTACACTTTCAATTAGTTGCCATTTGCGGTTATGTTCAAATTCTTGACGAATCTGGTCAAAGACTTGCCGGCAATGGTTATCCAACTTCAATGGCAGTTCTTCACTCTTCACCACAAGATTTATCCATGTTTCATTTTCCGCTTTGGATTTGTCAACTAACACTTCTATAGCTACTAATTTAGAAAATGACACCTTACCAGGGATCTCAGTGGCGATGATATAGTCATGGGAGTAAAATTGAACCGAGAATCCGCAATCCTGCAATAGTTGGATTATTAGCGAGTGTAAATATTCAGCTTTGACACCTATGAGAAAGGAAGAGGTATAACGAGCCATATTGGGTTCAAGTTTTTTGTAAAATGTAAAATTAGACTCACAAGGTTATTCATGGAGTTAAAAAAAGGGGGAACCCAAGCTTTAAAGGATTCCCCATTGCCCACTATTCTGGTATGTCAATCAAAACATGATCATTTTCCACACGCAGGGGAAACACGGGTAAATTTTTCTGTTGAGAGACCATTCCCATTAACTTACCAACTGCGGGAGGCCAAGGACACCAGGTTTTGACTTCTCCAGTAGCTAGGTCAAAAGCACTACGGTGAAATGAGCAAACAATTGTACTATTTTCAATTTTTGCGGATTTCATTGGTACTTTAAGGTGGGGACAGCTATTTTCTACAGCATAATACTGGTTATCATGGTTTAACACCAGTATATTTCTTTTTCCTACCTTTACCACTTCTCGACCTCCCGGTAGCAGGTCACTTGTTGCCAGAATTTTTTGCCACGCCATTGTTTTGTCCCCTATTTGTGTTAAGATTGAGGTTAAAGATCACAGTGTAAATTATTAGCCTTTTGGGTGAACCTACGATTTTCTCTATAGTCTACCCTACAATCTATCACACTGGGAACATCTTGTACTAAGGCCTCTTTCAGGACGGGAATTAAATCAGTAGCTGAATCAACACGGTAACCCTTTAATCCCATGCTTTCTGCTAGTTTGACAAAGTCGGGATTGCCAAAATGCACAAAAGCTGCTTTACCCTTACCAAATTGATTTTCCTGTTTCCATTCGATTAGTCCATAGCCACCATCATTAAAAATTAGCGTGACAAATGGTGTGCTAACTCGCAGTGCTGTTTCCAATTCTTGACAATTCATCATAAAACCACCATCGCCGGTTACAGCTACAATTTTGCGATCAGGATACACCAGCTTAGCTGCTAAAGCGCCTGGGATAGCAATTCCCATGGACGCAAAACCATTGGATATAATACAAGTGTTGGGACTATGACAATGGTAATGTCTAGCCATCCACATTTTATGAGCTCCTACATCAGAAATAACAATGTCCTCTGGTCCCATGACCTGACGTAGATCATAAATTAATTTTTGTGGTTTAATAGGGAAGCCATCATCCTGAGCATACTGTTCATAATCAGCTCGAATATTGCCCCTTAAACTAATAGCGTAGGGTTCTGGTTTACCATGTCTGTCAGCAATTTTTAAAATCTCATTTAGGGAATCAGAAATATCACCTATTACTTCTATTTGGGGAATATAACTACTATCAATTTCCGCTGCATCAGCTGCAATATGAACGATGGGAATATTACATTCCATATTCCATTTTTTGGGAGAGAATTCAATTAAATCATAACCAATGGCTATGACTAAGTCCGCATGATCAAAACCGCAGGTAATAAAGTCTCTTTGTTGGAGTCCTACAGACCATAGGGCTAAGGGATGGGTGTAGGGGATAACACCTTTACCCATAAAAGTATTAACCACGGGAATATTCATTTGGGTGGCAAATTGGGTGACAGCATCACTAGCTTGGGCACGAATCGCCCCATTCCCTACTAAAATTATGGGGTTAATTGCCTGGGAAATCACCGCTGCTGCTGCGCGAATGCTGGCAAAAGCTGCGTAGGTTTTCTCTAAATTGTCCTTTTGTAGGGGTTTACCTTCTGCTGGCATGGCCGCAATATTTTCCGGTAAATCGATGTGAACTGCTCCGGGTTTTTCTGTTTGCGATCGCTTGAAGGCTTTTCTGACTATTTCTGGTGTGATGCTGGGTCTAACTATCTGTTTATTCCACTTAGTAACTGGAGCAAACATAGCCACTAAATCTAAATATTGGTGAGACTCAATGTGCATTCTATCTGTTCCCACCTGTCCAGTAATTGCCACTAGTGGTGCGCCATCCAGGTTAGCATCGGCCACACCGGTCATGAGATTGGTAGCTCCAGGTCCTAGGGTAGAAAGACAGACCCCTGCTTTACCGGTTAATCTTCCATAAACGTCTGCCATGAATGCTGCGCCTTGTTCATGGCGGGTGGTAATAAATCGAATGGAAGAGTTTTTGATAGCTTCTAAAACGTGAAGATTTTCTTCACCAGGTAAGCCAAAAACATACTCTACACCTTCATTTTCTAAACACTTTACTAGTAGTTCTGCTGTATTCATTGATTTTCCTTGAATTATATTACTACCAACCATTAACTACTTAACCCAAACAGTCTTAATATTCACAAATTCATGCATACCTTGAATACTTAATTCTCGACCATATCCAGAACGTTTAATTCCCCCAAATGGCAATCGAGGGTCTGATTTAACCATGCCATTAATAAATACAGCTCCTGCTTCGATTTCTGTAATTAGTCGTTCCTGTTCTTGGGGATTATTTGTCCAAGCACTTGCACCTAATCCGAATGGTATGTCATTAGCTAGTCTAATGGCTGCGTCTAGATCTGGAACTCGAAATAATAAAGCTACTGGACCAAAAAATTCTTCTTGAGCAATGGGATGATCTGGGGGAATATCTACAATAATAGTGGGTGGATAAAAGTTACCATGACCCTCTTTTATGGGATAACCACCTAGGAGAATTTTGCCTCCACTAGCTATGGCCATTTGCACTTGATTATCCAGGTCTTCCAAAATTTTGCTAGTTGCTAATGGTCCAATATCTGTGTCATCTGCTAAAGGATCCCCAATTTTTAAAGTTGCAAATTTTGCCAATAGCATCTCCTCAAACCTATCAGCTATGGCTTCAGCTACAATTAACCGTTTCGCTGCTATACATGACTGACCATTATTGATCAGTCTTGCTGTAACTGCAGTACTAACTGCTAATTCTAAATCCGCACTTTCTAACACTATGAATGGATCGCTTCCCCCTAATTCTAAAACAGTTTTTTTAATATGTTTACCAGATGCAACTGCTAAGGACACACCCGCTGGTTCACTTCCCGTTAGGGTGGCAGCCTTAATTCGATTATCTGCCATTAAGTCTCCTACTTGTATGGCTGGAATTAATAAGGTTTGAAATACTCCTTCAGGAAAACCAGCACGATTAATAATCTCTTCTATAGATAAGGCGCATTGGGGAACATTAGATGCGTGTTTAAGTAATCCCACATTCCCGCCATCAGCGCAGGTGCAGCAAAACCGAAAAACTTGCCAAAAGGGAAAATTCCAGGGCATTACGGCTAGAATAACCCCCAATGGTTGGTATTTTACCAGACTCCGACTGGCATCGGTGCTAATATTCACATCAGCCAAGAAGTCAGGTCCATGTTCAGCATAATAACGACAGACTAAAGCACATTTTTCTACCTCAGCGATCGCAGATTTTAGAGTTTTACCCATTTCTAAGGTAATTAATTTCCCTAGATCGGTTTTTTCTCTGTCTAGAATATTGGCAGTTTCCAATAACCAGTGCGATCGCTCTACAAAGTTTGTATAACGGTAATACTGAAAAGTCTGACTGGCTAAATGCAGTTTAGCTTCAATTTCCTCATCTTTCAAAGGTAAAAAGACCTTGAGAATTTCCCCAGTGGTAGGATTAATGGTAGCAATAGCCACTTCCTGACCTCCCATAAAAAATAGGTTTAGCATGCAATCTACTTTAAATACTCTACCGGATCCTTGGCAGTCCATCCTAAATCCTCTCTAGCACGAACCTCAAAATGTAGATGGGGTTCTCTGGAACTTGGTTCACCGGTAGCACCTACAGTTCCTAAAACTTGATTAACCTTAACCTGTTGACCTAACTTCACTTTAATAGATTCTAATTGAGCATAACGAGTTTGCATTCCACCCTGATGGTTAATAATAACTAAGTTACCATAGCTACCTTGCTCCTTGGCAAAGACCACTACACCACTAGCAGTAGCGCGGACAGGAGTGCCCACTTCTGCTAATAAATCAATCCCACTGTGGAAAAAAACTTGATTGGTGATGGGATGAATTTGCCAACCATAGGGAAAAGACACACCAGTAGAATTAGATACGGGGGATCCCATAATAGTGGTGATAGATGGAGCAGACCCATATATGGGTTTGATCTTGGATGAAGAGGGAACAAATACCACCCTAGGATTTTGTTGACACCCATTCAGTTCAAATAGTGTATCTGGACGAACCCCATACTTTTTAGCTATTTGTTGCCAACCCTGACCATTTGGTACTTGCACCACCATTCCATCAAAAGGGGGAATTTGTAATTGGGTTCCCGGTATAACCTGACCATTATTGATTAAGGGATTCATCTGCAAGATAGTGGCTGGCATTAGCTTATATCTTTCCGCTATAGTAACCAAGTTTTCACCTGGGTTAACTTGATGTTTTTTGATGCGAGATAGAGCAGGAGTTAAACAACTTTCTACAGCACTAACACTTGCCAGGTTTAGGTTTGAGGATATTAATGCCAAACCAGTGGCCAAGCCAAAAAAGAAAAATGGAAGGACAGGGAAAATTCATGTCAAGTCCAAAAATTGCCGACTACATTTTAACCATTATCTATATCTATTAGCTAGCCAATTTATCACACCCTCCACATCTTTTACCTGTTCTCCAGGTGGTAAAGGTGGACGTCTTACCATTAGCACTGGTATACCCATCTCCCTTGCTGCTATGATTTTAGGGTAGGTGGCATTCCCCCCACTGTTTTTACTCACCATCACATCTATATCATATTGGGTGAAAATTTCTCTTTCACCTCTCAAATCAAAGGGTCCCCTCTTAAATAATATCTCTCCCCAAGGGACTTTACTATCTACTGCAGGAGGATCAATCATTCGCATTAAAAACCATATTTTCTCTAGGTGGGCAAAAGCTTCTATTTCCTGTCTACCTATGGTTAAAAAAACTCTTTTGATTTGGTTTTTAAAAACTTGTTCTTGGCCACTCACACCCTGCTTATGCAAAATCGCCGCCGCTTCCCTATTATTCTCTACTTCAATCCAATTATCCCCTGGTTCTTTTTCCCAACCCGGACGATGAAATAATAATCGGGGAATTCCTACCTCTCTAGCTGCTGCATCCGCATTCCAAGATATGCTATCCGCAAACGGATGGGTCGCATCAATTAAAATATCAATTTTTTCTTCCCGTAAATATTCTACTAACCCAGGTACACCCCCAAAACCGCCAATTCGCACGTTAAGGGGCATAACCGGATTCTTGGTTCGACCCGCCCACGATGCGATCGCGTGTATTTTCGGAATCTGATTTATTTTGTTAGTGATTTCTATGGCATCACTGGTACCACCAAGAATTAAAACGCGCATTATAGTTATGGACAACGAGAATGAATTCCACCATTGGTGCAAATGAAGGCCAATTGTTGAACATCTAGGTTTTTAGCATTGCTAAAATCTACATCCTGAACAATAGCTGCTTGGGATCCAAGATCCGAGGTTTCCACAAATCTATCTCTAGGATCCTGTTTACCAGGAAATAAGATCGCTCCCTGAAAATCCGTACCTTCCAAATTTGCCCCTCTTAAATCAGCACGACTAATATCAGCATTGCGTAGATTAGCATTAGTCATGTTAGCAGAACGCAAAATAGCACCCGATAGATTAGCGGCACTGAAATTAGCACTGTTTAAGTTCGCATGATTTAAATAAGATTCGGAGAGATCTGCACCTTGCCAATTAGTTTTAGTTAAGTTGCTATGGGAAAGTTGGGATCCTATGGCAGAAACCCGAGCCAATTGGGCAGCATATAAATCAGCTTCTTGTAGTTGTGCACCGCTAATATCTGCCCCAGTCAGAATGGCATCTTGCAAAATTGCTTGTTGTAGATCCGAACCTACAAGTTGGGCCCTGCTGAGGTTCGCACCTATCAACTTACTATTTGCTAAGTTTGCCCTGTTTAACACAGAAAAACTTAAGTCCACACGACTCATTAAAACTCGACTGAGATTGGCACTAGATAGATTTGATCCTTTTAGTTGAGCTTTACTCAAGTCAGCTATAATATCATCGTAGGTGTCCCAACGACCATCTTCTCCCACACTGCGAAAACGACTACTTTTAAAACTAGCTTGGTTAAGATTGGCAGATTTGAGTATAACTCCAGATAAATCTACATTCTCTAGCACTAATTGAGATTGAGAATTTTGTTTGGCATTTTGCGAACTTAATTGAATTCCCGTTAAATCCAAGTTGTGAATTTTGCCACTATAAACTGTTAGTATTTTGTTAATGGTTTGTTGGTTGATGTTTAACAGTTTTTCCCCCACACTATCAGAAATGGCACCAGATTTGATTTGTTTGCCAATGAACTGATTGACCCGTTTTAGTTCCGGTAGAGATGTGATTCCTATATTGGATAATGCCTGCTGGATAGTATTCAATATTCTGGGATCGGTTTCTTTAGTCAGTAAATCTACTAAATACCTGATTGACTGGAGATCATTAACTCCACCCATGGCAAGAATTGCCCGTTGGCGCTTCTCAATACTAGTATTAGACTGGGGGTTAATTTGTTGGCTTAGTTCTAAGAATTTTTGACTGTTGACCAGCTGGATTTGTCTTTGATTGGCCTGGTTTTGAATATATATTTGTGTACCCACCAGAGTTGACAATAGAGCTATCATACCCGTTGCACCAGCTAAAATCAAAGTCAGATTGGGAGGAAACTTACATATAAAATTGAGGATGGGGTGAGATTGGGAGCTTTCTGGTGGTTGTTCACTGGGTATTTCCACTGCTGTTGTGACTGGGTTTTCGTTAATATTTACAGTGTATGTACCAGCTAACTGATCATGGATAGCTCGAGAGTTTCTGGGAGAATTAATACCCATACCTTCTGCTATTACCATTACTAGAACCAAAAATGTAAATAGTTCCAGGTTAGGAAAGGCAAAACTATAACGCCACAATACATAAGCCATACTCACTGGAGCACCCCAACGCCCTATTCCCTCACGAATGATAATGGCTTTAAAACCGGGGGGTTTTCCTTCTATGTTAACCGTCTTGATTCCTAACTTCTTCTTGACAAGCGTACTACCTGTTGTGGCTAATAAGTATAGCTGCCAACCTACAAGAGTAATAGGTGTTAACAGACCTATGGTCCATAAAAAGTTGGTGGGACTGGCCACATTGCGAATACCATAATTCACTGGTAGGGCTAATGGCTGTGCGATTGCTCTTTCTATTCCCGCTAAAACTGGATTTAAAGGTGTTCTTTGTAAATCGGTTTGGGAATTAATATAAGCCCCAATACTAAAGGGAATAACCCCAGTTGCAGTAACTAAGGTTATTTCTCCTAACCAAGCGAGCAAGCGTCTTGCTGGTAGGGGTAGGGATTTGGTTTTTGGTGGTTGGGGAAACGGACTAGATTGATTATCCATTGACGAATTCGTATATAGTTGAACTATAAACTATACTTGAAGTAAATAGGTTAAGGCTTGTTGAATAAGTTTTTGTTAAGTAAAAACCTATAACCAAGGTATACTAACACCCCCAGCACTGCCAGACTGATAATGGAAATTAACAGTCTAAATACTGTTTGTAAGGTCAGAAAACATAATATGATGGTAATGGTAGCAACGGCGACCTTTTTCACAGTGGACAAACCTTGAAACCAAGTTTGGTATTGATTCCAATAGTTGTTTATCTGATTAGTAGTGTTTTGACGCAGTTGTGAGCCTTGTAGTTGATCAGAGTAAAATGAATTAATTCCCGATTTTAACTCTTGGATGCGACGTTTCCATTCTTCTTGTGGTTGAGAATTCATGATGTTTTACCACCGCCCTGTAAATTTACATGTACATATAAATCTACAATTGACTAAGGTAGAAGGTCAACCGGATCTCACCCACAATCAGGATAGTTCAATTAATAATGTACCTAAGACAGTAAAACTGGGAACAAAACTTGAGTGGTTTGGTCAAATTAAGCAAAGTTTCTATCCAAGTGTTCACAGATGCACAGGTGAAAATGAAAACACTAAAATTAATAGCCTTTCTTACTGTTAACCTCCTCATAGGTTTGCCATTGAACCAGGTCGTGGTAGCACAACAGGGAGTTATCGAGATTAAACGGGAATTTTCCCCAGATCCATTAGTTATTAGTGGTAACTCCCTAGCAAAAGTTCAAAAGGACTGTGGTCTTCTTCCGAGTCAACCCAATCAAATTATTGTGGTCCAAGAATCCATACCCTATATGAGACTAACATTGGAAGGGGAAGGAAAAGCCACATTACTAGTTGACGGTCCAGGTGGACGTTTCTGTATGTTACCAGACAACTATGGAAATCAACCAGAAATGATTGGATTTTGGTCCCCTGGAGAGTACAAGGTATATGTGGGAAATCTATCTCCAGGAACATACGTTTATAAGGTTCATCTTTCTCGATTCAAGAACTCCAAAACTCTCAACCGCTTCTAAAAAGTTGGAAAAAGCCTCCCAAACTTCAGTAAGATAGGTAAGATGGGAGGAATCTCCAATTCAATAGTGTTTCACTAAGATTAGAAAGACTAACATGGAACTAGACAAATTAACCAGGTTTAGAGACTACGGTGAATTTATCCTTCGTAAAATTGACTCTGTACCCCTCCATCTGTCTGAGCAGGAAGATTGGATTCCCTCCCGTTTAGATGAGTGTTTGCTCCAGTTACGAGGTGCTGCTGAAAAAACAGTGGAAATGGCTAACTCTCCCGTAAAAATTGGTGTAATGGGTGAGTTTAGCAGTGGCAAAAGTTTGTTGTTAGGTAGTTTAATTGGTTATGCAGATGCTCTACCAGTTAGTGAAAATCCTACGACGGGAAATGTCACTGCTATTCACATTCAACTACAGGAGAATTTTAGTACTACTCAAGTAACTAGTTATAGTGTTGAGTATTTATCCCATGAGGGTGTGAATGAATGTTTACATTTTATGTTATCGGAAGCTAATCGCCGTGCGGTTGCTGCTGGGTTACCACCTTTACAGGTTGGTAAAATTAAAACTGGTAAGGATATTTCTTCCTGGTGTGAAGAAGCTTGGCAAAGCTCTAATAATTTGGAACTACGCTATTTATTACGAGAGTTAGTATTATTTTTACGTTCTTATCAAGCTTATGGTGAATCTCTATGCGATAAAACCTATAGTATTGATGCCAAAACTGCCAAAAATGGTTTACAGTTAGTTGAATTGCCCATGGCAATTCAAACATTACGATTTGAGGATTTACCTCCAGCTCATACTCGATTGCCCAAAGCGCCACAAATTCTGCCATCCCAATTATTACAAAATAGTTTTCCCTTGATTCGGAGAGTGGATATTCATGTGAAAATATCTAGGGAAATTTGGGACTTGACCGGAGCAGAAGAATTTGTTTTGTTGGATTTTCCTGGGTTGGGTGCGGCCAATTCCGGTGCTAGAGATACTTTTCTTTCTTTACGAGAATTGGCTCAGGTACAAACTATTTTGGTGCTATTAAATGGCAAATCCCCAGGGAGCGATCGCGCTAATAAGATATTTACAATGATGCAGCAGCAGCGACCGGGTCAAGATTTAAAGGATTTAATTTTGGTGGGGGTAGGACGTTTCGATCAATTGCCTTTAGAGAGTGAAGGGGGGGAAAGAATTTTAGACAGTCTAATTGCTGAGGAATACCATGGCAAACCCTTAGAAACTGAAGTGGTTTTAGAAAATTTAAAAATTTTGGAAACTATTATTGATGGTGGAAGAGCGTTTACCAGTGAAGATGACAGAATTGTTCTATTATCACCATTGTTGGGGTTAGCGGAATTATCCAAACGTTCAACTAAGGTGAAAGCTGGTTCGGATGAATTTTTGGCAAATATAGATTATCCCGATTATTTAGAACGACCGAAAAAATTACAAGAAAAATGGGGAAGGTTAAGTCAAAAATTATTAAGCCATGATTCCCGTAGTATTTTGGGTAGACAATTGGATTATTTTGCTCAGGATGGAAGTGTAAGCAAGTTAAGGGAATTGATTCAAAATCATGTGAATACCCATGGTTTAAAACAGTTATATGAAGATACTCGCAGATCGGCGGATCTGATTCGTCAACAACAGGAAAAATTAAAAGATATTTTGGCTGAAATTCATGCCCAAGGCATACCTGCTGCTGATAGTCAAGACCTAGTTGATTTGCGGTTGTCCATTGAGAGTTTGGATAAAATCTACCGCAATTTTCGTAGGGATTTGGGTAAGGAACCTCTAAAAGATAGACGTGGTTTAGTAGTTAGTAGTATTATCAAAGATGAACTAACTTATCAAATTCTCAATTGGAATCAGTGGACTTTGTTATTTAATAAATTGCAAGGTGGTAGAATTGCCTTGGTAGAATCGAAAGGTGCAGCAGGGAAACTATTTGATCGTCCGGATCGTGGGAGCAAAAGTAATAACACGTTGCCTACAAAAAGTGATGATTTCTATCCCGTTTTTTCCCAAACCATTAAAGATGTGGAAAAATTTGCCAGAGATTGTATTAGGCAAGCTGTAATAGATTTATTGGTCAAATTAACTAATACCATCAATCTGGAATCAGAATTGGGATCAGAAAAATTAGCGCTCAATCCCGAACTGGAAGAATTGATGGAGGATAGGTTTGGAGCAGAAGCAGCAGACCTATTCTATAGACTGTTGTTAGCATCAAAACCAAATCAATGGAAGGAGGCAATTATTGAGGAAATAGAGAACCAAGATAAACCCATAATACCGGAAAATATATTTCCCCTGGCCAAACAGAATGAGAAGCATGATACAGGACAAGTATTTGATTGGTCCGTGGAAAGAAGTAAATATTTGTCTAGTAGTACAAATCACCAAGTTTTTATTTTACGATTAAGAGATGAAATTATCACTAGTGCTAGTTTACATCTGGTTCAATATGTGAGTGAAGTAAACCGACAAATAAATTTGGAGTTGGAGGGAATCCTAGATCAAATTATCCCCAGTTTGCAAAACTTATTGAAAAAAGAAGAACTACTTAGATATATTGCTGCTGGAGACACAAGCCTAGAATTGACCATACCTACCTGGTTAGAAATTCTCAGCGATATTGCGTCTATTGACCAGCAACATATCTATGATTACAACTAGAGTAACTCTACCCGTAGTAAAATTTAGAATATACAAAAAATCAATAACAGATAAACTATGAACAATTTTGAACTGGACACTTACCTTAACAGATTAAGTCAAAAACTAAGTGAAAAACTAAATGGAGACTCTCATAAGAGATTCCCGGGCTGGTTGGCAGTAGATTTTGGCACTTCTAACTCTACAGTAACAATGTTTGACCCTATTGAAGTGCCAATTGCAGAAACCCTACCTAGAGAACAAGAAGTAAGACTGCGTCAGCGGTTAGGGGAATGGTTAAACTCACCTCCCCATTTAGCTCTACCAGATATTGGTGTGAACGAATGGGAAAAATTCCTGGTTAATCTGGGTAGGAATTTGGAAATTCCACCAGAAGCAATAGGGGAAATTTTTGAAAATGACCATAAGGACAAATTTTTAGAAGCTCTTCGTCAAATTGAACTATGTTTGGGAAACAGTGAAAGATTTCGTCGTGCTGTCAGTAAAAAACTCTATCAAATATATCATGAGGTTTTTCGCGTTCCTACCCTAGAGTCGCAAAATTTGATTCCAGTGGTTTTGGATTTTAATAGAAGACAAACAGAAATTCCCAGTGAAATAGAAATCTGTAAAATACAACCATTGAAATTGCAAATGGGTAGAACTGCAAGAGATAACCGCAAAAAGGCGATCGCCCAGGGTACAATTACTGCAG
This sequence comes from Raphidiopsis brookii D9, assembly GCA_000175855.1. Lineage (GTDB taxonomy): Bacteria > Cyanobacteriota > Cyanobacteriia > Cyanobacteriales > Nostocaceae > Raphidiopsis > Raphidiopsis brookii. The sequence continues at coordinate 196,291 of ACYB01000031.1, forward strand.
TTAAAGATATTATTAGCAGATTTCATCATTCACCAAAACGATATTTTGGGCAAAATCGGACTTTTCCTGTGGTGATAAATGAGGGAGAAAAAAATGATCTAGAAAATAATAACATTGAAGTTCACCAATTAATTCAAGCAGCGTGGGGACATCTAATTGAATTAACTGAAGACTATCGTCAACGTGCAGGTAGAAGATTTTCTCAAGGGGACTTATTAACAGCAGTAGTCACCTATCCCACAGTTGCTCCTCCGGTGGTGCGAAAGGAGATTAAAGCATTAGTGGAAGAATTAGGGTTGGATGATGTACAAACGGCCTATGACGAAGCTGTTTCCGTAGCCATATTCTTTTTATGGCGAGAATTTGGTGGCAATTTGAATATTGGTATTGAATCATTTAAAACCCGTTGTCGTCAGGAAAAAAATAACTGGTCCCAAAATGTTCTGGTATTAGACATTGGTGGAGGTACAACTGACCTAGCATTAATCAAACTCACTTTAGAAGATAAAACTCCTGTTTTTACCAATAATGAAGATAGAGGTTTGGGAGGACGTTATTATAAACTGACACCAAAATTATTGGGTTCTTCAGGACATTTACAACTAGGTGGGGAATTAATTACTTTACGAGTTTTTCGACTGTTAAAAATTGCCCTAGCTGATTTTTTATTAACAGCGGTTACCGATGGTAATATAACCAGTGATAAACTGGAGGACTTAATTAATTCAGAACTCAACGAGCGATTTTTACAAGATGGCAAATTCAAAAGTGGCAGTTTATTAAAATGTGTGGACAAAGAGAATCCAGAAGGGGATGTTGCTTTCAAAGATGCTTTAGACACCGCTGAAAAAGTCTTACCAACTCGATGGCAACAAGCTCCTCAACGTCTCCAAACCTTCTACACTCTGTGGGAACATGCAGAATCGGCCAAATTAAAATTGGGGAGAAAGGATCTGAAGATGGTTTATTAACCTTTACCCTGAATGAGCAAGAAATTAGCGAGTTGCTTTTACAAAGCAGTGTGAAATTTCAACTGGTTAGTGCTGATTCTATTTACCTAACTATAAATGCCCAACAATTTGAACGTTGTGCTATTTCTAGTATTAGAGAAGCGATAGGAATCGCCAAAGGACTGATGGAAAGTCGTTTAAATGAAGATCAAAAGGTAGATTGGTTAATTCTCTCGGGTAAAACTTGTAATCTGGATTTGGTGAAAACCCAAATTTACCAAGAATTCAGCAAATCTCCCTACTTTATCTGGAATCCAGAACGGATTACTTTTGTCCTAGAATTCACTAAGTTAGCAACTTCTGCTGGTGCTTGTTATGCAGAAAAATTAAGAAGGTTAAGATTTGATCCTGAAGCTTCTAAAAATTTACTGCGCAAGGGAGCAAATCAGCTGGAAATAGATGTGAAAAATCTATTTTATTATTTACCCTGCAACTTCAAGCGCAAAACCCAAACTCAGGAACTATTATCTATTTTTAATGCTGGACAAGAACTCTATCAACTTATCCCTTGGGAAAGTGTCGCTAAGGTAAGAACCACCTGGCAAGGTATTCAGTTAACTAATATCATCTATCGTCAAGATTACCAAGATGGTGAATTACGTCTTTGGGGTAGTTTCGATGGTAAAACTCTCATGGAAAATTTGAGGATGGAAGAAGCTGAATTTCTCAAAAAAATTCAAGTCCAATTTGAAATTGACCAAACTCTCCAATTTACTGTTTTACTCTGTCAAGGTAGTCCCCATTATTTAATAGATGTGCCAGGAATTGATATCAATTCTGTCATTGACCCCCATGCAACTGGTTCTGATATATTTGTTGATGGAAAATTAAAATGGAATATTGCCCTCATAGGGGATTATGAAAATTTAAAAGATGGTGATATTGCTATCAATGTCCTAGAATCTGCTACAGTGGATCAACCGGATGCCTATCATTTAGTCTTTGCAGTTGATAACAGTCAAAATCAGATATTAGAAACGTTTCATTACTTACAAGATGGCACCAAAGAAACTGGGAAGGGATTAATTAGTAGTCCTTTACCACCATTTCCCCACAATGGTCAACATAATTTCTATATCTGTCAAACCGATAGTTTGACTAAAACTAAAAAATGGATCCGTATTGGATCCCTTAGCAAACCAGAAATCTCTACGGATTACCCTTGTCAATACTATGTCACCCTAGATAGTAAGGGGATATTAAGAATGCACCCAGGAGCAGTTCCTTACTGGACATCCCATAGTCTGGAATCCTTACAACAACCAGGATGTGTTTACTGTACTGAATTGGAATTACAACCTAATGAAATTGATAGGGAACGAGACCCCTTTTGTGGTGTGCATTAAAACTATATTTTGTCATTTACATGATCATGATTCCACATCTACAACATCTACAACAATTATTAGCAACCCAAGATTCGCTTATTTCTCAACTATTGAAGTTTAACCTATACGGACTCAAGGAGACACTAACACAGGCCAAAACAGCTTATCCCGCAGATCCAGGTTATGATTTATGTTCCCAGGTCATTGGGGAAATAGATGGTCTTTTACAGTCGAATTCAGTTGGGGAGCTGGAAGATGTTGAATTCACAATCCATAATTCCACATCTGGTCAATTACTCACAGAATTACGACAAATTTTTAATTCTGATTTGGAGGTCAGGTTTTACCTGGGAGATCAACCTTTACACAGCGATAATGACTGTGATCTCTGGAATGAAATTCACCGCAAGTTGCTGCGCTTACCAGAAGACCTGGCCACAATCTGGAAAAACCGCACTCTGGAAATTGCCAAAAAACTCGGTGCTATGGAAGATTATGTGCATCTTCATTATTTACCCTTTGTGCGCGATGAAATTATTTATCCCGGTCTAAGTGGCACAATCGTCTCTCCCGGACTCTCTTTGTCTAAAAAAGCTTTGCTCAAATTAGACCTAGCTCAATTACATAACTCCGATAATTGGCACTTTTTAACTGGTTTCCTCTCTTTATATACTAGTTTCATTGATATCGACCCCGATCTACATCACGCCCTAAAAAGTGTCTTTAGCTTTGATGTTATCTCTTTTCAATCTCATCCCGAACAAAAGCAATTATATCTGGAATCATTTAGCGATCGCCTGCAACGTAACCAAAAACTTAATGATGATTCCAGCAGTATCATAAATTTACGCAGTTGGCTGGATTTAGATGAAGCAATACATTCCCTAGTATTTGTTCCCCCAGCGGAAAGATATTCCTGGTGGGGAAAACTCCAACAAGAATCAAGACGTATACTCAAAAAAATGGCTGATCAAGCTACGAAAGCAGGTAACAACATCAAGATCAAGCAACTATCAGGACTATATGCTGATATTTGCCAGTACGCTAAGGATGATTTACAACTGGAGAATGGGGGAACTCCAGGAGAGGTTCTATCTTGCCTTCGCTTATACGCAAAAATAAATGAGGAAGAATATCCAGGAAGAGTAATATATAGGGCTTGTTAAGACAGGGATTTTGAGCTTTGAGTGATAAAGACATCAATTCAAAACTCAAAATTTCATTCAACTACATGGCTATGGCTTTAAGCCATTTGATTTTCAATTGCCCAGCGTGCTAGCTCAGTACGATTATGCAGGTTAGTCTTGCCCAACATATTAGATACATGGCTTTCAACTGTACGCTGACTGACATTTAATTCCTCAGCAATTTCCCGATTTGCTAAACCCCTAGCCACAAATTGAACTACTTTTAGTTCCGTAGGGGTCAATTGAACATCAAAAGGAACTTGGATGCGAGAACCAGGTTCCCCCACTTTGGTTTGATGTTCTTTCCAGCGACTGGTTTGCTTGAGTGAGGATTCTACTTGGGCCACAAGTTCTTCTGGTTCAAAGGGTTTGACCATGTATACGTCAGCTCCCTTATTTAAACCTTTTACCCTGTCCGCACTTTGTCCTTTCGCTGACAGAAAAAGAACGGGCACCCAACTAGTCCGCTCGTTTTGTCTTACCTGTTCAACAAAGGTATAACCGTCCATTTCTGGCATCATCACATCACAGATGATCATATCGGGAATATCCTGTTCTAAAATACCCAGAGCTCTTTGCCCATTTTCAGCTGTTAGAACGTCATATCCCCTAAATCCTAGATAGTCTCTAACTAGCAAAATTAGATTAGGATCGTCATCAATCAGTAAAAGTCGTTTTTGGTCTTTCATGCTGAATTCTTTTATAGCGTTGGCATTTTTCGCGCTTAGATCCTTCCCGGGATGGGATGGAAGAGCTTCTTTCCACCTAACTCATTCCTGTTGGTTATGGTTTGTGTGGGTGGTTGTTACTCCTTAGATAATACTAGTAACTTAATGACAAAGGTCTAGTAAGGATACGGAGAGCAAAAGTATTTATAATGCGCTATTATATTTTCCTTTGCCAGAAGCGAGTACAAGAATTTTATTCAATCATTTTGACGCCAAAGATGATCTTTACAATTCTACCCGCATTTCTATTAGGTTACTATTGCCCATACAATATCCAAGTTTTAGCGTTGAAGTTAAATCATACAAGAACATAAAAGTGGAGAACCAATTTTACATTTCTATATCTGTTTAACTCTTGCTAAAGGATTCACCTTTAGTGGTTGAACGCCACAACTCCCTATCCTCTCAGCAGTTAACGCCTCTGAGGAATACATTCTAATTATGTTCAGGCTACTATTGAGATCTGCATTAATAACCTGACCATTGGCGGATCTAAATAGTCCCCGATGTACTCGTTCCCCCAAATATTTTTGATGTTTTGCTATGGGTTCAAAATCCCAAGCAGAGCACTTACTGGTGTATGCCTCATTAACTGTGATTAGTTCAATCTGTGCTAGTCGGCATTTGTGTTCCAGCATGCTAATGAGTCTACTATAGGGTATTGGCATGAAGTTGTGTCTCTTGCTTATACCCATCCTAGTCTCTTTTTCCCATTCATCGTTCTTTCCCACTACTAAGGTTTTAATACCATTAGACTTGAGATAATTGATTACGATAGAGGAGGTCTGATGAAGATAGTTATCCACTCGGTTATGATATTTGCTGGTTATCCCACCCAATCTTCGACTGGGTTGACTCTCAGACTGATAGGATCCTATTAGATCCCGCTTCCTATTGAACAGTCGATTGAGGGATTTCAATGGTTTACCATTCACCAATAAAGGTCTAATAGTTGAACTATTAGTTGTTAAGGCAACCAGGTTATTAACTCCCAGGTCTATACCAGCTATAACTTGTGTAGACCTAGTTGTAGGCTCTTGCACCTCATAAGTGAATTTGAGGAGGTATGAGCCATTATTCCTGGGAATAATCATGGCTTCTACCAGTTTTCTAACCTTACCAATGGAATCGTTCACATCACCCTCAAATAGACTTTCAAATAACTGGCACATTCCTTGGACTAGGGATGGTTGATCCATGGTTGGACAACCCTGATATACATTATATACGACAATTGGAAAGCGTCCCTTAATTTTGTGTTTGTAATTGGGGATTTTTGGTGCATCTACATATTTAGATGGATTAGCTTGCCAATCTTGCCAAGACCTGATATAGCCTTTCCACCTTTGTAATACCTGTCTAATGACTGAAAAACCTCTGTGAGTAACTGCCATCTCCTGATAAGCTCTGGAAGTAAATACTAAGCCATATAGCTTCCTACTAGAAAGTATTTTGACCCGTTTTAAAAAAAGACTGCCTTATATAGTAGGTACACAAATTGTAGAGATTTTTGGCTTTAAAGCAGATTAAATCACATCCCCGCCAATATTTATTAGTTTTGTAAATAGGATGCGTTTTAACTAACTGCATCTAGTTTTCTCCTGCAAGTAGAATGTGGAAATTGGCGAAATTTGGTTGCACCAATAGCCAAAAGTTGGGAACTCCTGTATTGTTACTCATTCAGGGATTCCTTGACTACATTTCTATAACAATTTTCCCCATTTGGAAATAAAGTTGTTCATATAAAAATATTCACCACTTACCCAACAGAACCAGATAACTAGAATAATTCAGTATTTATGCTTGATTAAGAAGTGATATATATAATCAAGGGGTAAATCAAAGGAAAGCAAAAATCCAGCAGATTGTGTTTTCCTCACCTATTAAACCTTCTCCAGTTCGGAAAACCGTACAGATAAGATTGTTGCCATTTGTGGTCTTTTTTCGGTACATTAGCACTCAGGAGTTGAGAGTGCTAATCAACGACATTTAAGATAAGGAAAAAATAATGGCAGCAGTATCTCTAAGCGTATCCACAGTTAAGCCCCTAGGCGATCGCGTGTTTGTAAAAGTCACAGCAGCTGAAGAAAAGACAGCAGGTGGGTTGTTTTTACCCGACACAGCTAAAGAAAAGCCCCAAGTAGGGGAAGTAGTAGCTTTAGGAGCTGGTAAGCGCAATGATGACGGAACCCGTCAGGAAATTGATCTGAAGGTGGGCGATAAAGTACTATATTCCAAGTATGCAGGTACTGACGTGAAACTGGGTACAGAAGAATATGTACTGCTTTCTGAGAAAGACATTCTAGCAGTAGTTGGGTAATAGCAGTTTAGGTAGAAGAACAAACTACCCTAAAAACCACCCTAACAAGTTGATAGTTAACAAATAAGCAATTCGAGAAGTAAACAGATTATGGCAAAGCGCATCATTTACAACGAAAACGCCCGTCGAGCTTTGGAGAAAGGTATTGACATTCTGGCCGAAGCTGTAGCTGTGACCCTGGGTCCCAAAGGACGTAACGTAGTTCTAGAGAAGAAATTTGGCGCACCACAAATTGTTAATGATGGTGTCACCATTGCTAAAGAAATTGAATTAGAAGATCATATTGAAAACACAGGCGTTTCTTTGATTCGCCAAGCTGCTTCTAAAACCAATGATGCTGCTGGTGATGGTACCACTACAGCTACTGTTTTAGCCCATGCTATTGTAAAAGAAGGTCTGCGTAACGTAGCTGCTGGTGCTAATGCGATTCAGTTAAAGCGTGGTATTGATAAAGCCACAGCATTCTTAGTAGACAAGATTGCGGAACATGCGCGTCCCGTAGAAGATTCCAAAGCTATTGCCCAAGTTGGCTCCATTTCTGCTGGTAACGACGAAGAAGTGGGTCAAATGATTGCAGAAGCAATGGATAAAGTGGGTAAAGAGGGTGTGATTTCCTTGGAAGAAGGCAAATCCATGACCACAGAGTTAGAAATCACCGAAGGTATGCGTTTTGATAAGGGTTATATTTCCCCTTATTTTGCTACTGACGCTGAGCGTATGGAAGCAGTATTTGATGATCCTTACATTCTTCTTACCGACAAAAAGATTGCCCTAGTACAGGACTTAGTGCCTGTTTTAGAGCAAGTAGCACGTCAAGGCAAGCCCTTAGTCATCATTGCTGAAGATATTGAAAAAGAAGCCCTAGCTACCCTAGTAGTTAACCGTCTACGCGGTGTACTCAACGTAGCAGCAGTGAAAGCTCCTGGTTTTGGCGATCGCCGTAAAGCCATGTTAGAAGACATTGCAGTTCTAACTGGTGGACAAGTGATCACAGAAGATGCTGGTTTGAAATTAGAGAACACCAAACTAGATAGTTTAGGTAAAGCACGTCGTATTACCATCACCAAAGACAACACTACCGTTGTAGCTGAAGGTAACGAAGCTCAAGTAAAAGCTCGTTGCGAACAGATCCGTCGTCAAATGGATGAAACCGAATCTTCCTACGACAAAGAAAAACTGCAAGAGCGTCTAGCCAAACTCTCTGGTGGTGTAGCAGTAGTCAAAGTTGGTGCAGCTACAGAAACCGAAATGAAGGATAAGAAGCTGCGCTTAGAAGACGCTATCAATGCTACCAAAGCTGCTGTGGAAGAAGGCATAGTTCCTGGTGGTGGTACAACCCTAGCTCACCTAGCGCCCCACTTAGAGGAATGGGCCAACAGAACCCTAAACAGCGAAGAGTTAACAGGTGCTTTAATAGTTGCTCGTGCCTTACCTGCTCCTTTAAAGAGAATTGCAGAAAACGCCGGACAAAACGGTGCTGTAATTGCCGAAAGAGTAAAAGAGAAAGAGTTCAACGTAGGGTTTAACGCTTCTACCAACGAATTTGTGGATATGTTGGGTGCAGGTATTGTAGATCCTGCAAAAGTAACCCGTTCTGCTTTGCAAAATGCTGCTTCTATTGCTGGTATGGTGTTAACAACCGAGTGTATTGTGGTTGATAAACCAGAACCCAAAGAAGCTGCTCCTGCTGGTGGTGCTGGTATGGGTGGTGGAGATTTCGACTACTAATCCCTAAGTTAGGGGGAGGTGTAAAACCTTCCCCTAATTATGATTTAAGGAATATTAGCGAGATAGCACCAGATTACTAGTTAATGTAATAGCCAAATCCTGTTCTGGGCGCAGAACAAACACATCAGCGGTGTTCTTTCGCAATAACACACTCGCCAAAGCGCCCGCTGCTGCACCACCAATGGGTTCCAAGACCTCTACTTTTTTATTACCAGTGACCAGAGCGATCAAAGTTGCAGCACCAGCACCAATAGCAGCATCGGTTAAAATCTGACCGGTGTCACTTCCCCTAGTGATAGTTTCTGTTCTGGTAATGGTTCTAGAATTAGCACTAATTGTTTGTGTTGTGCCATTAGGAAACACCAATTCGGTTGCGACAAACCTTACCCCTCTTGTATTATTACCCCCAAATTAACCGGTGTCAATTCTCCTGTCACCTCACTATTAACAGGAATTAAGATATTTCTATTACTATCCATAATATCATTAGCTATTCTCAAGGTCAGGGGTATTCTTTCCCCCGGTTGGAGAATTATTTTTTCTTTTTCATAGGTTACGGGTAGGGTCACATTAGCTGGAATCGTAATCGTGCGCGGCTGGTTAAAATTAAATTGTGCTTGAGCAGGATTAGGGTAGAGCCAGGGAATAACAGCAACTGTGTTAATGGCTATGGTCATTAGTGCAGCAGCAGTTGATTTCCAAGTTATTAGACCACTCATAAGATATTACCAATAATCGTCCTGGATAGTATGACCTAATCCTGGCAAAATAGTTTCCAAACAACAACCCGCCCTAGGGCGGGTTGTTAGTGTTCAACAGGTTACTAAGTCACTATTGAGCTTAGAAGCTGAAGGTGGTACGTATTGTACCTACAAGGATGTTGGGGTTACTCTGGCTGTGTTGAGGATCTAGAATCACTAAGAGACCTGGGGTAACGAGAATATTGTCAGAAACCTTGATTTTATACAGACCTTCTAAGTGGTAGGAAGTATCAGTTTCTCCGCTTAATTTGGGAGGTTGACCAAAAACCAAGCCCAGGGTGTTGCCTTCTCTTAGTAAGTCTTTAAATGCCACATTACCAGCCCAGTACCAAACATTTCCACTGGTGGAATTAGGTCCCAAGCTGTTAACATTTGTGTAGCCTAACCAACCGCCTAGTGAAATCTTAGGAGTAGCCTTAAAGTTCACTTGCAAACCATAGTTACTGGCTTCGAAACCTGTAGCGGATCCAAATCTTTGTCTAGCTACAGTACCACCACTAGTATCACCGAAGAGTCTATTAAACGCATTTGTTATTCGTTGTTCTGCTGTTGTTCCTGTTGTACTAACTACTGTTTCGTAGGCACGGGAGTAGGTAAGACCAACATTAACAGATTCAGTTGGCTTAAAGGCCACCTGACCAAAAATGGTGCTGGGGCCTTCAAAGAATCCATTACTAGCTCCTGGATCGGAAGCACTAGCTCCTCTAGCATAATAACCAGCACCAATGGTGACAGCGTCATTAGCTTTGAAGTTTACACCAACACCAGATCCAGCTCCACGATAGATGGGGCTAAAACGTCCATAGCGGGAGATAGATCCCGAACCACTGCTCTTGAAGTCGGGGTTGAACTGTCCAAAGTTATCATCTAAGTCAGCACCTATGGCATCAATCTTCACACTAAGATTGGGCAGGGGGTTGAAGGCGTAGTTAAGTTTGTCAATGGTAATTGAGTTACCAGTACCACCTTCATAACTTAATCGAGCCATGTTGGTACCTGTGGCACCTGGAGCTGAAGTAGTAACAGGAGCAGTAACAGGACCAGTAGTTGTAGTAGAATTCAAATTGAAAACATTCCCAGCATTCAAACGAGTTTGCAACTTATCATTACCGCTAAAGCTGCTTTCCAAAGTCAACCTTACCCGATCAGAGAAAGTGAAGTTGGAATCTAAATCTGTACGCGGAGTACCAGCTATACCCCTTCCAAAGGCTTGGGTAAGACCAAAAATAGCTTCACCCTTGAGTTTGGTGGTGGTGGAAAACTGATTAGCTTCTAACTCACCAGTACGGGCTTCTAAGGCATCAACTTGACCACGGAGAGTAGCCAATTCAGCAGAAAATTCTTCTTGTAAACGCTGTAAAGTTGCCAAGTCTTCCTTCTTAACTGCATCAGCTGTTGAAGAAGCAATTAACTCACTAACTCTTTCCAAACAAGCGTTTAAACTAGCCGCAAATTCAAAGCGGTTTAGAGTGCGATTACCACGGAATGTACCATCGGGATAACCAGCAATACAATTATAACGCTCAACTAAAGATTGCAATGCTTGGAATGCCCAATCTCTTGGTTGTACGTCACGAAACTGAGAAACAGAAGTTGTTTGACTAATCTTATCAGAGGACAATTGAGCAACGCTAGTGGTTGGCTCTTTCACTTCATTAGCTAATACGCCGTTTGCAGAAAGGATAGTAGCTGCAACAACCGGACTCACTCTGAGAACATTCCAGAATAGTTTTGTCATGTTTTTACCTTTTCTCACACCTAAAGAAAATCAGGAGATTTAAATGCCTATCATCAAATCCTTTCGGGATTCAGGGAATTTACATATCATACCCTTAATGACTACTATACACTATTTTTGTTCCGGAACACAAAATTTATAAATTTTAATTTTTTTATAGTAATGGTCAGTCCCAGCTACCCAGGAGAAGAGGCCAGCCAGATTACCTACCTGGATAGAGATAATTTTGGCGGTCAATCTTGCTGCAAATCCTGGGTCAACCGGAGAATAATACTCCGTTTATGACGTGATATTTTTCCCTGGGTCTCAAATTTCTGCAACAGTCTGGTAATAGTCACTCTTGTTGTGTTCAACACCTCTGAAATATCTTGATGGGTCAGGTTCAAATCAATCAACTTACCCCGTTCCAAATCCCTACCAAATTTATTCCCTAACCACAGCAAAAAATGCCACAATCTTAACGATGTGGGCTTACAATGCAGTATATGTAAGATTTGTTCAGTTTGTTGAATATGGGATAATAACGCTTTAAGATCTTCATGCCAAAGATCTGGTGGTATGATTGTTGCTTCTACACTGGTCAAACACTGAATTTGGTAGGGTGTGACCTTTGATAAGACATGACCAGTAATATCTCCAGGACCCCAATAACCAAGAGTTATAGCTGTTCCCTCCTCATCCCAAGTCAGTGTGCGCACCACACCGCGCTCAATCCGCCACAGAACATCATTTTTGATCGGAATGATTGAGTGCTGGGTAAGTATCTGTTGCGCCAAATGCTTTCTTGGTAGATGGATGATATTTTCAGTAGGGTTCATTGCCAGAAATGCCAGAAGAGGTTATTAGTTACTGCAAGATTAAATGCTTACATCTTAATAATTAAAGGTTAAGAATGAGTTATCATCCGGTAAAAAATTGAAACCAGCTTAGAATCCCCTGTGTCTCTTAGGTCTACCAAACACCACCATCGTGTCGGGAACCAGTTTAATTTTGTTAGTACTCTTGAATCTACTGGCACTGCTGGAACTTCAAAAAATCCGAGAGTCAGTTGAGAGCTAACTCTACCAGGAGGAGAGTTTTTAAAAACCCCCTCCCGAAGGTATGCTGATGCAGGTAACAGTTTATTCAAGTCCAGTAATATCAATA
>ACYB01000030.1 GCA_000175855.1 Raphidiopsis brookii D9
TCCCACGGAATGGGGAAACCCCTGGGGACGACGGGGAAAACCCGAACGTAATTGTCTTAAAATTTCGTCCTGTGTTGGTAGGGTGGAAACTGGTTTTAAAGTGGTGACCATTATCTTTAAATTCAGGTAGGACTCCCCCATTATATTAATTTTGGGGATCTTAGATTACAGTACAGTGGGAATTAATTCTTTCTCAAAGCCAAAGTCAGTTTTTAACTGACTGATTTTGTGGTAAGTGATTTTAGTCAGATTTAATTCGTCCAAACTTAACGAAATCCAAAGAATTAAAGCCCCTTTTCTAAAGACAAGGCGAAAATAAAACCCACAAAGGAAGTTTAACCATGTTTCAGAAATCAACCTCATTTTGGACTAGCCTATACTTACTCAGCTTTGCCATTCCTGTTCCTCTAGTCATTCCCAGTACCCTTAATGTTTCCGCTTCTACTGGTGTGTTAACTTCACAAAGCCAGACTGGTCCCCATAAAGCTAATGCGTATATCGCAAGAAATGTTGGTGGAGCCTTAGCCAAGGAATTACAAGGCAAACCAGTTGTGGTTGACATTTATGCTAGTTGGTGCTCTAAGTGTAAAAATATTGCCCCTACCCTCTCTCAATTAAAACAACAATATCAAGGAAAAGCACATTTTATTGTCTTTGATGTAACCAATAAAACCAAGTTTAGTGAGTCACAAGTTAAAGCCAAAAAATTAGGTTTGGGTGACTTCCTAGCCAAAAATAAATCAGAAACAGGTAGTGTTACTATTATTTCCCCTAGCAACGGTAAGATTTTAGGGGAGTATCGCAATAATACTAATTTAAGTGATTACACTTCCGTATTAAACTCTGCAATTTCCCAGAGATAGGCGCAAGGATTAGGGATTGATAAACACAAACATCTTCCGATAATAGGCTAAATGCCGATTTTTAAGGGAGATGTTTGCAAGTAGAAATGGAGGAGATGATTATGAGCGAAATGGAAAAAAAGTCTATACATGGCCTAAAAACATCCCAGAAGATGTTATTATATATAGGATTAGGGGTAGTAGCTTTAATTATTGTTGTTACCCTGGGTTCAGTCATTAGTCAACCCTTAGAAAGACTAATTTCGGTTGGAGAAAACCTTTATCAAAAGTGGTTTGAAAAACAGAACACGGCCAATCCCTTTGTTTTATTACCTCTGGCATTTATTGGTGGATTATTAGCCAGTATTTCTCCCTGTATTCTTGCCCTACTTCCGGTTAATCTGAGTTATATTGGCACCCTAAAAATAAAATCCCGTTGGGATGCTTTTAGTCAAGCTGGTTTATTTGTGCTAGGTACTGTTACCATTTTAAGTTTATTTGGTTTGGTTTCATCCTTTGCTGGAATGGTAATTATAGAATACCGAGGCTATATCAACATAGTAGTTGGCTTGATTATGGCAGTGATGGGACTATGGTTAATAGGAGTAATTAAAATTTACCTTCCCCAGATAGACCTAAAACTTCCCAATACCGGTCCATACAGCGTAGGTCTAACCTTTGCCTTGGTGAGTTCTCCCTGTGCTAGTCCGGTATTATTTGCAGTGCTAGCAGCAGCTGCTGCTACGGGTTCTCAAGTTTTGGGTACACTGACCATGGTCAGTTATGCTTTAGGCTATACAGCTTTGATCTTTCTAGCCAGTCTATTTACAGGCTTGGTTAAACAGAGTAGGAGCTTGTTGCAACACTCAGAAACTATTATTCAAGTAGGCAGTGTGGCTTTAATGCTTACAGGCATTTACTATTTGTACACAGGTACACTATGGTTTTTTGGGGTATAAACCGAGCTTTACATTCATTAGATAATCCAATAAATGCGATCGCGCAAGTGCGAGTGCTTCTCAGTTTTGTGATTATCAGTTCCCCTCAACAGTCTCACGACGCAGAAACCTTACCTCGAAAGCCTTACACCCCCTGAACTCCTGCAACCGGTTCGCAATTGAGAAGGCGTCTTTAATATCATAGTGCTGAAATATGTCCAGACCGCGATCCAACAGAATTTTCCAGCCAGTGTCCGTGACTATGTGACGACCGTGGATTGTGCAGGTGCCATCAAACTCCCACGTGAAATCGATACCCACTGTGGCGCAAGACTCTTGTATTCTCCCAAGGTACTCAACTTGTTGTTCTCCCTTGAAGTCATCCAAAGTAGTTATGAGATTAATCTTTACCTCATCTTCTTGGGGCTTTAACTTGATCACCGTTTCAATCAAATCCATTAAATTACGTGCCTGGTAGAAAACTCGGATGTAAGGATCGGTAATGGTGATCTTCTTTGCGCCTTTCAGATACGGTCCGAATAGCGAGTCAAATGAAACCCCCCGTTGATTCTCTTGAAAGGTAAGGTGTGCTTCCCCCGGATGAACCCCGCTTTTTGATTCTGGTGCTGATGCGCCCTCCAACTTGACCACCTCTTCACCCTCCCTTTCCTCCGTCAGGGTTTGATGGTAGTACTTAGGGTACTCCTCCTCTTCAAGGGTGACGACTGTTTTTGAAATCCCCTCTTTATTCTCGTAAGCAAAGTTGACCTTCGCATAGGTAGAATCTATCCGCAGTAGTTGGTCTTTGACCCGTTTGCGGCCCTCCATTGCCATTTGCAGAAGTTCCTCTACCTCGCGCTCTGTTGCACCGCCATGAGGGAAGAGGATCTTCATCAAACCTGAGAATGTTTTATGAATGCCGTCGCGATCGCGGGTTGATATGTCAGACGAGAGGGAGAAGTACTGCTTATAGCGGTCAGAATAATCGTGGTTGCGCATGGCTCGCAAGATCTCGGCGAGGTAGTCCACGACAAAGCCATAATTGTCGGAGAACATTTCGCCCCTGATGATATCAACTTCCCAACCGGGTATATAAAAATGGATGCGATCGAGAAAAGCAGAATCGTGAAATTTCTCCGGGAGCTCCTCGAAAAGGTCCGAGTGTTTGAGCATGTAAGGCACTGTGTGCTTGGTGTTTCCTACGAATACCATCGATGCTTCCGCCCCCAGGGTTTCTACTCCCCGGGAAAAGGACTTGTTGGCCATGTAGTTTTTCATAATGTCCACAAGAGACTTGTTCACGGTCTTTTGTTTGCCAGCAAACTCATCGAAGGCTACAACATCCCAGTAGCCCACCAGGCCGATCTTACCAGTAGAGTTATTGACAAAGAGCTTCGCCACAGTTACCTCGCCGCCAGATATCAGAATGCCATGGGGCGAGAACTCAGAGAAGATATGGGATTTCCCAGTGCCCTTGGGACCAAGTTCGATCAGGTTGTAATTGCGCTCGCAGAACGGTATGAGGCGAATGAGCTGGAGCAGCTTGCTCCGTCTACCGAACATCTCAGGATTGAAGCCGATAGTCTGAACAAGCAGGTCAATCCACTCCTCAGTCGTTAAAGCTTTGCGGGCCTCCACATAGCCATCAAAATCAAAGTGGGATAGTTGAATTAGCGATCGCAAAGCTTGTACCCATGTAACCTGCGATCGCTGTAGGTTCATTTCTACCCCTACCCCATATACCCCCAA
>ACYB01000029.1 GCA_000175855.1 Raphidiopsis brookii D9
AGGTGGGGGGATCAAGCGATCGCCCCACCTCCCCTCACCTCCCATCGCCAAATTTACTATAATAGGTTAGTCCTACCTGAACTAAAGATAATGGTCACTACTGTAAAACTAGTCCCAACTCTACCAACACAGGACGAATTGCCTTACGATGATGGAGTGCCAATGGAAAGCCCACGACACAAACTGCAACTAGAGATCCTAACAGAAACTCTGACTCCGTGGTTAGAACAGAGAGAAGATGGTTTCATGGGTGGGGACATGTTTGTATACTTCAGTGCCAATGAAGTCAAAACAGAGGATTTCAAGGGACCAGACTTCTTTACGGTATTAGGGGTGCCAAAGGGAGAGCGGAAAAGTTGGGTAGTATGGCAAGAGGGAAAAGGTCCCGACGTGATTGTAGAGCTGTTGTCAGAGAGTACGGCTAAAACAGATAAGACGACCAAGAAGAGCATCTACCAGAACCAAATGAGGGTGCCAGAATATTTTTGGTATGACCCTTTTAACCCGGAAGACTGGAAGGGATTTAAACTAATAAATGGAGTTTATAAGCCTTTAGAATTGGTAGAAGGTGGGTATATAAGTGAACAGATAAATTTAAAACTGGTATTATGGGAAGGGAGTTTTAAAGGATTAAATATAGTGTGGCTAAGGTGGGCAACGTTGGAAGGGGAGCTGTTACCAACCCAACAAGAAAAGATACAACGGGAATATGAACGAAGAGAGATAGCAGAAGCTTTAGTTATTCAAGAGCGTCAGGAAAAAGAGATAGCACAAGCCCTGGCTATTCAAGAGCGTCAGGAAAAAGAGATAGCACAAGCTCTGGCTATTCAAGAGCGTCAAAAGAACGAAAAATTAGCTGTTTACTTACGTTCCCTTGGTATCAACCCAGATGAAATTTGAATCTCTAAGTTACAATTGTATTATCAGTCGCAGTCTCGCTTTACCCTAAACCTTACTCCAGTCCCAAAAGCGATCGCACGTGCCATAAAAAACAATGTGTAATCAGTCACAATTTCCACACCGGGCGATCGCATTTGTTCCCCTATCTTCCCAGTCTTGTGCTGTCATTTCTGTTGCTTCCAAGAGAGTTCAAACCTTCTAAAAGCATGGTTTGTAGTTGTTGGTTTGCTCTGGAGTTTTTGGTCTTGTCGCACTAATTCCCGAAAGTATTCGCGCTCCTATGCTGTAACCACTTTGCGCTAATATTCTACGTAAGATCCCATGGTGTCAGGTAAGGAAATATTTATGCTTTTCATCGGGTGATTTATACAATAATCCAACATCATTTGATATAATGTAAAAAAGTCATCACATTATGATAAAAACTATGTCACAGACTGGATTAAATCTATTCATTCCGATGGAGTTACTAATTAACTCTTTAAATTCCCTAAGTTTATCAGAAAAACAACAACTTTGGCGTATTCTTGATGAAGCGATCGCTGATGCTGAAGAAGAAAGTTGGCGAGAAGATGAAGAGACTAAAAAAGAAATTCAATTAGTCCGTGAGGAATATACGAATGGGGAATATATGACTTTTCAACAGTATCTAAATCAGAGAAAATAGATACTATGACCTACAAGATTATTATTACTAAATCTATTCAGAAACAATTAGATAATCTTCCTAGTAATATACAAGACCGTGTATATGAGAAGATTTCCCAACTTGCAGAAGAACCTCGTCCTGATGGAGTGGCTAAGTTGAAAGGATATGATAATGAATATCGAATTAGAATAGGAGATTATCGTCTAGTTTATGAAATTCAAGATGAGAAATTAATAGTTTTAATTCTTCAATGTAAGCATCGTCGTGATGTTTATAAAAAATAAAGGATGTTGGGTTTCCTTGCGTCAACCCAACCTAAAAACTACTTTTTAATACCTTTAATAAATTCTGTTCTCCCATCAATAATGGAAGGTATTAAAACACAAGTTACTAACAAATATATATCTAAATCTGGCAATAATTGACTTTGATTAATTTGCTCATAATTACCATTTTTCAAATGATATAGAAATAATTTATCATTCTCCCAAAACCAAACTTCAGTAATATTAAACCGTTTATATTTTTCCAGTTTATCAATACTTCCACTGGTAATATTAACCTCAATTGCTAAATCTGGATTTTCCTTTTTCTCTCCGATATAATAAGATTCATCAGGTTCAAAGGAAGCGCCCTTTTCTTTTGCGCGACGGGTAGCACTACCGACTGGGATAAAGTTGATCCCTTTTTCACAAAAGTATAATTCTAGTAAAAACCCAAGAATGGTTTTAATCATTTCGTGTTGTTCACCAAGTGTCATAAATTCGATGCACCCATCAAGATAAGTTATCCGCAAACCTGCTGCATCTGCGGTTAAGGTTTCTATTGTTTCAAATTCCTCCCAGGTGTAATGGCCAGGTAGAAGAAATCGCTGTTCAGAAATTGTGGTAGTTTTGTCTAAGGTTTGGATAGTCATAGTAAGTTTATGTTTATGACTTTAAGTTTCATTATAACTCATGGTGTCAGGTAAGGAAATATTGATGCTTTTCATCAGGTGAATTTTTGAATGTTGTTTTCTCTATCATGGCGGTTTTTGTCATTTTCTGCTGTTGGGAGAAAAGACCATCCTTACCTGACACCATGAGAGCTTACAGAACTCGTAGCGCAACGTGATTACAGCAGCGGAGCGCGAATACTTTCGGGAATTAGTGCGACAAGACCAAAAACAAAGAGCAAAAGAACAAGTACAAACCATGCTTTTAGAAGGTTTAAACTCTCTTTGAAGCAACAGAAATGACAGCACAAGACTTTACCATCTGTTAGAATAAGTAAGTTGGACTGAAAAAACCAAACTATGTGAAGATAAATAAATAGGATATACCGAGGTGATAAGATATGGGAGCTCGTTTAAGGGTATTTCTGACAAGTGAGGAAGATAAAACGCTGTTTAATCTAAGAAGTGCGGATGTACCACAGAAAGTCAAAGACCGAGCAGAAGTGATTAGGTTAAATGCACATGGATGGTACGTGGAAAAAATAGCAGCTCATTTTAACTGGACTTCACAAACAGTTAGAGAGGTTTTACATAAATGGGAAAAGTTTGGTCTAGAAGGACTGTGGGAAAAATCTGGTCGAGGAGGAAAACCGAAATACAGGGATTCAGACATAGAATTTCTGGAGGAATGCCTGAAAAAAGAACCACGTACATACAACAGTGTTCAATTAGCTCAAAAGTTAGAGACGGAACGCTCGGTTAAACTAAGTCCCGATAGGTTAAGACGGGTACTAAAAAAAAGGGGATCATTTGGAAAAGAACCAGAAAAAGCCACAAAGGAAAACAAGACCCAGAAAGTAAACAAATCAAGCAAGCAGACCTAGATATGTTGGAATTATCCGCTGCTGGGGGAGAAATAGACTTGAAATATTTAGATGAATCAGGTTTTTGTATGTGGAGTGAACCGAGTTATACATATTACCAAAGAGGGGAGCAAAAAAACTTAGAGCAAACAAAACGCCGTGGTCGAAGACTAAGTATTATTGGTCTTCTTCAACCCTTAATTAGTTTTGTTTACGGTTTAGTAATTGGGGGGGTGAATCGCAAATCTTATATTGAAATGATGGAGCATGAAGCCGAAGAAGCAGAAAAACTGGGACGTATAAGAGTAATAGTACAGGATAATGGTCCAATACATCAATGCAAAGAAGTGAGAAAGTTATGGTCAAAATGGGAGAGTCAGAATTTATACATTTTCTTTCTGCCCAAATATTGCTCTGAGATGAATCCAATTGAATTAGAGTGGAAACACCTTAAAAAAGATGAGATATCGGGAAAAATGTTTGAAGATGAGTTAGAGCTTGCTTATGCCGTAATGGATGGAGTAAACGCTAGGGGAAAAAGAAATAAGCATAGTACAGAACGTATTAAATTTAACAACTCTTGCCTTTCTTAACCTTTCGTTACATAGCTATAAATTTCCCAGCCGACTTACTTAGTTCCTCAAAACAACGAGATGACCTTGATAGGCAAGTTGCCTACATGCAATCCCTCTATCCAGGAGCAGAGATCATCAAGGATGTCGGGTCAGGACTTAACTTTAAAAGGAAAGGTTTGCTCTCCTTACTGGACAGACTTTTGCGCGGAGATAAATTCATCCTTGTTGTTGCCTGTCGGGATAGACTCGCAAGATTCGGATTTGATCTCGTACAATACATGGTCGAGCAGAACGGTGGACAAATCTTGGTTCTCGATCAAACTATACACTGCCCACAATCAGAACTTACCCAGGATTTACTCTCAATTCTTCACGTCTTTTCCTACCGAATACAGGGACTCAGGAAATACTCTAAAAAAATCAAAGAAGATTTATCTGAAAATGACTTCAGCAAAAAAACAGAAGATTAAATATTGGTTTGGTGTTTCTAGATTTGTATATAACGAAACAATCGGTTATTTGCAAAATATGGTAGAACCATGAACCGAGATTTGAATGGTGCGGGAGGAATTTATGTTCGTGCACTGGTTGATGCGCCTTGGGTAAGAGAAAACGTTAACTTATGTATTTGTTAACGTTAGTTAGCAAAAAAGTATCAGAAACGGAAATATAAAAGAACAATATGAAGCACATATCCAGATATTATGAGGTGGACTGAGAACAGTTTAGTAGAGTTAATTACTCAAAAGTAGGGCCTAGTTTGCAAGCAAAAGATATTAAGGAGCAACTAAAGTCATTGAGTCAGACAGCCATGACGATAGATCCCCAATTAGCCAAAAGACTAGATGAGGTCAATCGTTGGGTAAAATGTATTCGTCCCGGTTCCCTAACAGCCAAACCCTATGTGCTGGCATTTCTCCTGGAAGTAATTACAGACTCAAGAATTTGGCTAGTAATTCAATCAACATCAGACCCGGTGGCCAAAAAGACAAAATTTGAGCAGATGACCGCTAATGAAAGGTATTGGTATGGTTATTTGTTCCCTAAGTGGATTAACTCCAGTGATACCAAATTTTACATTTGGAAGAAAAAAATTATGGCGGGGGAATTTAATCAGTTGGATAATGATATTATTAGACTAATGGCCCAAGAGATAGAACGTCGGGAGGGTCAGGTTTGGCAACGCTATATTGCTGATCTTTCCATGGCTACAGACTTAATAGTGAGTAATCATCAACATAAACCACTTTGTATCCAGGTTACCAGTGTCAGTAAAGAGTTACACGCAAAAAAATAATGACAAGTGGCAACGCGCCATGCAAATTTGGCAAATAGAGAGAGGACTGTTTCTAAGTTATGATCCTGCTAACAATGACTTTATTCGTCAGTCAGTAAATGTGTTGCTGTATAACAGTGATCATCTTTCTGAGGGTAAATACGTAAAATTTTCCTGATAGTGGATTTTTGATATCCGTTGCCCAATTATCTAAAATGTTACAGCTCACAACAGCATTTATGCTTAATCAAAAAGAAATGAACAGCATTACTCAAGTGGATGAATTGGCTGAAATTTTAACAGCGGCCCGCAGAATGCAGCAAGAGTGGTTAGAGTATGGAGTAAATTATGTACATCTTTACGTAGAAGATGTGGAGGGGGATTGGTTGGAGAAGTGGGGTGAAAATGAAGAGGTAGTAGAAAATCTGTTATTAGATCAGATCAAGGAATTTTTGATAAGTAACGATGACATTGCGGTGAAAATTAGGCATGGTTTGCGAGATAGGTCACTTTTTGAATTAGCAGTAGATTTAGCAGCATATTTGGGGGTTGATTCAGGAGAGGAAAAAGTGTCTGTACTGATGGATATTTTAAGTAATTACTTAGATTTGTGTGATCTGGATTTAATTGATTTAGCCAGTAGATTAATGGTTGATGTTCTCCCGATTTCTCGGGAGAGTTCCCTCGGGCAACTTACTAAGTAT
The DNA here is from genome assembly GCA_000175855.1 of Raphidiopsis brookii D9. Classification (GTDB taxonomy): domain Bacteria; phylum Cyanobacteriota; class Cyanobacteriia; order Cyanobacteriales; family Nostocaceae; genus Raphidiopsis; species Raphidiopsis brookii. Next base: position 5,902 of record ACYB01000029.1, read on the forward strand.
AAATGATTACTATTCAGTATTCAATCCCCAAACCTGCTCAAATGATGGTATAATTGTTGATAACTTTGGAAAAAATGGCTAAACAACGACAATTTTTCCATATTCCACAGTTGTTGCTATTGTTAGATACCTCCTGACTAAAAAATTGCAATGTTAGACCAAATATCACAGTACCTACAGTTTAATCTTAGTATAGAAGCACCCATAGTGCTAACCGTTCTGGTTTTCCTAGAAGCAGTGTTGTCTGCGGACAATGCTATTGCTTTAGCTGTAATTGCCCAGGGACTAGAAGATAAAAAACTAGAACGTCGGGCTCTCAATGTGGGCTTGATTATAGCTTATATCCTAAGAATTAGTCTACTACTGACAGCTACCTGGGTACAACAATTCTGGCAATTTGAATTATTGGGTGCTCTCTACCTGTTATGGTTGGTATTCCAACATTTTACATCTGAGGAAAGAGCAGATCATCACCACCATGGGCCAAGATTTAAATCTTTGTGGCAAGCTATACCTGTAATCGCTTTTACTGATCTGGCTTTTTCTTTAGATAGTGTAACCACAGCTATAGCGGTTTCCCAAGAAACATGGTTAGTTTTAACAGGTACAACTATTGGGGTAGTTACGCTAAGATTTATGGCAGAGCTATTTATTCGCTGGTTAGATGAATATGAAAACTTAGGAGATGCAGGTTATATCACTGTAGCACTAGTAGGTCTACGTCTATTATTAAAGGTGCTAAACGAAGCCTTTGTTCCTCCTCAATGGTTAATGGTAGGTGCGATCGCCATCATTTTGGTTTGGGGTTTTTCTAAGCGCAATATTGTTGATCAAGTTGAAATAGAACAAACAGAGGAAATAGAGGAAACGGAAAAACCCAGGTTTAATGGAACGGGAGAAATAGGAAATCTATTTATCTATTTTCCCCACTCCTAATTCTCTAATCTATTCTTCTGCTAACCAAGGAGCTATATGAGGTGTCCAGTTGACCAACTCCTCTTCCTTAAACCATAGTGAAATTTCTCGTTGTGCAGTTTCAGGCGCATCAGATCCGTGGATCAGGTTGCGACCAATGTTAATCCCAAAATCACCGCGAATTGTTCCTGGTTCTGAGGTTAAGGGGTTAGTAGCACCGATAATTTTTCTAGCAGATGGGACTACACCTTCACCTTGCCAAACCATAGCTACCACCGGACCAGAAGTGATAAACTCAACCAAGCTGGCAAAAAAAGGTCTTTCCTTATGAACATCATAATGCTGTTCAGCCAGTTCCTTACTGACCTTCATAAACTTTAAACCCACTAGGGTAAAACCCTTGGTTTCAAAGCGACGGATAATTTCTCCCGCAAGTCCCCGTTGGACTCCATCAGGCTTAATGGCAATAAAAGTGCGTTCCAAAGCTGTCTCCAAAGGCATAAAAAAGTCATCTTTGATCATTGTTAACGGTATGTACCACTTTTGTCTAGTAGTTCCAGGAAGAAATATGAACCAAGATTTAACACAAAAATGGTTATCAGAAATTCAAAACCTTCAACAACAAATGTTGCAACTCCAAAAAGAACATGATCAAGCGTGGGAAACTTGTGAAAAATGGCGACAGCTCTATAATACTGAGTCCGAACAACGCCGCGCTGATGCAAATATATACCAACAACAAATCATTGCTTTAAAAGCTGAATTTGAACTGCTTGAACATGTAACCAGTCACTTCCAGGAAGGGGAAACTACCCAAAGAGATCTGGGAATTTATGCACTTATGTCCATGGAGGAGTTAAAAAATCAACTCCTGAACATTACACAAGAACGCGATCGCCTGGTGCGAGCATTAAAGTTAGAACAAGAGAACCATCAAAAAACCAGAATTAATCTAACTACAGCACTAGGGGATGCCATTGATAGTCTAACCGAGTGGAAAGCCAAGGTCACCAGTTAGATTAAAAACCCATAGCTTGGGCCACAGCATTTAAATTAGCTGGTATACCTTGTTTAAACTGAGCATGACTATGTTTAATAGCTGTATCTGGGTCTTTCAGACCATTCCCCGTGAGGACACAAACCACTGTCGCACCGTTAGGCACTTGATCCTTGACTTTGAGTAAACCAGCTACAGAAGCTGCACTAGCAGGTTCACAGAAAATCCCCTCCGATGAAGCCAACAAACGATAAGCATCCAAAATTTCCTCATCTGTGACAGCATTAAAACTACCCTGACTAGCAGTTTGAGCTACCACCGCTTTTTCCCAACTCGCTGGATTGCCAATCCTAATCGCCGTCGCTATGGTATCGGGATTTGCCACCGGATGACCCTGAACCAAAGGTGCTGCTCCCGCTGCTTGAAAACCCATCATTTGTGGGAGGCGATCGCATTTTCCTGCTTGGTGATATTGACAAAAACCCATCCAATATGCTGTGATGTTGCCAGCATTTCCTACAGGAATACATAGCCAATCAGGAGCATTACCCAAAGCATCAACTACCTCAAAAGCTCCCGTTTTCTGACCTTCCAAGCGGTAGGGATTAACGGAATTTACCAGGGTAATGGGGTAATGGTCTGCCATTTCCCTTACGATTTCCAGAGCTCTATCAAAATTGCCCTGAATAGCTAACACCTGGGCACCATACAGTAAGGCTTGTGCTAACTTGCCCAAAGCCACATAACCATCGGGAATCAGTACAAAGGGACGCATTCCCCCCCTTTGGGCATAGGCAGCCGCAGCAGCAGAGGTATTACCTGTACTAGCACAAATTACTGCCTTAGCACCTGCTTCCTTGGCTTTAGTAATAGCCATAGTCATTCCCCGATCTTTAAAACTACCAGTGGGGTTGAGACCATCATATTTAACAAATACCTTAACCTGCTTACCAATGCGCTGTGCAATCGCTGGTGTAGGGATTAAGGGTGTATTACCCTCCAGCAGAGTTACCACTGGAGTGTTTGCACTTACAGGTAAGTAGTCGCGGTAGGCTTCTATTAGACCTGGCCAGGGTTGGCGATGAGATTTAGCAACAGACAAGCTCAAAGTCACAGTATTCTAAACTTCTTAACTAGAAATTGGGAATGGAAAGATTGGGATTTGATTAATTAATAGTCTCAATCACTTTACCATGTCAGGGACTACTAACCCCAGGAACACAGTACGATCACAGTCGTCGATTACAAAAGACCTAACTGATGAGAATATCTAATGGGAAGTATACAATATTTTAATAAAGATTAAGATTAATTTATTATAATATCTCTAGTGGTGTGAGTTTAGTTCAGAAAATAAAGATAACAACTATGTCAATGTCAACCTTATCTTCCAGCGTTGCGACCTGCGAGTCTCACGGTGAGCTAGTAAAAAAGCTAACTAAGGCCTACTACCAGGACGAACAGCAAGAAAAATTTATTGGTCTACAGACGGAAATTGACTCTCTGCTGCAACACTTACAAAACCTTAAGACACAAAACCTCAAGACTGACCATTAGAAAGGTGGGCCAGAACGTGTACCCATACTAACCTGATTAATAATTTATTAAGCGTTCTGGCTAACTATATTGCCAAAGAGAGTTTGGTTTAAAGGAGATATGTAAAACAGTACGATTATACTCATACTGAAATGCTATAAAATAGAAAGGGTTTGGCCGTTAACCAAACCCAGATATAAATCCAGTGCATAACAACATCCCAAATCAATTTAACCTACTTGGTTTTTAGTTACATCCTCCCCAAGAATGTTTACAAATCCCAAAATAGCTGATATTAACCTAACGCGGAGTACAAATGGATGTTGCTAATACGAATCAGCTTCAGCTAATTCTAGCCAGCGCTCAGTTGCAAAATCTATAGCTTTTTTAAGCGATTCTATTTGTTCATAGAGGTTTTGTACTTGGGTATAATTTCCTGGTGCAACAGTGAGTAATGATGTTTCCACTAGATCTCTTTGTGCTTCCAAATCGGCAATTTTAGCTTCCAATTGCTCAAATTCCCGTTTTTCCCAGTTAGATAATCGTCGACGTTTTTTATTCTGTACTTCTTGCTCACCAGTTTTTAGTTGAGTGAGGTTTTTGGATTTGCTATTATCTTTACCATTAATTGTTTCTTGTTGGGCTAACTCCTCAGATTTTTTGTAATCTAAATAGACCGAATAATTGCCTGGGTATTGGCGTAAGTTACCACCCTCTTCTAGAGCAAAGATAGTATCTACTGTTCGATCTAAAAAATATCGATCATGGGAAACTACTATGACAGATCCCACAAAGTCTTCGAGATATTCTTCTAAAACCGATAAGGTTTGCACATCTAAATCATTAGTTGGCTCATCTAAAATTAGCACATTGGGCGCACCAATTAATAATCTTAATAAAAATAAACGCCGTTTTTCTCCTCCAGAAAGTTTATGAATAGGTGCATATTGTTGGCTCCCGGGAAATAAAAATCTCTCTAACATCTGAGAAGCTGTGATTTTTGTCCCATCAGCAATCTTGATAAATTCTCCCTCCTCTTTGATATAATCAATTACCCGCTGATTATCATTAACTGCTGATATTAACTCTTCTGAATGTTGGTCAAAGTAAGCAATATGAATGGTACTTCCAATTTCCACTGTGCCAGCATCCGGTGAAGTCCTTCCAGTTATCATGTTCATCAAGGTAGATTTACCAGTACCATTACCACCAATAATGCCAATTCTATCTTCAGGACTAAATTCATAACTAAAGTTACTAATGAGGGTTTTCCCGTTATATGATTTGCAAATACCACTCAATTCAATCACTTTTTTGCCAATGCGCCGACCAATGGTAGAAATGTCAACTTTACCTTGAGCTTGTTTGAATTGAGTTTCTCTCATAGACTCAACCCGTTGAATTCGGGCTTTTTGCTTAGTACTTCTAGCTTTAGGTCCCCTTTTTAACCATTCCAGTTCTCTTCGTAATATGCCTTGATGTTTACGTTGACTGCTTACAGCAGATTCTTCTGCTAATGCTTTCTTCTCTAAATAATAGGAATAATTACCGGAGTATGTATAAATATCACCCCTATCAATTTCTATAATTCTATTAGTTACTTTATCCAAAAAATACCGATCATGAGTGATCAGCAGCAAAGCTCCTCGAAACCGATTTAAGTAACTTTGTAGCCATTCTACACACAAAGCATCCAGATGGTTTGTCGGTTCATCCATGAGTAAAACATCTGGTTGAGCTAATAGTGCTGTAGCTAAAGCTATACGTTTTCTATAACCCCCTGATAAGGTCCCAACTTTCACCTCAAAGTCGCCAATTCCCAATTTGGTGAGAATAATTTTAGCATTGGTTTCTAATTCCCAGGCCCCAGTAGCATCCATGCGCTGCATCACTTCTGACAACCTGGCAATTAATAATGTGTCCTCAGCATAATGGGCTAATTTATCTGAAAGTTCTTCATACTCCTTTACTAATTTCGTATGTTCACCACTATCCATAAATATCTGTTCTAAAACTGTCAGGTTTTCATCCATATCTGGCTGTTGTGGTAAATAGATAATTTTTGCACCAGAGTTAGTCAGAATTTGTCCACTATCTATCGGCTCTATTCCCGCTATCATCTTTAATAATGTGGATTTACCAGAACCATTAGTACCAATCAGACCTACTTTGTCAGTCCCATCTATACTAAAAGTTGCTTCTTTTAAGATCTCTTTAATACCAAAGTCTTTTTTAACTGATTGTAGTGTAATTAAGCTCATATAGTTTGGCAACTTGTAATTCGATTAAGCATAAGTATTTAAGCTGTTCCCATTTCCCATTCCTCCTAACCCACAAACAAATCAAGGGGTAAATGTCCATACATTTCATTCACACCACCAGGATAGTTGGATTGACAGGAAACTAAGACTCCACGATGATGTCCCACATAACTATCTAAGTAACATAGTCCATTTTTACCGTTTAATTTGATATACACTGGTCCTTCTGGATGAGGTAAATCATCCGGTGCTTGATAACCAAAAGCATGAGAATAGGTTTTCATAGCTAATATTCCCTGTTCCACATTATCAGCACAAATGCCTAAAATTTGATAGTCAGACTGTTTTGTCATCAGAATGATTGCTTCCCGAGTTAGGTCTTTCTCCAGGGGTTTGAGAACCGGTGCTATATCTAAACAGTTAAATTTGTTGAGGATCTTCTTCGCTTCTGCTACGGTCAGGTTTGTAGGATTAGATATTGACATACGGCAATCTGGTTGTAAGTTGACTGATTAAATTCAAAGGGTGAACAGGGGGTTCCAAAAGGTGGTATGGTCTTAATATATTCTACAAATTATCCTATCCTTAGGCGATCGCTTGATGCTGTGTAATTGTTAGTTAGTTATCAGTTAGTTGGGGGCACCGTTCATGTTAGGATAATTGACACCTAATTTTCTCCCGATTATGTTTAACAATCCAAACCTGCAAACAAGTAATAGCAAATGGCATAAGCAGCTAGATAAGTTCGTCAAAGAAAATCAGCAGGAGTTAGCGGCCTTATTTTGGGGTTGTGGTTAGAAAATGGCAATAGTCAGGGGACTATTGGTATTGATTTACAACCTCAGCCTCATTTTGTCTATTGTCCTCAAGAAGCAGTAGAAAAATTAAATGAGCGGGTGGAAAAACGACTCCAAGAACTTTTGGGAATCATAGATAATAATAACCCAGAAACGGAGGTTTTAATGATTGGGATTGGCCAAGGAGAAATTAAGTTGATTCAGTTCGCTCCTGAATTGTCACCCCGCACATGCTTTGAACGAGTGAACCAAGATGTGGATACCCTATTAGAGTTGTTGGAGCAGAAAATGATTGAGCAAATAGCGGTTTAGCGGTTTAATTACCTAACTTTCCTGCTCGTCAAAACATTTACGTATAACACAATATAATATATTTAACACGGAGAATATAATGCCCAGAAAACGTCTCACTGATCTACTGCAAGAGGAAGTTCAAAAGTTCACTCCCCCCTCGGATGAATCTGTGGTTGAAACCACGGCAAAAAAGGTTCCAGATCTGGAACTCGCAAGTAATTCCACCAGTGATAATTCTAACGGTCTGCACGGGGGAGTTACGGTACAAGAACTTCAGGAATCCCTGAACAGATACCATGTTCGAGAAACTGCTATGCAGCAGGAAATCGGTGAGTTGAAGAATGCCTTATCAGAACAAAGATATCTCTCGGAGAAATTAGGTAAGGAACTCTACGAGACGAAAAAAACCGCCCTAAAATTGGCTGAGTCCAATTCTACTCTAATAGAGGAAAACAATCAACTCAAACAGCAAGCAGCTCAACAAGTCATACCCAATTCTACAGGGGAATCTGTCCAATCCACACAACCAACAAAAGATGTTGCCAAGTCCTTAATTATCAATCCCAGAAAATCTTACAGTCCTCCGGAAATATTTATAGACAGGTCTAAAGTAGATACAAAAAAGGACGACTTTTCTAATAACACTTGGTTGTATGATTAGAATTTAAGACAAGTCCATTCTGGAATAAATCATTTTTCGTCTTGACAAAGTGGCATAGTAATACTAGGTCTTGCCTTTTCGCTCCCATTTCCATAAAAAGGCCATTATAGCAACAATTCCTACTTGCAGGGCAAAATTAGGTAGAGCTTGATCAATGTCCCTACCGGCCAATATTTGAAAGAAGAACACGAAGGCACCTATAAGCCCAGAAGCCCCCATACCAATATAAACAAATTGTCTTAGTCCTTTATAGGGCGAAGCTATTTCAGCTTTTAAGCGATTTTTAATATTTGGATCTAGCATTTTTTCCGAGATTGTGTTATGGTTACATATTGTTTGCGCCGATGTAGCACAGTGGTAGTGCAGCTGATTCGTAATCAGCAGGTCGTGGGTTCAAATCCCATCATCGGCTTTAATTTCCATCCAATTCCACACTGACAATTCCCGACCACTGAACTTTTTTCTCCCTTTGTCTTCGGTAAGAAAAAAAGTGATCAGGGCATTGATACGTGCAATAAGGAGCAATGGCAATCTGGGTTGAATTAATTCCTAACTCTTCCAATTGTAAAACATTAATCCGACGGACATCCAAACGAATCTTGCCTGGTTCTGCATCGGGTAAAAAGGGAGAATCTGATAAACCCTGTAAGGTAGGAACTATTTCCTCAGGTTCATGGTCGGGTAAAATAGAACTTCCGATTTCAATTGCCACTTCCACAGAAACCTGGTAAACCTCTCCAGCAATCGCAGGACCCATAGCAATGCGTAAATCCTCCAATCTACTCCCATGAGATAGCATTTTTTCAATTGCTTGAGGAACAATTCTAGCTGCTGTACCTCGCCAACCCGCATGCAAGGCTGCCACTTTTCCTGTTTTTGCATCAGCGATTAAAACGGGCGTGCAGTCAGCAGAAGCGACCCAAACAGCTTGTTGCGCTTCCTGGGTAACTAAACCATCTGCTAAAGCCAGTTCATCACCAAAGTCAGTTAAATACTGATTTACCTCCTGGGGTGTTAATACCACATTACCATGAACTTGTTTTAAACGATAAGTGCTGGCCTGCGGTTGTAATACCCTGGTCAATTCATGAGGTGGGAGAGGCCAAAACTGCTGGGTAAAAAACCCATGGGGCCAGGGTGTCAAAATACTACAAGTAAGATATGGTAGACCTTGCCATTCTCGCCATTGCCAAGTGTGCATCTGCAAAATAAAAAATAAATTAATCAAAAAATAAACAAAACTGACAATTTAATTAACTCAGACAAAGCTACTATACTATCAATACTGCTCCAAAATTCTGAAACCTTGTTCCCATACTCCCAAAATTGAAGATTGTTCTTTCGACTCGTTATAATCATATTAATATCTTCTGGCTCACTTTTAAGACTATGAATCAAATACCTACACAATTACATATACAAACACCTAAAACAATCTGCATCCTGGGTGGGGGTTTTGGGGGACTTTACACAGCTTTACGTTTAAGCCAGCTAGATTGGGGAAATACGGAGAAGCCAGAAATCGTTTTAGTAGATCAAGGCGATCGCTTTATTTTTTCACCCCTATTGTATGAATTAATGACCAATGAACTGCAAACCTGGGAGATAGCACCTTTATATCAGGAGATATTAGAAAATACCGGGGTACATTTCCATCAAGCCAAGGTTAGTGAAATTGACACGGATAATCAACAGGTGAAATTATGTGATGGAAAAATATTCCCATACCACAGATTAGTTTTGGCGTTGGGGAGTGAAACCAATTTGGATCTGGTTCCTGGTGCTGTTAAGCATGCCTACCCATTTCGTAGCATTTGTGATGTGCAGCAGTTGGAAGAAAGACTGAGAATTTTGACAGCTAGGGACCTGGAAAAGATTCGTGTAGCCATAGTGGGTGCAGGTTATAGCGGAGTAGAATTGGCTTGTAAACTAGCAGATAGACTGGGAGAAAAAGGTAGATTGCGGTTGATAGAAATTGGAGATCAAATTCTGCGCACTTCTTCAGATTTTAATCGCCAACAGGCTAAAAAAGCATTAGAACAGAAAGGTGTGTTTATAGACTTAGAAACTAAAGTAGCATCTATAGGGGAAAATACAATATCCTTAGAGTATAAAAATCAAATAGATGAAATTCCTGTAGATTTAGTCATTTGGACCATAGGAACAAGAATTTCGTCTTTGGTGCAAAATCTTACCCTAGCACATAACCAAAGGGGACAAATAACCTGTACTCCTACCCTACAAGTTGTGGAGCATCCAGAAATTTTCGCCCTGGGAGACCTAGCAGATTGCAAAGACATAGAGGAAAAACAATTACCTGGTACTGCTCAGGTAGCTTTTCAGCAAGCAGATTATGCAGCATGGAATATTTGGGCATCTCTAACCGATCGTCCCCTACTTCCTTTCCGCTATCAACCACTAGGGGAAGTTATGGCTTTGGGGGTAGACAATGCTACCCTTACAGCTTTAGGGATTACATTAGATGGTTATTTAGGTTATCTTGTGCGGCGCTTGGTCTACTTATATAGATTACCTACTTTAGAACATCAGTTAAAAGTGGGTTTTAGTTGGTTACTGACTCCAATTATTAAAACACTTTCTTAAGGAGGGTTTCGTTCCCAACCTACTGTGCATGATGATTATAATTATGGGAATTGACTTAATTAAGTCCAGTTTCAACCCATGGAAAAACCAAAAGTGATTTTTTTGGATGCGGTAGGTACAATCTTTGGTGTTAAGGGTAGTGTGGGTGAGGTTTATAGCCAAATCGCTCTAGAATTTGGTGTCACGGTGGCTCCAGAAATTTTAAATCAGGAGTTTCACAAAAGTTTTGCAGCTGCACCACCTCCCATATTCCCCAATTGTGATGTGGAAGTTATACCTGACAAGGAATTTAACTGGTGGTACGATGTTGTTTTGAACACCTTTCAGGGTGCGGGAGTATGGAGGGAATTTAGGGATTTTTCTGATTTTTTTGGTGAACTCTATATTCATTTTAGTACTGCTGACCCTTGGTTTGTCTATCCCGATGTTCCCCTGGCCTTGGTCAATTGGTTGAGGTTGGGGGTAGAATTGGGAGTAGTTTCTAATTTCGACTCTCGCATATACTCGGTTTTACAAAGTCTAGGTCTTAAGGACTATTTTAAGTCTATTACTGTTTCTACCCAAGCTCGCACGGCTAAGCCAGATCCTGAAATTTTTCATCTGGCTTTGAAAAGTCATAACTGCTCCCCGGAATCAGCTTGGCATATTGGTGATAGTATTGTTGATGATTATCATGGTGCAAGAAGGGCTGGATTAAGAGGTATTTGGATTAATAGACACTAGTATGTACTACAGTAGAGTTACATACTAATGAAAAAACTATTAGAAAAGTTAAATCAGTTATCAGTTTCCTTATCGGAGGGACAATTGAAATTTATAGCTTTATTCAAAACGCTTACTAAAGATTTTATGGGTAAAAGTGAGGACTGGGCAACCACCATAGCTCAAACCTTCACAGCTGGACAAAGCTATATATCTCTTGGCTTGCTAGTGACAGGGATTGTGGCGATTGGCTTTGCTCCTATTTTTATCAGCTGGAGTAACAATGAAATTAGTCCTGCAGCAACTACTTTTAATCGTTTGTGGATCTCCAGTGCTTTTTTTGGCACTTGGAACCTGGTTTCTTTGATTCGTCGGCACAAATTAAGTTCGGATCCTTCTCTAATTAATAATTTATATACATTACCAACTTGGGGCTTGTTTTTTCTAGTTGGTATTATATTTGCAGCAAGACAGCTATTTTGGGCTGAGTCACTAATCCATACTAGTGTGGCCAGTTCGGTGGTAATTATTTACGCACTATCACCACTATTAACTGCTATGGGGGGATGGATTTTCTTTCGTCATCGCGTCAAGCAACAATTTGTAGTTGGCACAATTATTTCTATTACCGGTGCGATCGCTATCAGTTTCCAAGATTTTTCTGTCTCTACCAATGAGTTGCAAGGAGATTTCTTCTCCTTAATATCGGCAATTTTGCTGCCATTTTATTTACTACTAATGGAAAAGCTCCTAACCCAGTTTGAAACTAAAACCCTGGTATTCTGGTATTGCACTATTGGCGCACTAACCACCTTACCCATTTTACTGGTAACAGAAAACACCCTATTCCCCCTTTCTTGGCAAGGATGGTTTTCTGTAATTTCCCTAGCTTTAATTTGTCAGGTCATAGGGCAAGGACTAATTGCCTATTCTCTCAATTCCTTACCATCATCCATTGTAGCAGTAACAATGCTGCTTGATCCGGTAATTAGCATGGTTTTTGCCTGGTTAGTGTTGGGTGAGCAAGTTGGTTTTATCAAAGGTATAGCTTGTTTGATTGTTCTTATTGGCATATATTTAGCCATGATAGGTCAATATGCACCGCTGAATGAGTCACCTTTGACCTAAATTTTCCTATGATATTGGTGGTAATAGATCAAAGTCTAAACAAGACTCTTGACTCCTGCAATTATCCCATATCAATCATTATCTACTGTTTGTTGTTGAACCTATGAAGTCTTATTTAGCCGCCGCCATTCAAATGACCAGTGTGCCTGATTTACAAACAAACTTGGCACAAGCAGAAGAGTTTATTGATCTGGCCGTGCGCCAGGGTGTAGAATTATTGGGGTTACCAGAAAATTTCTCCTTTATGGGGGAGGAAAAAGATAAACTTGCTCAAGCCAGTATTATTGCTCAAAAAACCGAAGCGTTTCTGAAGCAAATGGCACAACGGTATCAAATTACCATTCTGGGCGGCGGCTTCCCCGTTCCCGTAGATAGTACAAGCAAAGTTTACAACACAGCTTTGCTGGTTGATCCCAATGGACAGGAAATCAGTCGTTACCATAAGGTACATCTATTTGATGTGAATGTTCCCGATGGTAATACTTATCAAGAATCTAGTACTGTTATGGCCGGTCAAGAATTACCACCAGTGTATGTTTCACCAACTTTGGGTAAGATAGGTCTCTCTATTTGTTATGATGTCCGCTTTCCAGAATTATATCGAGATCTGGCAGCGAGGGAAGCTGATGTAGTTTTTATTCCTGCTGCTTTCACGGCTTTTACGGGAAAAGACCACTGGCAAGTGTTATTACAGGCCAGAGCGATTGAAAACACTTATTACATAATCGCCCCAGCTCAAACAGGTACTAATTATGCCCGTCGTCAAACCCATGGACATGCCATGATTGTTGACCCATGGGGAACAATTTTAGCTGATGCAGGAGATAAACCGGGGGTCGCTATTGCCGAAATTAAACCTACTAGACTGGAACAGGTGCGTCGTCAAATGCCTTCTTTACAACACCGAGTTTTTTAAGCAGGAATTTAGAAACCTACCAGGAAGAAACCGGGATTAACACCCCGGTTTGGTCGAGTTGGGGTCTAGGTGTAACCTATCTCCAATAAGCTTGTTTAATTAAACTGCAGCAGCAGCTTTCACAGCTAATTCCCCTTTAGCGTACTTAGCAGCAAAATCTTCTAGGCTAACTTGTTTGATTTTGCTTGCATTACCAGCAGTGCCAAACTGTTCATAACGGTCAGAACAAACCTTCTGCATGTACTTAATAGAAGGCTTTAAGAAATGACGGGGGTCAAATTCTTTGGGATTTTTAGCCAGAGCTTCACGAACAGCAGCAGTAATAGCCAGACGGTTGTCGGTATCGATATTAACTTTACGTACGCCGCTCTTGATGCCTTTTTGAATTTCTTCTACGGGTACACCATAGGTTTCGGGAATTGCACCACCAAATTCGTTAATCAGTGCAATTAAATCCTCTGGTACGGAAGAAGATCCGTGCATTACCAAGTGGGTGTTAGGTAGGCGACGGTGAATTTCTTCAATGCGACTAATGGCTAAAATTTCACCAGTGGGCTTACGGGTGAATTTATAAGCACCATGGCTAGTACCAATAGCAACAGCTAAAGCATCTACTTGGGTAGCTTCTACGAAGTCCACAGCTTGATCCGGGTCGGTTAATAATTGGGAGTGGTCAAGGGTACCTTCAAAACCGTGACCATCTTCTGCTTCACCAGCACCGGTTTCTAAAGATCCTAAACAACCTAGTTCACCTTCAACGCTGACACCTAAAGAATGGGCAACGTTAACAACTTCACGGGTAACTGCGACGTTGTACTCAAAGCTGGCAGGAGTTTTTGCATCAGCTTCTAAGGAACCATCCATCATTACACTGGTGAAATTGTTCTTGATGGCAGAATAGCAAGTAGAAGGAGCATTACCGTGATCTTGGTGCATCACAATGGGAATTTGTGGGTATGTTTCTACTGCAGCCAAAATCAAGTGGCGTAAGAAATTTTCGCCAGCATAGTTACGAGCACCACGAGAGGCTTGTAAAATCACGGGGCTATCTGTTTCAGCAGCCGCCTTCATGATTGATTGAATCTGTTCTAAGTTGTTAACGTTAAAAGCGGGAATGCCATAACCATTTTCAGCAGCGTGATCTAAAAGCAACCGCATAGGTACAAGCGCCATAGATAATCCTCCTAATGTGTTTTTCAGCTGGGTAGTTTCAGACGGGCGTAAGGTTTACGCTAAATAGGAATTAGTTTTTTCAACTTATTAGGAAATTATATCTAGTATGGGGTGTTTATGTTGAAAAACTTTGCGCCCCACTACCTGTTATTCTGTTATTTTTCAGTGTATCTTGTGTTTTATATTTACTGTTGTTACTCCTAATACTGTCAATGGCAGTTATTTCAGTATCCAAAAATACAAAAATCTGGTTTTTGGGATGTAGATTGCTCTTTTTGCAGCAAACTAACTCTGACTAAATTGTTGCGCATAAAAATGTGCATATTTACCTTCTAGGGACAATAATTGTTCATGGTTCCCTGATTCCACAATTTGCCCTTTTTCTAGGACTAAAATGCGATCGCATTTTCTTACTGTTGACAATCTATGAGCAATAATTAATACAGTACGATTTTGCATCAATCTTTCTAAAGCTTGCTGTACGAGAGCTTCGGACTCGGAATCTAAAGCCGAGGTTGCCTCATCAAGTATCAAAATTTTTGGGTCCAATAGCACTGCACGGGCGATGGCAATTCTTTGTCGTTGTCCCCCGGATAGGTTGACACCACGTTCACCCACCCAAGTTTGATAACCTGCTGGTAATTGCATAATAAAGTCATGGGCATTAGCCACCTGGGCGGCTGCTTCTACTGCTTTTTGGTCAAAGTTGTCTTGTCCAAAAGCAATGTTTTGAGCTATAGTTCCTGAAAACATAATTGTTTCTTGCGGAACAATACCAATTTGCTTTCTTAAACTATTTAATGTCACATCACGAATGTTGACATCATCTATAAAGATATTACCTGGGTTAGGATCGTAAAATCTGGGGAGTAAATTGACGAAAGTGGTTTTACCAGCACCAGAAGCACCGACTAAGGCAATGGCCTCCCCAGGACTAAGGAACAGATTAATCCGGTTTAATACCAGCTCGCCTGGTTTATAAGCAAAACTGACATCACGATATTCAATCTTACCATTAATGTTAGGAAGAGTCATAGCAATGGGATTTTCTATGACTGTTGGTTTAATTAATAAGAGTTCAAATACCCGCTCTAAAGAAGCTTCACCCTGTTTGAATTCATTATAGTTATGGGTAGTATGACCAATAGGATCAATTAGTAAAGCTGCTGCTGCTAAATAACTAAAAAACTCACCCACAGTCAGATTACCCTGGGAAATTTGCCATGCTCCCACCATGATTAGAGATAAAGCACTCAGAGCTTCTAGAAATCCCACAATGGGAATTTGAATGGCCTTTAGTCTTTCTGCGGAATATTTGGCCTTGAGGGTTCTTTGAGCTTCGCGAGTGAATCTGGCAATTTCATACTTTTCTGCTGCAAAGGCTTGAATTAAGCGAATACCACTAAAAACCTCTGTTAAAATGGCAGATAGGTCAGAAATGCGACTTTGACTTTTGAGAGCATATTTACGTAAACGCTCCCCAAACCAACCAATTAAAACCCCCATAACTGGTGCTATTATCACCGTAGCTAAAGTCAACTGCCAATTTAAATAAATCATGTAGATGGGAATAGCAATCAGTTGTAAAACACAGGGGATAAAATCATGAAACAACTTATTCACAACCTCACCTACCCTATCTACATCTTCTGTTAAGCGATAAGACAAATCCCCAGCTTTTGCTGTTTCAAAATAACTTAAATTCAGTTTTTGTAAGTGTGTGTAGACATTTTGTCTAAGATGAAAGGCTACTCTCAAAGCAGCCTTGGACATATATAAGTCTTGAATAGACTGAAAAAAGCCCCGGATAAGAAATACCAAAGCACATACACCCGTTAACTGGGCGATCGCCACCACATTACCCTCTCCAAAAGGTAGAGCCAACTTACCAGCTAAATGAATCAAGGTTAAAGTGGCGAAAACGTACCCTATAATGCCAATAAATCCTCTAGAGATAGTTGGCCACTGTTGCTGGAGATAGGGTAGAAGTAAACGATATTGGGAAAGTTCTTGGGTCATGTTTGGTAAGTCAAAGGTCAACCATTAATCATCAAAATGCAAAGATATCTAAAAGTCATCAGATTATTTTGGAGTGCAGCTATTGCTGCTGAAATGGAATATCGTTTAAATTTCATCATAGCCGCCCTCAGTAGCTTGGGGAATCTTTTGGGGGGGATTTTTGGGTTGTTTTTATTTTATCGTACGGGTTACACCTTTAGCGGATGGTCATGGGATTCAGCCTTGGTTGTTTTGGGGGTTTTTACTCTCTTGCAGGGTTTCTGGGCTACCTTTTTAGCTCCTAACTTAAACCGGATTGTGCGTCATGTGCAAGAAGGTACATTAGATTTTGTTTTATTAAAACCCATCCGTAGTCAGTTTTGGTTGTCAACCCATATTCTTTCCCTCTGGGGACTACCGGATCTACTATTTGGTTTGATCATCATTGGTTATGCGGGTAAAAATCTGGGTTTGGGACTAGATGACTATTTTTGGGGTATATTACCTCTCGGTTGTAGTCTAGTCATTCTCTATAGTTTATGGTTCATGTTAGGATCAACCAGCATTTGGTTTACAAAGGTTTATAATACCACGGAGGTGTTACGGGGACTACTGGAGGCGGGTAGATATCCCATGTCCGCATATCCCATGGGCTATCGAGTTTTTTTTACTTTTGTAGTTCCAGTATCTTTTCTGACTACCGTTCCCGCTCAAGCCATGTTAGGTCAAATCCAGGTCAGTTGGCTAATAAGTGCTGTTTTTTTGGCCATGTTTTTATTTTTTCTTTCCACTTGGTTTTGGCGATTTGCCCTAAGATTCTATACTAGTGCTTCCAGTTAACAAGGAGTTATTATTAATAACATTAATAGCACCAAAAATATGCGGAGAAACCCCGTGTTTCAATCGGGGAATCAAGAAAGCTCAATCCCTGGTCAAATCATTCTACCAGTGTCATGTTACTTGCTTCACCAGATGGAGGTACAGCAGGTAACTCCAAACAATAACCTGCACCGTAAACCGTCTTAATATAACGAGGACGACGAGGATCAGGTTCAAGTTTAGTTCTGAGATGGCGAATGTGAACGCGAATGGTTTCAATATCATCATCAGGGTCATAACCCCAAACTTCTCTCAGGATTTCACTGGGAGAAACAGTCTGACCATGACGTTGAAGTAAACAGTGAAGTAACTCAAATTCCAGATGAGTCAGTTTCACGGTTTCATGGAACCAGATAGCTTCAAACCTTTCTGGGACTAGAGTCAAGGACCCATAATTGAGAATTTCACTGTGCTTGGCAGCTTGGGGTATACGATCCGCTCGCCGCAACAAAGCTCTGACTCGGGCTAACATCTCCTCCACTTCAAAAGGTTTTGTTAGATAGTCATCCGCACCGGCGTTGAATCCCTCTACTTTGTATTGGGTTTGGTTTAAAGCAGTCAACATTAAGACGGGAATTTCAGCAGTACGCTCATCCCGACGCAGTCTTTGGCAAATGGTAAATCCATCTACTCTTGGCAACATCAGGTCAAGTAAAATCAAGTCGGGTTGTAGTTGCAGAGCCAGCGCCTGACCTTTAATACCGTCTTCAGCTTGACTAACATCGTAGCCAGCCATTTCTAAGTTGACGGCAACAAGTTCTGAAATCGCTGGGTCATCGTCTATGACAAGAATCCTGGGCATTATTAAAAAATTATGACTACCTTATATTTAACGATAAATTAAGAATCTTTGATATATACAAAGATTACTTTTCCGATGGACAAGAACATTTAAAATTGAACATAAGGACTAAAAGGACTTAGGTTCACAATTAAAGACATGAAAATAATATCAGTTTACTTACATTTGTAAAATCTAGGTTATAAAATTTTAGGATATTGGAAGAAAACCCCTAGGAACTGGAATTGGTTGTGAATCAGTCTATTGTTTGGCAACGGGCACCTGAAAATTTCCAGTTGTGCGCTCAGGAAGTACATATCTGGAAGATTAACCTGAAAGTATCACCATCAGAGGTGGAACTTTGTCGCAGGATTTTATCTGGTGATGAAATAGCTCGTGCGGAAAGATTTTCTTTTCCGGAACATCAAGAGCGTTTTATTGTTGGTCGTGCCTTTCTTAGAAAAATACTATCAAGATATTTAAACGTAGAAGCACAAGCAATAGAGTTTGAGTATGAAGAGAGAGGAAAACCACTGTTAGGGTTCAAGTTTAAGTACTCTGGAATATGTTTTAATTTATCCCATTCTCAGGAATTAGCTTTATGCGGTGTGACTCATCACAGATCCATTGGAGTAGATTTAGAAGTTGTTCGTCACACATCAGATATAGAAAACCTAGCTAATCGCTTTTTTTCAGTTAGAGAATATGGAGTAATTAAATCAGTACCCCCGGAACAACAACAGCAGGTATTTTTCCGTTATTGGACTTGTAAAGAGGCTTATTTAAAAGCTATTGGAAAAGGTTTGTCTGAGTTATCTCAAATAGAAATAGAATTAACGCCAAATAAATCTGCTAGGTTGCGTGTATTGGGAGATTGGCAGTTAAAAGAACTAGTACCAGCAGATAATTTTGCAGCAGCAGTTGTTATAGCTAGCCATAATCATTTAGACAGGTTTGAGTTTTGGGAACCTTAAGGAAAGAGGGGAGTTAGGTTTAGAAATGGTAAGGAATTTTTGAACCGATAGAGTGATTGTTGAAGAAAGTATCTGGGGAAAAGATTTTCGTTTGTTGTGTGTGAATGGTAAATTAATTATTACCAGACAAAAACAAAATGTTTTTGTTCGACATAAGGGGGTAGTCCAACATTTGATTGTCAGATCAGATGTGGAGAATTTCACAATTTATTTTGATGTCACTTCACATCTGTTACCCGCCAACTTAATTTTAAATTAAACCAAAAATTCCAAATTGTTGTCACCCCAATTGCTATAAGGTTTGCAATATAATGATTGGAAATTAAAAAGTGGACAACAAACTTTAAGATCAATACATTTATTATTAAGCCCACCAAACAAATCAAGTTGAATTTATAAAATCTCTTTATCCGCTGTTTCCAACTCCGTTGTCGCATAGAAATATCCCCAAACGTCCATGCATCATTCCACAGGAAATTATTAAAAATTGCCAGCTCCCCAGCTAGGATTTTGCTACCAACTAGGGGGAAAGCCAAAGCATCACTCAACAAGTAAAGCACAGCCATATCTACAAACACACCACTGAGTCCCACTAAACCAAATCGCATAAATCTACTTAAGGGAAAGGTAATTTTCAAGTTAAAGTTTTGACTAATTTTTCCTAATCTTCCCGTAGATAAGCGTAGGCGTATTAAGTGTCGAATGTATTCTAGATATTGCTTCCAAGTTACTTTACTTTCCCCCTCCTCCCGTTCACAGAATACATAACCAACTTCCCCAATTTCCTTGATATTTCCCCTTGCAATTACTTCTAAGATAATTTTATAGCCTATGGGATTCATTTCTACTCCAGCGATCGCATTTCGACGTACCATAAAATAACCACTCATGGGGTCACTAACTTTACCTAGGATATGTGGTAGGATAACCAACCCTAAAATTTGGGCTCCACGGGATAGAAATCGTCTGATTAGGTTCCAGCTACTAACACCACCACCATCCACATGACGACTGGCCACGGCTAAATCAGCACCCCTTTTGATTTGGGATAACAGTTGTAATAGTATCTCTGGAGGGTGCTGTAAATCCCCATCTATTACTCCCAAAACTTGCCCTTTGGCAGCTTGCCAACCTCTAATTACTGCTGAGGACAAACCTCTTTCCTGTTGACGACGCATCACTCGCAATTGCGGATATTCTGGAATTAATGATTCTGCTACTTGCCATGTCAAGTCAGGACTATTATCGTCAACTACTATTAGTTCGTAGTTATTGGGAATACTCTCCTCTAGTATGTTGCTGATTATATTAATCATTTTATGAATGTTTTCTCGCTCTTGATAGGTGGGAATTACCAAGGATAAGAGCACAACATCATCATTATTATCCCACCCCAACTCCAAAGCTGGATATTCAGCAATTTTTAAAGGACCCGTGGGGGTACTTAGCTTTGATTTTTCCACAAGTTACAGCAGTTTTCATGACTTTGACGCTGGAACATCATACCGCAAATATATAAGATATAAAATCGGCTTTTAATGTTAAATTAGGTTAACTACCGTTAATTTTTGTTTTCTCGCTTATTTACTTATTGACACACTACTAAACCAGTGAATAATATAACATTAAATCCTATCAACTCTATTTTAGAGCGATCGCTACTAGGATCAGATATATCACCATCAGAAGCAGTAATTTTACTAAAGCAAACTGATCCAGAAACTATAAATACCATTCGGGAAACAGCTGACAAGCTCCGCCAAAAACAAGCAGGAGAGGTGGTCACCTATGTGATCAATAGGAATATTAACTTTACCAACATTTGTGAACAACATTGTAGTTTTTGCGCATTTCGGAGAGATGACAGTGATGAAGATGCCTATTGGCTAGACTGGTCACAAATTTTGGAAAAGTCTGCGGATGCGGTAAGTCGAGGCGCAACGGAAATTTGTATGCAGGGAGGACTAAACCCAAAAGCCCAAATCCATGGTAGGTCTCTACCGTATTACATTAAACTAATAGAAACTATTAAACAAAACTTTCCTCAACTACATATACATGCTTTTTCTCCTCAAGAGATACAATTTATTGCAAAACTAGACAGTATTTCTTATGAGCGAGTGATTACAGCTTTAAGAGATGCAGGTTTGGGTTCCATACCGGGAACAGCAGCAGAAGTGTTGGATGATGAGGTCAGAAAAGTATTATGTCCCGAAAAGATTAATACAGCAACATGGCTAGAAATTATCACTACGGCCCACCAATTAGGTTTATGTACTACCAGCACTATGTTGTCTGGACATATTGAAACTCCAGAACAACAAATTACACATTTAGAAAAACTGCGCCAACTCCAGCAAGCAGCACACAAAAAAGAATATCCAGGCCAAATTACCGAATTTATTTTACTTCCATTTGTGGGTCAAGACGTACCAAAACCCCTACGTCGTCGAGTTGGTAGAGACCAACCTATTTTAGCTGATGCACTCTTACTAACAGCAGTAGCAAGAATATTTTTGGGTAAGTACATACCTAACCATCAACCAAGCTGGGTTAAATTAGGACTGACCGGTGCTGTGGAAGCTTTAAATTGGGGTTGTAACGATATCGGAGGGACTTTAATGGAAGAACACATTACTACCATGGCTGGTGCAATCGGTGGCACATGTATGGAAGTAGAAACCCTACAAAGTGCCATCCTATCTTTAAATAGAACATATAAACAGCGTAATACTCTGTATGTTCGCTTGTCTTCAGGTTTAAACCCCAGGGAGAAGTCAATCTCTGGATACCAATCCAAGATAGGATGAAACTTGATTTACCTATTGTTTTTGTTTTAATTGGATATGAAGAGTTATTGGTCGCGTCTGCTGACACTGATTTTAGTGATTACCATTGGTTTAATGGGTTGTTCCGGTAGTCCCGATAGTTTAACTGGAGATTATCGTCAAGACACTCTAGCAGTTGTTAAAGTGATGAGACAGGCCGTGGAATTATCACCTGACGACCCTAATAAAGCAGCAATTCAAGCGGAAGTACGTCAAAAAATCAATGACTTTTCTGCCCGTTATCAGCGTTCCAGTTCAGTTTCTAGTTTAAGCTCCTTTACGACTATGCGAACCGCCCTGAATACCTTGGCAGGTCATTACAGTTCCTACCCCAATCGTCCCCTTCCCCAAAAGCTAAAAGAACGCTTGGAATTGGAGTTTAACCGTGTTGAGTTGGCACTTAAGCGTGGTTACTAATTATCATCGTAAATCTGCGAGTCTTTCCGTGAGAATCTGAGCTTGTTTTTCTGCTTCTGCTAGAGCATCTCTAGCAGTTTGCACCACAGCAGGGGGAGCTTTATCAACAAAGTTGGCATTATTCAACCTTCCCGTTAAAGCATCTATTTCTGCTTGCACTTTACCTAGGCTTTTTTCTAATTTGGCTCGCAATACTTCTACATCAACTACTCCAGTTAGGGGAATTACTATCTGCACCGTACCTACCACACCTGCAATGGAATTTTCCTTCACACTTACCCTAGGTTCTGTGGATTTTGTAAATTCGGTTTCCGGTGCTTTTGCAGGAGCTGGAAAATATTTAGCCAAAAATTCTTGTCTGCTTTTCCAGGTGACGAAATGACGCAGAACAAACCAAACTACATAAAACAACCCCACAGCTTCAAATAAACTCCCAAAAAGTGGTACCCTCAATAGGGTATTGCCCACAAAAAAGGCAACTTTGAGTATCACTAATACACCCAAAATTATGGCTAGGTCTCTGAAATTATCCCAATAGGGACCGCTCAAAGTTTCACCATTCTTGAGGATATTCTCAAGATTATTTCCCACATTAGTTTTCGCATTAACTTCCGGTTCTTCCCCAAACTCTCTACTCTCTTGAGGAATGTTAATAGTTAAAGTTTCTACCTTAGCTAGTTCTTTGATATAGTCTTGCCCAACAACTAAAATTGCCCTTTCCTTTTCGCTATCACTTTCTAAATTAGCAGTTATCTTTGCCCCAGGTTTAACATCAGCTTCTGCACGCAAATTGCGAATATTACGAATGGTAGCAATCAACAAATCAAATTGGTCTTCTAACTCAGAATTAATTAACTTATCATCCGCTTCTGGATAACTTTGCAAGGCTAAAAACTGCTGGTTGTCTATTGATTGTTGAGTGAGGGTTTGCCAAATTTCTTCCGTAATATGCGGCATGAAAGGATGTAATAACTTTAACACTCCAGATAAAATGGAGGCTAGTATTTGCTGGGCAGTTTTCCGCGATACCGGATCTGCATTGTTTTGCAATCTGGATTTTACCAGTTCAATATACCAATCACAAAAATCTCCCCAAATAAATTCATATAACCCCTTAGCTGCTTCCCCTAACCCATAATTATCAATATAGTTGTTGGTTTGTTTTACCACTTGATGATAACGGGAAAGAATCCATCTGTCACTCAGTTCTATCCCCTGGGGTTCCCCCAATTGCTCTGGTGTTTGTCCGTCCAAATTCATCATCACAAATCTGGCCGCATTCCATAATTTATTAGCAAAATTACGAGATGCTTCTACCGAAACCGATTCATCCTTTTTCCGGTCATATTCTAAACGAATATCTTGACCTGCACCAACCACCTCCTTTACTAGGGTATAACGTAGAGCGTCCGTACCATATTTATCAATCAACAATAATGGATCAATCCCATTATTAGCTGATTTGGACATTTTTTGTTTGTTTTCATCTCGAACAAGACCATGAATATAAACCGTTTGGAAAGGCATTTTTCCAGTGAAATGTCCAGCCATCATGGTCATTCTTGCTACCCAGAAAAATATAATATCAAAGCCTGTAACAAGAGTGGTTGTGGGGTAATACGCGTCAAAATCAGGTGTTTTTTCTGGCCATCCCAGGGTAGAAAATGGCCATAACCCGGAAGAAAACCATGTGTCTAATACATCCGGATCTTGAATTAGTTGCACATTTTCACCCCATTGGGAGCGGGCCTTTTCTAGGGCCTCCGTTTCGTTGTGAGCCACAAAATAGGGTGTACTGTCCGTAATTTCCCCCCCAGTTTCACTCACAGCATACCAAGCGGGAATTTGATGACCCCACCACAACTGACGGGAAATACACCAGTCCCTTAGATTGACTAACCAGTCACGATACACTTTTCCCCACCTCTGGGGGACAAATTCCGGTGAGTTCTCTTGGTCCAAGAACTCTAGGGTTTTGTCCGCTAGAGGACGAATTTTCACAAACCACTGGGTAGAAAGTAAGGGTTCAACAGGAACTTTACCGCGATCGCTATAAGGTACTGTATGTTTATATTCTTCTACTTTTATTAGTAGATTTTCCGCTTCTAAACGACTAACTACATTCTTTCTAGCAACAAATCGGTCCTGTCCCTGAAACTCCCCCGCATTGTCGTTAAGAGTGCCGTCTTTATTCATAATATTAATAAACGGCAAGTTGTGGCGTTTACCCATTTCAAAATCGTTAGGGTCATGGGCGGGGGTAACTTTCACACATCCCGTACCAAAAGCAGGGTCAACCAACTCGTCAGCAATAATTGGGATTTGTCGGTTCATAATCGGCAAATTTAGGGTTTTTCCGATTAGATCCTTATACCTTGAGTCTTCTGGGTTGACTGCAACTGCTGTGTCTCCTAACATGGTTTCTGGTCTAGTGGTAGCTACCTCCACATATCCAGTACCATCAGTAAGATAATAGCGAAAATGCCACAGACTACCATTTACTTCCTTGGGTTCTACCTCTAGGTCCGACACAGCAGACTGGGAAGCTGGACACCAGTTGACTAAATAATTACTACGGTAAATTAACCCCTCTTCATAAAGTTTAATAAATGCTTCTAAAACAGCTTTTGATAACCCTTCATCTAAGGTGAAGCGTTCCCGTGACCAATCCACTGAAACACCCAATCGTCGTAACTGATTAATAATCGTACCACCAGACTCAGCTTTCCATTGCCAAGCCCTTTCTAAGAATTTATCTCTACCTAATTCGTAGCGGTTTTTACCTTCTGATTTAAGTTGTTTTTCTAAAATAGTTTGTACTGCTATACTTGCGTGGTCAGTACCAGGTAGCCATAGTGTATTCCGTCCTTTCATCCGATGATATCTCACCAGGGCATCAATTAGCGCACTTTCAAAGGCATGACCCATGTGCAAACTACCAGTGACATTTGGAGGCGGAATAACAACACAGTATGGCAGACCCGGGTGGTTAGGATCTGCTTTGTAAATTTGATTTTCTTCCCAGGATGTTTGCCATTTTGCTTCCGTGGAGAAGGGTTCGTAAAGACTAGGAAGATTGGTGATTGCAGTCATGCTAGAAATAATCTGTTTAGGAACTAGTTTTTGAGAACTCGGATCCATTGTGCCATAAGGTTGAAAACTATGCGAAAAATCAATGGGGAGGAAAATTGGAGAAGCGGGTCTAACCTACCCTATAAAAACATGGAAATTTTCCTCCTCTGTTAAATTAGTCTAAATTAGTCCTGCTGACTCATATAGTCTTTTGAACAGGGCCTTAATTTTTGTTCCATAGTCCAAATCCGCTGACCATCTCCCCGAAAGTTGATCCACTGAGGGTGCTACCCCCCTAGTCACAAACCTAAAACGTGGATCTACTTCTTCTTGCACTAAGGGTTCTAAACTTGCGTATGCTTTTAAGTGTTGAATATGAGCTCTCACACCAATTCTCGCACTGTTAAAAGAAGCTGCTTCTGGACCACCACTAATTCCTCCTAAACCAGCAAAATTGTTTTGTTGTGGTTTAATATCGCCGCCAAATCTTAGAAATCCGGTTTCTAAACACATCTGACAAAAGGCAATGTCATGATTTACACCCTCTAATGTAGCTTCTTCTCGATAGAGTTTTGGTATATCTCCAAACTGATTTAAGGCATTTTCGTTGTTGTTGCGCAAAAACAGTTGTAGTTGTACTTCTGTCGTACTACCATTGGAAATTATTTGATCAATATGTCCAGCACAAATGGGCAAAACTGACCGCATTTTTACAGTTTTAGTGCTGCTATCCCAAGCAATAGAAATGTTAAAGTCCCGCAGTTCAATGGCTTTAACATAAACAATACGACGATAAGTTACACGATTAATATTAGATCCCTGTGATAAATCAATGCGCAGTCTATCTACTAGGTCTACGGGGATATAGGAATTACCATTAATTAATATTCCTTGTTCACCATAGTTTTGCCCATTAATATTTATGTTAATTGCCAGATAATTGGCATCTACAGGAGTCCCAGGTTGAGGATCAACGATTTTACTCCAACCAACTAATCCATCAACAATTCCTAGGGCAAAATCCCGACGACGAGTTTGTAATAAATTCCGGTCTTCTGGACTGGTGAGAAACCCCACCTGCATCACTAATGCAGGAAGATTGGTTTGACGACAAAATTGTAAACTCCCCAAACCACTATCTGTATCTGGTCTCACTCCCCGACTGGGCAATTGATTAACGCGACGCAACAAGCCTGTTAACAGTATTTCTGCATTCTGTTTCCGCTCGGTGTTGTTGGCAATATAAAACACTCCCGCACCTCTGACTGTAGGGTTATTAGCACCATCAGTATGAATTTCCAGCGCCACATCACTAGCACGACTGCGAGAATTAATCCAAGAGATGGTTTGGACAGCACTTAAATCGTCAGGAACAGATAAAACTTCTAGGTTACGACCTCGCAGTTCTGTAACAATTAGGTCTCGTAACAGAATCATTTCCCTGGATTCTGTTGTACCCCCAGCTATAGATCCCGGGTCAATTTTGCCATTTTCTTTACCCCCATGTGCAGCGGAAATGAAAATACGTCCCATTGTGATGAATTCCTACGGTTAAAAGGAAATTTTTGTAATATGGGGTTCTAGCAATCCCATTCTACTAATTTTAATGGTACTATGAAATGGCACTATGAACCTGTGCGATAAATAGTTTCCAGTTTCCTGAAGAAATGCAAATCCCCCGTTTACACCCAGATACTGTGGAAGAGGTTAAACATCGTGCGGACATTGTGGATGTTATCTCAGATTATGTAGTTTTACGCAGACGAGGTAAGGATTTTGTCGGTTTATGTCCCTTTCATGAGGAGAAAACCCCCAGTTTTACAGTCAGTCCTAATAAGCAAATATACTATTGCTTCGGTTGTCAGGCTTCCGGGAATGCTATTAGGTTTATTATGGACTTGAATAAGAGAAAGTTTGCAGAAGTAGTTCTAGATCTAGCTAAACGCTATCAGATTCCTGTGAAAACTTTAGCACCAGAACAAAGACAGGAATTGCAACGTCAGTTATCTTTAAGGGACCAATTATTTGAGGTTTTAGCATCTACGAGTCAATTTTATCAACATGTTCTCCGACAGGATATAGGTCAACAAGCACTACAATATTTACAAAAAAAACGGTTTTTAAAAACGGAGACTGTGGAAAAGTTTGCCTTGGGTTATGCTCCTCCAGGTTGGGAAACTTTATATCATTATCTGGTGGAAAATAAAAGTTACCCCGCCCAGCTGGTAGAAAAAGCTGGTTTGATTAAACCCAGAAAGGAAGGTGGTGGCTATTATGATGTATTTCGTAATAGGTTGATGATTCCCATCCGTGATGTTCAAGGTAGGGTGATTGCTTTTGGTGGTAGAACTTTGACTGATGAACAACCAAAATATTTGAATTCTCCCGAAACAGAATTATTTGATAAGAGTAAAACCCTATTTGCTCTGGATGTGGCTAAAGATGCTATTTCTAAATTGGATCAAGCGGTGGTTGTGGAGGGATATTTTGATGCGATCGCCCTCCATGCGAATGGAATTAATAATGTGGTAGCTTCTTTGGGTACGGCGTTGAGTTTGGAACAGGTAAGATTATTATTGCGGTATAGTGAATCAAAACAATTAGTGCTAAATTTTGATGGAGATAAGGCGGGGATTAATGCCACAGAACGAGCAATTGGGGAAATCAGCAACTTGGCATATAAGGGCGAGGTACGGTTAAAAATCTTGCATATTCCCGATGGTAAGGATGCGGATGAATACTTAAAAAATCACTCGGTAACAGACTATGAGCAATTATTAGTTGAGGCCCCCCTGTGGTTGGACTGGCAAATTGCACAAGTTATTCAAGGTCGAGATTTAAAACAACCTACGGATTTTCAATTGGTGAGTAGGGAGTTTGTTAAGCTGTTACAAAAAATTTTAAATAGTGACACCTTGAATTACTATATCTCCCACTGTGCGGAAATCCTCAGTTTAGGGGATACTAGATTAATACCCCTGAGAGTGGAAAATCTCATTACTCAGGTTGCACCTCGTCGCACACCAACTCCAATTTTACGACCTCCAGCATCCCCAAACACACACCAAATATCCCATCCTCAACCCAGTCTGTTAGAGCAAGCTGAAGGATTATTATTAAGAATCTTTCTCCATTGTCCTCAAGAGCGTCAAGTAATTATCGAAACCTTGGGATCTAGTAATTTGGAATTTAGTGTTTCCCATTATCGTTTTTTATGGGAAAAAAGTTTGCAGTTCCCTTCACAAACCCTAGATTTAATTTCTCAACTACAGAACCTGTATTTGGAAACACAAAATGATCTAGGTCCGGTTGAGCATATATTCCAACTGAATGAAAAGAATAAACAAGAGATATTACTACGCACAAATCAACTAGTGCAAGCTGCGATCGCCTGTATGGAAAAAGTATTTAGGGAAAATCGCTATCGTCACTTTTTAGAACTTTGGCAGAAAACAGATCCCAGTACGGATCCAGATCAATATAATCTTTATGCCCAAACTATATATGCTGACAAGATGCGAATACAGGAATTAAGCAAGCAACGTCAATTATCCATATCAGACCTAATTAATTCTTAGCATATCCTTGATATTATAAAATTAATCACATCTGTTAACCCCGATTGAACTTTCAGATTAGTAAAGATAAATGGTTGTTCCCCACGCATTCTCTTAGTGTCTCGTTCCATAACATTTAGATCTGCACCAACGTAGGGAGCGAGATCGGTTTTATTAATGACCAGTAAATCTGACTTAGTAATTCCCGGTCCACCCTTGCGGGGAATTTTATCCCCCGCAGCAACGTCTATAACATAGATGGTTAAATCCACTAATTCTGGACTAAATGTAGCAGCTAGATTATCTCCCCCACTTTCTAAAAACACCACATCTAAATCGGTAAATTTTTCTTCTAACTGCTCAATAGCTGCCAAATTCATAGAAGCATCTTCTCGAATCGCGGTGTGAGGACATCCCCCCGTCTCCACCCCCAAAATACGCTCCCTTTCTAATGCTTGAGAGCGAACCAAAAATTGCGCATCCTCTTGAGTATAAATATCGTTGGTAACAACCGCTAATTTATAAGTCTCCCGCAATGATTTACATAACGCATCCACTAAAGCTGTCTTGCCAGAACCCACGGGTCCTGCTACTCCTACACGATAGGCACTCATAAGCAATAATTAGTTATCATTAATGTTAATGTTTTTCAACTATTCTAACTCCTGAATAGTCTTGTGTATTGAGTTTCGTGTTGCATACTAGCTAAAGATAAACCCCAACTACAGCAACTGAGATGATCATCTTCCAGGGAGAGAATTTCCTCCACTGTTGTATCTAATAGTCCCTGTAACTCCCACAACAATTCTTGACCACTGGTTTGACCTAGGGGAATGAGTTTTATACCCGCTGTAATTAAATTACTTGCCCAGCTATGTAAATATGCCAACAGCCCTACCCGACTGTCAATTTGCCAATGGCCACAGCCAATACCAAAGGCGATCGCATAGTTACAAGGATAACCAACAGTATTGGATATGGATGTAATTGGGGGTGATAACTTACCCAATAATTGTAAGAGAGATCTTCCCATTTGCCAACTAGCAGCGCGCAGTTCTTGTGTATCTCTAAAAGCAGACAACCAAGAGTTCCATTTTTTCAAACCTTCTATATCTGACAAAGTAGTGGCTTGTATGGCTCTAATCATAACTGCACCATCAATACGAATGGAACCGTAGCGCAATTCAGAATCTAACCAATTTTTCAGTCCAACCCTGTCGTGAATAGTCCTATTTTCCACAAGCACTTCTAATCCCTCAGAATAGCTATAAGCACCAACCGGTAAAGAGGGACTAGCCAATTGTAAAATAGACAAAAAACGACTATTCGTGAGAGTGATGGTCTCCATAAGCTCCTGGTTCGGGGTAAAAGGGTGCTACTTCTTCTGTCACTTCCAACTGCAATTTTTCCAGCATCGATTGTAGCACCGAATCAGGAGACAAGCGCAAATAATCAGTGGTAAGTTCTACTGGTACATGACGATTGCCCAAGTGATAAGCTGCTCGTAATAATTGTACAGAGGTTGTGCCAACCACTGTCAAAACAGGTTCTGGTTTGGCAACAATTTTTATCCAAGTTGTTTCACTCTCATCTGCGAGCATATCTCCATGATGAATAACCTTCCCGCGAGATAAACGCCAACATATTTCCTGTCCGTTTTCTAAGATCAAGCGATAACGACTGCGCCTGCGTTCCTCAGCAGTAAGGGGTAAAACTAAGTCAAAAGCAGTGTGACCATGGGCGCTTTTCAATTTTGTTAGTATCAACATGGCAAGCTGGAAGAACATTCACCACAGGTGTGTGCAACAACCAAACCAAATTAGCGCAACACACGCACAACCATTAGAATCAAGAGACGGAGAGGGAGGGATTCGAACCCTCGTTGAGGTTTCCCCCAAACAGCATTTCCAGTGCTGCGCCTTCAACCACTCGGCCACCTCTCCAGTAGGTCATGAACTCTAACTATAAACTAAGATCTTAAAAAATGCAATGGTTAAATCAAAAAAACTTTGCCATTTTTGCCAAGTATGTTTTTTACAATAGAGTGGTAAGCTACATATTTTTCCAACTTCGACCAAAATCAACATGGCTCAAACCCACACAATTACAGTTCATAATCGCCAAACCGGTCTATCCCATATGGTGCAAGTTCCTGATGATCGGTACATTCTCCACTCCGCAGAAAACAATGGTGTGGAATTGCCCTTTTCTTGTCGCAATGGAGCTTGTACCACCTGTGCTGTGAGAGTTTTATCCGGGGAAATTTACCAACCCGAAGCTATTGGTTTATCTCCAGAATTACGTCGTCAAGGTTACGCTTTGTTGTGTGTAAGTTATGCTTGTTCCAACCTAGAGGTAGAAACCCAAGATGAGGATGAAGTTTATGAACTTCAATTCGGGCGATTTTTTGGCAAAGGTAAGGTAAGAGCTGGGTTCCCCGTGGAAGAAGACTAGAGGCAAATTAATATGACAATTAGGGGCAATTCCTGCAATTATCTAACTTTGCTGCCAATGGCACTTTGTTGTTTACTAATGTTGCTTTTAGTAGGCTGTCAAAGCAGAGATAAAATCAAAGATAGCATAGTTCAAGCGAGAGTAGTAAGAGTAGTAAGCGGGCAAACCGTAGAAGTGGTAAAAATAGGAGAGCCAACAAGTCTAGTCTCTTCCGTGCGATTAATTGGTTTAGAAGCACCCGACCTACGTCAGTACCCTTGGGGAGAAGATGCCAGAAAATTATTAGAAAAGTTGATTCAAGATGCCAATAGTGATAATACTAGCAATAATAATACCAATAGCGCCCAAATCAAACTGGAGTTTGATTTACAAACCCAGGATAAATTTGGACGCAACCTAGCTTATGTTTGGAAGGATCAGGTGCTAGTGAACGAGCAAATCATCAAACAGGGGTATGCTCTATTTGCGGGAAGATCCCCCAATCACAAGTACGATTTGCGCCTGGAAAATGCCCAACACTGGGCTAGACTCATGGGGGAGGGGATTTGGAATCCAGAAAACCCCTTACGTCTGGCTCCCGGTCAGTTTCGTCGGATCAACGGTTGAGTTCTTGCTTTTTTATTTGCCATTGGCCATGGAGATGACGAATTTACAAGTTTTTCTAGATATTGCTACGGAGGCAGCTCTAGCTGCTGGTGTGATTTTACAAGACTATTTAGGAAAGGTAGAAGATGCAATTAGTGAAAAAGGTAGACCCGGTGATTTAGTCACTGCTGCTGATCAAACTGCTGAACAGGCAATTTTGGCAGTCATTAACCGTCATTTTCCCCAACACTCTATCTTGGCTGAAGAATCAGGAAAAGTGGGAAATCAAGCCAGTGAGTATCTTTGGACAATTGACCCCTTAGATGGCACCACCAACTATGCCCATCAATATCCATGTTTTGCTGTTTCCATTGGATTGCTGATTGAGGGAGAGCCAAAAGTTGGCGTGACTTATGATCCTTTACGGAATGAACTGTTCCGAGCTGCTGCTGGCCTGGGTGCAACGCGTAACCGTCATCCTATCAGGGTTTCCCAAACCGTAGAACTGAGCAAAAGTCTTTTGAGTACGGGTTTTGCGTACGACAGAACAGAAACAAATGATACTAACTATCCAGAATTTTGCCATCTCACTCATCTGACCCAGGGTGTAAGACGTGGGGGATCAGCAGCCTTAGATTTAGCCTATGTTAGCTGTGGGCGTGTGGATGGATATTGGGAAAGGGGTCTTGCTCCCTGGGATATAGTTGCTGGTATAATTTTAGTGCGGGAAGCAGGGGGTAAGGTTACTGCCTATAATGGTGGTGATTTACAAATTGATTCTGGGAGGATCCTGGCTACTAATAGTGATCTTCACCAGGTAATAAGTGAAGAATTAATGAAGATTACTTGCTAATCAGTTAACAATTAATCGAAACATAGTTTAGTGATTGGTTTAGTTATTTGTTTGGTGGGAAGAAAAAATCATGGTGTATCAACCAGCAGCGGGAGCTAGAGATTTATTGCCCTTAGATGTGGCTCAAAAACGCTGGATTGAAGATAGGTTACAACAGGTTTTTCATCGTTGGGGATATCACAGGATTATCACCTCAACTTTGGAGCGTATGGATACTCTCATGGCTGGAGAAGCTATTGATCGTCATAAGGTTATACAGTTACAAACCGGTCAAGATGAAGACTTGGGTTTACGTCCCGAATTGACTGCTTCTATTGCTCGGACTGTAGTTACCCGTATGGAGATGGCTAATTATCCCCAGCGATTATATTACAACGCCAATGTGTTCCGTCGTAATTGGGAAAAACGACATAATCGTCAGCAGGAATATTATCAAGCAGGTGTGGAACTGTTAGGTGCTGAGGGTTTATTGGCTAATGCAGAAGTGTTACTTTTGGCTTCTAACTGTTTGACAGCTCTAGGGTTAAACCAATGGCATTTAATTTTGGGTGAAGCAGGAATTACTAAGTCCCTACTCCATGCTTTCCCCTCAGAAATTAGAAGTCAGGTGAGAATGGCGATCGCCAATTTAGATAGCGTAGCCATAGATACTTTACCCTTAAATGAGGATCTACATAAACAGGCGAGAATTATGATGGATTTACGGGGAAAAAGTGGAGAGGTGTTGCAAAAAGTCAGCAATTTCCCTTTAGATTCCAGTCAGCGAGCAGCGGTCAACCATCTGAAATCCCTGGTGGAATTATTAGAAGCGGAAGGGAAATTTTCTCTCATTCTTGATCTGAGTCTCATTCAAACCATTGATTATTACACGGGAATTGTGTTTGAAGTGGTAGGTGACCTGAATGGTCAGGCCCAGGTTTTAGGACGGGGAGGTCGCTATGACCAACTGTTGAGTTTATATCACCCTCAAGGAGAAAATATTCCTGGTATTGGGTTTGAATTGAGCATTGATGATTTATATCAAGTTTTGGCTAGTACCCAAAAATTACCCCAAACTATTCCTTCCAGTAACTGGTTAGTAGTACCAGAAGGGGACAATGCTCAAATTGCTGCTTTTGCTTATGCACAAAAGTTGCGAGACTCAACTCATTTAGTTAGGGTAGAAATGGAATTAGCAGGAAAAGATCCTCAATGGACTCGTAAATATGCCAGAGAACGCTCCATAGCCCAAATTGCCTGGATTAAATCCGATGGCACAGGCAGAATTGAAACCGTTAGTTGATGGAAAAAAGATAACTAAGAGAGGAGAAGCGATGCCACATACAATAGTTACAGAAATTTGCCAAGGAGTTGCAGACTGTGTTGCTGCTTGTCCAGTAGCGTGCATTCATGAAGGTCCAGGTAAGAATATTCAAGGTACAGATTGGTACTGGATAGACTTTACCACTTGTATTGATTGTGGTATATGTTTACAAGTTTGCCCAGTAGAAGGAGCAATAGTTCCCCAGGAACGACCTGAATTACAAAAAATACCACAATAATAGGTGATGACATGATAAACAACCCGGAAAATAGTCCTAAAGACAACTCCAGAAATAATTACCTACTAGAAGTAGAAAACGTCCACGCGGGATACATTAAGGATGTGGATATTTTGCAAGGGATTAATTTTCGGGTTGGTTATGGAGAGTTGGTCACTGTCATTGGTCCTAATGGTGCAGGGAAATCTACCTTGGCTAAAACCATTTTTGGACTTTTGACACCTCACACGGGTACCATCACCTTTGGGGGAGAAAAAATCAACGGGTTAAAATGTGATCAAATCGTTAAGAAGGGTATGTGTTATGTACCCCAAATAGCTAACGTTTTCCCCTCATTAACCATAGAAGAAAATTTGGAAATGGGCGCTTTTGTCAGAAATATTCCCTTAAAACCCTTGAAAGATAAAATCTTCACCATGTTTCCTAGACTGGGCGATCGCCGTTTGCAACGTGCTGGAACTCTATCCGGTGGAGAAAGGCAAATGTTAGCTATGGGTAAAGCTTTAATGTTAGAACCGAGACTATTATTATTGGATGAACCGTCAGCAGCTTTATCTCCCATTTTAGTCACCCAGGTCTTTGAGCAGATTAAACAAATTAATCAGGGGGGAACAGCCATAGTCTTAGTAGAGCAAAATGCCCGGAAAGCACTAGAATTGGCTCATACAGGATATGTACTAGTCTCTGGAAAAGATGAGATTTCTGGATCAGGTCAGGAATTACTTCAAGATCCCAAAGTAGGAGAATTATACCTGGGTGCAGGTGAGAAGACAGTAGACATTAAACCCGAGCTAAAGTAACTCTCTCTGGCTGATCTTGATATTTACCACCTCTGTCCGCGTATGTGGTTTGACAAGGTTCGCCTTCTAAAAACAATAACTGTACAACTCCCTCATTAGCATAAATCCTACAGTCAGCACTTGAGGAGTTACTAAATTCTAGGGTTAATGACCCATTCCAGGATGCTTCAGCAGGAGTAACATTGGCTACTAGACCCACGCGAGCATAAGTGCTTTTGCCTAAACAAATTGCCGTAACATTGGCAGGCATAGATAGTTTCTCCAGGGCCACTCCCAATCCGTAGGAATGGGCGGGAATGATAAAAAAAGTCTCCATCTTCATCCCCGTGTAAAGGCACAGACTCTAAATTATTTGGGTTGAACCTTTTGGGATTAACTACAGTACCGGGTATATGTCTAAACACCAAAAATTCCTGGGGAGATAATCTGATATCATAACCATAAGAGGATAAACCATAGCTTAAAGCTGGCACTTTTATGCCAGAGGTGAGCATGACGGTACGAACCAAGCTAGGTTCAAAGGGTTGAATCATACCCCTCTTTGCTTGTTCAATAATCCACTTATCATTTTTGATCATTTCCGACTTAACCTTGTGTTTAAAAATGCCCACCGTAGGGGAGAAAAGGCGAGCGCGGCAGGGTTCGAACCTGCGACCAATTGCTTAGAAGGCAATTGCTCTATCCACTGAGCTACGCGCCCAATTTTACCACCTGTAAATTCTCACGCCTATCCCCAGATTCAATACATTTCCTGTGTTGATCGTGGAAGATTGATTTTTTAGGCGTTCGTGTTTGGCGGAGTCTCAAATACCGTACAATTCTACAATAGACAGAAATTGTGGGAATGTCAACCTTTTGCCCAAAAATTAAAACTGTGCCTTTAGATTTGTACAAGGTTCAAAGCTAGAGCTATAAATCAAAATCTGACTGTAGCTTGTCAATGGTTCCCCAATCTCGATATACTAGACAGATGGCGAGTTAATCATTATAAGTTAGTGCTTAAATGTGACTAATCTCGTGATTCTAAAGCTCCTACTAATTCTAGTTAACTTGGTAACAGACTAAGGGAGAATAAGAAGTTTAAATTTCCTGATAATTGCTGATAGGGATGTAAATGGTACATAAAAGTTCAATTTAGTGCCTTACAGACAAATAAAGTTAACAAATTTTGGTGTCTACCGTGAGAAAACTAACAGATTCAGACAAGACTGAAATTCTCAAACTCTATAGAGAAACCGCCGAAACTACCTCAACTTTGGCAGAACGCTATGGAGTGAGTAACTCCACCATTAGCCGTCTGCTTAAAGGTATTTTACCGGAAGAAGACTATGAGTATCTAGTTTCCCTCAAGCGCGCTGCTAGGACTCCGGAAGGTAGGGCCCTGGTGAGCTATGAACAACTACCCCTACTGGGTCAATCTGGTCAATCCCAGGAGGATGAGATTGTAGCTACCCAAACTCCGGTGGAGAACTTAGAACCTCCCAAGGTTGAGGTAACCAGAGTTGATACACCCCAGATGGAAGTGTCCAAACCTGTAACAAAGGAGATTGGAGATGATGTAGATATTCAAGCTACACCCATTCCTGCTCCCATCATTAGAAGAGTGAAAACACGCTCCTCTGCAACGGACAAGCCTCCCTTCCCAGTCTCTCCAGACCTGGAACCAATCAAAGACCAACCTACAATCCTGGAAGAAACCGATTCTCAAGCTAGTATCATTGCTAATATGTTTGGTGATGATTTGCTCGACGAGTCCGAGGATTTGGATGATTTAGATGATGATTTATATGAAGACGAGGAGGATTTTGAAGAAGAGGAGTTTGAAAGATCCACACCTTTTGTAACCAGACCTAGGGCAGGAGATGGCTCTGTTCAAATTTTGCCACTTTCAGTTGCAGCACTACCAAAAACATGCTATTTGGTAATTGATCGCTGTGCAGAATTAATTACCAGACCACTAAAAGACTTTGGTGATTTAGGCGCTATACCCATTGTAGAAACCCAACAAAGAACCCTGCCAGTGTTTGATAATCATCGAGTGGCTAAACGGTTTTCTACCAAACGCGATCGGGTGATTAGAATACCTGATAGTAGGGTGCTGCATAAGACTACTAACCATTTGCAAGCTAAGGGCATTACCCGACTATTAATTGATGGTCAGGTTTACTCTTTGACCTAGGTTAACATAGTATTATCTAACATAGTATTATCAATGGTGTACTTGAAACCACACGTCGGTCACGGGAGCTGCGAGGTTATGCGCCACGCAAAACCAACAGCAACCTCCTGGTGGTCTTTCGTTCTCAATTAGGTAACGCCGCTTTTTCTTCTTAAATACTTGCCATGTTCACCAGAGGAATGTACAATACCCTAAATATTCAGTTACATTTATTGAATGACCATTATTACATATATGTACTTAGAGTGTTAACAATCAGGAGCAATTCTGAATACTCATAACTCCATACAACTGATACCTAATTAGCGTACTACTAACACTACTCACAATTGTGCCACTGTAATGATTAACTCTGCATCTTCCTCGATTAGCGATCGCAAGCCTTCTAAAGTGGAAGGCATCAAAGAGAAAAGTAACTTTCTTAGGGAACCCCTAGCCACGGAAATCCTTGAGGATACGACCCATTTTACCGAAGACGCAATACAAATTCTCAAGTTTCACGGTTCTTACCAACAGGATAATAGGGATAACCGGGTCAAAGGACAGGAGAAAGACTATCAGATGATGCTGCGGACAAAAAATCCTGGTGGTTTAGTTCCGCCTCAGCTGTACCTAGCCTTAGATAAATTAGCTGATGAATATGGTAACCATACACTAAGAGCCACTACTCGTCAAGGTTTTCAAATTCATGGTGTGTTAAAAAGGAACTTGAGAACTGTAATTGGAACCATCATCGAAAATCTTGGCTCGACCTTGGGAGCTTGTGGAGATATTAACCGTAATGTGATGGCCCCTCCCGCACCTTGGAAAAACCGTCCAGAATACCAATATGCTTGGGAATATGCCCAAAACGTTGCGGATTTACTGTCTCCTCAAACGGGAGCTTATTATGAGATTTGGTTAGATGGGGAAAAAGCCATCACAGCCCAGGAACATCCAGAAGTAAAAGCAGCAAGGCAAAAAAATGGCACTGGGACTATTTTTCATGACTCCGTAGAGCCCATTTATGGCACCCATTATATGCCACGCAAATTCAAGGTTTGCGTCACCGTACCTGGGGATAATTCCGTAGATTTGTATTCCCAGGATTTAACCTTAGTAGTAATTACTAATGACCAAGGTGAACTAGAGGGTTTTAACGTCCTTGCTGGTGGTGGTTTAGGAAGAACCCATAACAAGGAAGAAACTTTTGCTCGGTTAGCAGATGCTATTGGCTATGTAGATAAAAAAGATGTCTATGAGCTTGTGAAAGCAATTGTTGCCACCCAAAGAGATTATGGCGATCGCACGGACAGAAAACATGCCAGGTTAAAGTATCTCATACACGACTGGGGAGTAGATAGATTCCGGGCAAAAGTAGAAGAGTACTTTGGTAAAGCTATTCAACCCTTTAAAGAATTACCAAAATTCAAATATCAAGATTTTCTGGGATGGAATGAGCAAGGGGATGGTAAACTGTTTTTGGGGATTTCTATAGACAATGGTCGGGTAAAAGATGAAGGGGAATTTCAACTAAAAACTGCTTTGCGGACCATAGTTGAACAGTTTGACCTACCCATGCGTCTTACCCCCAACCAGAACCTAATTTTCTATGACATTGTCCCCAAAGATCGGCAAACCATTCAAAGCATTTTAGAAAGATGTGGGGTAGTTACCAATCCCCAAACCATTCCTGCGCTGACTCGCTATGCCATGGCTTGTCCAGCTTTACCCACCTGTGGTTTAGCTATTACCGAATCAGAAAGAGCAATACCTGGAATATTAGAGCGGATTCGCGCCTTACTGGATAAGGTAGGTCTGCAAAAAGAACATTTTGTGGTCAGGATGACCGGTTGTCCCAATGGGTGCGCTCGTCCCTACATGGCCGAATTAGGGTTTGTGGGGAGCGCTCCAGAATCCTATCAGGTGTGGTTAGGGGGTTCCCCGGATCAAACCAGATTAGCACAACCAATAATTGAGAAATTGCACCACAATAATCTTGAGAGCTTTTTAGAACCGATCTTTGTCTTTTTCAAGAAGTCCCGTAAAGCGCAGGAGAGTTTTGGTGATTTTTGTGATAGAGTTGGTTTTGATGCCATTCACCATTTTTCATCTAATTACAAGCCAGAAGAAGTCGTTGGCAGTAGTAAATACCGACATCGGGTAAGTTTGCGGGATGACATTTACTTACAACTCAAGCAAAGTTCAGAGAGAGTAAATAAACCCATGACTCAATTAGCCAATGAAGCTTTGGCTATGTATTTGGCACAGTTGCAGTTGGACTTATAGTACCTGAACCTCCAAAGACAAAATTGCTGGAGCCTTGATCCGGGGAATTGAATTCCCCGGATCCCTCCTGATAGTTGGTTAGAAACTAAAGGTAGTTCTCAATGCACCAATGATAACACTGTCATTTTGCTTGTTGTGATTTGGTGCAGTCAACCAAATCAGACCAGGAGTGATAGTGATATTGTCATTAACCTTAAACTGATAGAAACCCTCCAGGTGAAGGGAAGTATTTGTGTCTTTAAATGCAGACAAAGTGGTGCTTGCACTTGTGACTTTTGGCTGCATACCAACTATTAAGCCACCCAAATTGCCTTTTTTCCACAGGTCTGGAAATGCCAGGTTAACAGCATAGTTCCAAATATCCACATCTCCTTTCACACCCGTTAATAATAATAACTGACTCTTGGTATATCCCAGCCAACCTTCTAGACGTAGTTGGGGGGTAACACCCAGGGATGCTTGTAGTCCGTAGGAATTGCTGGAATATTTGCTACCATCAAATTGGCTACCAGTAAACGTAGCATTGTTACTACCCGTAGCAAGGGCTAAATCGTAGGAATTGATGTAGGTCAGTCCCAGAGTAATACGCTCACTTGGTTTAACAGTTAACTGAGCTAAAGCTCCGTAGGGTCCCTTAAACAAACCACTATCAGAAGCAGGACTAGCAGCAGTACTGCTGGGATCCATACGTCCACCCAAATAGCCCAAACTCAAGGTTACATTTTTATTAAACTCGTGATTTATACCCAAACCGGAAGCACCCAACTGGGAGTAAATGGGGTTGCGCGTACCAAAGGTGGATAAAGCACCAAAAGCACCATCCCCATTAAAACTAGTAATAGTGCTAGTTAAGTCCTCTGCTGCACCATCGTTAGCAACAGCTATGACCTGGGTTCTGTCCCCTATAGGGAACTTGTATGACAGCGCTGTCACTGAAAGAGCTGTATTGTTTCCACCACCAGAGTATAAGCCCGATTCTTTGGTTCCTACAATAGGAACAGCCTTACTAGAATCTGTGGGATCCGTAATGTCATTACTAATATTATTACTTTGAAGTCTGGTAAACAGGGTATCTTTACCTGTAAAACTGGTAACCAGCTCTAATCTTGTCCGCGCTCCCAGGGTGGCATTGCTATCCAGCGTTTTCGCTTCGACAACTTTCTTCGCAGAAATATCACGGATAACAGCCACTACCTGACCTTGCAATTTTGTGGTTGTGGAAAATTGGGTTGCTTCCAATCGGGTAGTTTTAGCCTCTAATGTATCTACACGGCGCTTGAAAGTTTCCAGTTCCGGACCAAACTGTTTTTGCAGTCTCTCTATGTTGGCAATGTCCTGTTTAGTTACCTGGTCAGCAGTAGCACTACTAATTAACTCATTAATACGGTCCAAACAAGCACTTAGCGCGGCGGCAAATTCAAATCTGGTCAATGTTCGATTACCACGAAACTTGCCATCGGGATAACCACCTACACAACCATAACGCTCAATTAATGACTGTATTGCTTGAAATGCCCAATCCCCCGGTTGCACGTCTGATAGCTGGGACACGGATGTCATTTGGGATATGTAGTTTGGGTCAGATACCTGTAGAGATGATTCTGTTTTTGACACATCCTCAGCTAAAGCACTGCCACCCATAGAAATGGCATAGCCAAGTACAGAACTTGTTAGCAGATACAACAGAAATTTTTGCATGGTTCCCTCACACCTCTTTATAATTAGCGTCCTTACCCACTAATGGGTAAATCCAAACACTTTCCTACTCACCTTAACACCAAGCAAACATTTTTTTTAACCTCAAGTTAACAAACCCTGATTTATTTCCCACTTAATCGTGGTGGTATCCATAGCTCCCATAAGAATATTGCTTCGCCTCCACTCCCTTTTGCGTGATTTCCCATTGCCTATTGCATGATAATGATAATTATTATAATATTTCCTTGTAATGTTTTTTAGTATGGTTGGGGGGAAACATGAAAAATTTTGGACAACCCAGTAGGATTGCCAAAAAGATTCTAGGTTGGTCGTCTTTTGTCCTATTTCTTTCTTTAATATATGGTTGTGAGCGATCGCAGGTTAATTTGCCAACAGAAAAATCAACGTCAACCGTATCTAGTCCAGCTACTCAGACTAAAATAGTAGCAACATTTTTACCGGTCTACTTATTCACTAAAGCTATAGTAGGGGATGTAGCCAAAGTAGACGTGTTAGTAAAGCCTGGTACTGATATTCATGAATATCAATCTACTCCGGATAATGTTAAAGCGATCGCAACTGCTGATGTACTCGTGAAAAATGGTTTAGGTTTAGAAGAGTTTTTAGAGGGTACGGTGAAAAATGCTAAAAACCCTAAATTAGTGGAAATTGATGCTAGTAAAGGGATTAGGGTAATGGATGATGGTTCACCGGTAGAGAAAATAAAAGGGGAGAAACATGACCACAAACATGATCACGCCCAGGGGAATCCCCATGTATGGTTGGATCCGGTATTAGCCAAACAGCAAGTGATTAATATTAGGGATGGTTTAATTGCAGCTGATGGGCAAAACAAACAGACCTATGAAACTAATGCAGCAACTTATATTCAGGAACTAGATAATCTAAATAGGGAGTTTCAGCAAACTCTTGATAAAACACCCAACTGTACTTTCATTACTTTTCACGATGCTTTCCCTTATATGGCCAAACGTTATAATCTAAAACAGGTTGCGGTGGTAGAGTTACCAGAGGATAAACTTGCACCAGGAGATATACAAGCGGTAATTAACACGGTGAGAAAGTACAAAGTTAAAGTTTTATTTAGCGAAGCAGGAATAGATAATAAACTACTTACCAGTCTTGCTCAAGATTTGAATCTAACCTTATATTCCCTCAATTCATTAGAAACAGGAGAGAGAAATCCCCAGTATTATTTTCAAGCCATGAGAGACAATTTAAAAAGTTTAGCAACAGGATGTCAAAAACAATAATGAATCAAAATCCGTCAAAGATATTAAAGGTAGAGGGGTTGACCATCTATCAGGGAAAATATTTGGCTATTAGAGATGTTTCCTTTGAATTGTTTCCGGGGACGGATACAGCTATAGTCGGACCTAATGGTGCTGGTAAAAGTACCCTGGTCAAGGGAATTTTAGATTTGATTCCCCGCACTGCTGGGAAAATTGAGGTTTTTGGTTTCCCCGTTTCTAGATTGGGGAATTTACGTCAATTACTGGGCTATGTACCACAAAACTTTATCTTTGATCGTAGTTTTCCTATTTCCACCAGTGAGTTAGTAGGACTAGGTATTAGTAATAACTCTTCCGTTAATTCGTGGTTATGTAAACTGGGGAAATTTCGGCAAATCCGACAACAAGAATCCACAGCTATTAAGGTAGCATTACAGCGTACAAATTCCTATCACTTAAGACACAAACCCCTTGGCACACTCAGTGGTGGTGAATTAAAAAGGGTTTTGTTAGCATATTGTTTAGTAAGTCCGCGAAAACTGCTAGTTCTAGATGAAGCGTTTGCTGGGGTAGATATCCAAGGAGCAGCGGATTTTTATGCCTTGCTAAATCAGTTGAAACTAGAAGAAGGTTGGACAATATTACAGGTTTCCCATGATATTGACATGGTAAATCGCCATTGCGATCGGGTACTGTGCCTAAATCAGACCCTGGTCTGTTCTGGTAAACCAGAAATTGCCCTTTCACCACAAAATCTCTTAGCAACCTATGGACCCGGTTTCAGTCGTTATCAGCACCATCATTAAATCATTTACTAATCTAATTACTAATATTTACGATTTGTATAATCTTTTCCAGTTTCCATTCATGCAACGGGCCATAATAGGTGCCCTATTAATGGGAGCATTAGGTGGATTATTGGGCAGTTTTGTCACCCTGCGTCAATTGTCATTTTTCAGTCATGCAGTGGGTCATGCAGCGCTGGTAGGAGTCGCATTAGGAGTATTACTAAACACTAATCCCCACTGGATGTTGTTACCATTTACCCTCGTTTTGGGGGTGATTGTTCTCTACTTAATTGACCAAACGGATTTAGCTAGTGATAGTATTTTAACTGTAGTCCTATCAGGAGCATTGGCTATAGGTATAATCCTCAC
The DNA here is from genome assembly GCA_000175855.1 of Raphidiopsis brookii D9. Taxonomy (GTDB): domain Bacteria; phylum Cyanobacteriota; class Cyanobacteriia; order Cyanobacteriales; family Nostocaceae; genus Raphidiopsis; species Raphidiopsis brookii. The sequence goes on from ACYB01000029.1 coordinate 49,180, forward strand.
TAGCATGATTGAGGAATATCGTGGTAACTTAATGGCAGTACTGTTCGGGGATATTCTGGCCATTGACCAAACAGATTTGATCTTAATACTGATAATATTAATTACAAGTAGTATTTTTATACTATCAACCATGCGATCGCAGATTTTGTTAACTTTAAATGAAGATGTAGCAAAGGTTCAAGGATCACCGGTTGAAATGTATCGTTATATTTTTGTGATTTTACTATCTTTAGCAGTTGCAGTAGCGATTAAAGCTGTTGGGGTTTTATTAGTGAATGCATTTTTAGTGATTCCTGCTACGACAGCCAAATTAGTCAGTGATCATTTCAGGGGGTTTTTGATTTTATCAGTGGTAATAGGTTGTACAAGTAGCATTGTGGGCATGATAGTTTCTGGTTTATTTAATCAAGCATCCGGGCCAAGTGTAGTAATTGTACAGTTTCTGTTATTTGTGTTTACTTTTCTCTGGGTTAGATTGAGGAAGATATAAATATTAATAATTTAGCTAGTCAAATATTAACTCTAATTGTCTAACAGTGGTAACTTTATTTTGATTTCTATCTTTAATATATTCATTAATACAGTTTGCAACATATTCGGCAAGTTTTATAGGAACCGCGTTACCTATAATTTGCTCCAGATCTGTCTTACTACCATTTAAAATAAAATCCTTACCCACATTTTGAAAACCAAGCGATAATCCGCCACATCCTGAAAATAAATCTACTGTTCTCATTATACTAGTTCTTACTTGTCGAGTAATTCTATTAGAACCTCCTGAAATTTCATCTCTTGCAGCATCAATAAAAAGCCGTGTGAATGCCAAATTTGACCAAACAAAAACATCTAAACAATTATTGTTAAGTTTCGGGGATTTGCCATTAGTTTTCCATATGGTTTGCATTAACAGAGGTTCTTGTTTATCAATAAGTGAAGTGACAATTTTGTCAATTGCTAGGATCATTTCCTTTACGTATAAAAAGACCGTTTCACCGTTTTTCCAATCATTAATATTATCAAAATTGTTACCAATGAACTCAGCTACCCCTTTTTGATTGTTCTTAAAATTTGCTGCTACACTGCAGGCTAAGTAAAGGATTGTATTTGGTCTAACAACTAACTCACAACCGTAATATTCTTCTGTTAAGCTACAGGTTGAGTTGTCAGGTAAAGCAGTAAGTTTAACCTCAATTGGTCGCAAACATTGTCCACTGCTCCTTGATTGAGTGACTAAATCCACTCTAGGTAGGGAACCTATGATAAATTGCTCCTAATATACAATTAATATCCAATGGTTACCAGCTTAAAAAAAAATTTTTAAAACCCCCTTGACAAATAATTATGACTCTGTTATGGTTATTTAATGTGAGAAGCAAAAACCCCTAGCCGGGATAGCTCAGTCGGTAGAGCAGAGGACTGAAAATCCTCGTGTCACCAGTTCAAGTCTGGTTCCTGGCATTTCCAAATCCCCCACCTCCCCGAGTTTCAACCTAGTGGTGATGGTGATGATGAATGGACAATTGAATATTTACTTCCTGTCCCACTTCCTTCATCAACTCGCTAACCTGGGTGTCAGCCCAACTTGCAACCATTTCTAAGAATTGTGGGTGGTCATTAACACAGGGCATTTGTAAATAACCTACATCAGAATACTGCTTCTCTAAATCATGAATTATATGGTGTACATCTAACAAGGTTTCATGATTTTCGGTGGCAAAACCAATGGGCATAAATACCACCACTTTAGCACCCAATTGAATTAAATTTTTAGCAGCTTGAGTAGCGTTGGGTTGAGTCCATTCAATTAGGGGTGTGTCGTGGTTTAACCAACCCACAGAAATTAAGGGATAACGATGAATTAATTTCTCCCTAACTAACTCATAGAGAATTTGACTCTCGTCAATTCCTGATGTAAATCCTTTGGCTTTGTGTGGACAACCATGATTGAGCAGTACAATGCCAATTTGTGAGGGTAAATAATTAGTCGCCAAATCACTACTAACTTTTTCCTCTACTAGTCTTGCCATTAAACTTATATATTCTGGCTCATTGTAAAATGACGGAATATAACGCATTCCCTTGAGCCAATGTTGTTCTCCATCCGATAATTCTGCTAGAGCTTTATTAACTTGTTCAATCGCTATACCACTGGTAAAAATAGAGTCTACTACCAATAAAGGATAGATTAAAATTTTTTCAAAGCCTTGATTTTTAATCTCAGCTAAAACTTGTCCAGGCAAAAAGGGAGCGCAAAAGTTAAAAGCTTTGAAAACTTGAACCTTATTACCCCATTTATGTTGTAATTCGTGTTCAATCCCTGCTCGTTGCTTTTCAAAAATGGCGTTGTGAGGAGAAATAAAATCATGATGTGTATGTCCCCATTCATGACGGTCAAACAATGCCAAAAGTTTAGCCAGGGGAGGATAGATCCAAGTGGGGACGGGTGCAAATTTAGCTGTGAGCAGATTTAAAGCCTGTTCATTATAATTGGCAAAATCCTCATAACTCTCCACTTCACCATAACCCATTAGTAATACCGCTATGGAGTCATAGTTTGGTAGATGCTCGTGAGTATGTTGTAGTTTTTCTGGTGTTACAACCACAATAATTACCTCAATATTTTAGTGGAACCATCTTTGAACCTTTGATGTCAATATTAAAAATCATCAAAGCCAAAGATCACAATCTTTACCTATATCCCCAACCATTATTATCCTATCCTAGGGGATAGGATACTGTTGCACATAAAAATATACATACTGTCCTGAAGACCTGGACACAGGAATGAAATCATGCAAATTATAATCTGTCCTGGAATTCATCAGCGAGAATTGACTCAAAGATTCATCGAGGATTTATGCTCCGGAAAAAATAATCTCAACAATTTACAGATGGATAACATGTTAGTATTTCCCGAAGAGGGGATTTTAACTTTATCCACATTTCATATTTTACTGTTTCTAGGGGATCGCCTGGGGAATAGGTTAAAATCACCAGTGATATTCATTGGGTTTAGTGCGGGTGTGGTAGGAGCTATGGGTGCTGCTATCAAATGGCAAATGCAGGGTGGAAATGTAAAAGCGTTGATAGCTATAGATGGGTGGGGGGTTCCGGTAGGTGGTAATTTCCCCATTCATCGTCTGAGTCATGATTATTTTACCCATTGGAGTTCTGCTATTCTGGGTAGTAAGCAAGATAATTTCTATGCCCATCCACCAGTAGAACACCTATCAATGTGGGGATCACCCGGAAAAGTGCAAGGTTATTGGCAAAACCTATCCACAGGGTTTTCCGGGTGTCCAACCTACCTGAGTGAAAGGGAATTTTTACATTTGCTGCTAAAAAGTTATGATGGTAAGTTATGAGTAAACCGACCATGGAGGTTAAACCCTAGGTGCCCAAAGGAACTGGTTAATTATGAGCCAGTAGACTTGATTTTCGCCAATCACCAATCAAACAATTCTCATGTTTCCCACGGAACCTACTGCAATCAATCATGGCTTTAGTGCCCTGGTCAAAAACCGCAATTTTATGCTGCTGTGGATTGGTCAACTAATATCCCAGTTAGCCGATAAGGTATTATTAATACTAATGATTGATTTATTGGAGAAAAAATACTTACCTCCCGACTTATCATCGGGGACTGGAAGGTTTTATCTGTATATGGCATTTACCCTACCGGCAATATTTTTTGGTTCAGTTGGTGGTGTAATTGTTGACAGGATGCCCAAGAAATTAATTATGATTGGTTCCGATGTCATTCGCGGTGTATTAACACTGAGTATAGCGTTCTTACCTAGATATCTGGGGATTCTGTTAGCACTGAATTTTGGTATTTCCTCGGTTACTCAATTTTTTGCCCCAGCGGAACAAGCTACCATACCTCTTATGGTCAAAAAAGAGAACTTGATGGCAGCTAATGCTCTATTTAGTAGTACTATGATGGGTGCGCTAATAGTGGGTTACGCCCTAGGCTCCACTATTTTAAATGAAGCGGAACATATTAGTATTGAGTTTGGTAAAGAACTACTGGTGGGGTTATTGTACTTGCTATCTGCTGCTATTATGCTACCCATCCAGTTTCGAGAACAGCGTCACACTTCTGTAGTCAACCCAGTAACGGAATTTTTCCAGGGTTGGCAATATCTGAGGACAAACCGCTTGGTATGGAATGCTATGATTCAGATTGTAGCTCTATACTGCGTTTTTGCATCCTTACTGGAATTATCCATTAGACTAGCAAACAGACTAAAATTAGAACAAACAGATTTTAGCTTTTTCGTAGCTGCAGCTGGTCTAGGTATGGTTTTAGGCGCAGCAATAATTGGGCATTTTAGTCAACAGCTAGATCATCAACCCTTACCCCTAATTGGGTTTATATTTATGGCATTGGCACTGGGAATGTTTATTTTCACCTATAACCTTCCCTGGAGTTTATTTCTATGTGTTTTCCTGGGTCTGGGAGCATCCCTGGTTAATGTGCCCATGCAAACCCTAATTCAACAATATACTCCCTCATCCATGCACGGAAAGGTATTTGGCTTTCAAAATCACGCCGTGAATATTGCTCTTTCCTTCCCCTTACTAATTACTACTAAACTGGTGAATGCTCTGGGTTTATCTTTATTTCTGTTTGGCATGAGTCTTACTGTGGCTATAATTGGCCTGTGGACCTGGCAAAATAATCGTCAGGGACTCCAGAACAAATAAAGTGTCGGTTTTTCAATTAATCAATTAAAATGGTATTCTAAATACAAAATCCAGGCTTAATTTTTAGTTATATTTTGAGGTTAATCGTGCGATCGCCTTCTCAAATCAATTCCTCACAGTCTGAAAAACGCAAGTCTGCTCCTACCTCCCACTCCTGGACCCAACCCATAAGAGCAACCGGTGGTTTTGCTCTGTTGGATAGTCTACTTCGTCATGGAGTGGAGTATATTTTTGGTTATCCCGGAGGAGCCATACTCCCTATTTATGATGACCTGTATAAAGTAGAAGAAACAGGTACTATTAAACATATTCTAGTTCGTCATGAACAAGGTGCTTCCCATGCTGCAGATGGTTATGCCCGGGCAACGGGCAAGGTAGGGGTATGTTTTGGTACTTCCGGACCAGGAGCTACCAACTTGGTAACAGGTATTGCCACCGCCTATATGGACTCCATACCCATGATAATTGTCACCGGACAAGTACCCAGACCCGCCATTGGTACTGATGCTTTCCAAGAGACAGATATTTACGGTATTACCTTGCCCATAGTCAAACACTCTTACGTGGTGCGGGATCCCAAGGACATGGCCAGAATTGTGGCTGAAGCCTTTCACCTAGCTAGTACGGGTAGACCTGGACCGGTTCTCATAGACGTTCCCAAGGATGTAGCTCTGGAACAATTTGACTATACCCCGGTAGAACCAGGTTCAGTTAAATTACCGGGATATCGACCCACGGTTAAGGGCAATCCTAGACAAGTTAATGCCGCTATTCAACTAATCACAGAAAGTCGCAAACCACTCTTGTATGTCGGTGGAGGAGCGATCGCCTCTGGATCCCATAAAGAAATCAAAGAACTGGCGGAATTATTCAATATCCCAGTCACCACCACCCTGATGGGAATTGGTGCATTTGACGAACATCATCCCCTTTCCTTGGGAATGTTAGGTATGCACGGTACTGCATACGCCAATTTTGCCGTAACAGACTGTGACCTACTAATTTGTGTAGGGGCAAGATTTGATGATAGAGTAACAGGAAAACTAGATGAATTTGCTTCCCATGCCAAAGTAATTCACATTGATATTGATCCAGCGGAAGTGGGCAAAAACCGAGTTCCGGAAGTTCCCATAGTTGGGGATGTGAAAAACGTCCTAGAGGACCTATTAAGGCGATGTCATAACAATCATCAAAATCACCATAATCGCAATCAGGAATGGCTAAACCTAATTGGTCGTTGGAAACAAGATTACCCTCTCATGGTTCCCCATTACCCTGATAGCATTTCCCCTCAAGAAGTAATAGTGGAAATTGGCAAACAAGCTCCCAACGCCATTTACACCACTGATGTGGGACAACATCAAATGTGGGCAGCCCAATTCCTCAAAAACGGACCAAGACGGTGGATTTCTAGTGCGGGTTTAGGTACCATGGGTTTTGGTGTACCCGCAGCTATGGGAGCCAAAGTAGCCTTTCCTGAAGAGGAGGTCATTTGTATTAGTGGTGATGCCAGTTTCCAAATGTGTTTACAAGAACTGGGAACCCTTGCACAATATGGCATAAATGTCAAGACCGTAATTTTAAATAACGGTTGGCAAGGAATGGTAAGACAATGGCAAGAGGCCTTCTATGGTGAGAGGTACTCCTGTTCTAATATGGAAGTAGGAATGCCTGATATTGAGCTTTTAGCCCAAGCTTATGGCATTAAGGGCATGGTGATTACTAAACAAGAAGAGTTATCACTAAAAATAGCAGAAATGTTAGAGCATAAGGGTCCAGTAGTGGTTAACGTCCACGTCACTAAAGACGAAAACTGCTATCCTATGGTAGCACCTGGTAAGAGCAATGCCCAGATGTTCGGGTTACCCAAACCAGCACCAACCACAGTAGTAGAATCAAATTATTGCAATCATTGTGGAACCAAAAACCTTGCCAATCATAATTTTTGTTCCCAGTGTGGGTCTAAATTGTGACCATTCACGGGGGAGATTGAAGCTTCCCCGGATTTGGTAGCTAGAACAGGTTCCAGGCCAAAATGCCAGTGAAATATAAAATAGCCACCACGCCAAAGGTCATCTGTAAGCGTCCCAAAATGGGTTTAATTTCATAAGCCACAATTAAACGATCTCGATCAATAATTTCTCGTGGCTTATGCCATATTTGTCCATCATACCAGCCAGATTCCTCATATAAAACTGTGGTACTGTAAAGGCGATCTCTTATATAAAACCAACCTAGATACAACCTGATTAGTACCAGAACCACCATTAGACTAGCAATAGCAGTACCACAAAGGATAAAATGAAATATATGTTTTTCTACAGGGAAACTAGAAGCTGACACAGGACCAGCTATCAACCAAGACCAACCCCAAATCCATAAAATTCTGGTCAGGTAACCGCGCCAACCTAGGGTAATCTCCCCAAAAAACCAGGAATTTTTTAATTCCTCATACTCGTGGAGCGGTTGCTGTTCAATGGGAACTGGACAATTATCAACCGAAGATCTTATCATTTGGACCATCCTCAAGGTCTTTAGGGGTTTTCTAAAGGAATATGCTCTGCATGACTCCAGAACGCTTCCAAATTATAAAATTCTCGTTCCTTGGACATCATAATGTGAACAATCACATCTCCATAGTCTTGTAATACCCAACTACCTTCCCCTTTTCCTTCTGTGCGCAAAGGGCGGCGTTGTAATTCCGTTTGTACCTTTTCTTCGATAGCAGAGGAGATGGCCCTAACCTGTACCCTGGAATAACCAGTCATCACCAGAAAATAATCGGACAGGTAAGAGACATCTGTTACCTTGAGCAGTAAGATTTCGCCTGCTTTACGTTCTGATGCTGCTTGTGCTATGGTGAGAGCTAATTTCCCACTGCTATCCTCAGTTTCCACCATTGGGGTGTTCACTGTCTTTTTGCTATGTGGAATTGATTTTAACGGTAAATTGCTTGGGAAATAATCAGTCATTCAACCTCAACTGTTACACGCCATAAAATATATCATAACAGAAAACCTGCTATATAAAACCTAAACAAAACTAGACTTTACTTTCTGCTTCAACGGGAGCGAGCGGTTATCCCTCAGTAGACTTGCACGCCTTAGCCAGACGCGATAACATGATTGCTCATCCTTACGCAATAAGGAGTTTATCCTAAACCGGAACCCCCTATTTATCAGGGGACCAGCAATTCTATAACCAACCGCGCAAAGCATAGACTAGGTAACCAATATATTCTTTTAAAGCGTTGGTAAAATCATTTAAATTGTCAGCGCTGGGGAACAAATTTAATATGGTGGACTTAGGAGTAGCAATTAGTTCTTCCAGGTCACTCCGACTGACAATAAAATCCGTGGGAGCGGGAATTACTTCCACACCCTGACGTTGAAAAATTTTCAAAGACCGGGGGGTGTGCATGGCTGAAGTTACCAATAACACTTTTTTTATTCCCCGACTTTCCAGGATTTTCCTGACATTGACGGCGTTTTCGTAAGTATTCAAGGAATTTGGTTCCTCAATAATCACTTCCGGAGGAATACCTAGAGATATGAGAATAGCAGCCATATCCGCTGATTCTGGTGGTCCGCTACCACGCCAATCAATACGTCCACCACTTAAAATAATCAGAGGTGCTTTTTTTTGCCCATATAGTTGAGCAGCATAGATTACCCTGTCTCCGGACTCGTTTAAGTCTACTGTGGAACGGGGCCAAGCAGCTGGTTTGGTAGCACCACCTAGAACCACAATCGCTTCCGCTTCTGGTATTTTTCCAGGGGGGATGTTTTGCCATTCCAGAGACCCAACCAAAGCTTTAGATACCCACCCATTACCAGCTATCATTAGTATAGCTAAGGATGTGCCAATGCAAACCGCTGCAATTTTAGGACGTTTCCACAAGCTGACAAGGGCAATAACCAGACTCACACTAGCTAACCCTAAAGGATAAAAAAACAGTGGTAGTAGTTTAGAAAGATATAGAAACATAGTTGGTCTATTCTGGTTTGACAAAGGTTGAGTAAAAAGTTACCTATTTTTCCCAAAATCGAAAATTGAAACTTCCGGGAGGACGACGTAACCGATGAACACGTAATCTTATTTTCCGCTTAGTAGCTCTAGTATCTGATTGTTTGAAATCATCATCGTCTAACAAATCATCTTGAATTTGAGTGATGGTTAATTCCTTGCTTCTCCACCAAGCAATAATCCAACCTCCACCTAAACCAGCTATACAACCAAACAAAATACTAATCGGACCAGAATAACCCATAAACAAAAAACTAAACATAAAAACTAAACAGTATTTCAGCGCAGCATCAATACCATCATTGGCCGCAACATTGGAAATTGTTGCGTTATTCTCGTTAGCAATAGTGAACCAACCTAAAGCTAAACCACCCGCAATTCCCAAAAATACGCATAGAATTAGAGAAGCTCCCCCAAACCACGAAATCGCAGCTAATAAAAACCCAAACACGAATTGGGAAAAAAAGGTCGGTGATGTGGATAGTATTTCCCTGAGAATATTTTTGTTGGCCGCCATAATCACTCTCATCTAGCTTTAACTTACCTAAATTTACCACTGATCTGTTGAGCCAAAGGTTGAGTAGCATCTACTACCATAATGTAGGGTAGTTCCTCCTCCGTAAATGGTTCGTATTGTGCAACCTGACCTGCTAATAATTCGGGAGTAGCATCAGTAATATCATTGCTACGGTGTACTATACGTTCTTCTAACACCTCTAGTGGTGCAGTACAGTAAACAATTTTCCCAGGTAGCTGATGTTTATTTGCTTGATCAATTACCTGTTGACGTAAATGCTTACGATCATATTTAGCATCCAAAATCACAGACCAACCTTGATTAGCCAGTGTAATCCCCAATACTAACAACCGATTATAGGTCTTTTGAGTCATTTCTGGAGTATATATTTCATTGCTACCCCGCTCCCTGAGAGAAATACCCCCTAGATGTTTTCGCACCGCGTCAGAACGTAAATGAACCGCCCCCAGTTTAGCAGCTAAATACCTCCCAGTGGTACTTTTGCCAGAACCAGATAAACCAGACATCAATATTAATTGTCCCTGTCTAGCTTGGGTATATTTCCACGCCTGTTGATAGTATTTTTCAGCTGTTTGGGCCGCGATCGCTCTGGTTTCCGACCCTATAGCTTTATCGTCTAATAAAAATGAATTTACTTTGGCTCTTACATAGGCTTGACGAGTTAAGTATAAAGGTAGTATTTGTAAACCCTCCCAGTCTCCGGTTTCCTCAACATAAGTATTTAAAAAGGTATTTGCTAAATCTTCTCGACCTTTCGTCTCCAGATCCATGACTGTAAATGCCACATCATACATCACATCCACGAAGCGAAACGTCTCATTAAATTCAATACAGTCAAAAAGAATAATTTCTTCATTCCACAGAGCAATATTTGCTAAGTGTAAATCGCCATGACATTCACGGATGCGTTGTTGGGCAACTCTGCTGGCAAATAATTCCGAATACTGCTGACAAAACTTATCTGTATAGGCTTTAGTTTCTTCAAATCTGGACTGAGTTTGGGGTCCACCACTATATTTTTCAATATATTTTAATGTTTGAATATAATTTTCCTCAATAGCTGACCGCACCAAACCTACTTGTCCAAAACCACTAATATAATCATTAGTCAGACATTTAGTGTGATACTCAGCCAGGACCCTTCCTAGTTCTTGTAGATGGAGCTGATTTAACTTACCTTGGGAGAGCAGTTGACTAAATAAAGCATCTTCAGGAAATTGACGCATTTTCACCGCATACTCCACAATTTCACCCTTTCCCCCCAAATGGTATTTTCCACCACTCCAGGTAATGGGTACAACTTGTAGATATAACTTACTGGCACCACGTTGATTTAAGCGTAATTCTTCCTGACAAAAATGTAAGCGCCTGTCCAGAGTGGAGTAATCTAAAAAACCAAAGTTAACAGATTTCTTCAGCTTATAGACATAATCGCCTGTCAAAACTACCCAAGAGACATGAGTTTGAATGACTTGAATAGGTTGGGTTACAGGGTGAGGATAAAATTCCGCCTGTAACATGTGATGAACTAAATTTTCAAGACTTGTAGTTTCCATTGAAATTATAATAATTTAGTTCACTCATTCCAAGAATCCCCATCCCTCAGCACGAGGATTCTTGCCACTTGGGAAGACCCCTTAACTCTTAGCTGCAAAAAAACTCAAATGATAGGGAGTTCCCTTCGCTGGGTGAACTTGAACTTCCCTCAAAACAGTTTTACCAGTCCATTGGAGATCTGGAATACTCAGTTCAATTTCCGTCTTATTAGGTGCAGCTTGTTTAAGCAAGCGATCAACTGTTTTAGCTTCCAGAGCCAAGGAAATTGACTCAGTACCGTTATGTCCATACAAATTAGCAGGGATCAAACCAGAACGGCGTAAAGCCTTGGGTTTAATGCCTTCTGGACGTTTTTGAGATTCTACTGTCAGTGCCATACTAGTTTTAACTTGTCAATTAGTTATCAGCTATCAATTAATCAGTCACCAATCACCGCTCCAGCTAAACTGGAACTGGTGTACCATTGGGTTGCAATAAAGCCCGTTTTGGTCCGTGGATTGGATCCTCCACAATTATAGTCTGATCACGACTTGCTCCCAGGGAAACAATCGCGATCGGAACTTCCATCAACTCCGCTAGGAACCTCAGATATTCCAAAGCCTGTTTAGGCAAATCCTCTAACCTACGGCATTCCGTAGTAGAAACTTGCCACCCAGCTAAAGTTTGATATATGGGAAGACAGTGGGAGAACTGACGGGCACTAGTGGGGAAATGTTCACACCTTTGACCATCAATTTCATAAGCTACACAAACCTTGATTTCTTTCAACTCATCCAGAACATCTAGTTTAGTAATAGCCATGCAATCCATCCCATTAATGCGGACAGCATAACGTCCAATTACCGCATCAAACCAACCACAGCGACGTTTTCTTCCCGTAGTTGTGCCAAATTCTGCGCCCCGACTGGCTAACAAATCACCAATTTCCCCCTGGAGTTCCGTGGGGAATGGTCCTTCACCCACTCTAGTGGTATACGCCTTAGAGACCCCAATTACCCGATCTATCATTGTTGGTCCCACACCCGTACCCACACAAGCTCCTCCAGCTACGGGATTGGAAGAGGTAACATAGGGATAGGTTCCATGATCCAAATCCAGAAGAGTGCCCTGAGCACCTTCAAACAGAATATTACGTCGTTTTTGCACCGCGTCATATATTCTCACCGAGGTGTCAACCACAAAAGGACGTAATCTTTTGGCATAACCTAAATACTCCTGAAACACCTGTTCTGGATCCAGGGGTGGAAGATTATACAACTTCTCTAAAATTGCGTTTTTATAGTTTATTGTCCATTCCAACTGTTGTCGTAACCCGTCAGCATCCATCAGATCTAAAACCCTGATCCCAGTTCGTTCTGACTTATCCGCGTAGGTTGGACCAATTCCTCTCCCGGTGGTGCCAATTTTATGACTCCCCCTCTGCTCCTCTGAAGCCCGATCAATCAATCTGTGATAGGGCATGGTAACGTGGGCAGTCTGGGATATGCGCAGATTGTCCGTAGAAATATTTAATTTTTCTAGTTTGTCGAGTTCTCCTATTAACACCTGTGGATCAATCACTGTCCCACAGCCGATAATACACTCGGTATCTGGATACAATATACCAGAGGGAATTAAGTGCAACTTAAATGTTTGACCGTTCACTACTATTGTATGACCGGCATTAACCCCCCCCTGGTAACGTACCACCACATCTGCAGAGCGGCTGAGTAGGTCAGTTATTTTACCTTTTCCTTCATCGCCCCACTGAGCACCTATGACAATGACGTTAGCCAAGAGATTATATTAAAAGTAAAGTTTTCACAAACAATCATTATCACCAGATTGTTTGGGATTTGTCAAGGGATTTTAGGAACTACTTCATTATATTTTTCATTATATTTGGGTCAAACTATATGCCAAAATAGCACTACCAATGGGAACTGTTAAATTATCAATCCCCCAAAAGGAAACGGATTCTAGTAATGCGGCAAGGATAGATACTAGCGCTGATACTAACCATATTTGCCAACTACTTCCCCGTGCAGCTAATAAAATAATTACACTTACTAAGTAACTAACAACTGTCATGGTTAAAGACCCTTCCCAGCTTTTATTCACGCCAAATAGGTAATACTTGTGCTTACCAAATCTTTGTCCAATTAGTGCTGCTAGTCCATCACCCCATGCCATAATTAAAATACCTAAAGCTGCATATTCTGGTTTATGCAAATACCAAAAATATCCAACCAAAATTCCAATACTCACAGCATAAAAAAAAGTGCCTAAACTGTGTCTCCCCACACTATTAATTCCCGGTAAAATTGGCACAAAATATGACATGATGCTAATTAGACCAGCTAAAATTGCTGCACTAATTCCCACGTAAGCAGGAATATGGAACCACCAAGCTAATAAAATTACATTACCAGTACCTATATGCACAATTTTACGGATGATTTCCGGTTGAGCAGGAGTAAACCGACTGACCAACCAAGCAATTAATATGATTAAAAAGACCCAACCAGCAGCGATCGCAATTTTCAACCACAATGGAAACATGGATTCTAAATCGGAGAATGTAATCTTGAGAGGTACAGTTATTATACAGGTCTAACCAATAGAATTTCTATTTCCTCCCTTTCGCTTTCTAAAGTCTATCCTCGGATTTATGAATTCCTGAGCAATAGTGCTTATGTTTATATTATTAGATGGAAATGATAAGAGTTAGTAAAGATCACCTTTGGTCAATAAATGTCTATGACTATTGCTAAACGTTACTGAGTATTGGCGTGTACTTGTAAAATATTGCCATAAAATACTGTGAAATCTTTATACCAATATCAAGGAGATTCTCAAGACCAGATTGAGAATGGATATGATGATCCAAATTTTGAACATTTACACCCGGTTGAAGTGAATGAATTTCTCCCTCAAATTCATAGATTGACTACTATTGGTGCGGGGATAATGTTGACTATTTTTTTGGTTCGGGATAGCTTTAGCAACTGTACTGACTTATAAAACAACCGTTAAAGTAACTGGTACTATTAGACCAGTGGGAGAAATCAAATTAGTTGAGTCAGCTATTTCTGGGGAAGTACAAAGAATTTTAGTGCAAAATCATCAGGTAGTTCGTCAAGGAGATAGCATGGCTTTTGTTGATGATTCCCAAGTAAACACCCAAAAGAAACAATTAGAAGATAGCATTGAAAAATCTCAATTACAACTGTTAGGAATCGAATCTCAGCTCAATGAAATTCGCAACCAAATTCTAGATCAAGCTAATTTAAATGAGCAGACAGTTTTTGCTGCACAATCGGAATTTATGGGAACTCAACGTAATTTTGATGATCAACGGATTAAGGGAAATGCAGAATTATTGCAAGCAGAAATTGCCTTTCACTTTGCCAAATCACAACTACAACGACTAGAAAAACAGGGAATTCTCAAATCTACCATCCAAGAAGCAGAAACCGCTTTAAAACTCGCCATACTTCAAAGAGATAGACTACAAGCGATCGCCCGTTCTGGTGCTATTCCTGCGAATCTTCTAGAAGAAAAACAACAAGCAATAAAATCTGCACGAGCCAAATTAGAAAGTGCCAAAAATAATGCTCAAACTTTGTGGGATGATAAACAACAGGCTTTCAAAATTGCTCAAACAAACCTATATAAAGCCAGAACAGCTATGAATCCCAGTAATTCGGCTGTGATTATTGCATCACAACGCATAAAACAGGAACGAGCTAGGGGAGAAATGACTATTGCAGCTTTAAATAAAGAACTGGGCAACTTATTACAACAAAGGCTAGAAATACAAAAACAACTAACTCGTTACCGTCAGGATTTGCTGCAAACAGAAATTAACTTACAAAAAACTGTAATTCGTGCACCTATTACCGGAACACTGCTACAATTGAAACTTCGGAATATTGGACAAGTGGTTCAATCTGGTCAAGCGATCGCCCAAATTGCTCCGCTCAATGTTCCGTTAGAGATTAAGGCTTATATACCGAGTCAGGAAATTAATAAAGTACAAGTAGGAAGAAAGTTCCAAATGCGAGTTTCTGCTTGTCCTTATCCAGATTATGGTACTCTCAGGGGTAGGGTTAAAAATATTTCTCCAGATGTTTTATCTAGTAATGTAATAACTAACAACATAACCGATAATATAACCAACACCACTGGCATAAATGGATATGAAGTCACTATGGAACCAGAAACATTATATCTTGGTAAAGGAGAAAATAAATGTTATCTACAACCAGGGATGGAAGGAGGTACTGATATTATTTCCCGCGAAGAAAATGTGATGCAATTTATCCTCCGTAAAGCCAGACTAATTAGCAATTAGGGATGGAGAATAATTTCTCCCCATTTTCATAGTTTATCAATTGTTACTCACAAATAAGTCCCACATTCAAATATGATGTTTAATCCATTCCAATCTAGGAAAAAATACGAATGTGTTTTACAAGCAAGTGAAGAAGACTGCGGAGCAGCTTGTCTAGTTTCCCTCTGCAAATACTACGGGAGATTTTTAACCATTAATAAAAGTCGAGAAGCAGTAGGAACAGGACAATTGGGAACGACACTATTGGGCTTAAAACGTGGATCGGATAGTTTAGGATTTAATTCCAGAGCGGTTAAAGCAGCACCGGAAATCTTAGACCGAATCACGGAAATTCCCTTACCAGCTATTATTCATTGGCGGGGTCATCATTGGGTCATTCTCTATGGTACTCGGGGCAAAAAATATGTTATTGCTGATCCAGCTGTGGGTGTTCGCTATATTGAACGCCAAGAACTATTAGCAGCTTGGAATGGAGTGACTCTATTATTAGAACCTGACCCAGAACAGTTTTCTACCCAATCTCAAGAGCAACCTCATAGTGGTTTATTACGCTTTTTCTTGAGAATTTTACCCTATCGCGGACTATTAGCACAAGTTATTATTATCAATATTATTCTGGGTGTGTTAGCTTTAGGAACTCCAATTCTCATTCAATTATTAACTGATGATGTTTTAGTCAGGGGTGACATACAACTACTGTCAGTAGTTGTGTATGCTGTGGTTGTGATGACCATATTTAGCAGCAGTTTACAACTAATACAATCTACTATGATTGCCCATTTTGGGCAAAGATTACAGTTGGGACTGGTCTTGGATTTTGGTCGTAAATTGTTGCAATTGCCTTTGAGTTATTATGAGTCCCGTCGTAGTGGTGAAATTACCAGTCGATTGAGTGATATTAACGAAATTAATCAGTTGGTTTCTCAACTTGTCATTCTTTTGCCTAGTCAATTTTTTGTAGCACTTATTTCCCTAGGACTAATGGTATTTTATAGCTGGCAATTAACCATAGCAGTGATAATTTTCGCCGCTGTCATGACTCTGGTCGCTCTACCATTTTTGCCCATACTGCAACAAAAAACTCGTAGTCTACTAGTTTTAGGAGCAGAAAATCAAGGAGTATTAGTGGAAACCTTTAAAGGAGCTCAGGTTGTAAAAACGACCAATGCTGCACCCCAATTTTGGGATGAGTTCCAAAGTCGTTTTGGTCGATTCGCCAATCTGAATTTTAGCACTATTCAACTGGATATTATTAATGGCACTATCGCCAAACTTCTTTCTAGTTTGGGTGGTGTTATTTTATTAGGTTTGGGCAGTATATTGGTGATTAACCATCAATTGAGTATTGGACAAATGCTGGCGTTTAATACCTTACAAATTAATGTTTTGGCTTTAATTGTATTTGTGGTGGGACTGGTGGATGAATATTTTCGTTCACAAACGGCAATCTCCCGATTATTAGAAGTAATTGATGCTACGCCAGAAGTAGTGGGCGGTGGGCAAAAACCAATTGCTCAAATTGCTGGTGATGCGGATTATTTTTTTTTCTCACTTGACATTTCACCATCTAGGAAGGGTAGACCTATTAGATGATTTTTCTCTCAAACTTCCCGGTGGTAAAGTTATTGCTATCATTGGTAAATCAGGTTGTGGTAAAAGTACCTTGGCAAAACTTTTAGGTGGGTTATATCAACCCAGTTCGGGAAACATCCGAATTGGAGTTTTTAACATTCATGATCTCGCCCTTGATTGTTTACGCCAACAGGTAGTTTATGTACCTCAAGACCCTCATTTCTGGAGTCGTTCAATTTTAGAAAACTTTAGATTGGGTATACCTAATCTTTCTTTTGATCAGATAGTCCAAGCTTGTGAAATTGCTGATGCTGATGGTTTTATTAGTCAATTACCTAATAAGTATCAAACCGTTTTGGGAGAATTTGGAGCTAATCTTTCCGGTGGACAAAGACAACGATTGGCGATCGCACGAGGAATACTCAATAACCCTCCGGTTCTCATCTTAGATGAAGCTACTGCTGGATTAGACCCTGTCAGCGAAACCCATGTTCTAGACCGACTATTGGCATTTCGCAAGGGAAAAACCACAATTTTAATTACCCATCGTCCCAGCGTAATGCACCGTGCTGATTGGATTGTCTTATTAGAACAAGGGAAAATTCAATTACAAGGTAGTTTAGAAACTTTTATTGCTCAACCTGGGGAGCATTTACACTTTCTCACTATTTAGTAATTATAAGTAATTATAAAATGTTTAATCTCCATAAACAACCAAATCCCCGATCTCTTTTAAGATATACCTTAAAGATCTCGGGGATTTAAGACCGTCTCTAAGTCAAAGTAACAGTTAAAGTTCCCGGTCTACTCAAATCACCTGTCAAAACCACACCTCGATTATTAGCATGAAGATGACGGAGAATTTTGTAAATGGGTTCTACCTGTTCACTCGCACCTGCTTTGTCAGCTATCTCCCCAATGGTTAGTCCTTTCCTTTCGGATTCTAATACCTTGATTACCTTCTGCTGTAAGTCCAGTATTACTGCTGCTGCTTTTTTCCCTGCTTCTACGCCTGGCTGATGATAAGCATTAATATTTACCAAACTGGCATATAAACCCACAGCTCTCTCATACAATGCAATTAATGCTCCTACTGTTTGAGCATTAACTTGAGGAATTGTCACAGTAATGGAATCCCGATGGTTCTCATACAGTGCTTGACGGGTTCCTAATAAAAACCCAGATAGGTAATCACCAGCAGTCACACCAGGATCAATTTCCGAAGATGCACCTTGACGATCTTCCAACACCTCAATTAAGGTGGCAAAAAAATTAGGCACTCCTTCTCTTAACTGTTGTACATAAGCATGCTGGTCTGTTGAACCTTTGTTTCCATACACAGCAATACCCTGATGTACAGTCTTGCCATCTAAATCTTTCTCCTTGCCTAAAGACTCCATTACCAATTGTTGTAAGTAACGGCTAAATAATAACAAGCTGTCTTTATAGGGCAACACAACCATGTCCTTTTTCACCCTTACCATTACCAGAAAATACCAGGACAAAGCTAATAAAGCTGCTGGATTATTTTTAATGTTGGCAATGCGAGTAGCATCATCCATCTGTTTAGCACCATCTAGCATAGCACGAATATTAATACCCTGCAATGCTGCTGGGACTAAACCCACAGCGGACATTTCTGAAGTCCTTCCACCTACCCAATCATACATGGGGAAGGTCCCTAACCAGTTTTCTGATTTGGCAACCTTATCCAGATTACTACCCGTACTAGTAATGGCGATCGCATATTGGGCAAAGTCTAAATTTCTACGGGAGTATGCCTGTTTCACCTCTATCATACCATTGCGAGGTTCGGGTGTACCACCAGACTTGGAAATAACTAATACTAGGGTGCTACTTAACCTATCTCCCACGCGGGAAACCACTCGGTCAATTCCTGCAGGGTCACTATTGTCGATAAAGTGAATGTTAAGAGGGGGAAGGTCAGGAGCAAGTGCTTCTGCAACAAATTGTGGACCTAAAGCTGAACCTCCAATTCCAATGGAGATAATATCGGTAAAGCGGTTTTCTTTAGGGGGATGTATGGCTCCAGTGTGCACTTGACCTGCAAAAACTTCGATTTCTTCTAAAGTTCTGACAATTTCCGCTCTCAGTTGGGAACTGGGTGCTAAATCGGGATTTCGCAACCAGTAATGTCCCACCATGCGGTTTTCATCGGGATTGGCAATTGCTCCCTTTTCGAGAGCTACCATTTCCTTAAATGCTTGCTCAAATTTTGACTGTAATGACTCCACGAAAGTGTTATCAAACCGAATTCGGCTGATATCTAGATACAGTCCTAATCCCTCGTGGTAATATAACCAGTCTTGGTATCGTTGCCAAAGTTCCTTAGCATCCATAATGAGGGAATTCTCACATAACTTAGTCAAACTCCAGTTTAATCTATGGTTTTGGCGATCCCTGCTCTGTCTTATACAGTTTGTAATCAGGAGTTATGACTTTGGTTAAATATGGTTAAGTTTTGTTAAACTT
Source organism: Raphidiopsis brookii D9 (assembly GCA_000175855.1). Classification (GTDB taxonomy): domain Bacteria; phylum Cyanobacteriota; class Cyanobacteriia; order Cyanobacteriales; family Nostocaceae; genus Raphidiopsis; species Raphidiopsis brookii. The sequence continues at coordinate 68,412 of ACYB01000029.1, forward strand.
CCTTATTATATCACATTCATGGCTTATCCTATGTGACAATGGCCCACCCTTATCCCTTTTGAAAAATCCCTGGTTATGAGTGAATACCTGATCTTTTTGGCTATTTCTACCGCTACTTTTTCTTTGTTTGCATTGGGACTTAATTTGCAGTGGGGTTTTACTGGTCTGATTAGTTTTGGTCATATTGCTTTTATGACGTTAGGTGCCTATACCACTGTTATTTTAAGTCTCAAGGGTGTTCCTCTATTCTTATCTGCTGTTGCTGGAGCAATTGTGGCTGCTTTGTTGGGTCTGGTTATTGGTTTTGCTACTTTGCGTCTGAGAGAAGATTATTTAGGTATTGTCACTATTGGTACTGGTGAGCTGATTCGGTTAGTTTTTAACAATCAAGATTTACCAGTGGGCGATCGCTGGATATCTGGAGCTTTTGGTATTCAAAGTTATGTGATTCCCCTAGCAACAACACCTAATTTATTGTTCCGATTAGTGATGATTGGAGTACTTACTTTACTCACAAGTATTACTTTATTTTCTCTATGGCGTTGGGTAAAAAACAGTACTAAATCTGCCAATCAACCAAAGAATAATTTAAAAAACAATTATAGATCAGAATTTACTTCCCATTTAGTGGTAGCTATAATTTTGGGTTTGTTGTCATTAGCGATTTATATTGCTGGTGTGCTAGGACTTTACAACTACAATCCCAAAGCAGGATTAATGTTACTGGTCTTATTAGTTCTAGCTTTTGTATTTTGGCGGTTAGAATTTTTAGTTCAATCTCCTTGGGGACGTGTTCTTAAAGCAATTCGAGAAGATGAAGAAGTACCTAAAGCTCTGGGCAAAAATGTTTTTTCCTACAAATTACAATCTTTAATCTTAGGTGGTGCGATCGCTGGAATTGCTGGTGCTTTTTTTGCTTGGCAACTGAGTGCTATTTATCCCGATAACTTTCAACCACAACTGACCTTTGATGCTTGGATTATGGTAATTTTAGGAGGGTCTGGCAATAATCTGGGGACAATTTTGGGAGCGGTAATTTATTTTGCCTATGATGCTCTAACCAGAGAATTTTTGCCCAAAATAGTTCCTTTGGATGCGGAGCGTATTGGTGCTTTTCGGATTATGTTCATCGGTCTCATTCTTATGAGCTTAATGATTTGGCGACCTCAAGGTATTTTAGGAAAAAAGGAAGAACTCACTCTAGGAAAATAGTTTATTGGCTTCAAATAATGGACTTTCAGTCATGATTATTTTTCTTCCCTGGTTTATCCCCTAAGTGCACGCTACCAAGACCCTGAAGTACACCGCGAGCAATTAATCCTAAACCTCTACCAACTATTTTTGTTAAAACAAACACTATAACATTACCCACAAAAGACAATAGAGACTGTAACCGAGGTGCGATCGCATCTCTCAACTCCAACACTAGTGTTACTACTAGGGGAATACCGGAAAGGTTAGCTAGTTGCTGGTTACGGGGGGAATAAATAGAAGTTTTAGCAATACCACGAGGTGCAATGACAAACAGTTCATAACGACTTTCAAAAATTGCCTGGGGTTCACCAAAATAGCGACTCAACCAGTATTTCCAAGATAGGTTGTTTCTAAATCTTTCAATTTCTCGTGTGGAGATAAAATGACGGTCGTAAAAATGTTGTTTGACGGTTTCTATATCAGCTAAAAGGTTGATTAGGGGTTGCAATACACCATTGGCAATTTGAATTAATAGATTTTCTAAAATCATTAATATTTGATAATTGGCTGACTCTGAACCTGGAGAATACAACTTATTATCCACATATAAGTCGGTTTGCCAAATTAGATAGGATACTAATTCTTCAACCAGGGGAATTTTATCCAGTATTTCAGTTTCTACCCCCCTAGCATTATCTAATAAGAATCCTACTGTTTCTATGGTGATCTTACCCACATTTACCTGGGGGAGTTGACCATAAAATTCTCTCACTACTCCCTCCCATAAATCATAAAGTATTTCTTGCTTTAAATTGGATAGTTGGGAAATCTCAACTTGGGAGTCTCGGAGTTTATCTAAGCGGTGAGATAATTTTTGTAATATCAGATAAAGCAGTTCCTTTTTTTTCTCCTCCCGTAAGATATCAATTTCTAATGGCACTTCCCCTATATTGGGTAAAGGAAACTGCAGCTTGTCAAGGCAAGATGTAAATATTATTGATTGTAGAGCTTTTTTAGTTTGTAATGGTGACCTAGCTATTGGCACTGACTCAGGTTCACCGGGATCCCTAAGAGGGGGAACAAGTTGTGGTTCTGATAAACCAAATAACTGATGTACTAACCAACCCGCAGCTAAAAGTTCTCTCCTATGTCCAGCTAAAATGACTCGCTCCAATAATGGGATTCCAGGAATCCTTAGTCTTACCGTAACCTTGGTCAAATCTCGAGTGATATAACTAATTCCCGATGAGTGGATTTTATTTCTCCAGAGGGTTAAGGGTGAATCCAATGCAAGAGATTTACCCCACCAATAATCACCACCTTTGGCAATTTCCTCCATAATCGAAACTAAGGTAGAAATTGATATACCTTTGGGACAATAGCCATTCACACCTATATTTTTTGCTGCCAAAAGAGTTTCTGAATTGGACACCCCTGTAAGTAATAGAATTGGTATATGGGGATATAGAGCTTTGAGCTGTTCACAAAATTGTAACCCTAACTCTGCTTCTTGAGAGTTCCTACCCAATTCTAAAACTATTAGATTAATTTCTCTGTGGTCTTTCTCTTGTTCTTGACTATTTTCGTTTTCACCAGCTTGTTCCTGACCAAAAGCAGTCTTACCTAATAACTGTAACGCAGCACTGCCATCAGAAACGTCACCTATTAATTTAATAGAAGATGAAGCTTCTAAAGCAATCCTTAAACCCAGACGAAAAATGGGATCTGAGTCAATTAATAGCGCACTCAGGTGTGGGAAGGTCAGAAGGCGATCGCTCATGTCAGGTCACGTAAAAACAGAATCTTTTCCAGTTGAAAAACCCTAGTTCGGTCAATATTTTTCTCACTCGGGGGAACGTAAGTAATGAACAATATCAATATTATCACCATGTTTAGGATCACGCATACCAAAAAAGTTAATGGTATAACTATTTATCCTCAGTCCCGTTTGCAATTCAACTTGGCGAATCAAGTCCAAAGGCAATTCCACGTGTACATCAATAACTTCATGATTATCAATACAGCTAACATGACTATGAGCTAGAGTAACACTGCCATATAATCTGCCATGACTATGTTCAATACACTCAATAATTCCTTGAGTAGACAGCAATTCCAAATTTTGATAAACAGAAGTATGACCTATTTCCTTACCTTTTCTATTCAGACGATCATAAATCTCCCTAGCTGAGAGATGTTCCTTAGATTCCCAAAGTAACTCTAATATAAAGCGACGCTGACGGCTAATTCGCAGACCTAAAAGCTGACAGCGTTCTAAAGCATCTTCCAGGGAATAAATCCCCGGTGTAGAAATAACAGGTTTTTGCATATTTTTAGGTTTAAATGTATGAATATGGCTTTAGTTGGAACTGGCTTTGCTCCATTTGATCTTCCCCCCCTCACTAGGAATCGGCAAATTGCTGGCATTAGGAAATGAAAACTGCTACCATTGATGTAGAAGTACAGATCAATAAGCTAACAGGTCAATGACAATCAGCATTCAGGTAGGTCGGGATTCCATCAATAACTTAGATTTATCACCCGCACTAAAAGTAATTGAATCAATTCTCCCAAAGGAGTCAATCATATCCCAGGAGCAGCAACTGCGCTTTGATATTGACTACCCAAGACAAGACAACGATCCCAGAGAAATTTCAGAAATTCCAGAGATCCGACTATGGTTTGTGCGATTAGATGCCCAATATCCATGGCTACCATTTTTACTAGACTGGAAATCTGGCGAGCTAGGACTTTATACGGCCATGCTAGTACCTCACGAATTTCATAAGAAAGAAGGTATACAATATAACCCTGAAGCTCTAGAAATTTTCTTGATGCACAAAATTTTTATTTTGAGTAACTGGTTAAAGCAGAATCAGATACCTGCTAGGTTCCGTTTAAAATCTCTAGCGCAAATGTTAGGCTATGAATTAGAAGATGGTTTTTTTGAGATGATCGATAGTTAGGAGGATTTAGCTATTAACTACCACTATAATAACAAAAATACAAAGATAATAGGAAAAATTTCGTCCCCCTTCCCTACCTAACCACCGCCTGTAAAAGTCTACGCATATCTAAGCAATAATGCTCAAATCGATATAGAGGAAAGTTAGCGATTTATCTTCCAAGAAATCGTTCTTAATACTTACGTTTGCTCTGGGCAGATTGCTCTAACCATTGCTTGACCAAAAACTCCCAGTTAGAGCTACTAGCCCCAAATTGTTTTTAAAACAGTTGCTGGTGGAATATCAGCTGTTTTACCGGTGGGGGATTTAATAGCTAAGAACTTGTCATTAACAGGCAGTAACTTATTTGAATCCGCAGAGCTTAGTAAGGCAATAGTATAGGTTTGTATAGCTATGGCTAATTGTAAAGGAGAACCATTAACAGTAACCATTAAACTGGCACTACCGATAATAGCAGCCAATTTACCAATGTCGGGAACAGGAATAACCTTAATGTCAGGGAAGGATTCTACTAAAGAAGGGACAAAATAGTCATCACCCTGTTCCTTAACGACTAGGATGGGTAAATCTGGCTGTTTTTGCTGACATTCTCCAATAATTTGCTGCCAACTATCTATAGGGTAGATATTGTCGTCGGGTTCTGAAGATAACTCGCCATAACCACCATAAATCAAAATGTAGCCTGTTTCACCAATACCTAATCGTTTTTGCTGCTGTTTAGCCCACTCCACATCTGGTTTGACCAAGTTGATGGCTAGGGGTGGACAAGATGTGTTAATGCCTAAAGGCCGTAATAGATCATGGTAGATATGAGATATGTATTGGGAAGTGTTGGGAGAAATGACATGGGTAAGAAAATTGGCCCCACTACCCTCAAAGCCAATACGGGTAGGAATACCACTCAACCAAAGAAACAAACCAACAAACCAACTTTCTCTCGCAGTAATAGCTACGTCATACTCACGGTCGCGGATTGTTCCCAACAGGTTGCTCCAATCTGCTAAACTATTACGGTCTTTGTAATCAAAGGAAAATACCTCGTGAACAGACTTGTTCACCTGGTAAGCAACCTTTGATCTAGGTTCCACAATCACATCTATCCAGGCATCGGGATAAGAACGCTGTAGAGAGTCTAAAGTAGGAAAGAAAAGAATCTGATCGGCAATGGAACCAGGTACAAGGGCTACTACTCGCATAAATAATATATTTATTGAGGCTTATCGTTACTATTTTATCGAAATCGGGCTCAGAAAATTCCTTTTCTCAAGTCTTATTAGTAGTAAAATCGAGGAAAACAGTGTATTTATTAATTCCAGCCGCCGGTAGCGGCAAAAGAATGGGTGCTAATCGCAACAAACTGCTATTAAAGGTTCACTCTCAGTCTATTATCGCTTGGACCTTATTGTCCGCAGAAGCTGCCAGCCATATTCATTGGATCGGGATTATTTCTCAACCTTCAGAATGGCACGAATTTAAAGCTATTGTGTCTGGTCTAGCTATGACTAAACCTGTGGAGTTTATTCCTGGCGGTACTACTAGACAAGAATCTGTTTTTAATGGATTACAAGCATTGCCATCAAAGGCTAGGGAAGTGCTGATTCACGATGGAGCACGCTGTTTAGCAACACCAGAATTATTTAATGCCTGTGCGATCGCTATTCTCAATTGCCCAGGACTGATTGCTGCAGTACCGGTAAAAGATACTATCAAGGTGGTGGGTGAAAGTGGTATAATTGAGTCCACACCACAACGGGAAAGGCTTTGGGCGGCTCAAACCCCCCAAGGTTTCAATGTGCAGTTGTTAAAACAATGTCATGCGGAAGGAGTCCGTCAAGGATGGGAGGTAACCGATGATGCAGCCTTATTTGAAAAGTGTGGCATCCAGGTACGCATAGTCCCAGGTGAAGAAACCAACCTAAAACTCACAACTCCCCAAGATTTAGCGATCGCTGAATTGATCCTCAGTCTCAGATGATTGCCCTCCATATCAACAGCAAATCTCCCAACATGTTCCAAGAAAATATATCTATAGCCCTAAAAATAGAAGCAGTTTTATACTTAAAGGGTCAATCCTTGTCCTTGAGTGAAATTGCTGAATATGTAGGATGCGATCGCTACACAATTGAAGAAGGGATAATAGAATTAATGGACAATTATGCCCGTAGGGAAAGTGCCCTAGAAATTGTAGAAACAGAAGGTAGTTATAGTTTACAACTAAGAGCAGACTTTCAAGATTTAGTACAAACCCTAATACCGGTGGAGTTGGGAGTCGGGTCCTTACGAACATTAGCAGCGATCGCCTTAAATAGTCCTATTTTACAAACCGACTTAATTAATTTACGAGGGTCCAGTGCATATCCCCATGTTGCTGAACTGGTAGAGTTAGGATTTATTCGCAAAAAAAAGGATCCCAATTCCCGATCTTACTCACTACAGGTAACATCAAAATTCCATCAATATTTCCAGATAGACGAACTACCCATAGAGCAGGAGAAAATCAAGAGAAAGGAAATTTAAAAGGTTTCTCACCTGGGCTACCCTTTTTCTTGCACTATGAGCTAAAGTAGGATTAGCAACTAAGGTAAGAAGAATTGCCAATGGTGTTTGATCCTGACTTTTTGAATGACAACTCTGAGGAACACGGTAATCAGGTTCTGAACGATCAATTTGGGGAAAATCCAAACCAACTATTAAAATATTTACAGCATCAATCTCCTGACGTTCTAGCCCGTGTTGCCCAGTCCGTCACGCCGGAAATCAAACAGATTATCTCCCAAAATGTGCAAGGTTTGGTAGGAATGCTACCACCAGACCATTTTAATATCCAAATTACTACGGATAGGGATAATTTGGCTGGACTTTTAGCATCAGCCATGATGACTGGTTACTTTCTCAGACAGATGGAACAAAGAATGGAGTTGGACTACCTATCTAACCAATAGAAAGAAAAAAGGGGGAACCGGATCTTAACCTATCCCCGCTTTTTTCCTTTTTTTTGCTCTCCTAATGGGAGGGAGTCTCTTTTTAATTTTTTGGCTGTGACAAGAAGCGATTATCTGGTAGTCAAAAGTTTACTGACGGAAAACTTCTACACTATCCAGAGTCACATCTTGGTTAGGGCGATCGCGTGTGGTAGAAACATTAGCGATCCTGTTAACCACATCCATACCATAAACTACATGACCAAAAACACTGTGTCTTCGATCTAAATGGGGAGTTGGTCCTTCGGTAATAAACCACTGAGAACCATTAGTGCCAGGTCCTGCATTAGCCATGGATAAAATGCCCGGTGCATCATGCTTTAAATCGGGATGAAATTCATCAGGGAATTTATATCCAGGACCACCGGTGCCCCAACGACGAGCCAAATCGGGATAGAGGGTGAGAGGGTCTCCACATTGAATCATAAAACCAGGAATCACACGGTGAAACCTGACACCGCTATAAGCGGAGGTTCCTTGCATAGATTTGCCAGTTTGTGGGTCTTTCCAGTCAATTGCTCCGGTTGCTAGACCAACAAAGTTTTTAACGGTGTTGGGGGCACGCTCTTCTTCTAGTCTCACCACAATTTTACCCAGAGAAGTATTTAGGTTGGCGTGAAGTTTTCCCTCACCGGTGATATTAATTTCTGGAAAGTTCATTACTTATCCTGCTTTTCAAACTGTCTTAGCTATTATATCTCATTATTCAACCCGTTCAAACCCCAAGTTTCATCCAATAACTCTTCTAGGTTCCCTAGGGGAGCAAGGGGGATTGTTTCCGTAGAAAGACTAGCTTGGGTGAGGACAATTTTTCTAGCATCTGCGTAAGATTGCTCAATTATCTGTTCTAAATATGACCTTAAGCTGGGACTATCTTCCAACTCTTGTGTGATTTGCTGGCGGAAATTGAGAATTTCTGATTTCCAGTGGTTAGCATTTCTTTCCACTTCCGTTTGCCAATATTTGAGCTTGAGCAAATGCTCAATAAGCCGTTTTAAGAGATTTTGCACTTTTCTCTTTTGTCTTCTACTCAGATCGAACACTTCCTCAATTAAATTATCCCAATCTAGGGAAGAGAGATTTCTATCTTGTAACTGTTTAACAGTTTCCAATATCCATAAATGGTAATCATCATTATACAAACTTCCAGTAGTTCTTTCCACCTCAACCATAGGTTCCACCTCACTGATATGATCCCAGTCGACCTTAACCTAGCATAACCCGAAATATTAGCACAACAAAAAGACCAGCTTCCCACAGCTGGCCTCAAGAATGTTGTTCGTTTTGTCTTCTTAGTAGAGTCAAACCAAATTGCACGCGTCTAATATACAATGAGCAATGGTTAAACTGAACCGTTCGACCCAGTCAAAGATGTATTTCCCCGACTTTCTGTCATCAAGAATTGTAACAGAAGAACTGTAACAGTCGGTACAGATTTTGGAAACCGGTAAGAAATTAGTTAGTCCTCGTCGCGCGCATAAAATTTTGATGTAGCATCTATATGCTCTGTTTTATAGATAGTTGTTTTTAAAAATGCGTTGGTACTCTCAAAGTTAGGTGGGAGAAGGTTTTGAGAACGATAAAATTTGATGATTTTAAATAGTCCCCTCCCCAATCTATCCATTAGACCATAATCTTTGAGCATTTGGGCAATCAGAGGATTGCGATAATAGGAAATTCCAGCCAAAGCTCTCTCTAAGTTCAGGGTGTTGGGTAAACTACCAGGGGAAAATATTTCCAGGCGATCGCCAAATAAAGACAGACGAATACGTTGACCGAAAAGAGACCAGTCTCGGTGGGCAAAAGCATTAACTAGTAATTCTCTAATGACAAATGGTTGATAGTCAGGTAGGTCATAACGACGGGTTTCTTCTGGGTTAAAAATAGGAAGATGACGAGAATTTCTTCTGACAAAGGATTCGCTAACTTCTATAGCTTCAGGAATGGTTTCGGTCAAGGTTAAACTATCAATTATGGGGGAGCTAATATCATTACCACTAAAGGCATTTAATTCAATTCCTGCTTGTGGTAATATTCTGGCTACTTGTCTAGAAAAAAAAAGACTTCCCGCAATGGTCAATCTTTCTTGTTCATCGATTATTTGTAGGTTATACCAGGTACGTGGGTTGTTCTCCTCCGCTGATAAATCTCTCATTTTTTGACAATAGTAACCTAGTCTTAATGGTTCTAGATCTATTATTCCCGTTCCCAGTAAGGAGGAAATCTCAAAGTGAAATTGTCCGCCATCTTGTAATAATCTGACCAATTCTTCTTGAGTTGGCTCAATGGCTACCGTACCCGCTCTAATATAATAGCGATTTAGGGATTTTACTTTATAGGGTTTGCAGATACCTTTTTCAATTTCTATAACCACAATATATTTATCTTGATGAGGAATTGATACCAATTCGGGAATTAATGGTGGTTGAATGTTGTTGCGGCAAATTTGAATGATTCTCTCCATCAAGTCCTGAGAATTTTCTACTCCTGAAATTTCGCCGTTATCTTCCACCCCCACGAATATTGTCCCTCCCTTTATATTAGCAAATGCCACAATTTCTTTGGCCAAACTTTCATTGCGAAAGCCACCAGATTTAAACTCTACACGGGAATTTTCTCCCAGTTTAATTAGATCTAAAAACCTACTAATAGACATACTTCTATACTCCCTGCTGCAAGTGATTAATTACCTGACTAATTTTCCCTGGGTTACCCCATATAATTTTTTCTTGCTTATAAATTACTAGTCCTGGCTTGGCACCTTTGGGTTTATATACTCTATTGGGTCGAGTATACACTACGGGAACCTGTTCACTATGACGAGCGCGACTAAAATAGGCTGCTATGTTGGCTGTATATTGTAAATCCGCTTCTTCAGGAACTGTGCCAGGTGGCAATCTCAATAAAACATGACTTCCGGGTATTTCCTGCGCGTGAAACCACAGGTCATAATCCCCTGCTACTCTAAATGTTAAATAATCATTCTGATGATTATTACGACCAATTAAAATTTCTAACCCGCTGGGGGTGCAATAATGGTGAAAATTATGGCTGACTGTTTCACTCTGACTGGGACGACGATATTCTAATTCCTCTAAGTACTTTTGTTCTATTAGTTCGTCTCTAATTTCTTCTATTGCTTCTAAATCTTGTTTTGTTTGATAATTATCTATTTGATTAGTAGCAGCTTCTACTTGCTCTAGATACTCTATTTCTCTATTTACTTCTAATAGTAAAGGATATACTGCATTTCGCGCGCGTTTCAATTTCTGATGTTGTTTATAAAACCGTTGGGCATTTTGTACGGCATTTTTGTCTGCTTCCAGGACAATCCTCTGGGGTTGATCTGTCTCAAAGTCCGGAAGGATAATTTCTGTCATACCTGGTTGCAATTGATGCAAATGTGCCATTAACAAATCAGCCTGCTGTTTGTACTTATCCGCATCCTCGGACTGTTCTAACCTATCCTTAAACGCTTGGGCTTTAGTATTTAATTTACCAAGAATATTTTGCAATTTCTGGGTCAGTTGATGGCGCAGGTGATAAAATACCTGTTGATTAAGCTGCTGCGTATAATATTGATTAATGAGTTCTTGAATGTTGTCAACAGATTGGATTTCACCCCACCCCATAACAGTATAACCTTGTTTCGTCCACGCCGGCTTAAAATCACCCTCCTCTAGTCTCCGTAACCACTCTTGCCATCTAGCAAATAGTCTATACCAGTCTTGATTAGTTAAACTGGTAGTGCTAGTTTCAGGAGATATGTGGGCTACTAATAACAGGGAATCCAATAATGCAGAGCTAACCCCACTATAACTTTTCAATATTTGCTTTTTAATACTTCCCGGGACTAAGCTTACCCTTTCTTGCCATCTAGCTTCAGTTTCTGTTAAAGTTGGTATGGTACCCGTAAGTTTGGGCGGAATTTCGTAGGGTTGACCGGTTTGAATGGGACGAACACTAGATTGTTGTTGACTCACCTGATGAGCAGCAGTAATGATTTCATTTTTAGCATCTGTAAGAATAACATTACTGTACTTACCCATAATTTCCACATACAAATGATAAAGGGGAGCTTCTCCTGGACGACGGGCAAATTTTAGGTCTATTACCCTTTCCCAAGGGGCGATAAAGTCCATAGCTACTAGTGCTAGACCCCCTAATTGATGTACAAGCTGGTGGCTAAAGGTAAAAGTATCGGGAATACGTGGCGGTGGTTCGCCGATGCAAATACGCGTAGCTTGCGGATGCCATGATATATCTAGCCAGTCCCGCTTTTTCATGGTCCGCAGGCCTAAAGATATAGTGTAGCGATCGCGCTGGTAGACTTGTTCAGTGCGCGCTGGTAGCCAGTTAGTCCGGAGTTGGCTGCAGATGGCGGTGAGGGTAGTGAAGTCGAGGGGTTGCAAGATAGTTAGAGAAGGTGCGGGAGAAACTGGATAAGGATTATTCCCAGGGTGAGGGAATAGCAGTAGTGGATAAGATTTTACTGGCCATCAGTCTAATTCCAGTCTTACCACAATTAGGACAGGGTACTTCTAAGAACTGTGAGGATGTGATATCCACCTCACTCAAAATCCCTTGTTTACAATGCCAGCATTCAAATATGACCCTACTAACCGGTTGGTTACAATCCAGTACTTTAATATGTTGTGAAGGGGTTGGCTGGTTTGATATCTTTCTCGGCTTAGGCAGTTGTCTGATTTCTCGAGTTTCCATGTTTTTGTTCTTGCTATACCGTAACTGGTACTTAGCGTACCAATGTAATTAACTCCTTTGACAATCCTCCCCATTTCCCAAGGATCAATGTTATGGAGCAGTAGCAGTTAACCTCTGCTTAATTTCTGTCAGCTCCTTAGCCCAACGAGGATCGGGACGAATTGCATCCGTGTCAGCGGATACTGTTATCTCCACAGGTGAACCGCCACGCTTAGATTTTTTAGAACCCTTATCACGACGACTCTGTTTGTTGGGGCTGGGAGTTGGTGCAGGCGTACTAGAAGTTTGCAGAACTGGTTTGGGAGTTTGTTCTTCGCCTTCTTCACCTTTTGTTCTAGGTAATGCTTTTTCCAGTTTAATGGCCGCATCCCTGAACAACTGACCATTATATTTTTCAATAATTTGGTCTGCTTGATCGTCATTGTTAACTGTCAAGAAGCCAAAACCACGACATTTACCTGTTTTTCTGTCTTTTATTAGTTTGGTGGTAACTGCATCACCCTCAGCAGCAAATACAGCTTGCAACTCTTGACGGTCAATTTCTTCTTTGGGTAAATTACCTATATACAGACGAACGGACATGAATTTTTCCTCCGAGGTTTACATGAAAGTGAGAATAGAAAAACATTGACTTTTGGCTCTTACATAGGCTCTTATATAAATGCTACTAATAAAATCGCCACAAACCAATTTTTTTAATCCCATCTGTTAAACTATAGTTTTAGTTTCAAACGAAATGAATACATGCTGGATATATGGTCAATATACCATATATTAATCTCTCAGGGCTTGATAATTGTGTGGGGTGGGTGACGCGTCTTTTTGCCTTATGACTCGTGCTTACCACTAGGATCTACCATACCATAATCTTGATTACTGGTAACACTAGATCTTAAATTCTATCGATAACAGGTTCTATTAGGAGAATGTAATCGCCCTTGTGCAGTATAGCTAAAACAGTTGACCAAATAGGGTATTAACCAAAGGTAATATTACCATATTTTCAACATAGTTTGTCCCACACGCAAAAAAGTATCAGTTGGTAGCCTCGCATTTTAAAACAGGTTTACATCTTTTAAGTATCCATTTTGATTGCGCCAAAACAAAACTGTAGCAAGTTGGTAGCAACAAGCTTGTGTCTGCTTCTAATTAATCCCGGTTTCTTTAGACCAGGGAGAAGTAAGTGGTGCAATTGAGCTGAGTTTTAACTCCGGATGGTCTCCTTGTAATTGTTGACAGTTCCACTCATTACGGAATAGTAAAACAGGTCTTCCCATAGAATCCTTTACCGTAATAGTATTAAATAAACGTCCTACTTTATTCAAAGTATGCCAACCACCATCTACCCATCGAGCTACGGTATATGGCAATAGGTCTAGGATCGTTTCCACACCATACTCATTTTGTAGTCGGAACTGAACAACCTCAAATTGTAACTGACCAACTGCTGCCAAAATCGGATCTCGTTTAGCTTCATCCGTTGAATACATAATTTGTACAGCACCTTCTTCTCTTAATTCAGAAACACCTTTTTGAAATTGCTTGAATTTTGATGGGTTAGGATTTCTTAAGGTGGCAAAAAGTTCTGGAGAAAAATAGGGAATTCCCTCATATTCTAGCTTTTGTCCCGTATAAATTGTATCTCCAATAGCAAACACACCGGGGTTATTTAACCCAATCACATCACCCGGATAAGCCACATCTATAGATTCTCTTTCCTGGGCAAAAAGTTTCTGAGGTCGAGATAGACGAACTGCTTTACCTGTGCGAGCATGATTGACTGTCATATCTTTTTCAAATTTGCCTGTGCAAACCCGGACAAAAGCAACTCTATCTCTATGTTTAGGGTCCATATTGGCTTGCAGTTTAAATACAAAACCCGTAAACTCCGGGTAAGTTGGTGCAATCTTACCTGCGCTGCTGTGATGATCTCCAGGTTTGAGGGCATATTCTAAAAAGCATTTAAGAAACAACTCCACCCCGAAATTAGTCATAGCACTGCCAAAAAATATGGGGGTCATTTTTCCCTGGTGGACTAAATCTAAATCCAGTTGTTCACCAGCACCTTCCAGCAATTCTAACTCATCCTTGAGTTGGTGGTAAAGATCCTGATCTAACAATTCTTGAATTTTAGCATCTCCCAGATTGACCATTGTACTGCGAGCTTCCTTACTTCCGTGGGCGCTCCTTTCAAATAGATGGATCTGGTTATGGTTACGGTCAAATACCCCTTTAAATCTATCTCCCATACCTATAGGCCAGTTTACGGCGTATGTCTGTAAACCTAGTTCCTGTTCAATTTCATCCAATAACTCTAGAGGTTCTCTCCCAGGACGGTCAAGTTTATTAACAAAGGTAAATATAGGAATACCCCTTAATTTGCATACTTCAAACAGTTTACGAGTTTGAGGTTCCAGACCCTTAGCAGCATCAATTAACATCACCGCATTATCAGCTGCTGCTAAAGTTCTATAAGTGTCCTCACTAAAATCTTGGTGTCCAGGGGTATCCAGCAAATTAATTTGACAGCTATGATAGACAAATTGCAAAACTGTAGAGGTAATAGAAATACCCCGTTGTTGTTCCATAGCCATCCAGTCAGAAGTCACCTTACGTTGGTCTCTTCGAGCTTTAACCGCTCCAGCTTCATGAATGGCACCCCCGTATAATAATAGTTTTTCTGTCAGAGTAGTTTTACCAGCATCCGGGTGAGAAATAATGGCAAAATTGCGCCGTTGTTCTACTGCTTGACTCAGTTCTTCGGTTAGTTCAATTGTCATAGTTTCATAGTTATAGTTATTAGTAAGCTTAACTTGAGATATTATTTTACCTAAGACGTTTATGCAAAAAAAACTGTCGAGAGGGGAAGAAAAAATCCTGCCAACTGGACTCCACCCTATAGATTTCATATCCCAACTTTAAGTATAGCTTCCTAGCTTGATCATTTTTTTCCAAAACATGAAGATAAATGTCTTGAAATCCCCAGGTTTTACACACTTGTTCACAACTGATTAGTAAACTAGATGCCAAACCATATCTCCGATATCTTGGAGCAACAGCCAAGTTAGACACATAGGGCAATAATCTGCTGTAACTTGTCCAACTATGGATAGATCTCACTCCCAGTTCCACTGTACCAAGAACTTTACAATTGCCCGATTGGCTCGTATGGACAGCGACTAAACAAGTCTGGTGAGGCATTAATGTTTGGAGACGATATTTGAGATCTTCATAAATGCCAATTCTAAACAATGGGAAGGCCCATCCCCATAAACCATTCTGGGAATAAAAGCTTTCGGTTATTATTTGGGCAATTCCAGACAAATCACTGGAAGTGGCCACACGAACTTGCCAATCACAAGCATTTAAACTCACAAGCATTTAAGAGAGATGTCATTGTATTATCAATGTTGTTGAGATTCCCGGGAACATGAGCCAATTAAAATATTGTCAGCAATTGTTTGTTAGTTCACAGTGGTTATTTGGTAATATTACTAATTCAGATAATAACACACAGGATGATTCGTGTATAGTAGTGGTGGATTGTCGATTTTCCCTGGCTGATCCTTTATGGGGAAGGAATCAATACCAGATGGGCCACATACCAGGCGCTTACTACTTAGATTTAAACCAAGATCTGTCCGGTGTAGTTGGTCAACATGGAGGAAGACACCCTTTACCAGATGTGTCTATTTTAGCTGATAAGCTGGCACAAATGGGGATTAATCATGGGCAATCTTTGGTAGTCGCTTATGATGATTCTCGATTGGCATTTGCATCTCGATTATGGTGGCTATTACGTTACTTAGGCCACGAAAATGTAGCCGTTTTGGATGGCGGTTTTTCCGGATGGCAAAGTTTAGGTTACCCCGTCTCTAATATACCATCTACCATACCGGGAAAGAGGGAAATTTTACTCCCCACCTACAAGCAACAAAAATTGTGGATTTTAATTATGTTAAACATTATGTAGAACAAATTAATCAGTCTACACTAACAGAAAACAAACCAGTTCTAATAGACGCAAGGGAAGGCGATCGCTATCGTGGGGAAAGGGAACCCATTGATGCAATTGCTGGTCATATTCCAGGTGCTATAAATTACCCTTGGCAAGGGGTAACAAATGCCCAGGGCTATTTACTATCAGATCAAGGAGAAAGATGGCAAGCAATAGCAAATAGTCCAGAAATCATTGTTTATTGTGGTTCTGGTGTCACTGCTTGTGTTAATTTGCTATCCTTGGAAATAGCGGGAATTTCCACTGCTAAACTTTATCCTGGTAGTTGGAGTGATTGGATTAGTTATCAGACAAACAACATGTTTTCTTTTATTCGCCCGGATTTATCCGAATTTACATCTTATAAACCTCACCCCAGTAGTGATACGTTAGAACCAGTAAACACTGAGCTAGATAGGCTTGATACTAATGAGAGTCCTTATGATTTGCCACAGGAAATTAAGAAAAAACTAGCTGAGACTTTTCAACACACTATAGAGTCTAATCGCTATCCCGATGGTGGGCACGAAGCACTAAAAGCGGAAATAGCTCAATATGTGAGTGAATCCGCTGGTCTATCTTCTGATTCTTTCAGTGCTGTTAACATTTCCGTCGGTAATGGTTCGGATGAGTTAATTCGTTCCCTCTTAATTTCCACCTGTTTGGGAGGAGCAGGTTCTATTTTAGTTGCCAATCCCACTTTCTCCATGTACGCTATCCTGGCACAAACCTTGGGTATTCCCGTGGTCAGTGTGGGTAGGAATCATGGTCACTTTGAAATGGAACTAGATGCTGCTCAAACAGCTTTAAAAGAAGCAAATCCCCCTGTGCGGGCGGTTTTTGTTGTCCATCCTAACTCTCCTACCGCTAACTGCTTGACCGTATCAGAGTTAAATTGGTTGCAAGGTTTACCACTGGACATATTAGTGGTTATTGATGAGGCTTATTTTGAATTCAGTCAAAACACTCTGGTAGAAAGATTAATCAAACATCCTAATTGGGTGATTTTACGGACATTTTCCAAAGCTTTTCGACTGGCCGCCATGCGGGTAGGTTATTGTGTGGGTCATCCCCAGGTAATTTCTATTTTAGAAAAGGTTCGTCTACCCTATAATTTACCGAGTTTTTCCCTAGTTGGTGCTTTGGTGGCACTACAGAATCGTCAAGTTTTACTGAGTTCTATCGCTGAAACTCTCACAGAAAGAGATAAATTGATTCAAGATTTATCCACACACCCCATTTTAGAGGTGGTTCCCAGTAATACTAATTTTATTTATGTTCGGTTAAAACACAATCATTCCCATGATGGAGTGTTAAAAAACATCAGTCAGAAATTAAGGAGCGAAGGTACTCTAATTAGACTATTACCTGGTGGATTACGAATCACCATAGGAACACCCGAGGAAAATGCCCGCACATTGAAGAGACTTGGACAAATCTGAGAGGAAAAATATGGATTTTCTTCCCCAGGTCACAAAAGATGGTTCCCTCACTTTTTTCTCTGAAGAGTTTCAGGAGTCTTTCCACAGTCTTTATGGTGCTAAACAGGAGAGTTTTCTCAAATTTGTGATTCCCACCCAAGTACCCCTATTCGCCCAAACAGGAATATTAAAATTTTAGATGTTTGCTACGGATTAGGGTACAACACCGCCGTAGCATTAGAATCCATTCGGGGAGAAAATGCCAATTGTCGGGTAGAGATTATAGGTTTAGAATCCGATCCTCTGGTTCCCCAATCCGCAATTTGTCACAATGTTTTTGCCGATTGGCATCAAGAGTATAAACTAATTTTGAAGGAAATTGCTTTTAAACACTGTTATCAAGATGATAATTTGAGTGTTAGACTAATTATAAATGACGCGAGAAAATCCATTCAGGAGATATTGTCCTCTGGTTTTTTAGCAGATGTGATTTTTCTAGATCCTTTTTCTCCACCCCATTGTCCCCAACTATGGACTGTAGAGTTTATTGAACAGATTGCTCTTTGTTTGCAACCAGGTGGACTGCTGGCAACTTACTCGTGTGCTGCTGCTGTCCGCACAGCTTTAATTTCTGCTGGGTTGATAATTGGCTCTACCACTCCTGTGGGAAGACGCACTCCAGGAACCATTGCTGGTTATGCTCCACACCAGCATAAGTATATCACAGAAACTTATCCCCTGGGTGCAGCAGAAATAGAACACTTAAAAACCCGTGCGGCCATTCCCTATCGTGACCCTCAACTTCAAGATGAAGCTCCTAATATCATGAAACGACGAGAACAGGAAGTTCTCACATCTACCCTAGAATCTACTTCTCAGTGGAGAAAAAGATGGCTGACAAATAACACCCCAACTCAATAAAAGATAAAACCATTTAAGTCTACATTTAAACCTCTACTTAAACTCAGTTAAAACTTGACAATTCATGATAGCAACGGAAACCTTAGAATTATTAGAATGGCCTCGACTTTGTCAACATCTTTCTAGCTTTGCTACAACTAAGTTAGGTACAATAGTTGCTCGTTCCTTACCAATTCCATCCACACTAGAGGAAAGTGAAGGGTTATTGTGCCAAACCAAGGAGGTGTATCAGTTAGAAAGCCAACTGATTTCAGGATTATCTTTTGAGGGAATTCAAGATATTGGTGATTCCCTAGAAAGAGCTGAACTTCATGGTCTGCTATCAAGTGAAGAACTGTTGGCTATAGCTACCACCTTAGCAGGAGCGAGAAATTTACGTCGAGTAATTGATAATCAGGAAGATTTACCCATTCTCTGTGATTTGGTCTCCCAATTGCGAACCTATCCTGAGTTAGAGCAGGAAGTCCATCATTGTATTGATGAGCGGGCCCAGATTGCAGACCGCGCTAGTCAAAAATTGTCCGAAATTCGTGAGGATTTACGTAAATTACGTAGTCAAATTACCCAGAAACTCCATAATATTATTCAAGTTAAGTCCAACGCTCTACAGGAACTGATTATTACTCAAAGAGGTGATCGCTATGTATTACCTGTTAAAGCACCACAAAAAGATGCAGTTCCCGGGATTGTTCACGACTCTTCTACTAGTGGTGCTACCTTATATATTGAGCCCAATAGTATTGTTTCTATGGGCAACCAATTGCGTCAAACCTTAAAACGAGAACAGGTAGAAATAGAAGCCATACTGAGAATATTAACTACAAAAGTAGCAGAAGTAAAACCGGATCTAGAAAAGTTACTAGCCATTGTCACCACCATAGATGTAGCTGCAGCTAAAGCTAGATATAGTCTTTGGATAGAGGGTAATCCACCTCGATTGATTCACCCTTCCATACCAGGTTCATCTTCCCAAATTATCACTCTGCGGCAATTACGCCATCCCTTGTTAGTTTGGCAACAAAAACACGAACAGGGACATCCAGTGGTTCCAGTAGACTTACTAATTAGTCCCCATATTAAAGTTGTCACCATGACTGGACCAAATACCGGTGGTAAAACTGTTACCTTGAAAACTCTAGGTTTGGCCGCATTAATGGCTAAAGTAGGTTTATTTATTCCCGCACGTGAACCGGTGGAAATACCTTGGTTTAGTCAGGTTTTAGCTGATATTGGGGATGAACAGTCCTTGGCACAAAGCTTATCCACCTTTTCCGGTCATATTCGTCGCATTAGTCGCATTTTAAATGCTATTGGCGAGGAAATCCAGTCCTCACCCTACCAAACCAGTCATTCCCTGATTCTTTTGGACGAAGTAGGCGCAGGTACAGATCCAGCGGAAGGTAGCGCCCTGGCGATCGCACTGTTGAAATATCTTGGAGATCATGCTCAATTAACCATTGCCACCACGCACTTTGGGGAATTAAAATCCTTAAAATATGAGGATATTCGCTTTGAAAATGCCTCAGTAGAATTTAATGAAACCACCCTTTCCCCCACCTACAGATTATTGTGGGGGATTCCGGGACGTTCTAATGCGCTGGCCATAGCTTTGCGGTTGGGATTAAAACCAGAAGTAGTGGAGAATGCTAAAAGCCAATTAGGAGGAACAACGGATGAAGTTAATCAAGTAATTGCAGGACTAGAAGCTCAAAGACGGAGTCAGGAAACAAAAGCTGCAGCGGCCCAGGAACTACTCAAGCAGACAGAAAAATTATACAAAGAAGTTTCCCAGCGAGCCACAGCGTTAGAAGAAAGGGAAAAAGATCTGCGAGCTTCCCAAGAGATAGCGGTACAGAAAGCCATTACTCAAGCTAAGGGAGAAATTGCCCAGGTAATTCGCCAGCTCCAACAAGGTAAACCCACGGCTCAAGATGCACAAAAAGCAACTAAGTTACTAACTGAAATTGCGGATAAATACCAACCAGCAGCTCCCCCAAAAGTGAAACAAGGATTTATCCCCGAACCTGGTGAAAGGGTGCGCATACCTAAATTAGGGCAAACTGCCCAGGTAATATCTGCTGCGGATGGAAATGGGGAGTTGACAGTGCGATTTGGAATGATGAAAATGACGGTAAACCTGGAGGATGTGGAATCCCTAGATGGGGAAAAACCATTAGTACCCAGCAAAACCAAAGCCCCCCTTGCTGGAGTTTCTGGGCAAAAACAAGAGCTTATAGCAGCATCATTACCCTCAACTGAGAATTTGGAGATGCGCACATCCAAAAATACTGTTGATTTACGCGGAAAAAGGGTAGCAGATGCTGAATATATCCTAGACCAAGTTATTTCCCAAGCAGCAGGACCAGTATGGATTATTCATGGATATGGAACTGGTAAACTCAAACAAGGAGTTCATGAGTTCTTGCAACAGCACCCGAGGGTCAGTCATTATGAAGCAGCATCCCGGGTGGACGGTGGTACTGGTGTAACTATCGCCCATATCAAATAGGCAAAACTTAACAACTTCTTATAATTAAGACAATAAATTTTCATTTCCCATAAAACTAAGACTTATTCTCTTGTTTAAACTGGGTAGTTGAGTCAACCAAAACCAAATCAATCTTTGTTGTTGTCATGCTTGATAGCTTTTATTTACCGGATCACCTATGACAAAAGTTATGCAATCGACTGATAAATCAGTCAAAGCCAATTCCCCATGGCAAGAATTAAGTCAGTTTCCAACTCCTAAATCGGTAGAATGGGATAACATTAAAACTCAATTGGATTTAGTGCTTTTAGCCCTGGAAACTTTAACTGGTATTGGTTCAGATGCGATGTTATCTGCAGCTACCCATCTGGATCTGGAATCAAAAGTACCCGATAGAATAGCTTTATGGCGATTACGCCAATCTAACCCCCTACGCAAAAGTCCAGGAGGAAGAAAAAAGCTAGATGTGGACGAGGCTAGATCTCTAGTTTTAATTACTTGTTATCTTGCTAAACAACATCAAGAGTTAATTCGGCGCGCTGTAGGGTTATTAGAAAAAATAGCGGCTAATCACCAGCAACTTCATCAAAATGCTTTACTGGCAGATTATACGGATAACTTCTGCAATGTTTACCAGGAAAGAATGGAGGAAGATGATAAAATTTCTACTGATTTGTTGACTAATTTAGCGGTTAAACTACTGATAGATTTACTCTTTTATAGCTCTCCTACTGGACATCGCCGACTCTGGTTAACATTGCTAGACCGTTCCACAAGATAATGATATTTTTACTATGCCTGGATCCAATTCTGTTGTTCGCCGTTATACACCCCCCACTTGTACGTTAGAAATCCTAGCAGAAAGCTCACCCTTATCTCGTTGGATGGGTCAAACTGTGGTGGGTGAGCTACGTTTTCAATTGCATTTTGATGATCCAACGTTACCAGAAGATTTGAGAATACCTATTGAGGGTAATCGGGAACAGTTGGAGGTTTTATGTAATGCTGTAAGCAGCTACGTACAGCAACTTTTGCAAGATTCATCCGATAGGTTTGGTGTGATTTTTCGGGAATCCACACCCTCGGAATCGGAGGATCTTGGTTCTAGTGGGTCTCCAGCTTCCCCTCTATATTATAGAGATAATACGGGAGTTTTAGAGGCGACTATTTATCTAGAATTCCAGGAGAATCTAACTCATAAACTATACCTAGGTTCCCTAGCTACCCAAAGATCTGGTCCGGTGATTGAACTGAGTCTATTACAGTTGTTTGATTTATCTAGTGCTTTGGATGAGTATTCTGCTGATATAATTGCATTACCAACTGGAGCTGAAAGGTTCATAACTTCCAAGTTACCCACATGGGCTCCTGTAGCAGCAGTGTTAACGTTGGCTTTGGGTCTAACCCCCCTCACCTGGCAATATGCTAATAATATGCGCTCGGTGCGAGTAGTTGAGCAACAAAAACCTCAAGAACCTATCCCAACCGGGGTACCTAATATTGGGGAACCCACTGTGAACCCGGATAACCCTGATGCTGGTGTGAAGTCACCTGATTTAGCTGACCTACCGTCTCCCAATTTTAATTTACCCAGTCCCAACCAGGAAAATTTGGATGTTCCCAGATCGGGCACAGTCCCCCCCACTGCAACCCCTGGTACACTAAGTAAAAATACCCCAAACACACCCACCTTAAAAACACCTCAAATTGCAGGAGATCCTATTCTTAATAGTCCTAATAGCACCCAGGTTCCCTCTAAAATATTGGGATATCCTACAAATCCAGGGATACAAGGTACACAAGGTATAAAACCTAGTCTTAACATACCTGCGGGAGATGTCAAGAGGTTACCGGATAGTTTACCTAATCCCAATCCTTCCCCACCACAGACACAACCAACACTACCATTAGATACAGGAACCGCAAAACAAGACCTAACCATCATAGCTAGTGAGGAAAACAAATCTTACGATACACCCCAAGTAGCAGAAGCAGGGGAGTATCTACAAGGTAAATGGCGTCCACCCGCAGATTTTACTCAAACTCTAGAATATAGTATCACCCTGGAGGTTAATGGGACAATTCAGCGCATTTTACCTTTAAATAAAGCTGCTAGAGAATACATTGACAACACAGGTATCCCAGAAATTGGTAAACCCTTTGTTTCTAGTAATAAAGCAGGAAAAACTCTCAGAATTAGAGTTGTTTACAGTCCCGATGGCAAAGTCAAAACCTTCACAGAAACCCCATAAGACTATAATTCCTACTTTCTCATCTCCTCCATGGCCCCCCTGGCCATAGCTGCGATCGCTCTATCAGTTGCTTTCGGTAGTTGATAATATTTGCCTCCCGCTGTTTTCGCTAGTTCTTTGGCAAAACCAGTTGAAACAAATTTACTTTCTGTATCTATTACCAGTAACTGCATCCCAGAAGCTCTAATCCTCCCTGCAATATCTAGCAGCTCTCCTTTAATATCTGGTTTTTCTCCTGGTTCCGGGGACTCCCCTAGAGACCTGGAGAGTGGTATATTACCTCTACCGTCAGTAATTGCCACTATCACCACTTGTCCAATGTCTCCTCCCATTTGGGCGTTGACACCTACTCTGACCGCTTGGGTTAATCCATGGGCCAAGGGGGAACCACCTCCACAAGGTAATTTTTCCAACCGGTTTTTCGCTAAAGCAATAGACCGGGTAGGAGGTAATAACACTTCCGCTTGTTCTCCTCTAAAGGGAATTAGAGCAATTTGATCTCGGTTTTGATAGGATTCAGTTAAAAGTTGCATTACTGCTCCCTTAGCTGATTGCATTCTATTTAAAGCCATTGAACCAGACGCATCAACAACAAATACTACTAGGGCACCAGCTTTTCTCACTAACCGTTTTGTTCGCATATCCCCCTGTTCTACTATCACCCTTTTCCCTGGCTGTCGTAAACGACGCGCCTTTTGATAGGGAGCAGCAGCTCTTAAAGTGGCATCAACGGCAATGCGTTTAACTTTGCCCTTGGGTAACATAGGTTTGATATAACGTCCCCTGTCTTCTGAAAGTATCAGACTGCGACTACCCGATTTTCCTTGTCTTTGAGCCATCTGAGTGAAATATAGTACCTCTGGATCGAGAATTACTCCCTCCGGGTCAAAGATAAATTCTTCAGGAATGTCTGGGGGTTCTTGTTGCTCTTCAGATTGTTCTTCTTCTTCCTCTTGTTCCTCCTCCTGTTGTTGTTCTGGGGAATCCTCTTGGGTTGGAGGTGGTGGGGGTGGTTGGTCTGGTGGTGGGGTTTGAATAACTGTGGTTCTGGGAACTATGACTAGTTCTACAGCACGTCGTAAATCTTCTGCAGTAACTTGACTACGCCCATCTAAAGCCGCTGCTGCTTTAGCAACTCTAACTGCAAACAATTCTGCACGATGCCCTTCTACACCAGCCCGAATAGCCTCGTTCACTAAATAGGTGATCTGCTCTTGGGAAATAGTTACTTCTTTTAACCATTCTCTAGCCAATAATATTTGAGTTTTGAGGGAGTCAATATCCTCACTGTATTGGCGGATAAATTCTTGGGGAGATGTGGAATAGGCGATCGCCTGCTCTACTGCTTGTACTCTTTGATCTAAACCCAGGACTCCGTCTGCGGAAAGAGCAATAGCAATTCTATCGAGTAAATGTTCTCGCAAAGTACCTTCTTCCGGGTTATAGGTAGCAATAAACAGGGGTTTACAGGGGTGTTGAAAACTTATTCCCTCCCGTTCAATTTGGTTACGTCCATCGGACAATACCGCCAAAAGTTGATTACTAATTTGGTCATCTAACAAATTAATTTCATCCACATATAGCACACCGCGATTGGCGATCGCCAGCAGTCCTGGTTGAAATACAGTTTTACCTTGTTTAACTGATTGCTCCACATCCACCGAACCTAGTAATCGATCTTCTGTTACCCCCAAAGGTATTTGCACAAAAGGGACAGGAATAATTTCTGTTTCCAGTTCTAATGTTTGTGCTAATAACTGATCATCCCAGGTTTCTGGTTGGTCTGGAGAACAATTGCTCAAAGAGTCTTTAATAATTTCTATAGGTGGTAGCAGAGCATGAATAGCACGCGCCATAACAGATTTAGCCGTACCACGACGACCAGCAATAACCACACCCCCTAAACCAGGATCTACTGCTGCTAAAAGCAGGGCTGTTTTAATTGCTTCTTGACCAACTACAGCATTGAGAGGAAAAGCTGTAACTTTTGGGGTGATTGATGTGATTGCGGGCACTGACATTGTCTGTTTAGTGGTTATGATGTTTTTTAGGATAGCATTTTCTGGTCCAGGATTGTTGGTTAGGATAGTCGATAGCCATTTTAATCTCAGTCACCGTTATTTCGCACAGTTTAAAATTCTTACGAATGGTCAATCTGGGAATATAATTAACTACATAGATAAAAAAATGCATAAACTTCTGATATTTGAGGATGAGAAGCTACTTCGTCAAGCTTTAACCCATCGTTCCTATGCCAATGAAAACCCAAGTGAGGGAGATCACAACGAGAGATTGGAATTCCTGGGGGATGCCATTCTTAATTTTATTAGTGGAGAGTATCTCTATTCTCGTTATCCACAAAAAGGTGAAGATGAACTGACTCGTCGACGCTCTGCACTAGTGGAAGAAAAACAGCTGGCCAAGTTTGCCCTGGAAGTTGGTTTAAATGTGAAAATGCGCCTGGGCAAAGGTACTATTCAAGATGGTGGTTATCAAAATCCTAATCTTCTTAGTAGTACATTTGAAGCTATTATTGGAGCCTACTATTTAGACAACAATTGTAATATAGAAGCAGTTAAACTTGCAGTTGAACCTCTGTTTGATTTTGTGTCACAACACACTATTGAATCCCGTTATAATGTGGATTCTAAAAATCGCTTTCAAGAATGGGTACAAAAAAAATTATGTGCAAATCCCCCTAAATATAAAACTCAACAAATAGGCGGATCCCCCCATTTACCAGAATTTTTCTCCCGAGTTCTAGTAGATGGTAAAGAGTTTGGTCAAGGTAACGGTAAAAATAAAAAGGACGCAGAAAAAGCCGCAGCAGAAGATGCGATCGCTCGTTTACAAAGAGAAGGTTTGTTTTAATTAATTGTAAAGTTTCCTGAACTTCTTGTCTTGTCACGTAAAACTAAATTTGTTAAATAAAACACAATATTAATATCCGTATTTATCCCCTTGACTTTATCTGCACTTCATGGAAAAATTTCATTGTTGTTAAGTAGGTAGCAAGCTGCTTGCTGAAAAAGTAATTCCTGATGTCTTTGACCAAGGAATGAAGGGCTTGCCGTTTAGCCCTGTAGCGGTTGACCCGCTACGTACTCACAAATTTATACAATTTGTTTGAGCGGTAGCCTAATTCAAATTCATGAAAACTGAGTTTGAAGCGGAGGAACCATGTATTTGGGGCAAATCTTAATTGAGAGACACCTTCCAGTCTTAGCCCGTCAGCTAACTCCGTCGGCAATGGAAGGAACCTCCAAAATGTAGGCTGTTATACTACTTACTCTTGGGGTTTCCTTAGTCAATTTGTAGTTTTTTAGGTGCTTTTTGATGACTTGCTACTGTGGTATCTGTCATTTGGTGTTAATCTGAACATTACTCGAATTTTGAGCATTGGTTTTGTGTTAATCTGGTGTTAACCTAGTGTTTACATGGTATATACCAGTCAGTTTTTGATATCCAGCATATAGTATCATATAGCACCTAAGATCTCAAATTATTATCCCTGCTTCTCATTCAGACTTTACTTTTTAGGGAGAGAAGTTAAATCCGTGAAAATTAAGCCATTACTAGCACGATTAGAGAGTGCTATTGGTCGGCCCGACCTCATTGATCAGATGGTGTTAATACCAAGCAACAAAGAGTGCCATAGTGATAAGTGTTCACCCATTAAACCCATCAAATTAATTGTGGGTTATGATGGATCTCCTAATAGCCATACAGCATTAGATATTGCCTTTTGTATGGCGCATCAAACGCACTTAGCATCAAAGACAGAAGTTAAGGTTCAAGCTGTTTACGTATTAGAGGATCAGATAGTTAGTTATTCCGGTCATAGTTATTCTAATTATTCATCAAAATCGCCCGAAAAGTCCCTGGAATTGGAAAGTATAGACTCAAACCTACCCGAATTGGAAACCACATTTAAAACCATGGTGTTAGCGCAATCAAGACCAGAAAAAGCGGATAAAATTTTGTGGCAAGCCAGGAATTTAGCTGCGGAATGGCAGAGTTATTTTAAATCTCATTTACGATTTGGCAATTTGTGTACAGAACTACAAAAAGTTGTGGAATTAGAAGCTGCTGACGCCCTACTCTTAGGTTGTCAATCCATCAATCATCCTTTAATTGAAAGATTAGATGCTGATTGTCCTGTATTGGGTATTCCTAAATGTCTTGATTAGGGAAGAAATGGGGATATTAATATAACTCAATAACTAATCAAACAATCGGGGAATCACCATGGAAAGTTGGCAAGCTATTGTAAGTGCGACCACATTTGTTGGGGTCATTTTTGTAATCATGGTCGAGTGGATTGACCTAACCGTAGCAGCTTTGCTAGGAGCGTTGCTACTGGTATTTACTAATATTCTAACCTTGCCAGAAGCAGTTGGTTATATTGGTAAAAGCCATAGTACACTGGGCTTATTTTTTGGTGTGATGGTGTTGGTCAGATCCTTTGAACCAACTAATATTTTTAGTTATATAGCTACACAAATAGTGATTATAGCCCAAGGTAGTGGCAAAAAGTTGCTATTGGGTATAGTGGCACTAGTTACCCCTATTTGTGCGGTTTTACCCAATGCTACCACAGTAATGTTATTAGCTCCATTAATTCCACCCATGGCGGAGGAAATAGGTGTAAATTTTGTCCCCTTACTAATTCTAATGGTTTTTGTAGCTAATAGCTCCGGATTATTAACTTTAGTGGGAGATCCAGCAACATTTATTGTAGGTGATGCAGTCAATATCAGCTTCCTAGATTATTTGACAAAGTTGAGTTTGGGGGGTGCCATTGCGGTAATTACTGTAGTAGTAACCTTACCCATTTTATTCAGAAAAATTTGGCATACCAATCTGGATAACTTAACCCAATTACCTCACCCTCAAATCAATCATCCACGGGTTTTAATTTTGGGTGGGGCGATCGCCGCTTTTGTGTTAATATTCTTCGTTATTGGTGATTATTTACCGATACCTGTATCTCCTGCTGCAGTAGCTTTGTTAGGCGCTGCTTTGGCTTTATTACTAGCCCATAAAACCCGTATTGATTCAGTTCACAACATTCTTCGAGATGTGGATTGGGGTACTTTAATCTTTTTTATGAGTATTTTTGTTTTGATAGGGAGTTTGGATAAAACTGGTGTAATTAGCAGTCTTTCGGGATTGTTAAGTATTATTCTAGGCAAAAATATTTTACTTGGCTCTATAGTCTTGTTATTCACCGTAGGTGCATTATCTAGTGTTATCCCCAATATTCCCTTAGTGGTAGCAATGGTACCCCTGTTGAAACAATATGTTGTCAATGTGGGACTAGCACCAGCAGCAGTTTTAGCTCCCGATTTTGCAGGAAAATTTCCCCCAGAGGTTTTGCCTTTGTTTTATGCTATGATGTTCGGTGCAACCCTGGGTGGAAATGGGACCCTTGTGGGAGCGTCATCTAATATTGTTGCTGCTGGTATTGCAGAGCAGCATGGCAAAAGAATTTCCTTTAAGACTTTTTTACATTATGGGATTCCCATCACCCTATTGCAACTTATTACTGCTGCTTTATACGTCCTGTTTAGATTTTTATTGTAAGTTAGTTACACCTTGAAACACTCAAGATCCACTTTGCGAGGTCCGAAAAAAATCCTTACGACCCTTTCAACAAACTCAAAAAGTGGTACATTTTGCAACTAAAATTAGTTGCGGTTTTGAGGAGAATCTTTCATATAAGTATGGTTTAGCTATTGATTAGAAAAGCAGTCAAAATTTTACATAAATTAACTAGTTATCCACTTGCCAACTAGTGCCAACTATTGCTAAGCTGGAAGCATACTTCTTTCTTAACCTAATACCGAGAACCAAGGTTGTGTTGAGGAAGTTTAAAACCCTCAAATCTAGGTTTACTGTTTTACCAGTATATCCAGGATTTGAGTCGTGCGTGAGGAATTTATCTTCGTATCTTCGTGCATTGGTTGATACAAGTTGGTTAAGAGAAAACCTTAACGTATTTATTTGTTGACGTTAGTTAGCAAAAAAGTATTGGAAGCAACATTTATGATTTTATTTTACTACATAATCTATGTTCAGCGAAAAAGAGTTGTCTAACGAGCTAAAACTAGAACAAAAAAGTTTGGATTCAGTAGGTAAATTGCCTAGAGTAACGGCACTAGTATCACTGTTTACCGCCTTAGTGGCACTATCTTTTGCTGCTATTTTTATTAGATTGAGTGAATTAGAAATCGGTTCTAATGCTACCATATTTAACCGTCTATGGATTGCCACTCTATTTTTTGGCTTGTGGAATAGCATTAAACAAATACAAGCGAAAGACCCAAAAAATTTAAGTTCCTCGGCATTTAAATTGAATACAAGACATTTCAGCTTTTTTAATTATACTGCTCCTCAAGTTACCATACGTTACAATTTACCTACTCAGCAGGAGCTAGGACTATTAATTTTAATGGGTGTCGCTTCATCTATATCCATTATTTTATGGTCATGGTCACTAACACAAACTAGTGTGGCTAACTCTACAGTGCTACGAAATCTAACTCCAGTTTTTACTACTTTATGGGGATGGTTATTACTAAAACAATCTTTTGATCTTCAATTTTTAGCAGGAATGGCGATCGCTTTTATGGGAGTAGTTACTATTGGTATTAGTGGTTTCTCCGTCTCTATTGACCAGATCATAGGTGATGGAGCAGCCTTACTGGCTGCAATGTTATATAGTATTTACCTTTTGACTATTGAACAACTCCGAGCCAGATTTTCCACTGCTACTATTTTGCTGTGGCGCTGTACCATAGGAACAGTCATTACCTTACCCATTGCATTATTAACAGATCCACAAATTTTTCCCACTAGCTTGTCAGGTTGGGTGGCAGTAATTTCCTTAGCACTAATTTGTCAAGTTTTAGGGCAAGGTTTACTAGCACAGTCTCTCAATCAACTCTCTTCTGGTTTTGTAGCCACAACTCTTCTACTTGAACCAGTCATTAGTGCATTTATAGCCTGGTTAATTTTTTTTGAGAAGTTAACTTTTTTAAACTGGATAGCATTTTGTGTTGTTTTATCCGGAGTATATTTAGCAAAACCACGTCAACTTGTAGCCACAAACTCAGAAAAAGATGATTAATTATCTACCCACAAATATAAATCCTGATTGGGATTCTAGTTTTCTCCAACATAGTCTGAAGTGTCTGTTTAAGAAACTGCGTATTGTCGTAATTCACGGGGGTGATAGCAACAAAGAAGGCTCAGTTATTTATAAAACTCACAATCCACGCTCCAGAAAAACCTATGAACAAGTAGCCCAAGATATTGCTAAGGCACTCATGACAATTGGATTTGATCATGTTTTTGTCATGGCAGATGATATGACTCTCCCTCAAAGGCTCAAACAGGAAAATATTCACCTTGCCTGGCTCAATACTGGCGGTGTTCAAGGATATAACTCAGTTTGTCACACTCCGGCTTTATTAGAAATGCTCGGAATTCCCTATGTAGGTCATAATCCCTTGAACAGTTCCATACTTGATCAAAAACATATTTTCAAACGAGAACTTCAGACATGGGGGATAAATACTGCTCCTTTCGTGACTTGGCATCCAGCTCAAGGATTATTTGACCATCATCGGAGTGAGAATTTTGCGATAACTTTCCCTAACTACAAGGGACCGTTTGTTGTTAAACCTGTATCTGGTCGTGCTTCATTAAATATACATTTTGCTAAAAATATTGAGGATTTATCCGCAGCAGTGGCGAATATCCACCATACTACTCACAGTACTGCTTTAATTGAAACTTATTTTCCAGGTCGGGAATTCTGCGTTTCTGTATGTGGTTACGTTATCCATATTAATAAAACCTTTTATAAGAAAACCCAACCATTTGCTTTCTCCACAATTGAGCGGATTTTAGAGCCTGGGGAACATATCTTTACATCAATGGACAAGAAGCCTATTACTACTGAACGAATTCACTTGCTTGATGATCACGAATCGGAATTAAAGCAAAATTTAATTGAAATAGCTCAAAAACTATATCAGAGTTTTCATTTAAATACTTTAGTCAGAGTTGATTTGAGGAGTGATGAAAACGGTATCCTTCATGTGTTAGAAGCAAATCCGAAACCAGACCTCAAACGGCCTAATAATATTGCCACTAGTTTAGTAGCTGAAGGACTACATGAACAGAGAATGAATTACGAAGATTTAATTTTAAGTTTATTGAGCGATCGCCTAGACTATTTACTCACTTACCATCAGCAAATTATTCAACACATTATTGAGATGATTGATTAAACTACAAGTCTAAAACTTTAAGTAAGTGAGGTTGAGATTTTTATCTGGGAGATGATAATATTGAACGGGACAAAATTATTTTGGCTGCTATGGGATCGCCAGATGACAGACAGATAGATGGAATAGGAGGTGCAACCACACTGACAAGTAAGGTTGTGGTTTTATCTTTATCCAATCACCATTGGGCAGATATAGATTTCCGTGATTGAACTTTACCATGACCCAATGCTAAACCAGTAACTAGCATTCCTAGCTATAAGAGCAGGTTTTAAACCTGCTCCTAATCCTAAACCTTAACTAACTCCTTTTTAAAAAAAGCTTGCAAAATATCGTTGACAATTTGCTCACTAGTTAAACCCAAACCAACTTTAGACTCCTCCGGAGTAGCATGATCCACCAATTCATCAGGTATACCAATTCTCTTCACTGGTATAACCACATTGGCATCCAACAAAGCTTCCGCTACCGCAGATCCAAAGCCACCCATTAAACAACCTTCCTCTAAAGTGACAACCCGACCAATTTTTTCAGCCAGGGGTATAATCAAATCTATATCCAAAGGCTTGACAAATCGCGCATTAATCACAGTAGCTTCAATACCATGTTCACTGAGAATCTGGGCAACCTGCATTCCCGAATTAACCATCGTACCGTAGCCCACAATTAGCAGGTCATCTCCCTGACGAAGAATTTCTCCCTTACCAATTTCTAGAGGTTCCCAACCTTCTTCCATTAGGGGAACACCATAACCATTACCCCGGGGAAAACGCATAGCAATTGGTCCACCTGTATATTCCACACCGGTAACCACCATTCTTTGTAGTTCTGCTTCATCCTTGGGGGCCATTAACACCATATTGGGAATACAGCGGAGATAAGCAATGTCATACATACCTTGGTGGGTGGGACCATCAGCTCCTACAATACCTGCCCTATCTAAGCAGAAAAATACGGGTAGGTTTTGAATACAGACATCATGGATAATTTGATCGTAAGCACGTTGTAGAAATGTAGAATAAATAGCTGCTACAGGGCGCATACCTTCACAGGCCAAACCAGCAGCTAGAGTAACAGCATGTTGCTCCGCAATGCCCACATCAATATATTGGTGGGGTAATTTAGCTTGTAGTTTATCTAAACCAGTACCCGTAGCCATTGCAGCTGTAATGCCAACAATTTTTGGGTTTTGTTCAGCTAGTTTCACCAAAGTATGAGAAAATACCTTAGAATACGCAGGTGGTTTAGGCTTATTGGAAGGAATTGCTTTACCAGTGGCTAAATTAAAGGGATTTTGGGCATGATAACCCACCTGGTCTTTTTCAGCTACTTCATATCCCTTACCCTTAACAGTAGCAACATGAACTAAAACTGGACCAAATATTTGATGTGCTTGTTGAAAGGTAGTAATTAGCTCTTCTAAATTGTGACCATCTACCGGACCCATGTAAGTAAAGCCCAGTTCTTCAAATACTGCACCTAACTTAGACATGGCTAATCGCTTCATCCCCTCTGTTACACGTTCTAATTCATCACCAACAAAGGGAATATGTTTGAGTTGTTCTTCAATATTATCAGCAATAAACTGTACTGGAGGGCTAAGACGCATTTTATTTAGATAGCGAGGTATGGCGCCCACATTGGGAGAGATGGACATTTCATTGTCATTGAGAACCACTAATAAATTAGTTTTAGGTAGGTGTCCAGCGTGATTAATAGCCTCTAGAGCCATACCTCCTGTTAAAGCACCATCACCAATAACAGCAGCTACCTTGAATTTTTCCCCCTTCATATCCCTAGCTAAAGCCATACCCAGAGCAGCAGAAATACTAGTGGAAGCGTGTCCCGCACCAAAATGGTCAAATTGGCTCTCACAACGCTTGAGATAACCAGCAACCCCGTCCTTTTGTCTGAGGGTATGGAAATCATGGTAACGCCCTGTGATTAACTTATGGGGATAAGCTTGGTGTCCCACATCCCAAATTACCTTATCCCGATCTAAATCTAGTGTCTGGTAGAGTCCCAAAGTTAACTCCACAACTCCTAACCCGGGACCCAGATGTCCACCACTTGCAGCTACAGTTTGTAGGTGTTTATCCCTAATTTGTTTAGCTATTTCCTGCAGTTGGCGAATAGATAACCCGTGTAACTGGTTTGGATGGGTGATTTCACTCAGAAGCATATTATAAGCTTTCCCTCTCTACATTATTGGCATTAATTGATTTTCCTACTAGATGTAGGTACAAAAACGCTGTTTTATAACTATAACGTTGGTTAGCTATCAACGGAGCGGGTAAATGGAGGTTGATAAATAAAATGACCAGATTTTGTAGTATATTCGGTGGTGAGAGCATTTTTGATTTGGTGAAATTTTTGGGAGTTTAGCAATGTCCGTATCAGCAGACCCAGTTAAGTTGATGAAGCAAGAAGTCGGTAAAGCGGCCGCGTCCCTGGTAAAATCAGGTTCTATTGTCGGTTTAGGTACGGGGTCAACTACTGCTTACACTATTCAGTTTTTGGGCGATCGCCTGAAATCTGGTGAGCTTAAGGATATTGTTGGTATCCCCACTTCCTTTCAGTCGGAAGTTTTGGCAAAACACTATGGAGTTCCTCTTACCACTTTAGACGCTGTTGACCATATTGACATTGCTATTGATGGTGCTGATGAAGTTGATCCTAATAAAAATTTAATTAAGGGTGGTGGTGCAGCACACACTCGAGAAAAGGTAGTAGACTATTTAGCAAGTCAATTTATTGTTGTAGTTGACAGTGGTAAGTTAGTGGACCATTTGGGTTCTACCTTTGCTGTTCCCGTGGAAGTGATACCTATGGCTATTACCCCTGTGGTCAACGCTATTAAAAAACTGGGCGGAAATCCGGAATTACGCATGGGTGTGAAAAAAGCCGGTCCTGTGATTACAGATCAAGGTAATATGGTGGTTGATGTCAAATTTGACACCATTGAAGATCCGGTAAATTTGGAAAAAACCCTGAATAATATCCCTGGTATTCTGGAAAATGGCATCTTTGTCAACTGTGTGGATTTGGTATTAATTGGCGAAGTAATTGATGGTAAGCCCTCTGTCCGACAAATGTAGGTGGGGGTTGGGAAATGGGGAAATTAACCGATTTAGGAGGGTAAATAATGACATTATCCCTTTATGATCAAGATATTTTACTCTGGGTTGAGGATACGGTTGCTAAACTCAAAGCTGGGAATTTTCACGACTTAGATATTGTCAATTTAATTCAGGAAGTAGAAGCTTTGGGAAGTTCACAAAAAAGAGAATTATTAAGTCGTTTAATTGTCTTAATAGAGCACTTGCTTAAACGACTATATGTTAATTCTCCCTATGATTATCATGGTTGGGAGCGGACAATTAGAACTCAAAGGACAGAGTTAGATATATTAATTAGTCAAGTACCAAGTCTTAAATCCTTATGGAATGAGACCTTTCAGGAAGCTTGGCGACGTGCCCTCAAAAACGTAACCAATGAGTATAAATCCGTCAATTTTCCCAACCAATGGACTCATTCATGGGACTTAGCAACATTTCTAAGCTCTAATTTCTGGGAGTAAATTTAGGAAGTAGTTTCAGTTTATAAATCTCAACTTATGCTATATAGAAGATTTGGTCGCACTAACTTACAAATGCCTGTATTTTCCTGCGGGGGGATGCGTTATCAGTTTAAGTGGCAAGATATTCCTCTCCAGGAAATACCTGGGGATAATCAACGGAATTTAGCCAATATTATTCATCGAGCTGTTGATTTGGGCATCAATCATATAGAGACTGCCCGATTTTATGGTACTTCTGAAATGCAATTGGGGCAAGTTTTACCTAATATGGACAGAGAAAAGTTAATAGTCCAAACCAAAGTACCTCCCTGTTCAGATCCCCAGGAATTTCGCCAAATCTTTGAAAAATCCCTGGCCTATCTACAGTTAGAATATGTTGATTTGTTGGGGTTGCATGGAATCAACAACCAAGAACTTTTGGACTATAGCATTGGTGGTTGCTTGCAGGTAGCTAAAGAATTACAAGCCCAAGGTAAAGCGAGATTTATTGGGTTTTCTACCCACGCACCTCTGGAAGTAATTTTACAAGCAGTTAACACTAATGAATTTGACTATATCAACCTCCATTGGTACTATATCAATCAATGGAATTGGCCAGCCATAGAAGCTGCTAATAAGTTAGATATGGGTGTGTTTATTATCAGTCCTGCTAATAAGGGGGGTATGTTATATCAACCTTCCCCAAAATTGGTTGAACTTTGTCAACCATTAAGTCCCATAGTCTTTAATGATTTGTTTTGTTTGAGCCATCCCCAAGTTCATACTCTCAGTATTGGAGCAGCACAGCCAGGTGATTTTGATGAACATTTAAAGACCTTAGAATTGTTAGACACAGCTGATGAAATTTTACCACCAATTATCGCCAAATTAGAAAAAGCAGCCATAGACACCTTGGGTGAAGATTGGATAAAAACCTGGGATACCAATTTACCAGTTTGGGAAAATACCCCAGGTAATATTAACATTAAATTGATTCTCTGGCTGTTAAATTTAGCTTTGTCTTATGACATGATAGAATACGGAAAAATGCGCTATAATTTGCTGGGCAATGCTGACCATTGGTTCCCAGGAAACAGGGCTGACAAATTAGAAGAATTGGATTTGCAAGAATGTTTAGGTAATAGTCCCCATTCAGAAAAAATTCCCCTAATGTTATCTAAAGCTCATACTATCTTCAAGGGTGAAGAGGTAAAACGATTATCTCAAAGTTAAATTCCTCCATCACCCTCTGAACTAATTTGTATGGGGGACAACTAAAACCTTGTCAACTCTATTGCCATCCATATCCATAACTTCAATTCTCATTCCTTGCCATTCAAAATGGTCTGCTGCGGTAGGAATACGTCCTAAATTAGTGATGACTAACCCACCCAGAGTTTGATAGTTTCCTCTTGCTTCCGTTTCTAATTCTTCCACGTCAAAAAGTTCAAAAAACTCTTCTACGGGTAACATACCATCCACCAACCAGGAACCATCTTCCCTTTGTACCGCTTGAGGTTCTTCCTGTCCCGGTTGTGCAGGAACATCACCCACAATTTCACTCATAATGTCATTTAGGGTAACCAAGCCTTGAATTACTCCATACTCGTCTACAACTAAAGCAATATGAGTGACAGTTTGTTTAAATAATTCCAGAACCTTTAAACCTCTGGTGCTTTCAGGTACAAAAACTGGTTGACGTAATCCTATGGTTAAATCAAAAGGTTCATTGCGTAAACTCCTGGAGAGTAAATCAGTTACCGGAATTACCCCTAAAACATTGTCCATTCCTTCTTGACATACGGGGTAACGGGAGTAATTACTCGCAGACATTTTCTGGCGATTTTCCTCGGGTGAATCATCCAGGTCTAACCAGACAATGTCCGGACGAGGAGTCATGAAAAAAGTCACCGGGCGATCGCCCAGACGAAATACCCTCTCGACCATATCCTGCTCCGCTGCTTCAAACGTTCCTGCTTCCGTACCTTGTTCTATTAAAATCTTGATTTCCTCTTCCGTAACCTGGGGTTCCTCCGAAGGTCTAATACCCAAAATTTGTAACACTGTCTCGGTTGATATACTCAACATGTATACTATAGGAGAAGCTAAACTAGCTAAAGCCCTCATAGGAATAGCTATAAAAGCAGCTATTTTTTCCGGATTATTCAATGCTAAACGTTTTGGTACTAATTCACCAACAATTAAGGATAAATAGGTAATGACTAAAACTACCACGCCAAAAGCAATAGTCTGACTATAAGGTGATAAAAAGGGTACTAACTCAACATATTTTTCCAATCTTTGGGCAATGGTAGCACCACCGAAAACACCGTTTAGAATATTAATCAGTGTGATTCCCACCTGAACAATGGACAGGAAGTGATTAGGAGCTTCTGCTAGCTCTAAAGCAGCTTGAGCATTAAGACTTCCTTGATTGGCTAATTGCTGTAATCTAGCTTTACGAGCAGACACTATAGCCATTTCCGACATGGAAAATATTCCGTTAGCCAAAATCAGTGCCAAAATAATGAGAATTTCCACAGTAATGGGAGACATGGGAGTGAGGGAATGAGGGAGAAAGAGATAGCAAGAGGGAAAAAATGATTTTTCCTTCCCACCAATTTATTACTCATATTACCCATTTTCCATTTGCGTAAAATAATTGGTATATAGATTGTATCTATATTTTTTCTTCTTTTTCGACTTCTCACTTGAGCAACAGCTATGACTTTTTCTTCTATTGTACGTAGTTTGATGCGATCGCCTCTGACCACGGAACTCAACAATCAACTCAAAAAACACCAGCAATTGGGCTTAAATGGCATTTCTCGCCTACCCAAAAATCTCATCGCTTCTGCGCTTGCTAACCAAGAAAGTCGTGATTTGTGTATTATCTGTGCCACATTAGAGGAAGCCGGTAGATTTTATGCCCAATTAGAAACTATGGGATGGAATACTGTCCACTTTTACCCAACATCGGAAGCTTCTCCCTATCAACCTTTTGATCCGGAAACAGAGTTAAGTTGGGGTCAAATGCAGGTATTAGCGGATTTAGTTAGTAATAGTGATCATAAGAGTATGGCTCTTATTACCACCATAGGAGCATTACAACCACACTTACCACCTCGGGAACATTTTAAATCCTTCTGCTTGACCTTACAAAAGGATATGGCATATAGTTTAGAACAATTTGGGGAAAAAATAACTGCTTTGGGATACGAGCGGGTTTCCCTAGTGGAAACAGAAGGTCAATGGAGTAGACGGGGTGACATTGTGGATGTATTTCCCGTTGCTTGTGAGTTACCGGTGCGTTTGGAATGGTTTGGGGATGACATTGAAAAAATCCGTGAATTTGATCCTAGTACCCAGCGCTCAGCGTTAGACAAAGTCAATCAAATTACCTTGACCCCCACCAGTTTTGCACCGATTGTTTTATCTGCTTTGAAAGATAATGCTCCATTTTGGCAATTCAGTTCCCAACTTGATTTAAATTCAGAAGTAATAGAAAATTCAGGGTTAGAAGGTAGTAGAAGATTTCTGGGTTTTGCCTTCGACCAACCCGCATCAATTCTAGATTATTTACCAACCAATACCCTAGTAGCAATTGATGAAATTGAACAATGTCATGCCCATGGCGATCGCTGGGTAGAAAATGCCGATGAGCAATGGCTACTAATCAACGATCAATTATCTACCACCTTCCCGAAAATACATATAAATTTTGAGGAATGTTTAGGGGAAAAAGTCAGCAATTTTAGTACCCTATATTTATCGGAAATAGCAGAAGAAAATAGTGGTAATATAACTGACAAAGATGCCAGTCAGCCAACCAGTTCCCACAGGTTTGTTCCCAGCTATAATTTAGCAGGTAGACCCTTACCAATCCATCCCCATCAATTTGCGAAATTAGCAGCTACCATCCGCCAAGAAAGAGACCACAAATTTGCGGTTTGGATTATTTCTGCCCAACCTTCTCGTTCGGTTGCTCTATTGCAAGAACATGATTGTGCAGCTCAGTTTATTCCCAATCCGAGAGATTATCAAGCCATTGATAAACTGCAAATTAATCAAACACCAGTTGCTCTGAAATATTCTGGTTTAGCGGAATTAGAAGGAGTAATTTTACCTTCTTACCGGTTAGTAATTATTACGGATCGGGAATTTTATGGTCAACACGCCCTAGCTAACTTTGGCTATGTGCGTAAACGTCGTAAAGCAGCATCTAAACAGGTTGATCCTAATAAATTAAGGGCGGGTGATTTTGTCGTACATCGTAGCCATGGAATCGGCAAATTTGTCAAATTAGAAAGTTTGACAATCAATGACGAAACCCGGGATTATTTAGTCATTCAATATGCTGATGGTGTGTTGAGAGTAGCAGCAGATCAAGTTGGTTCCCTCTCCAGATTTAGAACGAACTTAGATAGACCCCCACAACTACATAAAATGACCGGTAAAGCTTGGGATAACACCAAGAATAAAGTCAAAAAAGCTATTAAAAAATTAGCAGTTGATTTGTTACAATTATATGCAGCTCGTTCCCAGCAAGAGGGTTTTTCCTACCCACAAGACATGCCTTGGCAAGAAGAAATGGAAGATTCCTTTCCTTACCAACCCACCATAGATCAATTAAAAGCAGTGCAAGATGTTAAGAGAGATATGGAAAGTCCAAGACCTATGGATCGCCTAGTTTGTGGTGACGTGGGTTTTGGTAAAACAGAAGTGGCAATTAGGGCAATTTTTAAAGCTGTTACTGCAGGTAAACAAGTAGCACTTTTAGCTCCAACCACTATTTTAACTCAGCAACATTATCACACCATAAAAGAACGTTTTGCACCCTATCCTATCCATGTAGGCTTATTAAATCGTTTCCGTTCTCCTGAAGAAAAACGCAATATTCAAAAACGACTATTAACTGGTGAGTTAGATATAGTTGTGGGCACCCATCAATTGTTAGGTAAAGGAGTACAATTTAAGGACTTAGGATTATTAGTAATTGATGAAGAGCAGAGATTTGGAGTCAATCAAAAAGAAAAAATCAAAACTTTAAAAACACACCTGGACGTATTGACCCTATCAGCAACCCCCATTCCCAGAACCTTATATATGTCCCTATCTGGGATTAGAGAAATGAGTTTAATTACCACTCCACCTCCTACTAGAAGACCGATTCAAACCCATTTAGCCCCATTAAACCCCCAAATTGTCAGCAGTGCCATTAGACAGGAATTAGATAGGGGCGGACAAGTGTTTTACGTTGTCCCCAGGGTTGAGGGTATAGAAGAAACTACAACCAGACTCCGAGAAATGATTCCCAGCGGTAGATTTGTCATAGCCCATGGTCAAATGGATGAAAGTCAGCTAGAATCAACCATGTTAACTTTTAGTAACCATGAAGCAGACATTTTAGTATGTACCACAATTATCGAATCTGGATTAGATATCCCGCGAGTTAATACCATTTTAATTGAAGATGCTCACCGATTTGGACTCTCCCAATTATATCAATTAAGGGGAAGAGTAGGAAGAGCAGGAATTCAAGCCCATGCTTGGTTGTTTTATCCTAAACAAAGAGAATTGTCCGATGCTGCTAGACAAAGATTAAGAGCCATTCAAGAATTTACCCAACTAGGTTCTGGTTATCAATTAGCTATGCGGGATATGGAAATTCGTGGGGTAGGCAATTTATTAGGTGCGGAACAATCAGGTCAAATGAATGCTATTGGATTTGACTTATATATGGAAATGTTAGAGGAAGCAATTAGGGAGATTAGGGGTCAAGAAATACCCAAGGTTGATGACACCCAAATTGATTTGAACCTGACCGCATTTATTCCTGCAACCTATATTACCGATATTGATCAAAAAATGAGTGCCTATCGTGCGGTAGCGACGGCCAAATCCAAGGAAGAATTAAAAGCAATAGCAGCAGAATGGAATGATAGATATGGTATTATACCCCCCCCAGCAAATCAAATGCTCAGAGTTATGGAATTGAAACAACTGGCAAAAAATCTAGGTTTTAGTAGGATTAAACCAGAGAATAAGCAACATATAGTATTGGAAACACCAATGGAAGAACCTGCTTGGAACTTGTTGGCCCAGAGGTTGACGGAAAATATGAAAAATCGGTTTGTATATTCTCCTGGGAAGGTTACAGCTAGGGGTTTGGCTGTATTTAAGGCTGAACAACAGTTGGAAACCCTAATAGATGTTTTAGCAAAATGTAACTATGCACAAAAGTATAGGGGAGAACCAAGGAAAACAATCCATGAAGTAGGATTGGTGTTCAGTTCCAGCAAACGTAACCTCATTCAAGCAGATTGGGAATAAATTAAGATAAACTGCGATCGCGAAGCACTCGCGAGCTCGCCCTTTTTAAAAATTTACAAATACCCCAATTAATACAACAGATGTTGGGTTGACAAAACCCAATCTAATGTAACCTAAACCCCCCCATCCACAAATTTGAGACAAGGAATTCATTCTCTATCTGTGACCGACAAGCGATCGCCCTTTTGATTTAAAATAAATTCACATAATTCACATAAATAACTCCGGTGATTAAATTAGAGATAAACTAGGATAAGATAATAAGCAAACATTCATTACTATGAACCCCAAAAATCTCCCGTTGGGAATCAACACCCTGAGCATGCTACGGGAAAACAATTGCGTCTATGTGGACAAAACGGAAATAGCTCACCGTCTGATCCGCATTCCTGGACGCTTCTTTCTATCTCGTCCCCGGCGTTTTGGCAAAAGTCTGTTTATAGATACCCTCAAGGAGATTTTCGAAGGGAATCAGAAATTATTTGAGGGGCTTTATATTTATGACCAATGGGACTGGAGCAGAAAATTCCCAGTGATTAAAATAGATTTTGCTGGTGGGGTATTAAAAAACCGACAAGAACTGGATGTGCGCATACTGGATATTTTGGAGGAAAATGCAGAGCATCTGGGTGTGTCCTATGAGTCAACTGATATACCGGGAAAATTAGGAACATTGATTCGTAAAGCCATGGCAAAATATGGAGAACGTGCTGTAGTACTGGTAGATGAATACGATAAACCCATCCTGGACAATATAGACAACCCACCTATTGCAGCTGAAATGCGGGAAGGACTCAAGAATCTATACTCCGTCCTCAAGCAACAGGATGCCAACCTGCAGTTCGTCTTCATGACCGGAGTGACCAAATTTTCCAAAGTCAGCCTTTTTAGCGGGGTCAACCAACTCACGGACATCACCATTGATACTAGATACTCCTCCATCTGTGGTTACACCGAAACCGACCTCACCCAATCCTTTGGAGAACACCTTGCAGGAGCAGATCGAGAAGCAGTGCGCTCCTGGTATAATGGTTATAACTGGACAGGTTCGGAGAGCGTCTATAACCCCTACGATATTCTCATGTTTATCGATAAGAGGAAGATATTTCGCAACTACTGGTTTGAGACGGGTAGTCCGAGCTTTCTAGTTAAACTATTCCAAGCCAAGTGTTACTTCCTCCCCAACCTAGAGCATCTAGAGGTAACCGAGGAGATACTCGAGTCCTTTGAAGTAGAAAGGATCAACCCAGTCACCTTGTTATTTCAATCAGGGTATTTAACCATTGAGAGCACCTTTACCGCTATGGAACGTTACATGTTCCGACTAAAAATCCCCAACCGGGAGGTGAAGGTCGCCCTGGGAGATCAATTAGTCAACGCCTACACTGACTTCGTTGAAGAGAAATTAGGTATTCAGAGACCCTTATATGAAAAATTGTTCCAAGGTGATGTTAATGGATTTATCGACAGAGTCAGACGATTGTTTGCTTCTATCCCTTGGCGTAACTTCACCAATAATGACCTAGCGAACTTCGAGGGTTACTACGCTTCTGTACTATATGCCTTTCTAAGTTCCTTAATGCGCGGATCATCCCCGAGGATATTACCAATTACAGTCAAGCGGACATAACAGCCATCCTAGGTGATCATATTTACGTGATGGAAATCAAAGTAATAGACGGGGACAAGTTGAAAGAGAACCTAGCTCTAAAACAGATACGAAAATGTAATTATGCTCAAAAGTATGGGGGAGAACCAGGAAAAACCGTTCATGAAGTAGGATTGGTGTTCAGCTCCAGCAAACGTAACCTCATTCAAGCGGATTGGGAATAAAATAAGATAAACTGACTAGCGATCGCAAAGCACTTGCAGTTTAATTTAAAATAAAAAAAACATTCATTAGTATGAACCCCAAAAATCTTCCCCTGAGGATCACCACCCTAGATAAACTACGCGGTAGCAACTGTATTTACGTGGATAAAACAAGGCTTCCCTTCCAGTTGATAA
>ACYB01000028.1 GCA_000175855.1 Raphidiopsis brookii D9
CCGGTGGTAGTTTATCAACTAAACCTATTAGTAATTCGGTGCGATACTTTTCATCCTGAATTTGTCTAGCAATAGAGAGAGCTTCTGGTAATACTGAGGGCAGTTTATCAGCTAAATCTATTAGTGCATAAGTGCGCCTGTATTCATCCTGAATTTGCCTGGCACTAGAAAGCGCCTCTGAAAGCACTGATTC
This sequence comes from Raphidiopsis brookii D9, assembly GCA_000175855.1. Taxonomy (GTDB): domain Bacteria; phylum Cyanobacteriota; class Cyanobacteriia; order Cyanobacteriales; family Nostocaceae; genus Raphidiopsis; species Raphidiopsis brookii. The sequence continues at coordinate 194 of ACYB01000028.1, forward strand.
TTGCAGATCATTTGGTAAATAGTCAACTAAACTTGTAAGTAAATGCGCTTTTACTGTGAGATCTGAGCTTTGTAAAATATGAGAAAGCGTTTGTTCAGGTGTCCAAATATTTTCTCTCACTAGGGCAATTAGTAATTTTGCCGGTAAGTTCGCTACTAGGCTATTCATGGATGTAATAATTAGGGCATAGCGACATTGCCATCCCACAACTTCACTGGGGTTGGTTTTATTCCAGGACTCTTCTGCTAATCCCCATGCCCGACGTACATCATTGATAAAGATAGCTATTTTTCCTGTCCGATTACAAGTTTCATACCAACCGTTGTTTCCATCTGGGGTTTCCTCTTGTAATAGTTTATGTATGTCTGTATTTTGGTTGCCTTTTTGAAAATGCCAGGTTAAATGGGCATTGATATACCCATCTTCGGGTAATGTGTGCCATTTTCCTGAATCGATTTTTTCTTCGTACCGCTTTAATAATTCTCTATGAGCATCTATTATGTTTAATCCTAATCCTGGCAGTTTTTCTGGTTGTTTAGGATTTTCTCTGCTGTAATTAATTTTGTTGCTAGGTCGTGTAAAAGGTCATGTATTCTGTAGGTTGGTTTCTCCTTAAATTCAATTTTTCCCCTTTGTAATAATGACTTAGATGCAATTCTCCTTAATATCCGATAGGCTTTTTCAGGATTAACTCCCCACAGTGTTGCTGCCATTTTATGGGTAATCACTACGTCTTCCGGTAAAATTCCAAACCAAATAAATTGTTTTAATTCTTCTTGTGTTAAGGATTTTAAGCTGAGGTTAAAACAGGCTTCTAGGGAATATTTTTTACGTTTCTCCTCATTAGAAGTAGAATTTTCTATATCTAGGTACTCTAGTCTAGCGATTTCCTCTGTTAGATAGTCTAATAATTCTTGCCAGGTACTGTCATTAGCAATTTGACAGGCTACTAATTCTAATGCTAAAGGTAGGTAGCCAACTTTTTTCGCTAATTGTTTAGCCAGATCTTGTTCTGATGGTTTTAGATCTGTTTGCAGGTGACTTTTGAGAAGTTCTAGGGATTCGCTTTCTGTCATTACACCTAGTTCATATCGATTTGCACCGGAGATAAAGACTTGTCTTGTTGTTACTATTACTCGACAATTGTTACCACCCACCTGAAAATATTCAACGTGTTCTGACTCCCAAGCATCATCGACTACTATCAAGATTTTTTTGTTGTTAAGTAATGTTTGTAAATGCCTTTTAGCATCTTCTTCTTTTAGCGGTTTATAATTATAATCTCCTAATTCTTGAATCCAACTGTTTAATAATTGCAGACAGTCTGGTTCCTTACCCAAGGTTGCCCACAGGATTCCATCGCTAAAATATGTTTTTACATCCTCCTCATGAGCTATAGCAGCAGCTAAAGTTGATTTTCCAATACCTCCTAGTCCGAAAATACTGGTAATTAGTAAGGTTCCTTCTTCACTATGTTGGTTGAGTAATTTTTCTTTTAATTTTTCATGGTGTATTGAACGTTTTACACAAAAACGCGGTAGGGAAGGTACTTGGTAGGGTTTTTTCAGGGTAATTCCATTATCTGGCTTCTTTTTTAAATTTGTACTTCTTTCTCCACATAGAGATGCAAAAGCAGCAGTTAAAACAGTAAAGCAAAGTTTTGCTGTATGCTTATCTGGTTTAAAGTTATGCTTTAGTTGTTCGTATGGATGAATATAATTTCTAAAATCTCGTAAAGTGTGGCTATGTTTTTGAACATCAAGATCTATTAACCCTATGTCGAAAGCAACATCAATGAATTCGGCAAGAATCCAGTGTTGAAATCTCTTGACCTTAACTTTATCTTTATCTTTTGGTGCTTTGTTACATTTATTAAAAATTTCCGGATTTTCTTCCGCTGCTCCCCGCAAAACCCCTTCGAGTAAACTGCCACAAAGAAAAACTACGGATAAATAGCATTCTGAATCAAATACCTTTTTAGCTTCTATCCATCTATACTTTAGAAGCTCGAGTACAGACTCACTTACTGGAAGCTGATTCCAGCTCCAGTCGGTTTTTTCTGGAAATAATTCAGATTCGTTATTCACTGTATTGGAAGTTAACTCCTTAATTTGTATTTGTTTATCATCTACACTACTCTAAGTATACTCGGGATAACTTTTTCTTGTGTTGATTTTGCTTTATCCCCATTAACAACTAACATGACGCACCAGAGAATTTTTATAAGTATAAATTATGTGTGTTGTTATTTTTAGTAATTAAATCTGTTCTTGATTAAGAGCGTAAAATTAGGAAAAGCGATCGCACGTAATCAAGAAAACGGGGCAAAACTCAGCAATAGGATAAAGTATGTTTTCCTACATTTTGTGTATAATCTGAGTTATGGTGGCTCTATAACAATAAAAATAACTAAAGGTCAACTAATCCCACTATCTTTTAGTCAAGTTTCGTCAAGACAATTCTGTCCGTGGGATTGTTGACTTGAAAGTTTACTACCGTGGGTTTCGATATGTCCGGTAAATGTTAAAAATGCTTCCGGAACAAACTGAAGATCTACCCTAGGATAGATGTGGAGATAACTTTTGATGTATTAAAGTGCTTTTGTTTACATTTCATGTAAGGGTTTTGTGGAAGACTATAAATTTCTTCCACCAGCTAAAAATCACGAATCCCCTGACTCTTGTAGCTGTAGCTCAAGAGTACCAAGAAACAACATGTATTACCATTAAAAAAAAGGAAATGTTATTGTGAGAGTCTTGTTCATTTCTACCTTCCTTCTTTCCATAGGGATATTTAATCCAGCACTTGGTGGTTATAATTATGAGTTTGAGTATGATAGATTTAGTGATTCCAAGAAAGCTACTTTCCAGGCAAATATTGGCAGCGAGTGTAAATTACTTGTTTCTAAAAAGGGAGAACTGAGATATTGTAGTTTTTCTTACGAGGATCCAAATGAAGGAGGAGTTTACCCAGTGATAGCTGTAGGTACAAGCTCAGATGATTGGGATATTACCGACAACGGAAAATCAACATTTTTAGATGATATAAATACCATAATTACCTATAATGATAACACAACATCCAGAGTAAAATTGAAGGCTTCGACCCTAGGAAAGGAGATAACTCAGTATAACATTTTTGCCGAGGTCGTCATGGTTCATCTTGGTCAAATTTTAGATGAGTTAACTAACATTAAGCAAATCGAATTTAAATATGGTTCAAATGAGTATCTATTCATTATTGACCAAAAATTAACTAAAAAAGACACTGAACTTTGAAAAGTAGATTTTCCTTCTTATATTAGTGAGCTAGTGAGCCGAAATTATGTGTCAATTTCTCATCAATGCTTTTGAACTTGATGATTTCAAGTGTTATGGAATCCGGTTCTCCTAGTGAGTAGGTAAAAAAGTTGGAGATGCAGGGTTTACAGCTATTTTCATGTATTTAAACTACGAAATGAGGTAAACTATAATAAGAGTGATAAACTAAAATAGACTAAAAATATTGTTAAATTATATGCCAAAACCTTATTCAGTAGATTTGCGTAATCGTGTAATTGTAGCATGGGCGGCTCAAGAGGGATCTCAACGCCAGTTGGCAGACAGATTTAAGGTTAGCTTGTCATTTGTGAGAAATTTAGTACGTCGTTATCGTGAAACTGGTCAGGTTGAGCCAAAGCAATGTGGAGGATACGAAAAGCCTATAATTGAAGGACAATATTTAAACATGATCAAGGCTTGGATCGATGAGAAAAATGATTTACTACTTTCAGAATTATGCGATCGCCTTTCTTAATTTCCTGGATCAGTATCCTTGAGCATTAGATAGTCTTTATCTTGATATCTTTGACCATGACCAGAAAAAAAGAACCACAGATTGTCTCCTGATAGAATTTATCGAAACTGAAGAAAGTTATACCTCTAAAAGTTCTTTTTTGGATAATGATATCCTACCTTCACTCGGCGAAAAACCTGAGGGGTGGGAACCATCTGGAAACCGTAGTGGTAGACTTTTCAAATCTGCTGCGATCGCTCTATGGAAAAGGGTTTTTAAAAAGTCATTTTGCAATTTACCACTGACTTTGAAAACGCCCTGGTTGAGATGGTGGGATAATCGAGGCAATTTGCTGTTGACGGGGAATGAGCGTGCTGAAGATGAGTGTCGGGGTTTTTACCATCCCCATCATAGATAGGATATTCATCAGCGTGCGATCACAATTTCCACCCATTCCTCCTTATATCGATTACAAGTTGTTAAATGCGATCGCACAGTTTTGGCTTGCTACATGTAATAATGTGCAATTTCCCGCAGTCCATTGATCTTAATACCATTACCTATTGCTGCTAACTTCCACTCCTCCTTATACCGATATATTTCTGCCATAATCATTCCAGTCATTCCTTTGTATTCAATTCCCGATAGATTGTACCGAGCAAGTTCTTTGTTGTTAGCCATATCGACTAAGCGTACAAATGCATTTCTAACCTGACAAAAATCTTGTTCTCTTGCTACACAGTCATAGATATTAACCGTGAAAATTAGTTTGCTAATTTGTGATGGGACTAAGGGAAGATCAACAATGATTTGTTCATCGTCTCCCTCTCCTTCACCCGTTAAGTTATCTCCTAGGTGAGTAATTGCTCCTGATTTATGTGTGAGATTGCCAAAATAAACAATATTCCCAACGTCACTGATTTTTCCATTGTTGTCCAAACAGATTACTGAAGCATCCAGGTCGTAATTCTTTTTATTGGTGAACATACCCAATAACCCCCCTCCAGTTTGTTCTACCACATCCCAACCCAGTCCACAAATAATTTTCTTTAGTCCAGGAGCTTCTTTGGTGAGTGAAATACGTTGTCCTTTCTGTAAATTGATAGCCATAATTTGTACTTTCCTTAAGCTATAACGATCTAGTAATGCTTTCAAACCTCCCTGATAACCCGCCCCTACTGCATTAAGAGACCATTCTCCATCTTTACGATATAACTCAGCCATAATTAGTGCAGTTTCAATAGAGTAATCTTCTGCTAGGTCATAACGTACAGCTTCTTGTTTGTTCTGAGCATTTACTATACGAATAAAAGCATTTTGTACTTGTCCAAAATTTTGACGACGTTGCTGCGCTTCGTGAATTGTTACTGTAATAACAATCCTTTTGACCTCCTCAGGTACTTTTTTGAGGTTAATTTTAATAACTTCATCATCTCCGTCTCCAAAACCCGTCAAGTTATCTCCCGTATGTTGGACTGACTTACCAGGATCTGGACTGACAAGATTATTATAAAAGATGAAATGATCATCTGAAATCAGTTTTTCATTAGCACCAAGTAAAAATACTGATGAGTCTAGATCAAAATCAAATCCCGTGTCAGTTGTTTTAACATCCCATCCCAATCCTACAAATAGCTCTGACAATCCAGGTGCCACTTTTTCTAGTGATACTCTCTGACCTTTTGTTAATGAAACAGCCATACAACATGTTCTCCTTGTTGCTTTTTTAACTTATGTGTAAAAAACTGTTTGACAAGTCCAGAGTTAAAACCTTCAATTGTTCAATTAAGTAAGTATGAATAAACAAGGTAAATCCGGAACTTCACCTAAGTGTTATTTAGGTGCTACTAACAATAAGTAATTAGATTATTTTTAAACATCTATCTTAGGGTGGATATTTTTAAGGAATTATGTAACATCTGTTCGGGATAAGCTGAAACTGTCTCCGTCTATTAAAGGC
>ACYB01000027.1 GCA_000175855.1 Raphidiopsis brookii D9
TGATTGACGAAAAATTTGCCGAGTTTTGAATGAGTTACAGCGAGACAGGGAAGAGCAAGCTCGCAAATGGGATGAGCAAAATCGTAAATTCGATGCTTTCCAAGCTGAGCAAGCTCATAAATGGGATGAGCAAAATCGCAAATTCGATGCTTTCCAAGCTGAGCAAGCTCGTAAGTGGGATGAGCAAAATCGTAAATGGGAGGAAAATAATCAACGTCTGGACAGAATCGAAGCCCAGAACAGTGCTACCCTGGAGGAAATCCAGAAAGCTAACCGTCGTTATGAAAGTGCCATTGGTGCTATTGGTTCCCGCTGGGGTCTCTATTCTGAAGCTAGTTTCCGTAATGGACTCCAAGCTATTCTAGGCCAGTCCTTTGGGGTGGAGGTGCTCAATCTTACCCTTTACGACCAGGAGGGAGAAGTATTTGGTCGACCAGAACAGGTGGAATTGGATATAATCATCAAAAATGGGCTAACTATTGTCTGTGAACTTAAGTCTTCTATTGACAAAGCTGGTATGTACATCTTTGGTCGTAAGGCAGACTTCTACGCTAAAAATCAAAATAGAGTGGTTAACCGTAAAATTGTGATTTCGCCCATGGTGGATGAGCGAGCTATACCGGTAGCTAAATCCCTAGGCATTGAGATATATAGTTATGCAGATGTAGTGGTACCATAAAAGGGAAGCATTTCAACATCTATAAAACCAAAAACCTATGATAGAGGCTGAAATTAAGGCATTAATTCAAAAAGAATTGCCCCGGGCGATCGCGGAGGAATCGGGTGTGCGGGATTTTGTCTTGCCCACGGTGTCAGAATATTACACTCCCCTAATTAGATGTGCATAAACTTTTGCAAGCGGTAGCTAGGGATTGCATTCAACCTCTTAATAAAAATGCTGTTAAGGAAATTTGCATACTGGTAGGTTTAATTCCTTCATCCAAAATTAGGTTTAACCTATCCGTATCTTCGAACAACTGAATAATAAATTTCTCATCATCCAAATTTGATTTGTCCCCATCTGTATATTCCTTCAAAAGTTTTTGTACAGATTTTCCCTCTTTCCAGGTATTCAGTTTTTTTAGTGTACCTTTGACCTTACTACGGTCTAACTTATCTGGGAAACTATCCAGCTTATTCAAACGACGTTGAATTTTGGTAATCCGTTCTGAAGTGATATTAATATTTTCCAGGGTTTCTAGTTCTTTTAGTTCTGCACTACCTTGTTCCTTGAGTTTCACCAGTTCGTCATAAATTGATTCAGCTAATGATATTAAATATTTTGAAGAAAATACATTGTTAGCTGCTGGGGTTTTAATAGCAGTGGCGATCGCCAAACCATAACCATCTTTTTCTCCTGTGATATTGTTCCAAAATAGGGTTTTTTGCTTATTTTTTATAAGTTCACCATTGGGTCCGAAATATTGCACTGTTAGTGCTACTAATCCGGATGGTTGGTTTGGTTCATTGATTCGACCTAGAGCAATGGGATTTGGTTGGTAATCATCGCCCATTTTTTTTAAAAGTTCACTCAGCTCTTCACTGTGTAATATTTCATTTTGGGTATAAACATCTCGATTGGTTTCTTGTTTTTTATAAGCATCCTCCTGTAAATTACCTTGTTCCATTTTTCTAGCTTTAATGAGACTTTGGATAAAATCCACATATCCTGGTAAAATTTCGCCATCAAATAATGTATCACCATAAATAGAAGATCCTAATGTACCGGTATCAGAAATAGGGGAAATATTGTAATTATATTCAAGACTTGTCTTATTTTCCTGTTGTTGAGATATTTCTCCTACTAACTTTTTATGTAAATTTTTTAGGCGAGATGCTTGTCTTAATAGTTGACTTTCACTGTTAGCATAGTAAACGTAAATATATTCTGCCTTATGTTGTTTCGGTCTATCAATCCTGCCAATTCTTTGCTCTAAAATCATGGGATTCCAAGGTAAATCAATATTAATTAAATAATCCGCATCTTGTAAATTTTGACCCACCGATAAGGTTTCTGAACCAATTAATACTTTAATTTCCTCTTCTGCTTGAGGAAGTTCTTCAAGATTTTTACAGGTAGCATGTGGAGCAAATAATCTAAAGATACTTTGGCGATCGCAAACAACTCGACCTCGATTAGGTTGTAGTACATCAGCAGGATTTACTCTTTGTGGTTTATCTGAATTGTCGGGATAATATAATTTTGTGGAACCAATTAACATCCCAATACCCTTAGCTGCGATCGCACCATCACGGGTCATGTGATGATAATAATCAATTACAGTATCGCTAAAGGTAGAAATTAGTAGTACCTTATGACCAAGTTTCACTAACTCACGAACTTTTTGGGTAACTTGTTGTTTTTTGTGATCAACAAAAAACTCATTTTCTAATAGGGTGTGAATTTCATCCAATTGTTGTAAGTCTTTTTTACAATCATCCAGCATGCGATTATAAATCCTTTGGGCACTGTCAGGATCATTCTGTAGATTACCTGTGAAAGTATCTATAGAACTTCTTAATTGTTGACGGTTTTGTTCTGGATTTACTTGATTTTCTTCTTCCTCCTCATCTTCATAATCCTCATCTTCATAATAATCTAAGAACTTGTCTGAGTTATCTTTTTTATCGGAGTTAAAATTATAATGGACTAGTAAAAACTCCTTTAGTCCCTCCCCATCAAAAGAAACTGATTCTAATCGTTTCTGCATTTGTTTAATCCGGTAACCAAAACTCTCAATAGTTCTACCCAAAGCATACATACTAGATTCAGCTCTTTGTAAGAAAAAGCGGCGCTGGTTAGATAACAAACTACGTTGTTCCACATTACTGGTTAAATAACGAATAGGGTCAGCAAAAGGAATATATAAACTAGTTTCAAATTGGGTGAAAATTTGCTCTAGCGCTAATTCAGTACTCTCTTCAAATTGTACTGGTAACCATTCCGCCACTCGTTTGGCATACAAGTTTAAATCCGGAGTAGCTTCTCGTAGCATTTGCCTGGTCCGTTGAAGAAACAGTTCCCGATAGGTGCGGCGAAATAGTTCCGTATTGTCAGTAAAGTTTTCCACACCAGTTTCGCGATTTTGAAACCAGTGGGTTACTTCTGGGGGGAAGTTTAAATCATTAAAACCTTCTGGACGACTAATAAAGGGTGAAAGGATATTATAAATATCTTCTCGGCGATTATTCCAGGGAGTGGCGGTTAAAAGCAAAAAATAACGTTGCTTGCCAGTTTTTCTATCTTGTTCTTGTATCTCTAAACAAGTTTTGTGAATACGGTTTCTATAATTGCGAATACCTTCGTGGGCCTCATCAATAATTACTAAGTCGGGTCCCCCATAACGACCAAAGTCTGCCAAAAAACCACCTTTACGACTCATGAGGTTTTTATTATAAAATTCGTAATCACGGGATTGAAACCCTAATTCTGCTAGTTCTCTTTCCCAGTTAGGATGAAGTTTTTTAGCAGCTATAATAGCAATTTTAGCTTGTGCATTTTGTTGAAAGTATAATTTAGCTACGGTAGCGGCTAAACGGGTTTTACCTAAGCCTACTGCGTCTGCACACACAGCTACACCAAAATTTTTCATCACTCTTAAACAATGTTGAGCGCCTGACTTTTGGTGTTCAAAGAGGGTGCTATTATTTAACAGTTCATCTAATAAATCACTGCGTTCTACTTGAAACTGTTGGGGTTTTTGCCGTGCTAACCAATAAAGAAAGTCACTAGGTGTGCCATGATTACCCGCTAAAATCATTTCTACTGCTGGTTTAAATCCCTCAATTTCTGCAAATTCAGGAATTTCTGGGGAATGAGTAACCACCGGAGGTTTTTTCGGTGCTATTTCATAACTTTGTTCAGTAGTTCTTACCTTAAACGCTTTTAAAAGTGTTGGTGGATGATTTGTGTTTATGGTAATTTGACCGGAAATACGCTCCGGTTCTTTACTATTAATGGTAACTTGTACCAGGTCATTATCAACAATTTGGATTTCTTCTACGTGGTCTAGATTTTGACCGGTAATTTCAACCTTGGTAGTCTTTCCTGAGGGAACGGTGTGGGGAGTGATAGAGTCAATAATTGGTGTTTTTAATTGACTGCGACGTTCCTTTTCTGCTAGTACTTCCTGGAGGAATTCTAAACTGATATCAAATGCTATATCTTCCCGTTCCCATTCCTTATCAAATTGACGAATGTTCTCTAATATGGTTTCTGTATCTAGTTCATCCCAGGAATATAAAAAAGTGATACTTTCAGCATTTCGGGAATAAGCAGCGCGGGTCAAGTTGTCTGAACCATCGTGTTGAATATGATATCCTAGGGAGTCGCTGAGGATTCCTGTTTTTTTATGATAAATGGCTCTTTCTGAGTCCATTTTGATTAGTTTAATCACCATAAATCCTAATCTGACTAACTCAGCTAATATTTCTGTATGATCTAGTTCTCTATCTTTTAAATTTCGTAGAAACTCTTGTAAGGTGCGTTGGATAAACCGAGTGCGATAATTAGGGTCATGAAGTTTTTCCAGTTCTTGAATATCGGACTTTTTAGTAAATCCTTGCCAGTCCATTAACAAGCGAATTTTTCCTTCTGCTTGAATAATAGCAGCCAATGGTTCTTCATATAATTTCAGAATGCTACTATCAAAATAGGCTGTGGAACGACGATAAATTTGACTGCGCTCTAATACTTTACTAAAAAATTTATGGTACTTATCCAAATCATTGGGCAGATTGAAGCGACGCTGACGACCAGAGATTTCTCGGAAACTACCAGTTAATAAAGCTTTTTCTTTGGTGACATTTTCTAGATCCAAGAATTTTTCAATAATATTCAGCTTGGATGTTCTCAGTAAGCTCGTGCTGGGTAAGTCATTTTGCTTGATGGGGGTATACGTAAAGACCTTGCCAGCTTTTTGGTCTATTCTTAATAGTTTATAAGTTGTTTGTTTTTTACTAGCACCTAAGAATCTAACAACTTTATGTAGCAAGTTATCTGCATCACGATGTTTAAAAACCAACCAATACTGATTCTCAAGCCCTTTTATGGGTGTACCTTGGATGATGTAGTAAGGACGCTGTTTTCGGATCAGTTCTTGGATAAAGGTGTCCAGCATTTGAGGTTAAAAATGTCTAAAAATCACAGGTGCGGTTTGAGGAAATAATTATTTTGATTGTAGCAGATGAAAAATAACTAATGCAATATTTACTCAATGGGCCAGTTTGGTATGGTTTGATCAATTGATCGCATGAGTTTAATAGTTTGCTGTAGTGCTATAACTACGCGCTGATAATGTTGAATATCATCATCAGTTAGGGTGCGTCCCTTACGATCCTTGAGCCATTTTTGACAAACTTGATAACCTCCTATATAAAAGTTCCAAACTTCTTCGGGTACTCCCAAAAATTTGTCACCTTTTTTGTTGATTAATACTGCATTTTGGGTATATTTAGGATATCCCGCATCTACTATTGAATTACCTCCATTTGGGGTAAATTGGGTGATAAGGTTATTTAATTTGGGTGATTTCATGAGGTGCAGGGCTACTAATTGTTCTCCACATTCTGCAAGTTGACAAAATAGGTTATTGTTTCTGGTGAGGGGAACGCGGGGGAAGTCTATTTTCAGAAATTCAGCGTAGCGTGTGCGGTAGGTGGGGGAGTGGAAGATGGCATAGATATAGTAGAATATGGTTTCTGGTGTGGGGAGATAACCCAGGTTTATTTCTATTTTTTTGAGGAACTTTTCTGAAAAGTTGGGGCGTTTTTTTTGTTGCAGTTCTTGCGGTTGATTTGTGTCGGGGTAGAGGTAAAGGGGAAAAACAGTTCCTCCACCTCTACGAAAAATATTTTGATCTATAATTAAATTACAAATAAAAATGACATCCCAATAAGTTGATCCTATTGCTGCTCCTTGTCTTCCCAAGACTATGCCATAATTCAGATATAGAAAATGTTGCATAACACGATAATTTAATCGTGCCACAAATTCTTGATGGTAAAAGATAAACCTTTGATCAAATGGTCTAAATATTTCTTGCTTAATATAAGTTTCTATTTCTTGATCTGTGATACATTCTCTAGCTGTAGAAGCATTCCATTTATCTTTATCAAATAATTGTAATCCAAAGATATCAACTACTTCTTGATCACTTTTATTGCTGTCTAGAAATTTTACTATGTTATCTTTGATTTCCTTAAATGAATAATTAATAACCAGTTTATCTCTCTTAGTAAGACATCCTAAAGAATATTCTTGCATAATATCAGTAATTTTTAAAAACTGCCCATACTCTGCAAATAAATATGTATCTTGAGGAATTAATAAATAAAACTCAGATTTTGGTTAAACCTTAGAAAACTTTTAAGTAATGTATGTAAATATCCATTTTCCCGTTCTTGCTTGTAAGCGATAGGTATTACCTGCTCAATCTGACGAGCTGCTTGTGCTAATTTTAGGGCCAACTCTTTGGCGGTCTTGATTGGTTCATAAAACACCCATTCCACTAAAGGAACAGACATCAGTACTTTAGTAGCAATAAATATTTCGTCTTGTGTAATTCTTTTTAGTCTAGACAGTAACTGCTCATCATCATAACTAAAAGTTTGAATTTGTTGCTGACGCAATTTACCTTCTCCAGGAAGGATTAAAGAAATCCTACCAGATGACCCATTGGGTAAAATTAGATACATGACGGGTTGTTCCTCAGCTACTCGACTGATGTAATGACCGTAAATATCTTTTTGTTGCGCTTCCTCAGTGAAAAATCTTTTAGCCTCTAATTCACTTAAAGACACCAGTTCTTCATAAAAACCTACTGCAATAGGGCAAGTTTCCGCTGCTTCCTCTTCATCATTACCAGGACGTAAATACCAAAACCGTGAACCTTCCCGATCCAGTTCTTTCACCGGATATCCTAACAATTGCCGTAATGCTTCCACACGAATTTTTTCGTCTTGGCTATTTCTGACAATTTGTAACTGTCCTGATGTGAAGGTCATTTTATTCCTTTCTTTAATTTGTCTGAATGTTATAGAGTTAAAATGTTATAAACTTAGTCGGATAATGATGTTATATGATCATAACACTACCCGAATCTACTTAGCAAGCTTACTTGCTTGTTTTTATTACGTTTTATTAAGCATTGGAGAAAGGCGATCGCTCCTCAGTCTAAACTCCAGTTAAAATACTTGAGCTAAAACGAATGCAAATGCTGGGAGTTGAAGATGGATTTCTCCTGTTGATAATTTAGTTGCTTCACCAGACGTAACAACTAATATCTTTAGTTGAGTGAAATCTCCATAACCATGGGGAGGTTTAAAACAAAAGTCAAATATGTCCTTACCCATATTCATGGCAACCAGAAAAGAATATTTTTCAGCTGGATCATGAATCAGCACGCACCGAATTCTATGATTTTCGTATAGTAAGGTGCGTCTACCATTTTTAATTAATTTATATTGCCAACGAGTTTCAGCAAGTTTGTGAATCAGTACAAAAGTAGGGTGGTTTTTATTGTAGGGTTGAAAAGTTTTACGGTTAATTGGACCAAATTTCCAAGTACAGGCGGGATTATCAAACATATCTTCTCGTACGTAACAGTCGTGACCCATAGAATCTGGTTTTTTTTCATCCTCATGCCATCCTAATGCACCATCAAATTCTTGCTCTGTTCCTTGATAAATAGAAGGTGTTTGTGGTCCCAATATTAAACAAGCCAGAGCAAAATGTACGCGAATACGTGCTTGGTCTCGATTGTGAGTACGATGTAAAAACTCGTGGAAAACCCTGCTGGTGTCGTGGTTGTCTAGAAACATAATATTATTTTGCCAACCAGCATAATAGGAATGTGATGGTTCCAGGAACCCACAAAAATAATCTACCAAACTAGATAGCCAATTAGCATCACCCAATGAATGCTTAACTCTATAGTAGGTAGGATAATCAATCAAACCGGAAAATTTGGCCGAGTTATATTCAATCACCTCTTCGTGGGTGCTCCCCGCATGTTCAGCTATTTGCAAAAATTCTTTTTTTCCTAAAACGCTTGCATATCTTGATATTTCTTCTACGCAGGGTTCCCAAAAATCTAACCCAACGTGGCGTGCAGAGTCATAGCGAAAACCATCAATATCAGTTTCACCAATCCAGTACTTTAGATGTTGGATTAGTAATTCACGAACATAAGGGGTTTCAGTGCGCCAGTCCTCTAAAAAGCCAAATAGTCTTTGATTAACCATGTCTGTGTATTCTGGTCCATGAAATAGCAATGTATTCCTTGCTTCTATGGGAAAAGGCATAACCGCAGATTCATCACCCTGTATGTATTTGAACTCTCCCTGTGGTGGTCCACCATATTCTGGCCAGTTAATGCTATCAGCAATGTGATTAACAATTACATCTAGAACAATGGCAATATCCAGTTCATGAGCCTTTTTGACCAGTTGACGTAAGCTGTGAATTGTACCTAAACGGGGATCAATCATCAATAAGTGAATAGGATGATATCCATGATAGCCATCTGGAGCGTTGACGTATACGGGACTGAGAATAATTACTCTGATCCCCAGAGACTTGAGGTAATCCAAATGCTCGGTTACACCCGCAATTGTACCTCCATGACTTGAATGGGGACAAGAAAGGTCATAGTTAACTAAGCTTAAACGACTACGAATTGGATGTTTGCTGCGGGCAAATCTATCAATCATGATAGAATAGAATAAACGTGAGTTCCAGTTTTTAGGACTGGATGTCATGGGTACAGATGGTTTTGGTCCGTAAACATGGTGATTATTAACCATTCCCAAAAATACGGAGGGAATCTCTTTCATGGAGCGAGGAGCTTCATCGCAAACAAAACAAAAAATGGGATATTTCACTGATATGTTCAACGCCATCAATATCTATGTAACCTACTCTATACTGATATCCCCCACCATTACCAATAGGGGAAGAATAACTGAAAACATCTTGAAGCCATTTTCAATTATGCCTTCCGTTTGTGTTGTAATGCGATCTATATCACAATACCCCTTTCCATCATTCAACTCATAAACTACCTGTCCAAAATCCGGATGTTTAGACACATGAACTCCAAAGGTAATAGAGATTTTTTCTTGATTTCTAAACACCCAGTTATAGGGTGCAATATCTGGATCTAAGTGTACTTCACAGTATTCATCAAAATAGTGCATGGTCAGAACTGGATTTACTAACAGTGTTTAGGTATTGCATATTTGCGGGATGATTTAAGATTTTCTCCTAATTTGAAAAATTTCTCTTTTGTTCCTCGCGGCGATCGCCTGCTAAAAATTCTTCCGCTCATTATATATCATCCTGTGCAGGTGCAACGCCTGGAAAATCTATGGTGACTGAGAATTCTCATTGGGTTCTTACGTCGTTCATTTTTAGAACATCATTTAAAATTTGCTCATTGTTATTATCTCGGAAATAAAAATAATTGTACAAACAGATGGATATCGATAACATTATCATTCCCTCTATAATCATCAAAAATCCAACACCTCGACCTGGACCTGTGGCAATTAATTTGCCAATACTATTGGCAAGTATGCCATTAACATGCAGCATGGGCTCTAAAAATTTATCCGTTAGTGGACTGGCACTAAGATTACCAATAGCCACACCTAAGCCCACAGAAGTATGTAGAAATGAAAGCACTCGCCCTTGCACATTTGGATCAACGCTATTTTGCCAAATCGCACTGTTGTATCCTAAAACTAGGGGTAGGGTAAAGAAGGTAATAAACATACCCAGAGCTATAATTGAAACAGAAGGTTGGAATCCGGAAATTATTAGACCAATACCATTGAATGCGCTAAAAATGAATAGGGTGGAAATAGGCTTTTTACTTCCGCCCCAAAAGGTCATAAATAAGCTCCCAAGAATCATTCCACAGCCAGCAATCGACATAACAATGCCAAAATTTTGAGGGGAAGAAAAGGACAAGATTAGGGGATTAATCAAAACATTAGTCATACCGTCTAAAAAGAAATACAGTGTCATAAACATCAGTAAAATAATCAAAAAAATTTGTGATGAAATATTTTGCCAACCATCCACAATTTCATGAATAATGGTAGAAAAACCTAGCCTGGATTTGATACTTCTTTCTGGTTCAGGGATATGAATGATTAAAAGAGTAAACAAACCAATAAAATAGGTACATAGATCAATTATCAACAAGCCTTTAATTTGGATAATAGCAATAAGTATGGCCGCTAAAATCGGTGCGCCCAGTTGTCCTATGGCTGTGCTAAGATGAACCAATCCGTTGGCTCTTACAAGGTCATCTTTTTTCACCATCATTGGTAGGGCCGATCCCTTAGAAATCATTTGAAAAGAACCACAAACGGATGTAAAAAATGCTGTTATGTAGGTATGCCAAATTTGTAAGTTATCTGTTGCAATAAGCACTATGAGTACTAGAGTTACGGTAGCTGCGGCTAGGTCACTAAAAATTATGGTCCATTTACGATTCGACCTATCCACTAATGCACCAACAAAGGGCGTGATTACTACTCCAGGTAGGGTTGTAAAAAACACGATTAAACTCAATCCCGCAACTTCGTGGGTGTTTTGATAAACCCAGATACCCAAACCAAAACCTGTCAAACGATTCCCAATTTCTGACAAAGATTGCCCTAACCAGAAAATAATAAATCTACGTAATTCACCTACTATTAGTACCAGGTTAGTAGCATAGTCCATAGATTTTCCTGTTATCTCCCCTTCTTTATTACAATACTATTGCCAATTTTTCTGGGTTCTCCGATCTGGGATGCGCTATCCCGTTTAGGTTAGTATTATTCTCGTGGTAGTGCATTAGCAACTACGACCATATCAATTAAATGTAATTTTTTTAATGTTTCATTTTGATTTACCTGTTGTTCAAGTTCCAAGATTTCCTCTACACTCTCAATTGGTTTAATTGGTCGATAGAGCCGAGCTTGAATTTGGGGATATTCAATATATGTGCCACCTTCCATAGTTTTATGTGTATAAAACTGGGAGTGGTAAGCTTCCCATTTCTTGATGGTAAATAGGGGTGTTGTGGGCAGTTGATAAAGTGCTGATTCCGACTTGAATTCCTCTAAAAATATTGGTTGTAATCTAGGATTAAAGGGATTATCTAGGATAGTTTCTAACATTTCAAAAGGTATATATCTAACTCCTAATCCTGCACCTAAACCATTCTTACAAATTTTGGCAAATTCCGAGCGCGTAATTAAAACATGTTGATGAGCAAACTCCTTCTGGGCACGGATATGATAGAGGACGGGAGATTTACAAGCAAATATCACTAAAGAACCATTTGGCTTAAGGAAATTATAAAAAGCCGCAATACTTTCTTGGATAACATCTAAACAAATATGCTCAAAAATGTGGGAACAAACGATCAGGTCAAAAGGCCCATATTGGGCAATATCTGGACTTTGCATCACTTCATTGACAACATGGACTTTCTCACTATTGAGATGTGATGTATAAGCCAATAAGTTATTGTATTCCTGAGTTAGCCAAAAACCGTCATCTTTTAATTTTTTCAATAGTTCCTGATCATCATTCAGTAGACACTGAGCGACTAAGGAAGTGTGTAGAAATCTCCGGTGGTCAGGTTCGACTAAAACAATCTTTTTGGCTGTCCAAAAACGCGGTAGTAATCTGCCCAGTCCACACCCAGCATCCAGAATAACTGCATCAGGGGTAATCAAGTCTTGAATGTTGTTGGACCAAACTTCCTGATCTCTGGCTTTCCAGGCTTGATGAGTAATATCTGTAACCCGCTGGTATGGGTCAACTGTTTCATACACTGTAGCAGTAATCTTTTCCATAATCTATACCTCAATAAAACTCCAAAAAAACTATTGGTAATAGGTAATTACAACGATTATTGCCATTATAACACTGATATATAACATTGATAAAAGTGCTAACTTTCTCCCCCGACGACCACATCTCGAATCCTTAAACTAGGTCCACCACAACCTACGGGTAACCCATTCTGTCCCCCCTTACCACATCCACCAGATTCATCCCAGTGAAAATCATCCCCAATTCCTTCTATATCTGCTAAAGTCTGAAAAACATTGCCGGATAGGGTTACATCTTTTACCGGTTCCGCTATTGCTCCATTTCTAATCATCCATGCTTCACCTGCACTAAACGTAAACATTTCTCCATTGGTCATTCCTCCTAACCAATTCCGTGCATATACTCCTTCTTTAATATCTGTAAATAAATCTACCACTGGTGTTTTACCTCTTTCTATCCAAGTGTTGGTCATCCGCACAATAGGGGAAAAATGATAGTCTAAACAACGAGCATTACCCGTGGGTTTTTCTCCCAATTTACCCGCAGTTTCACGGGAGTGCAAACGTCCTACTAATACCCCATCCTCAATTAATTGGGTGGTTGTGGCGGGCGTTCCCTCATCATCGTACAAATAACTACCCCGATGACCTGGAGATCCTGCACCATCAAAAATTTGTAGTTCCTCTGGACCAAAACGTCTCCCCAAGGTCATCACTTCCAGTAAATCTGGATTCTCATAGGCCATGTCCGCTTCTGAAAGATGACCGAAGGCTTCATGCACAAATAATCCTGTCAGTATGGGGTCAATAACTACAGTGTAGGTGTTACCTTTGACTGGTGGTAGAGATAAGGCCGTGACTGCTCTTTGGGCAGCTCCTTGTACTAAAGTGTCTAAATTGACTAAGTCATCATAATCTTTACGTGAACCTACTGTTTCTCTCCCAGTTTGTACTGTGTCCCCATTCCTGGCTGTGGCAGCAAATCTCATTTCCATATCTACCCATGACTGCTCTATTAGGGTTCCTTCAGAAGTGGCAATTATTACTTTCTGACTACTATCGTTGTAACGAACGGATGTGGTCGTGATCCGAGAATCAACGCCCTTTAGTATTTCCCGGTAGCGATCGCATAATTGTTTTTTCTTTTTTAAAGGAACCGTGGATGGGTCAATACCAGTTATGCCTAGTTTGTAAGTGGATTGAATAACAGGAATAGGAGCGAGAATGGTCTGTTCATCTCCGACTGTGCGTGCTGCGGAGATAGCTTCTTGAATGCGTTCTTCAATATCGGCAATGTGGTTGAAGCTAGTTAAACCCCAACCACCTTTATGACAAGCCCGAACATGGGCACCCATGGAAACGCCTTCGCTAAGAGTTTCTACTTTATCACCTCGCAACAAGATATCGGTTCCCTCTGCTTCTTCCAGTCGAATCATTAAGTAGTCAACCTGATTTTTATAGCGAGCAATCAGGTAGTTAAGCAAATCATGGGTGTCCTTGGTTAGTCTAAACATCTTTCTAGTTTTGTTTATAAGCTTGGCTATAATTATTCAACCATCTTGATCACTGTTAGGTCTAAAAACATATTTTTCAGCCACCTTCCAATAACGGGAAAATCTTTTCAGGTCAAGAAAACCATCATAATCAAAAAAGGGTTCCACTGCTAATACTTCCAAATCTAAATGGGGGCGAATCAAATCGCAAATTTGTGCAAATTTGGGACTGGGGCTCTTAGTAGTGATAACTAAACCAGTATTGTTTTCTCTGGCAAATCTAATCACTTCCTGTGCTACATCTCCCCGACGAATTTCCACTGGTAACTCTATTAGACATTCATAAATGAAAGTTATTCTTTTTAAACTAAGTTGCCATTCTGCAATTAAAAGCATCATCCCAGACCCAAATTGCTGAACTACCAGGATATTTCTTGAAAGCAGGACTATGGGGACTTAAACAGTCTCCGTTAACCCAAACTATTGGTTGATTCATATTCAATTAAATATACTAAATATATATATTTACTAATTCAGCGGTTTTGGATGGTGTCAACTCCTGAACATTGGTCAACAGTATATTTGCACCTGCTTGCAGCATAATTTTCTGATAAGCATCTCTACGGGATGGAGTTTCCTGAACATGGGGTGGTAAAACTCCTACAGATACCCAGGTTCGAGAACTGTCCAAAATTTTGGCTTTGGCTACAGTGTGCATATCCGCTACTGTATCCCCTACATATATAACCGGTTGTTTTTTGTTTTGGTCTTGTTTGGCAATTTCTAAAAGATTAATGGTAGCGAAAAGTCCTGTAGGGTCAGGTTTACCAGGTGCATCTTCCATGGCGATTAAAACTGGAGATTTTAAACCTAAGCGACGCTCCAACACATAACTAGCAGATCCACGAGTTGCACCACTAAAAAATCCCCAGCTGATATTTGCCTGGGTCAGGGACTCCAAATAACTTGGTTCTAATAATAGGGGTTCATCACAAATATAACCATTCCAGTTTTCTGTGTCAGTACCGCGATAACGAGATTGAAAATAGGCAACAATGCTCTCATAATCTAATTGTAACTCTTCCCTTTGGTAACCCTGACTCACAAAATAACGGTAAATCAACTCTTGGGAACCCTCCCAATCATTGTTCCATATCCCCTCAGATTTGAGGTCGTCAATATCCGTAACCGTAGGACGATAGGCATAGTTAGTAAAATATTCTACTGTATCTGCCAAAGCACGGCGGTAAGAACCACTCACATCCCGAATTACACCATCAATGTCAAAAACAATTATCATAATTAAGCTAAGAGCTAAATACATTAAATCAAATTATTAGATTATCTGGCAACTTTGCACAAATGGGGATCTTTGTCAAGACCAGATATTTGGGTGGAAACAAAAATATTGGCGTTGCAGAACATCTGATATTATGTATACGTAGCCAGGCGAAAACTATAAAATTAAATTAAGGTGTGGAAACATGTTTAAAGTTTACCCTAAGCAGCTATTAACCTACTACTTCGAGGAACAATTTAGGTACTACCATTTGGTTTTTCTAGGGTTACTAGCATTATCAGGAGTATACTCAATTAGCTACCTCAGGGGGCAAAATCAAGTTAAAAGTTCATTCAATCCTCCATCTGTACAGGTAGCTAAAGTGGTGACAAACAGACCCAGTTCCATAAAGGTTGCCAGACCTGTCGTGAAGATCAATAAACAAAAAGCGGTCAAAGCTGTTTGGAATTTACGACAAGTACAACGGAAAGCCAAGGAGATTAAAACCCTTTCCCAGGGAGCTATTAATGTGGGTGTAGTTGTTAGCAGCTATCCAAAAATTAGTCAACCATTTTACACTGTCAAAGTGTTAGAAAATCACCCTGACAGCACCACCAGTCCGGTTTATTGGTTTCGAGTTTCCAGCTCTAATGGTGCAATTCAACCCCTAGATTTAGTAAGTAATAAATACACAACTTTGGCAAACTGGAATCCCGATGGTATTTAACTAACTAATTCCTGACCACTTTCAGCCTTTGAGTAATCATGGTAACACCATCATCGCGAACGATGACGGCAGAAATCCATTGGTTTACTGGTTGTAAGGGAGCAGTGCCAGTTTTAAATAACCCCCCGTACTAAGTAATTCCAAGTTTATTGGTGTAGGATTAAGATACTTATTAGGTTTAATAGTTTCTTCCATAGCGGTTCCCAGGAGGAAGTTATTACCTAATGGCTCCTTTACAATGGCATCAAAAGCATATTTTTCACCCACCTTCACTTGTTGTGGTAACCTAAATTCCACCTGGGGAGGTTTTTTACCCGATGTCATTTGAGTTCGTTCTGACAAAATTTCTTGATGGGTAATTTGTGTACCCCTAATGTGCTGTCTTGAAGTGATAGCTGCATTTATGGCAAGAGGACTAGTCTTGTCGGAGGATAGACCCGTAATCCGGGTTACAGTTTCTGCAATGATAGTCTTACCATTTGACTTCCAGGATTGTAATTTTGTCTGATAGCTCAATTTAGGGTATCTTTGCCAAAAGGATTTTAAAGACTGCTCCATAGCTTGTCGAGTTAATCCATCCCCATGGGTAAATTTGGAACTATAAAATCCCATGACTCCCTTGATGTCACCACGACTGGAAGCAGCATCAATTTCAGCAATCAGCTTTTTCAGTTGGGGGGGTGCATTACCTGGGGTTGATGTTTGTGTTTGTGCGTATGCACAACTAACTATATCCAGACTCAACCAGAATGAGAACAAAGCAGTACTAAAGAGTAGTTTTTGGTTTGGGTGCATGAATAAACCAACAATTCAAATAAGTCTAGTGAGTTTAGTTAACAATAGCTAACAAGAGCTACTAATAATAGTTTACTAAGTTGTCCGTGAGATGGGAAAATTCTGCGTTAAATAACAGGATATATTGCCATCCCTGTTGTATCCCATTGTAGGATCCAATTATAGGGTGCAATCAAAAAAAATGCAGTAACTACAAAAAAATCTCAGGAATAAACAGTATAACGGTATAAATTACTATGGTAAACGGAAGGTTAAAACTATTAGTAGCTGCTAGTGGTACGGGTGGACATTTATTTCCAGCGATCGCTCTGGCCGAGAAATTGACGGAATATGATATCGAATGGTTAGGAGTACCCAATAGACTGGAAACCCAGCTAGTGCCAAACCAATACCCCCTACATACTATCCCAGTGGAAGGTTTTCAGAAGGGTCTGAGTTTAGCTTCTTTAACTGTCATCTGGAAACTGGTCCGGTCCATTTTTTGGGTGAGACAGATTCTTCATCAAGGTCGGTTTCAAGGAGTATTCACTACAGGTGGCTATATCGCCAGTCCAGCTATTATTGCAGCTCGTTCCTTGGGGTTACCAGTTATTTTTCATGAGTCCAATGCTCTACCTGGAAAGGTGACCCGATTTTTCGGTTCCTATTGCACTAGAGTGGCTATAGGATTTGACGTAACTACCAAATATTTACCCAATGCTAAAACTGTATGTGTTGGCACCCCCGTGCGATCGCAGTTTTTAAACCGCAAAGCCAATTCTCCACTAGAGTTACCCATACCCGATGAAGCACCCTTAATTGTAGTTTTTGGGGGTAGTCAGGGAGCAGTAGGGGTAAATCAATTGGTTAGACAAGCAGTAATTGCTTGGTGTAATGCAGGAGCTTATGTTGTCCACTTGACGGGAGATAAGGATCCTGATGCTAACAGTTTACAACACCCCCAATACATAGTTTTACCCTTCTATGAAAATATGGCAGGTTTGTTGGGTCGAGCTAATCTAGCTATTAGTCGTTCTGGAGCTGGGAGTTTAGCCGAGTTGGCAGTTTGTGGTACTCCTGCTATTTTAATTCCCTATCCTTTTGCAGCGGAAGATCATCAATCCTATAATGCTGCTGTTTTTACCAAGGCTGGTGCTGCTTTAACTTTTCAACAATCAAAACTAACAGCAGTAATTTTACAGAACCAAGTTTTAGAACTATTAAAGTCGCCAACAATTTTACAAGGGATGAGTCATAGTGCTAAAGCTATAGCTGTTGTCGATAGTGCTGAGCAATTGGCTGAATTGGTGAGACAGATTTTCAGTTCCAACCACACCCAAACCAAGAGTTTAGAAAAACGAGAAATTTTCCACTGATTTTAACTCTTTACTTCCCCACTAGTCAAGTTTTAGATTAGAATGAGGTATTGCAAACCATAGCAAGTTATAGCCGGATTTTCCCCGGAGGTACGATTGACCAAATTTATCTTAAAAATTCTCTGGTTAGATGATAATGTGGCCTTAGCAGTGGACCAAGTTGTCGGTAAAGGTACTAGTCCCCTGACTAAATATTTCTTCTGGCCCCGTAATGATGCTTGGGAAGAACTCAAGAAGGAGTTGGAATCCAAACACTGGATCAGTAATCCTGATCGCGTGGAATTACTGAACAAGGCCACAGAGGTGATTAATTATTGGCAGGAAGAGGGTAAAAACCGCCCCATGTCTGAAGCACAGTTAAAGTTTCCCGAAGTTGCTTTCACTGGTAGCACTTGATTGCTCTCTCCGCCAATTAAACCTGCATGATGGTTACTACCACCATGCAGTCTGTTGTTTATTTTATCCTCATACCATACCACCAGCAGCTTGGAAGCGAGCTCGAGCCCGTTTTAATGCTGCCGTAGCCTGTATTTGGGCTTGCCTGTCTCCTCCTGCAACCTGGTTTAGTTTAGTTTGAGCTGCGTTAAACTCCGAACGAGCTTCCTCTAAATTAATAGTGTCACCACGCTGAGCCCCATTTACCAGGATAGTTACTTCATCTTCTTCAACTTCCGCAAAACCACCTAAAAGAGCTATGGACTGCCAGTTGGCATTTTTCTCTGCCCTTACACGCATTACACCTATGTCTAATGCGGTTAACATGGGAGCGTGACCACTTAGTACACCTAATTGACCAGTAGTGCTAGGGAGGATTACCTCATCAGCAGGACCATCCCAGACGGTTTTATCTGGGGAAACTACACGAATGGTTAATGTCATCTGTCTGTTTTCCTTGATTATTTCTAATTTGTCAGTCACTAGTTGTTGAGACTAGTGACTAGTGACAATGACTAACCCTTCAGTTTTTGAGCCTTGGCGATCGCTTCGTTGATATCACCCACCATGTAAAAAGCTTGTTCTGGTAGGTCATCCAACTCACCGGCGAGAATTTTCTGGAACCCTTTGATGGTGTCTTCCAACTTCACATACTTACCAGGGGATCCAGTAAATACCTCAGCTACAAAGAATGGTTGAGACAAGAATCGCTCAATCTTACGGGCACGTGCTACGGTCAGACGATCATCTTCTGACAATTCATCTAAACCTAGAATAGCAATAATATCTTGTAACTCTTTATAGCGTTGTAATGTAGCCTGTACAGAACGAGCAATGTCATAATGCTCTTTACCAACAATACTGGGCTGCAACATTGTAGAAGTAGAACCGAGGGGATCCACTGCTGGATAAATACCTTTAGCTGCCAAACCACGGGATAATACTGTTGTACCATCCAAGTGAGCGAAGGTAGTAGCAGGTGCGGGATCGGTTAAGTCGTCTGCAGGTACGTATACAGCCTGAATAGAAGTAATAGATCCTTCAGTGGTGGAGGTAATACGTTCCTGTAAAGCGCCCACATCAGTACCCAAGGTAGGTTGATATCCCACAGCGGAGGGCATACGTCCTAGGAGAGCGGATACTTCAGAACCAGCTTGTACGAACCGGAAAATGTTATCAACAAATAACAGTACGTCTTGCTTATTTACATCCCGGAAGTATTCTGCCATAGTCAAACCAGACAAACCAACCCGCATTCTAGCTCCGGGTGGTTCATTCATTTGCCCATAAACCAGGGCAATTTTAGACTCGTTGAGGTTTTCTTTATTGATTACCCCGGATTCGATCATTTCGTTATAGAGGTCATTACCTTCGCGGGTGCGTTCACCTACACCAGCGAATACGGACACACCACCATGTTGAGTAGCGATGTTGTTAATCAACTCCATCATGATCACGGTTTTACCAACACCAGCTCCGCCAAATAGACCGATTTTACCACCACGTCTATAGGGGGTTAACAGGTCTACAACCTTGATACCGGTTTCAAACACAGAAGGTTTAGTTTCCAGATCTGTGAGTTTGGGGGATTCACGGTGAATAGGTAAGGTTTCCTCATTGTTGACAGGACCTTGATTGTCTACAGGTTCGCCTAAAACGTTGAAAATACGTCCTAAAGTAGCCTTACCTACAGGCACACTGATAGGTGCGCCCGTATCCACAACTTCCAACCCACGAACCAAACCATCAGTGGTACTCATAGCCACAGCTCGGACCTGGTTATCGCCTAAAAGTTGCTGTACTTCAACGGTGAGGTTGATTGTCTGTCCAGCTTCGTTAGTGCCTTTAATAGTCAAAGCGTTGTAGATTCGGGGGAGTTTACCGCCAGGGTATTTAACGTCTACAACCGGACCAATTACTTGGGTAATGTAACCTATGTTTGTTTTTTCTGCGGTGGTGACCATGCTGCGCCTAATAAATGAAGCTATTTTTGGTCAAGTTGGTCTTCAAAGACCACAAGATCAAGCAATATCATCTTTTAGGTTAGCACTTAACGATCCCATCTTTGCTCTAAATTCATCATTTGCCAAGAATTTCCTTTGGAGCAAATTTCTTCTCCTATTTCTTGGTCGCTATGGCCAATTTCACCCCTTCCACTTGTCTTATTTGATCCATTACCGCTACTACCTGCCCATGACTAACGGATTTGTCTGCATTAATTACTACAATTAATGGCTTTGATGGTTTCCTTTGTGATTTTACTTCTTTTGACAACTGCTGTAAATTAATTTTTTGTTGATTCAAAAAAATCTGGCCCTGGGGATTAATTGTCACTGTTATTTGCGGAGGGGGACCAGTTTGGGTTGTTCCCCCTTGAGGCAAATTTACAGGTAAGCTATTGAAACGGGTCAAGTATAAAGATGACATGATAAAAAAAGTCAAGATTGCGAATATAACATCAATCATGGGCACAATATTAATTTGTGCTGGTATATCCGGTTCATCTGGTAGACGCATAGGATTTATCTCCCCGTTCATAACGACGACGGTATAATAGTTCTAGTTGTCCACCGTATTCTTGTATTAGGGCTATTTGCCTTTGGTAAAGACCTCGAAAGGAATTGGCAAATAAGAGGGTGAAAATAGCTACAATTAGACCTGTAGCAGTAGAAACTAACGCCTCACTAATACCACCGGTAACACCTGCTGTTTGAGTCCCTCCCACATTGCCAATATTTAAAGAAGCAAAGGAATTAATCAGTCCCAACACGGTTCCCAATAATCCTAATAGGGGGGCCAGGGCAATAATGGTGTCAAAAACCGTCGTGAATCGTTTCAATAAGGGTATTTCCGCCTGAGCTTCAGTTTCCAAGGCCAAACGAAATTCCTCCGGGTTGGGTTCTTCTAGTTCTAAAGCAGTCAAAAAGATCCGAGCTATGGGTAAGTCAGCATTCCTTTGCAGAATGTCAACGATATTAACTAAGTTATTCTGACGATATAGATTCAATACGTACTTAACTACTTTTTCTTCTCGCTTGGTAATTTTTGACCAAAACCAAATACGCTCAATAATTAGTCCTACTGCAATTATGGAAGACAATAGCAGTGGCCACATAACCACGCCACCAGCTATAAATAATTGTTTAATGTCCATACTGATTCTTCATACCTTCGCTGAACACAAAAAATAATTTACCTCGTGCCATTTTCCTATATACCAACCACAAAAAGCAAATATGTCAAGTGTATACTGCATGGTAAAGTCCAGGTTAATTAATGGTTATTTTTTGTTTGATATATTAGAAATATAAGTAAGAGATTAGATTACTCATGATCTGGCCGTTTAAACCCAAGTTTCGTAAACAAATCGCTCGCATTGAAATTACTGGTGCGATCGCCAGTAGCACAAGAAAGCGAGTGTTGGAAGCCATAAAAACCGTAGAAGAGAGAAAATTCCCTGCTCTGTTGCTACGTATTGACAGTCCTGGTGGTACGGTAGGGGATTCCCAAGAGATCTATGGTGCCCTCAAGGAATTGGGCAAAAAAACCAAAATCGTCGCCAGTTTTGGCAACATATCCGCTTCGGGTGGTGTCTATATAGGCATGGGGGCGAAGCATATTATGGCCAATCCAGGTACAATTACAGGTAGTATAGGTGTAATCCTACGGGGAAACAATCTAGAACGCTTGTTGGAAAAAGTTGGTGTGTCTTTTAAAGTAATTAAGTCTGGTCCATACAAAGACATTTTATCCTTTGACAGAGAACTGACCCAACCAGAGGAAAATATCCTGCAAGAACTGATTGATGTCAGTTATCAGCAATTTATTCAAACAGTAGCTCAGGCGCGCGCCTTACCTATAGAAACTGTCAAAACATTCGCTGACGGACGTATTTTTACAGGAGAGCAGGCCTTAAACTTGGGAGTTGTAGACCGTTTGGGAACGGAGGAAGATGCTCGACGTTGGACCGCTGAATTGGTGGGACTTGATCCCCAAAAAACTCCCTGCTATACCTTAGAAGAGCGGAAACCATTATTAAGTCGAGTTCTACCAGGTAGTCGCTATCCCAAATCAAGTATTAGATCTGGAATTGATTGGCTGGAGTTTGAAATGTCTACAAGTGGGTTACCACTGTGGTTATATAGACCCTAGAAGGTTATGTCATTCGTCAATGGTCAGTCGTAAAAATTGGCAACTGACGACTGACCGCTGATAGTAATAACTGACAACTAGAAAAGGAGGAACTTGGAAGTGGAATGGCAAATGCGGGCAATTCGTGGCGCGACAACTGTTGCGGAAAATAGCGTAGTGGCAATTACGGAAGCAGTGACGGAATTACTTAATGAATTGGAAGACCGCAATCAACTGCGACCTACGGAAATTTTGAGTGTCACCTTCTCTGTTACCCGTGACTTAGATGCTATCTTTCCAGCAGCGATCGCCCGCAGTCGTCCTTTATGGGATAGCGTGGCCATGCTAGATGTTCAACAAATGTATGTGGAAGGAAGTTTGCAGCGCTGTATAAGGTTTTTAATTCATGCCTATTTACCCACTTCTTCTCCCATACACCACGTGTATTTACGTCAAGCAGCTAAATTACGTCCCGATTGGGGATTTGTGGGAGTTCAATAATTTAGCAAGTTGGCAGGTATTAACGTTATGGAGCTGCAACTACTACTAAACAATTTAAAACTAGTCGTGAATCATTCTTTATCTTGCCTTTTGGTGAGTACTTATGCTTAAAAAATGCTGGTTTTTAGAGTAACAATGGAGGAAAAAATAATAAATTCTGAAATCTATATAAATTAATGCTTTCACCTACCCACTTTCGACTACAAGACCTTAGAATAATTCATTGAAAAGTCGAGCTGATCTGATGTACAGGGGTTGGGAGTGTAAATACTCTTAACGAACGATTTTTGTAATTCTACCGACAGAGATTTCCGTAAAGATGCGACAGGATTTCATCTTGCAGTAAATTTCAAGTAAACCTCAAGGAGTTTGATATGAACAAGGCTGAATTAGTAGATGCAGTGTCCGAAAAAGCTAGCGTGACCAAAAAACAAGCGGATGCTGTAATCAGTGCTGCCATTGACACTATTATTGAAGCGGTTGCTTCAGGTGATAAAGTTACTTTGGTTGGTTTTGGTTCTTTTGAATCACGGGACCGTAAAGCTCGTGAAGGTCGTAACCCTAAAACTAATGAAAAAATGGAAATCCCAGCCACGAAGGTTCCTGCTTTCTCTGCTGGGAAACTATTTAGAGAAAAGGTAGCACCCCCAAAAGAGTAGTTTTAGTTCTAGGAAGCGCAGTTTTGATGGGACACAAAGCACATGGGGGAAATCTAGCTTGGGCGGCGGCATTAGCTGGCTGTTCCCCGGAGGCTATTGTGGACTTTTCCGCTAGTATTAGCCCCTTGGGACCGCCTAAAACCGTAATTGATGCGATCGCCTCCCAATTGGCTAGTCTAAAACATTATCCCGACCCGGATTACACGGAACTAAAACTGGCTCTGGGTCGTTTCCATGAACTACCACCGGACTGGATTTTACCCGGTAATGGTTCGGCTGAATTGCTAACCCTAGTGGGTAGGGAACTAGCACAACTAAGAGGAACTATATTAGTAACTCCGGCTTTTGGCGATTATTACCGCACTCTGGCGGCCTATAATGCTAAAGTGTTGGAGTTTCCTATGGATTTAAGTTGGGAGAGGGGGTTACCCCCCCTTTTATCTTCTGTTTCTGGATCGGGGGAATATGGATTGTTGCTGAATAATCCCCACAATCCAACGGGTAAGTTATTTTTACGGGAGGAGATTTTACCCTACTTACAGGATTTTGCTCTGGTGTTGGTAGATGAAGCGTTTATGGATTTTCTCACCCCCGCACAAGAGCAAAGTTTGATAGGGTTAGTTCGGGAATATAGGAATTTGGTCATATTGCGATCGCTGACTAAGTTCTACAGTTTGCCAGGTCTGAGATTAGGCTATGCTATAGCTACACCTGACCTGGTACAAAAATGGCAGTCTTGGCGAGATCCCTGGCCCGTAAACAATTTAGCCGTATGTGCTGCTATAGCTGCACTTCAAGATCAGGAATTTCAACACCAAACCTGGACCTGGTTACCTCAAGCCAGGAATCAACTTGTACAAGGTTTATCTGGTTTACCTGCTCTTAGACCTTTGCCGGGTGCTGTCAACTATTTATTGGTAGAGTCCCAAATTTCCACTTCTTGGTTACAAGAACAGCTACTAGTAAAACACCAAATCCTCATTCGTGACTGTTTGAGTTTTAAGGAACTAGGCGATCGCTATTTTCGTGTTGCTGTGCGCTCCATACCAGATAATCAACGTTTAATTACTGCTCTGGAATCCATAATGCAAAATCATCTATGAAACTGGACTATGATATAATAATCATTGGTGATAGTATTGCGGGATATGAAGCTGCTTTATATGCAGCTCAACTACATGCCAAAGTAGCTTTAGTAAAGTCCCAACCCACTTACCAACTAAACTATGTTTACCCATTGAGGGAACTGAGCAGAATCTCTTATCAGTACTTAGAAATGATGGGTTTAGGCATTTGTGCCAATCAATCTCCTAGTACGGAAGTAATAAAGCAGCTGCAACAGTCAGAAAGATGTTTAATTTCTTCTTACCAGCGGGCAATATTTTATGCCCAAGGTATGGAGTCCCAATTTAACTTAATAAATTCCCTGGATAATTTAGCTACTCAAGGAGTAGATATAATTATTGGTAGGGGGGAGTTTGCCAATTCTAGAAAACCCAGTTTTAGAGTTCAAGGTCGAACTTTAAGGGGGAGTAGATACTTACTGGCCTGTGGTTCGGTGACTAAAATTCCCGACATAGAAAATCTTGCCACCACTGGTTATGTTACCCTAACCAATATTTGGCAATACCTAGTAAGCGCCAATCTACCTAAACGCTGGGTAATTCTTGGTGGTTTACCCCAAAGTATAGAAATCGCTCAAACCCTAGTTCATTTAGGTTGCCATATAGATTTAGTCCTCAACCATCCCACGGTTTTATCGTATTTAGAGCCAGAAATAGTTGAATTACTCATGGCCCAACTAGAAGCTGAAGGGGTAAGTATTTTCCGAGAACAAACGGTCACCCAAACAAGAAAAATTAAAGGTCAAAAATGGGTACAACTAAAAGACCAAGCCATAGAAACTGACGAAATTTTAATAGCTGATCACCAACAACCAAAAATAGACAACCTGAACTTAGCCAGTCCGAGAATTAAATCCTCAAGCGATCGCCTGATCACCAACGACAAACTACAAACCACCAATCCCAAAATTTATGCCTGTGGAGATATTATAGGTGGTTATGATATGGAGAACATTGCCAAATACGAGGCAAAAATAGCTGTGAAAAACGCCCTATTTTTTCCTAGACATCGGGTAAACTACAGTGCCATTCCCTGGATAATATCTACCCAACCTATGGTAGCTCAGGTAGGAATCACCGAATTACAGGCCAAAAAAACATATAATAAAAATCGAGTTCTAGTTTTTAAAAACTACTTTAAGACCACAACAGCAGGTCAAGTTAAAAATGAGACCACAGGTATTTGCAAACTAATTGTTTTAGAAAACGGCAAAATTTTAGGGTGTAGTATATTTGGTCAACAAGCAGAAGAAATAATCAACCTTATTGCCCTAGCAATAGCTCAAAACTTGAAAATTGACAACTTAGAAAATTTAGCTGTGGTCTACCCTAGCTGCTCAGAAATTCTCACCCAAACCGCTAGGGAATGGAGCACCCACAAACTACACAAAAACCACCTGTTACAAGAGTTCCTGCAGAGTTTTTTACATTTTCGCCGGGAATGGAAGTTTTAACATCCATCCCAGCAAAAGGAAAAATATCGCCAATATCTAACGAATATACTCCTTGAGAACACTGTTCCGATTGGGATGACGCAGTTTCCGCAGGGCCTTAGCCTCGATTTGTCGAATCCTTTCCCGGGTAACATTAAAAATCTGACCGATTTCCTCCAGGGTTTTCATCCGACCATCATCCAAACCATAGCGCAGTCTCAAAACATCCCTTTCTCGGGGACCCAAACTATCTAAAACTCTTTCTAGGTCTTCCCTAAGAAGACTTTTAGAAACCTGATCCTCAGGTGTTTCACCATCAGATTCAATAAAATCTCCTAAACGGGAATCCTCCTCCTTACCAATAGGTGTTTCCAAAGAAATAGGCAATTGAGCTGATTTGGCAATAAACCTCAGTTTTTCAATGGTCATTTCCATGCGGGTCGCAATTTCTTCCTCCGTGGGTTTGCGTCCCATTTCTTGAGATAAAAGTTTGGTAGTTTTCTTAATCCGTGATATAGTCTCGTAAAGGTGAACGGGTAAACGAATAGTTCGAGACTGATCAGCTATTGCCCTTGTAATTGCTTGACGGATCCACCAAGTCGCATAAGTAGAAAACTTATAGCCCTTTTCATGGTCAAATTTTTCGGCGGCCCGGATCAGACCTAGACTTCCCTCCTGAATTAAGTCCTGGAATGACAAACCCCTATTCATATATTTTTTGGCAATGGAAACCACCAACCGTAGGTTGGATTGTACCATTTTATCCTTCGCCCTGCGCCCGACGTGAAGACGATAGCGGAAGGTTGGTAATGGCAATTTTACGGCCTCGGCCCATTCTCTAAATTCCGGTTCCCTTTCTAGCTGTTCGTATAAATCATCCCTAACTCTTTCTAGCTCCAGCAAATCAGCTATTTTTCGTGCCAACTCAATTTCTTCATCTGCCCGTAGTAGTCTGATTCGACCAATCTCTTGCAGGTAAAGACGAATTGAGTCCTCAGTAAATGGCTTCTTCTTAGTCTGTGTGCGACGACGCGATTTAGCGGCTTTTCCAGACTTTGCGTCGTCCTCATCAGTCTGAGGCTCTAAAAAATCATCAATATCCCCGTCATCAACTAGCAGTAAGTCCTCTTCCTCCTCGATTAATAAGAGTTCTTCTTCTATCTCGGGCGGATTTATCATTTCTAGCTCAGGCTGATAAATGCTATCGAGTACGTTGTTAGCCTGGTTCATGCCGCGTTCCTCATGCTCCTTGCAGAATCAATATTATGGAGTTAATTTTGTTGACTTTATTTTGCCCTTTGTGAAGGCATTATTTTAACTCTTGACGGATCCACTGATGTTTTACCGAAGATAGTTCAGTACACAATTCCCAGTTTACCCCGTCCCCACCTCATAAATATAACTGGTGACAGATTTATTTTGTCAACTGTTTTCTAATTGTAACCTCTTTCACAGAAATTGCACTCTTTTTGTGTATTAACCATGAACTCATTTCCTCATGGAAGGCCACCTTTATCAAAAAGACATTAAAAATGTATTCACACCATTAATTCTTATTGAAAGCTTTTTGGTTTATCATTAGTCTGTTTGTTGCTATCTTCCCCTGGAGGACTAGATATCTAAATCTGTTAGATTGAGCTTAGAACCATAAGTTTCAATAAACTCCCTCCTAGGAGCAACCCGATCACCCATTAGTATGGTGAATATTCTGTCAGCTTCTGCTGCATCCTCTATTTCCACCTGTTTCAGGGTTCTGGTTTCAGGGTTCATAGTAGTAGTCCACAGTTGTTCTGGCATCATTTCGCCCAAGCCCTTAAATCGCTGAATTGTGTAATTAGCGTTTCCAGGTAAGGTACTAATGTGTTGTTGTAGTTCTCGATCACTGTAACAGTAATTATAGTTCTTCCCTCTCTCTACTTTGTACAGTGGTGGACAGGCAATGTAGATAAATCCCTGTTCAATTAGTGATCTTTGGTATCTATAGAAAAATGTCAGCAGCAAGGTACGAATATGGGCCCCATCCACATCCGCATCTGTCATGATCACCACCCGATGATACCGCAATTGTGAAGCGTCAAACTCTTCACCTTTCACCCCTAAACCTAAAGCCGTAATTAATGATTGTACCTCATTATTTTTATAAATTTTCGCATCATCGGTTTTTTCTATATTTAAAATTTTACCCCGTAGAGGCAAAATTGCCTGAGTCCGGCGATCGCGTCCTTGCTTGGCACTATTATGGACAAAAACTCCTGCTGCTAAAGCAAAGTTATGGGTATGGGGAACTTCTAAATCATAAACATCAAATTTCTCTGGTAAACTTTCCACACTTACCACCCGGTGGTTATAGGTGGTGACAGCACTCCGTATTACAGTGGGTATAGACTGGTCATAATAGGGCATTAAGGAATCCTGTGGAGTGAGCAAACCAGCAGCTTGGTAATTTCCATCCCGCAACATAAATAAATGGTCAGGAGTGCAAATCAAAACCTGGTCATTATCCAAAGTTACCCTAACTACCTCAGCGTTGGTTTTGGTCCTGCGGACATGAAGAATTTTTTCTATTCCCACCTCACCATTTTCCCGTATGGTATAACAATAGTTTTCTTTACCTGCTGCTTGTTCAGCTATCAAATCTGTAAAAGTAAGATTACGCCCATCCTTTAGAGAAACTAAAGTATTGCCCACAAAACAACCACCCGCACTGTCTCCTTCCACAATAAATATTTCCGACTCAGCAGGATCGCGGGAACTGCAGTCAGCTAATTTACCAGGTAAAGGGGAAGACTCCAAAACGGATTTTCTGCGAACCAGCTCCCGTGCGTGTCTAGCTGCTTCTGCAGCTTTAAAAGCCTGGATAGCCTTATCCAAAATAGAATCCGCAATACCAGGGTGAAATTCTAAATATTCCGTCAGCACTTCTCCCACCAGAGAATCCACAATGCCACGTACTTCCGTATTACCCAACTTAGTTTTGGTTTGTCCCTCAAACTCCGGATCGGGAACCTTCACGGAAATAACTGCAGTTAAACCTTCCCTCACATGTTCACCGCTGAGATTGGATTCATTCTCCTTAATTTTATTACGTTTGCGGGCGATAGAATTCAAAGTTCTTGTCAGAACAGTCTTCAGACCTTCTAAATGAGTACCACCATCAATAGTGCGAATATTGTTAGCAAAACCTAAAACATTATCAGTATAAGCATCTGTACACCATTGTAAAGCCACCTCTACTTGAACATTATTGCGCTCACCTTGGACGTAGATAATTTCCTCATGTAAAGCCTGCTTATCTCGATTTATGTAGGACACATACTCCTTAATTCCCCCCTTATATTCATAAGTTTCTACCTTAGGGGTATCGGTTTTGAGGAGTTCCAAACGATGATCGGTAAAACTAATTTTCACCCCCGCATTGAGATAAGCCAATTCTCGGAGACGACCGGCCAGGGTAATATAATCAAATTCAGTGCCAGTGGTAAAAATTTGGGCATCTGGTTTAAACTTTACGGATGTGCCAGTACGGGACTGTTGGTCTGGTTCTACTTGCAATTCAGTTGTGGGTGCACCTCGTTCATAACGTTGAGTATGAACCTTATGCTCTCGCCACACCGTAATATCCACTACTTCCGATAAAGCATTAACTACGGACACACCCACACCGTGTAAACCCCCAGAAACCTTGTAACCACCGCCTCCAAATTTACCACCAGCATGGAGTACAGTTAACACAGTTTCCAGAGCGGACTTACCAGTTTTAGGGTGAATGTCAGTGGGAATACCTCGACCATCATCGGTAACCGTACAGGAACCATCAGCATTGAGTTCTACATCTACATGGGTACAGTAACCCGCCAAAGCCTCATCAACAGAGTTATCAACTACCTCATAAACTAGATGGTGCAGTCCTCGCGGTCCGGTAGAGCCAATATACATACCCGGTCGTTTGCGGACGGCTTCCAGACCTTCCAGAACTTGAATCTGATCGGCACTGTAACTGCTCGTCATGAAAATTCTCCTGATTTAAAGGGCGTTAATTCGCTAAAAACATAAAAAAGTAAAATCACCCCAGAATTATAGCATTAAAGCCTTGGTGTCGTGTTTAGCACCATTTAGTGATAAACTGATATGAGAGGGGGGGATGAGGTAAATGGGTAAATCAAGATGGATCAATCAATTAGGTTAAATAGGGCTGTTAAGCTCATAGTGATTTGTGGTGCAACAGCAACGGGGAAATCCGGACTGGGGGTGAGTTTAGCACAAAGACTTGGTTGTGTCATTCTAGGTGCTGATTCCCGTCAGGTGTACCGCGAATTTAATATTGGAACAGCCAAGCCAACGGAGGAAGAACGGGGATTAGTACCCCATTATCTCATAGATATATGTGAACCAACGGAAACCTTGACAGTAGCAGATTATCAAGAACAAGCCCAACGGTTAATTGATAATTTGCCAGTTTCACCAATATTTTTAGTTGGTGGTACAGGTTTATATATTCGGGCTATTGTCCAGGGCATGAAAATTCCCAGGGTATCTCCACATCCCCAATTGCGCTCCCAACTAGAATCCTTGGGTCAACATCAACTTTATCAGATATTGCAACAGGTTGATGCAGTTGCTGCCAGAAAAATTCACTCCCATGATTTGGTTAGGACTTTAAGGGCGTTAGAGGTGTATTATGTCACAGGTTCTCCCATATCTGAACAGCAGGGAGAGAGACCACCGACCTACCCAATTTTACAACTTTATTTGGATTGTGAACCAGATGTTTTGGATTTGAGAATTTATGGGAGGACAAAGGAAATGATTAAAGATGGTTTAGTAGAGGAGGTAGAGTATCTATGTCAAAGATATGGTGTGAATTTACCGCTGTTGAATACCTTGGGGTATGCAGAAATTAAGCAATATTTAGCTGGGGAGATTAGTTTAGAAGCGGCAATAGATTTAATTGCTTTACACACCAGGCAATTTGCTAAGCGTCAACGAACTTGGTTTAGACAGTCTTCCAATTTAGAATATTTTGATGTTAATAGTCCGGACTTATTAAATAGGCTTTGCAAGAGAATAGATCAGTTTATTTAATAAGATGATTGTTGACTGTTGATTAGTCTTTTCTCCTTCTCTTACTTAATCCCATTTGGACTGAAAAAAGCTAGATTGGATTGATTGACTGTTGGCACTAAAACCCCCCTATCTAAATACTTATTCCCCCTTTCACAAGATGTTTCAGGACTGAATAAACAAGCATGACAAGCAGCCCAATGCAAAGAAGTCATACCCTGAAATGGTGTGTGTTCTGCACATAAAGGATCGGATGTACATAATTCCATTTGCTGTAAAGCTTGGCGAATATGATAACTTAACTTCTCAGGAACGCCCAAACTGACTAATCCGCCCAAAGTTCCTTCACTGTCTGGTGATGCCGTATAAATTAATATACCCGCCATCGGACCTTCTTCTTCTTCTGGACGTTTAGAGTAAATTCTTTCTTTTAAACTAGCTGCATTATATCCACATTCTACAGACATTTGTCGCATTAGGGCATGAGCAAAAGAGTGTAACAAAATATATCTTACATCGGAAAATTTGACTTTTGTAGGATCAAGGCTACGCACTTTACACCACTGTTGATGAGCTTCTACGATTTCATTTTGGTAATCTTGCAATGGTTGACTTTTTTCCCATTGATTTAATTTTGCTTCATTAAATTCTATGAATATACCTTCTCCTTTACATTCAGTTGCTATTACCCATTTTGGCTGATTACGACTTAGTTTTACTTTACATTCCTGGGGGATTTCACCAAAATCTAGAAATTCTCCCGGTGATTGAATACGTGTAAACCCAATCAATGCACAAACTTCTCGTAATCTTTCAGCCAAGATAATTTGTGCAAAGTAGTCCCGATAATCTATGGGCAATTCAACTTTTCTTAGGTGGAAATCGGATGTATTTAATCCAGGGTCACATTGACGAATTACTTGCCATTCTGGAGTTTTTAAGTCTGTGGCTTTATGACTATCGGGAACATCCAATGTTTGACTTTGTATTTGATTTTTCATTGCCGAGATTATTTCCCAGACTTTTTCTGTACTATATTTTGATAATTCTTGTAATAGTTCAGGGAAGCTACCTATGGCTCGTAGTAGTTCTAAATTACTTTTTAAACTTATAAGGTCAGTAGCCTTATTTAAAATATGCCAGTTTTGCGAAATTATTTGCGATAGTAATTTATCGTAACTTTGCGGGATAGAAAGGGCTGAAAGTGTAATCGAAAACCAGCTATTTGAAGCACCCAATAAAATGGTTTTCATTTGTTGGTCACAGACATCATCAAAAGTTCTCAAATGAGGATGACGACCACGACAGCGAGGCATATTTTGTTTAGCCTTTTCACCAAAAGCATCCGATAGGGGACGCCGTTGATCACATGTGTCACAAATTACAAAAATATCACTGGGAGAGCCAGATATACCATATTCTTCAAATCTCAATTTACCCGAACATTGACTATTTGTGCGGTGAACAAAATAATGCCAAGGAAAATCATCTAAATGTCCCCTTTCACAGGAAACTAGAAATCTGACAGGGAAGACATCGGGTGTTGTTTTACTTTGGTTGCAATTTGGATGAACATATTTAATTTGATCTGGTCGGCGGCCATTTTCTTTCAATTGAAAAAGTCCTGATGATAGTGATCCTAAAAGATGGCATTGGGGACAAACCATCCATCCAGGAAAGGGTGCAACGGGAATACCTATTTTATTATTCTCATCAAATGGAGAATAGGGTGTAGATGTATTATTTTCCTGTGGAATGGGTGGTAAAAGCAGTTTTTCAACCTGGGAACCCAATTCCTGACGAACAGCAGCTAGTAGTCTAGGTTCATTTAATTCAATTGTTGTATTGTCTATGTTCCAGAGTCTCAAGGAGAAAAAGTAAGTCTCTCATTTTTCTTTGTTCTCGCAATTAAAGCGCGAACTCTTTTCTCTTGATCTTACCCCTTTTTTTCCTTAACCGAACAGTATTGCTTAGCAACAATATTAACACCTGGTGCTTTTTGTTATCCCTATCGTATGGGAGAAAGGAGAGGTGCATT
>ACYB01000026.1 GCA_000175855.1 Raphidiopsis brookii D9
CTTCTATTCTTAACCAACCCTCCCTTTCTCGGTTGGCTACTGCTACTATGACTTTATCAGTTTCTTCGTCTGCTGCTCTAAAGTCTTGTGCTTTTAATAGGGTTTCTAATTTTCTGTATTGTATTGGTGTTGTTTCTTGATTTCTAAATATATGCTGTGTCATGAATACTAACATTAGTCCACCGGTGGCAATTCCTGCTGTTTTTAAAAAACCGCTTCTTCGTTTGTTTATTATATTTATTATTTTATTTATATTCTCGAATATGGGTATTTTGGTTATATTAATAGCCTTCCCTGAATTATGGTCTGCAATCACATCCACTTCCCAGTTATCATCTACACGAGGGAAGTGATACAAATACCTCCCGCAGTGGAACCCAAATGACGTAGGTAGGTGACCCCACGGTGCTGTTTCTGAAAAGTTTAAATTGTTGTACCAGAGCCATTCTCCATCTCGCATCCATCCAACTCGATCTACGAAAGAAATATATACATCTTCTGTACCGCCCAGGCTTTGGTATATCTGTTGCTGAACAGATATACCAAATTTACCTTGACTATATTTTAACCACAACTTGTCAATAGTACACAGGTCTTGATAAGGAAAATTTTTTGCGTCTTCTATACTTAAGTTAGGAAAATTTTTTGCATCTTCTATACTTAAGTTCCCGCAAGGGTTCGCTACCTTTAACATAATATTTTCGGTCTCTATATCTGCTTCCTCAAAGTTTTGAGATTGCAATAAGCTATCTAAGTCTGAAAACATTTCAGGTATATAAACGCATGATTCAGCATTGAGAAATTTGCTGATGTAATTAATCCAGGGTCTTGATTCTTTAATAGGTAATCCAAAGATAGTTTCTGGCGTTATATTATTGGAATTAACTAGTAATTTGAGTATTTTACTACTAATTTTAGATTGACTAATTTGGTAAAAGTATGCAGCTAGGTCATATTCTTTTATTTCAGTAAATAATTTACCTAATATCTTATATTTTTGATATTTCTTGTTTTTCTTATGGTTAACTTTTAGATCTTGCCAGTAGTTAATAGCTTCTGACCATATTCCAATCTGAATACGAAATATATGTTCTGTTAAATGTTCGATTCTTCCACTTAAGAAGCTACTATAAATTAATTTTAAGTCATATTTAATGTTATTTATAAATTGTTTCTTTCCCCCTGCCCAAATGCTGTTATCATCAGATAATAGCCATACAACACTACCCATTTTTATTTTATTTTCTAGTAGTTGTAATAAAATATATTGGATTCCTATGCTTATTTTTTCTGGGGGTAAGAATTGTTTTATCTTTTTTTGAAAAGCCCAGGAAGTTTTTTGGCTTTCATCAAGGTCACTAATTTTTTGAATGTTTAACCACTGTAAGAATTCAGGTACTGTTTGTGGAATAACTATGGCTCTTATAGTTAATAATTTGGTTAATTGAGGTGTATGTATTTTTTGTTCGAGTGCTATATCAGCTCCATCTTGTTTGAATAGATTCTCCCAGTCTTGAACACTGATTTCTTCATTTGATAATTCTTCTGCTATTTGTTGGATGGCTTCTGGCTTAACTTCAGAACTATGGATGAGTTTACGAAGGGCTATTTTTAAGGATGCTGCTGTTTCCTGCTCCATGGTTGTTTATATGGGATGATGGTTTATTAATTGATATTATCATGTGGAGTCCTTGACGATCGCGCTGTGAGTGCTTGGTAAATCCACTTCGTTCTGGAGGTCTTAAATAAATACTCCCATAAGAAGGTTTAAGCTCTTTTGATCCCCCCAACTCTCCTTAAAAAGGAGGCTAGATACTTTATGTTTAGTTTATGAGAATTTGGAGGTACTTATACTATAATGGATGGGGTAAATGCTAGGGAGGAAAGAAAAAACTATAGTTTTAACGGGGGTTAACCTGCATTATTCATGAAGGCAAAAACAGGAAAAACAAAACCTAACATTTATACCCAATTTATGGCGGAACTAACTTAATAAGTAAAAAGTAAATTAAACCTAATTAAAATCCCTGTACCAATAATGCCAAAAAGGTTTGCTGGAGATGCCTAATATTACTGGTATTTGGAGTAGAAAAATGAGACTTAAAAGAGTGCCCGATTGTTTGAGTTGGAGGGAAATTCTGAGTTTTTGGAATTGATAAATGGATTGATTAAGAATCTGGAATTATTACTCCCATAGTAGGAGGGGGGAAGGGCGATCGCACTCCCGAAACTCTTTTGACAAAGGAACTGGGAACGAATAATTAACCAGAGTAACAGGGATGGTATAATCGAGCATAAAATCTAGAAGGTCTAGAAAGTAAGGATAAGAACATGCTGAATATTAGGGAGCGAATAGAAGGTGGAATATATGGATTATTGGTAGGAGATGCTCTGGGTGTGCCCTACGAATTTTATGAGCAATGGCAAATCCCACCCCTAACTGAAATTGAATTCCATACTCCACGAGGATTTAAACCTTCTCACTCAGGTATTGCTCCTGGTACGTGGTCAGATGATGGCGCCCAAGCTCTGGTGTTGCTTGATTCTCTACTCACCTGTGGAAAATTGGATATTGATCATCTAGCAAGAGGAATGGTTAGATGGTATCAAGAAGGATATATGGCAGTGGATAATTTGTTATTTGATGTAGGAATTCAAACTAAGCAAGCAATTCTTCAATTAAAATTAGGTGTTAAAACTGAATTAGCAGCAAGAAGAGATGAACGGGCAAATGGAAATGGTTCCTTGATGCGTGTTTTACCCCTTGTTCTTTGGCATAAGGGTGAAGATGCGGAGTTAGTTCACGATGCTCATCAACAGTCAATTGTGACTCATGGTCATTTGAGATCTCAGGTGTGTTGTGCATTCTATTGTTTATGGGCTAGGTACATGTTTAACAATCATCCAGATCCATGGGGAAAAGCAATTGTTAGTCTTAGATCTATTTATGGTGAAGACTCACCAGGTTATGGTGAATTGATGGAATCAATTAGACCAAACGATAACATTGAGCCTAGTGGAAGCGGTTATGTTGTTGAGACTTTGCGAGCAGCTAAGTGGTCGATGGATTATAACAGTACATACGAATTAGTAGTGAAGGCTGCCGTATCTTTAGGAGGGGACACGGATACAATTGCTTGTGTAGCGGGTGGGATAGCTGGTATAAAAGGAGGGGTGGGAGCAATTCCTACACGATGGTTAGATAATTTAAGAGGTAAGCACATTGTTCAACCTTTGATAGAAAGTTTGATTGTGTGGAGATCTAGCACTATTTGATGTTGATAGTTACAGGATTACAAACTTTATGGATTAACAACCCACGAACCGACCCAATTAATGGGTAGATTAAAATGGAAAAGTGTCAGTCAAGCGGTTTATCATATAGAAAGTGTTGGTATGAAAGTTAGATTGATAGTGTTGTCCAAAATACCCAAAAGTGCCAACAATGAATTGTGGAGACTGTTTAGTGTGAGATCGGAAGTGGTAGAAGAAGCAATTAGCCATTATCAAGAAAGTTACCGCAACAGTGAGTATGCTGTATGACAGCTTAAAGGGCGATCGCACTGGACTCGCACTTGCGAGATCACCTGTTAAAAACCCTAGGGGTAAAGACTAATGATTTAAATCTCATCCGGGTTAATGCCAAGAGAGCGCAAGTAAGCAGCTAATTTTTCCCTCTTCTCACGCTCCTGTTCTTTTTCAAAACGCTCTTGAATAGCGAGTGTTTCTGCCAGTTCTCTTCTCTGACACTCCTGTTCAGCACGCTCATTCCCCGTCAACAGCAAATTTCCCT
>ACYB01000025.1 GCA_000175855.1 Raphidiopsis brookii D9
TTTTTATTGTCATATTTATTTCTCTTCCTATTATTACATTAATTATAACAATTTTCAATATTTTATCCCAAATATCTTGTTATAACTACACTCTCTCCATTTTCCAATAATAAATTATAAAGGTAATAAAAAACACAGTCACGATTTTTGGTCTGTTTGTGAATCACTCCCAGCGCGTTTACGAATCACTCCCTACGTGCGTTTGTAAAGCACTCCCTACGTGCGATCGCACCCAATTACCTTGATAAATTTCCCTTGAGAACGGAGGGGCTAGGGGATGCTGAGTTCGTTTACGAAGTACTTGCTACAGGCGATCGCACCTCCAGACATTTTCATTCTCCAAAATTGCGATCGCCCCCATTCCCTTGAGAAGATAAAAACCCAAGTGCGATCGCAAAGCACTCCCTACGCGCGTTTGCAAAGCACTCGCTACGCGAGATCGCACCCAATTACCTTGATAAATTTCCCTTGAGAAAGGCGAGGTAAGGGAATATCCAGCACATTTAGGAATTACTCCCAGCGTGATCGCTCACTTACCATTTTCACAAATTTCCCTTGAGAAAGGGGAGGTCATGGTAATATCCAGAGCATTTACGAAGTACTCCCAGGGCGATCGCACCTAATGACCTTGATAAATT
Organism: Raphidiopsis brookii D9; assembly: GCA_000175855.1. GTDB lineage: Bacteria > Cyanobacteriota > Cyanobacteriia > Cyanobacteriales > Nostocaceae > Raphidiopsis > Raphidiopsis brookii. The sequence goes on from ACYB01000025.1 coordinate 639, forward strand.
TCCCTTGAGAACGGAGAGGTAAGGGGATGCTGAGTTCGTTTACGAAGTACTCCCAGCGCGATCGCCCTTTACCCTCTTCATAATTTCCCTAGCACTTACCTCATCCATTGTAATATAAGCAGCTTTAACTCCTCATAAACTAAACACAAAACAATTAGCCCCCTTTTTGAGGGGTTTGGGGGGATCAAGCAGCCCTAACTTCTCATAAACTAAACACAAAGCATTTATCTCCCCTTTTAAAAAGGGGTTGAGGGGATCCAAAGAGCTTAAACCTTATTATGGGAGTATTTATTTAAAACCTCCAGAAAAAAAGTCAGTTTTGTACTTGTGGTTTTGGAACATCGGTTGCGATCGCATGGCAGTTACTCCAGTGCATTTACGAAGTACTCGCACTTGCGCGATCGCTCATTTACCACTTAGGATAGGATTCTGGATCATAGTGGTTGTAATAATCACAGTTTGGATTTTAAAATTTTTTGGCAACAGCAAGTTCTGGATCTACTTGAGGGGGAAGCGGAGACTCTTCCGCAGCAATATATCCTCGCTCATTTTTCGTCTATTTCGAGTGTTGCGCCTATTGCGAGTTGTTGGTACAATGATGAAGAGGTAAATGTCTCAATAAAGAATGCTAGGCTATGACAACACTCCGCCCCACAGGGCCATACACCCCAACACCGGAGGCAGTTGATTTCGCCTCACGAGTGTTACAATCTTTTGCTGATGTAGTGAAAAATCCGCCCGAGACGATCACTTTCGCGGTTATCGATCCGCCTTTGAAGAACGTCCAGATTACTATCCCCAGCGGTGTATTTCGCTTTATTGTAGATGCCTTAAACGCAGTAAGTCGTGGTGAGTCCGTAACCCTGTTGCCTCACGAAGCTGAACTCACGACTCAGGAAGCAGCGGAGTTTCTTAATGTTTCCCGGCCTTACTTGGTTAAGCTTCTGGATGAAGGCATTATCCCCTCGCGCAAGGTTGGTGTCTATCGCCGAGTCAGGGCACAGGATGTCATGCAGTACAAGCAGACAGGAAGGCAGAGGCAGGAGGGTATCCTTGATGAGTTAGCTAAGGAGGCCCAAGACCTCGATTTGGGTTATTAGACGATATGGTTCGCGTCATAGCTCTGTTGGATGCCTGCGTCCTATATCCGGCTCCACTACGTGATTTTTTGATGCGGCTGAGCACAGAGGGAGTGTTCATGCCTCGCTGGTCAGCCATTATTCATGAAGAATGGATGAGGAACGTGCTAGCCGATCGCCCTGACTTGTCCCGGAATCAGCTAGAGCGCACTCGTGACTTGATGCTCACCTACCAACCGGCGGCCCTCATCACTGGTTTGGAGAAATACATTCCAGAATTAGAACTCCCCGATCCTGAAGATCGTCATGTCGTGGCTGCCGCTATTAAAGGAGGTTGTGACGCGATTGTCACTTTTAACCTAAAGGATTTCCCATCAAGGGTACTCGAACCATACGGTCTGGTAGCACTACATCCAGACCTGTTCATCAGTCAATGCTTTGCCGATTATTCTGATCGGGTGATCGCTGCTCTGAAGGCACAACATCGAAGTCTGAGAAACCCGCCTTGCTCACTGAGCGATCTCCTCGATACCTTAATGCGTTGTGGGATTCCTGATACCATAACGGTGCTACGGAATGAACTTGGATAGGGATCGTAGCTAAATAAAAATATCTAGGCATATCTTGGCAATTCTTCTCCTTATTATACCCGTGCAGGTGCAACGCCTAAGTTTGGGTTGGATTCCGATTGCATGGCAGTTAATCCAGCGCGTTTGCGAAGTACTCGCTACACGCGTTTGCAAAGCACTCGCACTTGCGCGATCGCCCTTTACCCCCTTCATAAATTCCCCACCACTTACCCCATCCATTATAATATAAGCAGCCCTAACTTCTCATAAACTAAACACAAAACAATTAGCCCCCTTTTTTAAGGGGGTTGGGGGGATCCAAAGAGCTTAAACCTTATTATGGGAGTATTTATTTAAAACCTCCAAAACAAAAGTCAGTTTTGTACTTGTGGTTTTGGAACATCGGTTGCGATCGCATGGCAGTTAATCCAGCGCATTTGCGAAGTACTCCCAGCGCGATCGCATGTTTATAATCCTTAATTTTTCCAGGTTTTTAAAAACCTTGATCAAGGATTTTGATTAATTCCACTTCCTAAATGAAAGTGGACAAATAAACTATGAAAACTTACATCGTTCGCTACCAAGTTTCCATTAATTCCACTTCCTAGAAGAAAGCGGACGCCCCAGAGTGGATCTTGTCTGTTTCATCCCCTTGGATGGTTTCCATTAATTCCACTTCCTAGAAGAAAGCGGACAACAATACAGAGATTTAGAACTGAGAATAAGTTTTGCCGAGTTTCCATTAATTCCACTTCCTAGAAGAAAGCGGACCCTTACATTTAAAAGTAGCCCCGCGCAACTATTATTTGGGTTTCCATTAATTCCACTTCCTAGAAGAAAGCGGACAAGATGAAAAGTATTCATCTTCAAATTTCATTGACGACGATTTACTAGGTTTCCATTAATTCCACTTCCTAGAAGAAAGCGGACTGAAAAACCTAACTCAAGTAGAAATACAGTTTAATGTTTCCATTAATTCCACTTCCTAGAAGAAAGCGGACATAGTGTCGATGAATAAATAACCATAACAACCACAACGTTTCCATTAATTCCACTTCCTAGAAGAAAGCGGACTTTTGAAATAGAATTTCTGGATTATGCGTTTGATCAGTTTCCATTAATTCCACTTCCTAGAAGAAAGCGGACCAGTTAACCTAACTGAAGCAGATGCTGATAGGTTAATCGAGAAGTTTCCATTAATTCCACTTCCTAGAAGAAAGCGGACAGCCCTGTCTTAATGGCAGATTGGGATTTCAGTGTTAGTGGTTTCCATTAATTCCACTTCCTAGAAGAAAGCGGACTACAGATATACCAATCTTTGGTCCTACTGTATATACCTCAAGTTTCCATTAATTCCACTTCCTAGAAGAAAGCGGACAATACCATTTTAAACCCTTACCCTGTTTACTGTCTAGACCCACTTTCCGAAGGTCAGAAAAAAAAATCCCATTCCAGCCTCTTATATGTATTT
>ACYB01000024.1 GCA_000175855.1 Raphidiopsis brookii D9
TTTTAGACTAAACATGATGTATACAAAACACTTGTATTATGAAGTCTGTGGAATACAAGCTATGAGTTGTGAAGAATCTCATTACTGGTTTGCCAAGATTAGCAATGGGAAACGCAGCCAAGCTTTAAAAGCCATTAGAGTTTTGTTAGGGGATTAAATAGTATTAATTCTATTAAGCTCTAAGTATCATAGCTTAGACTAATTAATGGTATGCAAGAATCTCTACTCGATTGCCAGCAGGGTCGCGCAAAAAAAAGCGATCGCAATTTGTTAAGGGTTGACGGTCAGGAATAATATCAACATTGAGGGTTTCTAAATGCTCCCGAAAAGTCCCTAAATTCTCTACTTCAAAAGCAATATGTCGTCGACTGGGGATATTAGGGATTTCTGGTTCTGTCCCGATATGAACTTGGGTATTTCCCAATTGATACCATCCACTCACACCCTGTAATGATGCAGGTTTTGGGATTTCGGGTAACCCTAACACCTGACCATAGAAAAAGCGCATATCTGCTTCTAATTCAGGAGTAGAAGTAATTTGAATGTGATCGATCGCTTTAAGCCACATATTTTTCCCAGTAGATTCAAAAGTTTTGATTAATTCTAATCTCCAATTATACATCCAACTCCTGGGTCTTCCCAGGAGTTAGGGAGGAAACTAATTAATTACAATATATCTTACCAATATACTCATAACCTCCCCTAAATTACTAGTTGGTGTCAGATCGCTCCAATCGGTTGCATTGGCATAACCAAGCACGTGTAGATAGTGAATTGTACTAATCACCGTCTTTTTTGATCCAATCAACAGGTGTTTTAGCGGTTCCCGGTGACTACCTTGTGAAACCACTCTGGAGTCAACCACTCCCGTGTCATCAACATTGCTGATAAAGTTTCTAGTCTGTGTCATAATTTATTTACCTCTATGTTGGGGTGTAAGGTGATCTTTCCGCTAAGAAATCCAGATCACCTTACTTTTTTAAGTATAAAACTATTTGAACAGATATGCAAGTGGTTTATAGAAAATAATTAATAATTTTTGTAAAACCTTTCGACTTGTCAAGCATAAATGGAAAATGCAAGAATCTCCCACTTACAGAGTTGGATCTCAAGCGGGGATAAGAAATTTAGTTACAGTTCCTATTGGGCCAGTCCATGTTCTAAAGCGAATCTCACCAGCTCTGTACGACTATTGGTACCAGTTTTGCTAAATAGACGACTAACGTACTTTTCCACATTGCGAACGCTTGTTTCTAACTTGCGAGCAATTTCTTTGTTCATTAATCCTTGAGCAACCAGATTTAAGACACTTTGCTCCCTTGGGGTTAAATCAATTGCAAACGGTGGTGGAGTCTGAGATATACCGATCTTAGGACTTAATAAATCCTTAATTTTGGCAATCTCATGGGCCAACTTGGCAATTTCTATGTTTTCACTGTCTTCACCCACAACTGTAGTCTGGGTAACACGCTTTTCCAGTAGATTGTTGATAATGGCAATCAGCTCATCTGGGTCAAAAGGCTTTGGTAAATAGGCATCTACCCCCGCTTGATATCCTTGAATGCGATCGCTTGTCATACCTTTAGCAGTTAAAAATATAACTGGCAGGGAAGCAAATCGGGGGTCATCCCGCAGTTGTTTGAGGAACTGATAGCCATCAACTTGTGGCATCATAACATCGGAAATTACCAAGTCTGGAGTATTTTGTTGTATTAATTCCCACCCTTCGCGGGCGTTACTGGCAACTCGAACACCGAAACCGCTTTCTTGCAAGTATTCCTTTACAGCTTCGCGTAACCCCGGTTCATCATCCACCAGTAACAGTTGTGCTGACATTGAAAATTTCCTTTATTTTACCGTTGACCTAATTACTAATAACTTAGCATATCATTGGTCATCCTTAGGTTCAAATCTAGAAAGTTTCAGATGGTTGAAGTGGTTGGGCAAATTTGCTGTCCAAGATAGCGGAAACTGCACGAGCGTAATGTGGGTCGCTCAAGGTTCCAAGCAAATTGGGATTAGTTGCTAACTCTCGTTCCTGAGCTTGAGTTAAATCTAGCTGAATATCAGGTGTAATACCCTTTTTGTTGATATCGGTGCCTTTAGGAGTATAGTAATGGGCAATGGTGACCGCTAAACCAGAGCCATCAATTAACTCATGAACCGATTGTACCAGGGCCTTACCGTAGGTTTGACTACCTATCACTACTGCTCGTTTATTATCCTTAAGAGCACCGGTGAGAATTTCACTGGCGCTAGCGGAGTTACCATCTACCAATATGGCCATCGGTCTATTAGTTAACGCGGTGCCATTGGCTTTGGTTTCCTCACTACCTCCCACTCGATCTACAGTCTTGACAATACCGCCTTGATCTAACCACATCCGCGCTATTTCAATACTAGCTTGTAGTAAACCACCGGGATTGCCACGCAGGTCTAATACATAAAAGTCTGCCTTTTGATTATTCAAGTCTCGAATTGCCCGATCCATCTGCTCCGCTGCATGACTACTAAATTCTTGTAGTCGGATATAACCAATACGACGATTATTATCCCGTTTTAATGCATATCTTACCGTTGGTACCTCAATGGTTGCTCTTGTTAACTTGACATCAAACAAATTCTTTCCCGGTCTGGATATTTGGAGGGTGATAGCAGTTCCTGCTTGACCACGAATCAAACTAGATGCTTGTTCTATCCCCATCTTACTGGTGGATTTACCATTTATGGCAATAATTTCATCTCCTGCTCTAATACCCGCTTTATGTGCTGGTGAATCCTGTATGGGTTCTACCACAGTTAATCGCTTGGTTTGTTCATTGATTTCCATGCGAATCCCTATACCTGTTACCTCACCAGATGTTTGATTAGTCAGGGCTTCAAATTGTTTGGGATCCATAAATCTAGTGTACGGATCTCCCAGTCTTTGAAGAGCTGATCGGATGGCCACGTAAGCTTCTTGTTTAGATGTGTAGTTTTTGCTTAATAGACCCTGTCTAATAGCTTGCCAATTTTGTTGATTGAATTTACTATCAACATAGTCCCGATTTACAAGTTGCCACACTTGGTCTACCAGCGCTTTTGGGCTATCTTGTAAAGCAGCCTTAACTTGTTTAGTCCATGCTTGACCAAATAAGGAAAGGGTAGCACTGGTGGCAACCATTGTACCAACTAGAGCTACACGCAGTGGTGAGTAGGGTTTTGCAGATTGATTCATGTAGGTCTTCTCTAATAACATGTGGAGAGGGAGAGTTAAGAATTCGCTTGCCTTACCGCACAATCAACAACCATATTGGTATTACCCTGATCACTATTTGCTTTGAAGGCCAAAATTCCCTTCCCATTATACATTATAGCATTTTCTTGAATTGGTGGGGGGTTTTTAAGAAATCTCTTTAAAACATTTATACTAAAAGGATAGACTGTATTATAGATAGGGGAACTGTGGTAAAGTAGTCTTTTTGAAATTGTTCTTCTTTAATTGCTGCGCAAAAACAGTCGATTTTAGTCTTGATATTTCCATAATCCCAACCTGGAGGGACAAATTCATAATCCTCATAATCCATTGAACTAGTAACTGGATTCTGACAATTGATTTTTAAAAACTCTCCCTCACCATCAACCCTAAACCCTAGAGATTTTAAAGATTCCAATCCCCAATCTAAACTTTGGTCATTGATACCCAATTTCTGCAAAACTTTTAACCGGGTTGTTTTTTGATTGGTGCGACTCAAAAATTTGGCAATACCCACCAAATTCAACCAAATTTCTTCAGGTGTGTGATAATTGGGCTGTGACCAAGCCAAAGCTAGATGTTTTTGATGAGAAATTGCAGTTTTCAACCAACCTTTTACCTCATTCCAGCTGGTGGGACAGTGTTTAATGGTCAATATTGAATCGTGGCAATTTTCACTTGGTTGATTTCTCCAATCTATAATCATTGACGATCTGGGAGATTGAACTTCCAGGTGAATTCCTAGGTCACTGCTAGACCGGACATCGATTAATCTGACTTCATGCTCTTCCCTGAGCATATTGAAATCTATTTCCATTATACAATCACATTTTCCCCGGGGTAAGTCATTTTTATTATGTCCCCACCAAATTCCAGGAAAACCTTTTTGACTGGAATCATCCCTAAGCACAAATTGGGTTTTATTATATTGAATTTTATTGCCCCGAGAATCTTGTAGATTATGGTAGGAAATATTTTCAAACCAACAGTTCTTAATTAGTAATTTTGGCACTGGATTTCCCATACCACAGGGTTCCAAAAGTTTCAGCTCTAAAAATAATTCTCTGCCTAAATCTGCCACAGTTACTACCAGGTCTGCCTGCATTTTAGATATGAGGTTTATTCCCCCTACAGATAATCGGAATTGTTGGTTAATCGCATCGGTAAATAATTCAATATTTTCCACAGATAAACTTAGTCCAGCAGCAAAGGGATGTCCTCCAAAACGATGCAACAAATGTGCCTGCTTTTGAACTAGTTGGTATAAATCAATAGAGTTAATTGAACGAGCTGATCCGCGAGCTAAGTTTGTTTTACTATCTAGCGATTCTGCCTTTTCTGTGCCTAATGGATCTGTACTTAATAAGATAGTTGGTTTTCCCGTTTCTTGAGCGATTTGACCCGCAACTAAACCCAACACCCCACCGGGCCATTGACTATCTACTAAAACAATCACATTCGTGGTAGATAAATCTAATTTCCCCAGTTTTTTTATTGCCTGCTCTTGAACATCTTTTTGCAATGATTTACGTCGAGAATTGGCTAATTCTGTCTCTTGTGCTAGTTGACAACACCGTTTAATATCTCTACTAGTTAATAGCTCCACACAGAAACTCCCATCACCGTGAATTCTGCTAACAGCATTAATACGTGGACCTAATCCAAAAGAAATATCCATGGCGCGATCGCCATTTTTTCTACACAATTCCAGTAGTTTTTTGATTCCCGGTCTTCTGCTATGTGAGATATCTTTTTTAGATTCTTGGTGTAATTTATCAATTCCAATTTGAGCCAAATAGCGACAATCACCCTTTAATTGTACCAGGTCAGCAATTAATCCTATGGCAACCAAATCTAATAAATCTTCCAGGGGGTTTTGTGGTATGTCTGGCAAAGTTTCATATAATGCTTCGACTAATTTATAAGCTACTGCAACTCCAGAAAGATGAAATAATGAATGTGTTTCGGGTAGGTAACGAGGATTGATAATAGCAGTGACGGGAGGACGTTCGGTTGGTAGGGTGTGATGATCGGTGACAATTAGGTCTATACCTAATTTCTGGGCATAAATAATCTCATCAATGTTTGTACTTCCAGTGTCGCAGGTAACTATTAATCTACAACCTTGTTGGGCTAGACGTTCAATTCCGGCAAAATTTAAACCATGGGATTCTGTTAGTCGGTTGGGAATGTAATAGGTTAATTGTTCATACTGAGGGAAAAACTCTCCTAATCCATCCCATAGTAGGGCGGTGGATGTAATACCATCCGCGTCAAAATCTCCCCAAATCCCTACTTTCTCCTTTAAGATTGCTGCTGCTTTTAATCGATTGACTGCTAAATTCATCTCTTCTCCAAATTCAAAGGGACTTGCGGGTCGATAGTTTTTAAAATCGAGAAAATTGACCAGTTCTAATTCAGTTCTAATTCCTCTTTGCCATAGGATTTGCGCCACAAAGTTGGCTTTTGATTTCGATCCATGACGGACGTGATATTCTTTTTGCACTGCTTGCAAAAAATCTTGGGGAATTTCTATGCTTTCCAATAAAATCCACTTCATTGTTTTAAGGTTCTAGTTTAGAGAATAGTTTTAATTTATATATTTTATATATATTCTTAGTTTAACATTCTATTTCTGGAATAGGTTGAATATTTGCCCCCGGGAATTTCTTTTCGCCCCCATAGTTTGCCTCACCATAACAACGATAGCTATATGGACAATATTCACAAAGTTTTCTATGTTTTGGCTCTTGAGGTAATGGTTGATTTTTTTCATACTCCTCTAGCCAAATTGATACCTTTTCCAGGATATGTTTTAATTCATTCTCATTTTTTTTATGCTGCACATTACTATATCTAAACTCAATTTTTGTTGACTTCCCTTCTCCTGGAATAAACCAATAGGTCATAGATATATTTTTGGGTAGGTATGTGCTAGTTTCCGCCAGAACATACATGTATAGTTTAGTTTGCCAATGATTGGCTAAAGACTTGATATATTTGGAGTCTGGTGGTTGACGATAGGTTTTCCAGTCAAATATTTGCGCCTTTTCATTGTTGGCTATCAACAGGTCATAAATGACGGTTATTAAATAATCTCCAATTTGTAGATTTCTCGAATGTTCACTTTCTCGAAATGTCTCCCCCTCATTTCCCGGTATCACTCCAGTTAAATCCAATATTAAACTTTTAAGTCGCTCATCCTCCTCTATAAAACTATCAATCGGTAGTCCCATTGCCTGCTGTTGCATTAACAAGTGAAAACGACTACCTAAGATTTTATGCTCTTCCTGTTTAGGGTCTGGGGGTGTTGTTAGCATATCTAAATATGTATGCTGAAATTTCCTGGGACAGTTCTCAATTAAGTTCAGATGTCCCTGGGAAATTCTGAACAATTCCTGTTCTACTCCTAGCATGTCACTGAGTTTTACTTAGGTTAGTAGGGTTATTAGATCTGATTATACCACAAGAGTTAGGGAGCATGTCAATTGCTTACTTTAGCTTTAAACTGAGCTACAAAGGGACTAAAAGTAGATTCAACTTTTGTATCGCTTATCACTAATGTAGGAAAAGAGCGATCGCCATAGTCTACACCCGACAATAGGGGAAAAGGCGCATCTTTCACAGATATCCAAGTACCACCAGCGGCCTGTAAAATCACCCAAGCGCCAGCAATATCCCATACTTTAGGGGTGGCTTCCATACCTGCTAAAACTGCTCCGCTGGAGACGGTTAAAAAATTATAACTAGCAACTCCCAACATTCTTAACTTACAAGGAAAACCCGGTTGAATTATGCCCGTACTACGAGAACAAAGATTAAAAAAATGATTACTAGTGACTTCTTCCTTACTGGTATGAATAGGATGATTATTTAAAAATGCCCCTACTGGTGTTTGTAAACCGGAATCTCCAGGCCAAAAACCATGAAATCTTTGATTTAAAGGTGGGACAAAAACATAACCAAAAATGGGACTTCCTCGGTAAAGTAGACCGAGGGAAATTGACCAAATGGGAATACCTCTGGTAAAGTTAGTGGTGCCATCTAAAGGGTCAATTACCCAACACCAATCTGTACCGGGGAAGACGTGATCACCCTCTTCGCTTAAAATACCATAACCAGTAAAATTAGCAGCGATCCCATCTCTAATTGCTTGGTCGGCCCACTGATCAGATTGGGTGACCAAACTGCCATCAGCCTTTTGAGAGGCGTGAACCTTGCCAAAGTCGCGCATTAATTGTTTTCCCACCTGACTGGTTATGTCTTGGGAAAAATCTAAAATTGTGTTCCAAAAATCATTCATTGGTTAGTCTAGATCACTTTCCAATACGGAAGCCAAAACTTGTTTGCTGTTTTGTTGAAATTCTACCACATTCACACGACGCAACAACCAAATTGCCAACAGCATTCCCATAGCTTGAAGTGCGAACACCATCCCGTAGGCCAATGTGGGAGATGTAAATACTAACTTACCTATATTTAACACTGTACCACCTAAAACCGTTGCCATACCTCTAGCCATAGCCTGAGATAATCCCCAAGCTCCAACAAAGGTTCCAGCTGTCTCTGTTGCTGTTAAATCTAACATCAAATTAGTAGCACCCGTTGTAATTACACCAGAGGCTAAACCAAAAAAGAACAGACTACCCATTAATAAACCAGAGTTTTGGCTAACCCCCGCCATAATCATCAAGCAGAAACTCATAGCAGCACCAATACAGCCAGTTTTAGTAGTTTGTTTTTTGCCTAATCGAGGTATAAGTAAAAATCCAGTGGAACCAATACCCAGAAGAGTCCCTATACCAAAGGGAATATTTAATCTGGTGGTCTGGGAAATACACATTCCAAAAACCTCTCCACCATAGGGTTCTAGAATTGAGTCCTGCATAAAAATACTTAGGGTCAACACCATTAAAAACCCAAAAAATATACCTGTTTGCCGATTGGCTGTGAGAATTTTTAGTGCTTTACCCAAGGTAATTTGGTCTTCCCTTTCTACCATATTGCCACGTATTCCATAGCGGGAATATTTTTTTTCTATACCTAATGTGGCCAGTAGGGTGAGGACAAAGACCGCCCCAGGTAAAATGATAAATACTGGGTTAATAGTTGTTTGCAACTTGCTAATATCCACCAATTTATTCATCTGAGATGGATCGTATGCTAACAAAGCAGTCCCGCAAATTTCCGGTCTTTCTAACAATCTAGAGCTGATACTGGCCCCAATGACAATTCCCATCATTAACATGGACCAGACAACGGCAATCAATTTGGGGCGGTCATCTTCATCAGTAATATCCACTAAAAGAGCAGTGAATGGGGTAGAGCTGGCACTCAATGCTAACCCATACATACCAAATGTTAAAGCTAATAGTGCTGACCAGCTATAGGTTTGTAGACCCCAACCAGTATTTTGCAAACTGGTCCCCAATTGCCACACTACTTGTAAAGCTACAAAGGAAATGCTAGTAAATAGAGCTGCTCCAATCCAAACATATCCAGAGCGATGATATCCAAAAATCCTCTGACTATCCGATTTTTGACCAAACCAAATTCTAGCTGGACTGACGAATTGGTGCATTGCGATCGCCCCCGCTGCAATAAAGGGCAAAATCGTTAGTTCATCAATCATGACTCGATTTAATACACCTAATGTCAAAAGAGACATGATACCCAGACCCATCTGAAACAAACCTAACCTGACCATAGTCAAGAAACGTATCTTCGGGACTTTAATAGGATCTTTAGATATGCTCAGAATATCATCCGTCATAATTTGTTTACAAATAACTTAATGAATATTTTTTTAAAATTATTAACCACTGGATCCACCGGTGCAAATTTCAGTTTTTACCTAGCTCAGACTATAGCTTAGTTATAGCTTATAAGCAAAATTTAGGTAAATTGCTTGCTTAATGCAACTGGTTTATGCACAGTGATTTTTTTCTTGTAGATAGAAATAATTTTTTCTCCCGCAAGTCTCCTAGCAACCTAGTTACCGTCACCCGGGTGGATCCTATTGCTTCAGCGATCGCCTGATGGGATAGTTTGAGGTCGACAGTAACCCCATCAGCACAGGGAACACCAAAATCGCGACAGAGAATTAACAGAAAACTGACTAACCGGGAACCCATGTCTCGGTGGGCAAGAGTTTCAATCATCATCTCCGTTTGCAGAATCCGCGAGGAGAGGCCTCGCAGCATAAGCATTGACAATTCTGGATTTTCCTTGAGGGACTGCTCCACCTGCTCAATCGGGGAAGAGAGCAATTCTACCGATGTAAAAGCAACAGCATGGTAAAACCTATCTGATTTATTACCTGTCAGCAATGACAAAACACCGAAAACGCTATTTTCCCGTAGCAAGGCCACTGTTATTTCCTCGCCTGCTTCATACACCCTGGAAAGTTTCACAGCACCTCGGAGAAGAAAATAAACTCGCTCGGCCGGATCCCCGGGAAAAAAGATGGTTTTGTTGCGTTCAAACGTCTCTACAACGGGGGGAAAAGCTCCCGTTGCCATTTGACGAAAAACATTTGCCAGGGCTTTATCTTGCATCACGATCATCTCCCTTCCCCTACCCAACGCCGTAAAAACAAAAACTTATTACCTAAGAATACAACCGAAAAACCAAGTTTCGGGTTTTTTCGGTTCAAGATTTGCCAGATTTTTAATAACCTCTTAAACAATTACCATAAAAGGGTAACATTTAATTTGACAATATTCTCAATAAGATCAATCGCGTTAACAATTTTTATGCTAAATCTCTCCGGTAAAAATGCCCTGGTTACGGGGATTGCCAATAGTCGCTCTATTGCTTGGGGTATTGCCCAACAACTACATGCAGCTGGAGCTAATCTGGGAATTACCTATTTGCCTGATGATAAGGGTAAGTTCGAAAAAAAGGTCTTGGACTTAGTTGAACCCCTTCAACCTAGTTTATTTCTCCCCTGTAATGTGGAGAATGAAGAACAAATCCAATCTACTTTTGACGCTATTCAACAAAAATGGGGTAAGTTAGATATTCTTATTCATTGTCTAGCTTTTGCTAACAAGGAAGATTTAAGTGGGGATTTTAGTCAAACTTCTCGCTTAGGATTTAATAAAGCGTTAGAAGTTAGCACTTACTCTCTTATTCAGTTAAGTGGGGCAGCCAAACCTTTGATGACAGAGGGCGGTAGTATTCTGACTCTTTCCTATTTGGGTGCAGTGCGTGCTATTCCTAACTATAATGTAATGGGAGTAGCTAAAGCTGGACTGGAAGCTAGTGTGCGTTACTTGGCAGCAGAACTAGGACCTCAAAATATTCGTGTCAATGGTATCTCCGCAGGTCCCATTCGCACCCTGGCTTCTTCTGCTGTAGGTGGTATTTTGGATATGATTCATCACGTTGAGCAAGTATCTCCTCTCAAACGTACTGTTACTCAACTAGAGGTAGGTAGTGCTGCTGCTTTTTTATGTAGTGATTTATCTAGTGGAATTACTGGACAAATCCTATATGTAGATGCCGGATATGAAATTATGGGCATGTAACCTAGTTTGGGATATTAACCATCACCGACGTTCTACGTCGGTTAATGTTTTAATTGCTTGCTAATAAACTAATAACTAACTATGGGTTCACAATGAGTAAAGAAAGATCTGCTACGGTTAAACGTGTTACAGGAGAAACCGATGTAACCGTATCCATTAACCTTGATGGTACTGGAATCTGTAAGTCTAATACGGGTATTTATTTTTTGGATCACATGATCCAGCAAATTGCCTCCCATGGTTTATTTGATTTAGATATTCAAGCTACGGGTGACTGGCAAATTGATGACCACCATACTAATGAGGATGTGGGTATTACTTTAGGTCAGGCTCTCCATCAGGCAATTGGTAATAAAAAGGGTATTGCCCGCTTCGGTCATTTCATCGCTCCTTTGGATGAAGCACTGATCCAAGTGGCTTTGGATTTCTCCGGTCGCCCCCATCTCAGTTATGGATTACATATTAGTACTCAAAGGGTGGGAACCTATGATACTCAACTAGTGCGAGAGTTTTTTGTGGCTTTAGTCAATCATAGTCAAATGACTCTACATATTCGCCAACTAGATGGTATTAATTCTCATCATATTATTGAGGCTACCTTTAAAGCCTTTGCCAGAGCAATGCGCATGGCCGTGGAAATCGATCCCCGTCGCGCTCAAACTATTCCCAGTTCTAAGGGCGTACTATAGTTGATAATAAGATACATTCATGTTTAACAATTCTCCAGCAATCCTCACCTCTCAGGTGGGCAAGGTTTACCGTACAGGATTTTGGTTGCATCGCAAGATTACATCTCTCCAAAACTGCTCCCTAGAAGTTTATCCAGGAGAAACTTTTGGCCTTTTAGGACCTAATGGTGCAGGAAAAACTACTTTGTTAAAAATCTTACTGGGCATAAGTCGTCCTTCTAGTGGTAGAGGATTGTTGTTGGGGAAACCACTAGGCGATCGCTCGGTTAAACCATTTATTGGTTATTTACCAGAAAACCCGTATTATTACCATTATCTGACTGGCTACGAACTGTTAAAATTCACAGCGGGGGATTTACGAATTTCCTCCCGTGTACAGCAACAACTGATAGCTGATCTATTAGAACTAATCGGGTTATCCCAAAATCAAGCTCGCAAACAAAGGATTGGTTCCTATTCCAAGGGAATGGTTCGACGAATTGGTTTAGCCCAGGCATTGGTCAATGATCCAGAAGTGCTGTTTCTGGATGAGCCTATGTCCGGACTTGATCCCTTAGCACAAGGTAAAATAGGAGAAATTATCCTTTCACTTAAATCTTCAGGAAAGACCATCTTTTTGAACAGTCATGTATTAGGAGACATGGAAGAGATTTGCGATCGCATTGGCATATTAAATCAAGGAGAAATAATTTGCACTGGATCCCTGAGTGAATTATTAGGTGAAGAGAAGGCCTATCACATTCGGGGTCAAGGAGGGGATAAGGAGATATTGCAAAAAAGATTGGGGGAGGTACAATTTGAACGGGAGGCTATATGGCATGGCATCTTAAAACAAGACTTATATGATTTTCTTGCCAGTTTGCGGTTAATGGGTGGGAAAGTGATTAAAATAAGCTTATGTCGTCAGTCATTGGAGGATTTTTTTATTCAAAAGTTATCCCAGTTATCGGAACCGACTAAAAATTAGCAATAGCAACCAGTCTTTAACCCCAATTTCTAACCCCAAAATGCGTTTGTTTCATCTTGCTCAAAGTTCCTCTGTTTGAGTGAGCTGTATAAAGCTATATTTCCAAATTTTTTCAGACGTTATAATGTTTAAACTTTACTCTTACAGATGCCAAGCACAAACTCTCAGGTAAAAATGGTTAACAAAAACTTCTGGAAACCTATTATCCACTCAAGCACAGCCCTAGTCTTACTGACTACCCTTAATACAGCCTGGCCATTAGTCAGTCTAGCTCAATCAAGACTTCAGTCCAAAGTAAATTCTGCTAGTTCTAGTCTATTTACGGATTACCTATTAGGTGGTGGAGATCGGATTCGTGTGAACGTTTTTGAAGCACCAGAATACACAGGGGAATATCAAATTCCCCCGGGGGGAGAAATCAACATGCCATTAATTGGCAGCATTCCAGTTTCTGGACTAACAACTCAACAAGCAGCGGACGAAATAGCCAGAAGATATGCTCGATTTCTCAAACGCCCTTTAATTTCAGTAAATCTGTTAGCTCCCCGTCCCATCAACATTTTTGTTGCTGGAGAGGTGACACGACCTGGGTCCTATAGCTTGAGTTTACAAGGAACAGGAGGTAACAATCCTGGTGTGCAATATCCTACAGTATTAGCGGCCCTGACCACCGCAGAGGGAGTAACACTGGCAGCGGATGTCACCAAAGTACAACTACGACGTAAAGTCGGACGTTCTGGAGAACAAGTGGTAAATCTCAACCTGAAAGAAATTACCCAAACTGGAAGAATACCCATAGACATTACTCTCAGAGATGGAGACACCATATTTGTTCCCACAGCCACAGATTTTAATGTAGCTGAATCCCGCAATTTATTTGCAGCCAGCTATGCTGCTAGTAGAACCGCACCACGCAAAGTAGCCATTATTGGTCAGGTTGACCGTCCCGGTTCCTATTTTCTAAGTGGAAATGATAGTGCTGGGTTGCCCACACTGATGCGAGCTATTCAATTATCGGGAGGAATTACATCCCAAGCCGATGTGCGCAACATCAAGATTCGTCGTCCCACTAGAACTGGTAAGGAACAAACCCTAAACATCAATTTGTGGGAACTACTGCAAAACGGAGATTCAAATCAAGATGTGGTAGTGCAAGAGGGTGACACTATTATAGTTCCCACTGTAACACAAGTCAACAGAGCAGAGGTAACCCGACTGGCCGCTACCACCCTAGCTGCTAGTAGAACCGCACCACGCAGAGTAGCCATTATTGGTCAAGTTTTCCGTCCTGGTTCCTATTTGGTTGCAGCAGGGGGTGGAAATGATAGTGGAAATGATAGTGGTGGGTTGCCCACGGTGATGCGAGCTATTCAATTATCCGGGGGAATTACATCTCAAGCTGATGTGCGCAACATCAAGGTTCGTCGTCCTCCTACCAGAACTAATAAAGAACAAACCTTGAACATCAACTTGTGGGAATTACTGCAAACCGGAGATTTAGATCAAGATGTGGTGGTAGAAGACGGCGACACTATTATTGTTCCCACTGCAACAGAAGTGAACACAGCAGAGGTAACCCAACTGGCTACCACCACCCTATCACCCGCAACAATCAAAGTGGGAGTAGTCGGGGAGGTAAAAAAACCAGGGGTTACGGACCTTCAGCCCAACAGTTCTTTAAACCAAGCTTTATTAGCAGCTGGCGGATTCAATGATGCTAGAGCAAGTAGCAGTTCAGTAGACTTGGTTCGTCTTAATCCTAATGGTACAGTTACTAAACGAGCAGTAAAGGTTGACTTTTCTAAAGGGATCAATGAGGAGACTAACCCTATCCTGCGCAATAATGATGTTATAGTGGTTAACCGTTCCGTTCTAGCTAGAACAGGAGATGCTTTAGGTGCGGTTACTGCTCCCTTAGCTCCCATATTTAGCGTCATTAGTCTATTCCGACTGCTTGGACTTTAGCCGTAGGGGGGTATGTCAACACTGATGTGGCTAGACTTGTTAGTTTATTCATGCTACCCCCTTACCACAGACGTTAAAACTACACTTTTACAAGTTTTTATAAGTATAGTGTAGATATTAAATACATATTAAACATTAAAATATATAATCGAAATTAGCTATATCAGTCTTCCCACTGTAACAATCAGCTAAGTTAGAAGAGAACTAACCTGAGTTCTCCGTGGCTAAGGCTATAAATATCTACAAATAGGAGGTTAAATCTTGTCTAAGTTGAAGATTGCCATTAATGGTTTCGGACGTATTGGCCGTCTGGTACTCCGTGCTGGTATTAATAATCCTAATGTTGAGTTTGTGGGAATTAATGATTTGGTTCCCCCGGACAATCTGGCCTATCTTTTAAAGTACGACTCTACCCATGGTAAATTAAAAAACCAGATAGAAGCCAGGGAAGATGGCATGATCATTGATGGTCATTTCATCCCTTGTGTTTCCGTAAGAAATCCTGCTGAATTACCTTGGGGTAAATTAGGCGTAGATTATGTTGTGGAATCTACAGGACTATTTACGGACTTTGCTGGAGCCGAAAGTCACTTACAAGCGGGTGCTAAACGAGTGGTGATTTCCGCCCCGACAAAAGATCCTCAAAGGGTGAAAACCATCGTGGTTGGTGTTAACCATGAATCCTACAATCCCAATGAGGATTTTATTGTCTCTAATGCTAGTTGTACTACAAATTGTTTGGCCCCAATTGCTAAAGTAATTAATGACAACTTTGGTTTAGGAGAGGGACTGATGACCACAGTTCATGCTATGACTGCTACTCAACCTACAGTAGACGGACCTAGTAAAAAAGACTGGCGTGGTGGTAGGGGAGCTGCCCAAAATATTATTCCCTCTTCTACCGGTGCTGCTAAAGCGGTGGCCTTAGTCTTACCAGAATTAAAGGGTAAGTTGACGGGAATGGCTTTCAGAGTGCCCACACCGGATGTGTCCGTAGTCGATTTGACTTTCAAAACTGTGCAGGCTACTTCTTACAAGGATATTTGTGCAGCAATGAAGCAAGCTGCTTCAGGTCCCCTGGCGGGCATTTTGGGTTATACCGATGAAGAGGTGGTTTCTACGGACTTTCAAGGTGATGCCCACTCTAGTATTTTTGATGCTGGTGCGGGTATAGAGTTGAATTCTCATTTCTTTAAGGTTGTTTCCTGGTATGACAATGAGTGGGGTTACTCTAACAGGGTTGTGGATCTAATTGTGTATATGGCACAAAAAAATAGATAACTTCTACTGTTTGTATTTCTTATCATTCCTCTATCATTCGTCTGGGCTTAATTATTCACCAAGTGCCATTTTCCGTAAATCCTGAACCTAAGAAAATCATGGAGTATACTATGTCTAAAAACTTACTAGATCAGTTGCGTGAAGTAACAGTGGTTGTAGCAGATACTGGTGATATTCAAGCTATTGAAAAATTTAAACCCCAGGATGCAACAACAAATCCCTCTTTAATTACTGCAGCAGCTCAAATACCTGAATATCAACATATTGTTGACCAAACTCTTATTAAGGCTAAGAAAGATGCTGGAAATAGGGCTAGTCACCAAGAGGTGGTTTCTCTAGCTTTTGACCGCTTGGCAGTTTCCTTTGGTTTGAAGATTCTGCAAATTATTCCTGGTCGGGTTTCTACGGAGGTGGATGCTCGTTTGTCATACGATACTGATGGAACTGTGACTAAGGCTAGATATTTGATTTCTGAGTATCAAGCAGCAGGAATTTCTGCAGACCGGGTTTTGATTAAGATTGCTGCTACTTGGGAAGGCATTAAAGCGGCGGAAATTTTAGAAAAAGAGGGTATTCACTGCAATTTAACTCTATTGTTTGGAATTCATCAGGCCATAGCCTGTGCTGAAGCTGGAATTACCCTGATTTCTCCTTTTGTGGGACGAATTCTAGATTGGTATAAAAAAGACACAGGCAGATCTAGCTATCCCCCCGCAGAAGACCCTGGTGTGTTATCGGTAACTAAAATCTATAATTATTATAAGAAGTTCGGTTATCAGACTGAGGTCATGGGTGCTAGTTTCCGTAATATGGGGGAAATTACTGAATTGGCAGGTTGTGATTTGTTGACTATTTCTCCCGCTTTGTTATCGGAATTGCAAAATACTGTGGCTGATTTACCTCGGAAACTAGATCCCGTAACTACTTCTGGTTTGTCTATTGATAAAATATCGGTTGATCAGTCCACTTTTGAGCGCATGCATACTGCCGATCGCATGGCTTCGGATAAACTAAGGGAAGGAATTGATGGTTTTACTAAGGCTTTAATCAGTCTAGAGGAATTACTAACAGCTAGATTAAGTCGTTTAGAAACAGAAATGGTAGGCGTTGGTTAAACAACTGAGATTTTGAATTTTAGACTGGATGGAGAAATTGCCCAGATCCTTCACGGATATAGGCAATTTCTGATTATGACTTTACATTGAATTTCATGCTATTTTGGAATGTGGAAAATAAAAATCAACAAAATATTTATACTAGCCGAAAGCAAGTTAATTAAGGATTAGAGAGGGATATCCAAGGTAATGGCGCTCATAGTTCAAAAATACGGTGGTACTTCCGTTGGTTCTGTGGAACGTATTCAAGCGGTAGCCAGGCGCATCTATGGCACTGCACAGGTGGGAAATTCTGTTGTGGTTGTGGTTTCTGCTATGGGAAAAACCACTGATGGGTTAGTAAAGCTGGCCCATGAAATTTCCCCCAGTCCTACTCGTCGGGAAATGGATATGTTGCTTTCCACGGGAGAGCAGGTAACTATTGCTCTCCTGAGTATGGCTCTACAAGAAATTGGCCAGCCAGCTATTTCTCTGACTGGGGCACAGGTAGGTATTGTTACTGAAGCAGAACATACTCGCGCTCGGATTTTACACATTGAAACTGAACGGTTAATTAGCCATTTAAATGCTGGTCAGGTGGTCGTAGTTGCAGGTTTTCAAGGAATTTCTAACACTTCAGCTATGGAAATTACTACCCTGGGACGTGGAGGGTCTGATACTTCAGCAGTAGCTTTGGCTGCGGCTTTAAAGGCTGATTTCTGTGAGATTTACACGGATGTACCTGGTATTTTAACTACTGATCCCCGGTTGGTACCGGAGGCTCAGTTAATGAAGGAAATTACTTGTGATGAAATGCTGGAATTGGCTAGTTTGGGTGCTAAGGTGTTACATCCTAGGGCGGTGGAAATTGCCAAGAATTATGGTGTACCTTTGGTGGTGAGATCCAGTTGGACTGACCAACCAGGAACTTGGGTAACATCTAATAAGGTTCAAGAACGGGCCATGATCAATTTAGAGTTGGCTCGCCCTGTGGATGCGGTAGAGTTTGATATTGATCAGGCTAAAATCTCTTTATTACGCGTCCCAGATCGACCAGGAGTGGCAGCTCGATTATTTAATGAGATTGCCGATCAGCAGGTGGATGTGGATTTGATTATTCAATCAATTCATGAGGGTAATTCTAATGATATTGCTTTTACTGTAAATACACCTATTTTAAACCGAGCGGAGGCTGTGGCTTCAGATATTGCTCCAGCTTTGAGAAATAACGATGGCTCTGATGAAGCGGAGGTGTTTGTAGAAAGGAATACTGCAAAAATCAGTATTTCTGGAGCAGGGATGATTGGCCGCCCCGGAGTAGCTGCTAAAATGTTTACTGCTTTGGCTAAAGCTGGTGTAAATATTCAGATGATTTCTACTAGTGAAGTTAAAGTTAGTTGTTTGGTTGATGCAGTAGATTGCGATCGCGCTATTTTATCTCTCTGTCAGGAGTTTGAAGTTAATGCGTCTACACGTAATGGTTCTTCTTCGGACTCTATATATTCCACTGTATGTGGTGTTGCATTGGATATGAATCAGTCCCGACTGGCAATTCGTCGTGTGCCAGATCAACCGGGTATAGCTGCAAAGTTGTTCGGTTTACTGGCTGAATCTAATATCAGTGTGGATATGATTATTCAGTCTCAACGCTGTCGGGTAATTGATGGCGTACTTTGTCGGGATATAGCTTTTACTACCAACCGTACGGATGGAGAAAATGCTCAAGCTAAAATCAGTCAAGTTGCTGCACAGTTAGGATGGGGAGAAGTCATCCTGGATCAGTCCATTGCCAAGGTTAGTGTGGTGGGTTCGGGAATGGTTGGTCAACCAGGGGTAGCAGCTAAAATGTTCACAGCTTTGGCGCAAAATCAAATTAATATTCAAATGATTACTACTTCAGAAATCAAAATTAGCTGTGTTGTATCAGAAGAAGAAGGGGTTAAGGCATTACAGATAATCCACACCGCTTTTGGATTAGCTGGAACCCATAAGTTTGTGGTCCCAGCATAATCTGGTTCTAACTGTTACGTTGTTGGCTTAGTATGCGGTAGGAGTGTTGAAAATCGTCAATGGTGATCCTGATGGCTGCAGGATCGGTTTCCCCCTTAGCGCGAAACCGCCTAATTGCCTCTACGGATGCTTGGTTACATAACAAAACTAAATCCGCTCCATTCCAACCTTCCGTCGTCTGGGCCCAATATTCTAAGTCTACATCCAATAGGGGTCTACCTTCAGTATAAACTCGTAGAATTTCCAAGCGACTGGCTAAGTTAGGTAGATCAACTTTTAATTGTAGATCTAATCTTCCAGCTCTTAATAGAGCTGGATCTAACGCGTCTGGACGGTTAGTAGCTCCTATTACTAGAATATTAGTACCAGTTTCCAATCCGTCCAATTCTGTTAATAGTTGTCCTACTACCCGATTACTAACCCCTGAGTCTCCAGTATAAGTACCACGAGCGGGGGCTAGGGTATCAATTTCATCAATGAATATGACGCAGGGATCCGCTTGTCGAGCTTTAGCAAATAGTTCTCTTACTGCTTGTTCGCTTGCTCCTACCCAACGGGTGAGTAGTTCTGGTCCGTTAACTCCAATGAAATTGGCCCTGGCCTGGGAAGCTACTGCTTTGGCTAATAGGGTTTTACCAGTTCCGGGTGGACCCCATAGTAAAATCCCTCTGGGCGCTACTGCTTTCGTTTGACGGTAGAGTTCCGGATATAGTAACGCCCCCTCTACGGATTCTCTCAAGGTTTGTTTGATGGCTTCTAGTCCCCCAATGTCCTCCCATTCTACATGGGGAACTTCTACCTCCATGCTCCGCAGCACTGCTGGTTTGATTTCTTTGAGCGCTTGCAGAAAATCTGACTGGTTCACCGTCATGGTTTCAGGAATCTCTGTTTCCATGGATGGAACTTGACGGCGCAGGGCCATGTAGGCTGCTTTTTGGCAAACAGCTTTTAAGTCAGCTCCTACAAATCCTACAGTGCGATCGCTAATAAATTCTAAGTCCACAGTTTCATCTAAGGGCATGGCACGGGTAAGAACTTGCAGAATTTCTTTACGTCCGTTAGCGTCGGGAATGCGAAACTGAATTTCTCGATCAAACCTTCCTGGACGACGCAGAGCTGGATCTAAATGATCTGGACGGTTAGTAGCAGCCAGTACAATTACGCCTGGTGTGTGAGAAAACCCATCCATTAAGCCTAATAACTGGGCAACTAACCGTTTTTCTACTTCTCCCTCCACTGCACTGCGGTCAGGGGCCAGACTATCAATTTCATCAATAAAAATAATGCAGGGGGCATTTTTAGCAGCTTTTTCAAAAATACCCCTCAGTTTTTGTTCCGCTTCACCATAGTATTTGCTAATCACCTCTGGACCCACCAGGGCAATATAATTTACCCCCAGTTCTTCCGCTAAAGCACGAGCTGTGAGGGTTTTACCAGTACCGGGAGGACCAACTAAAAGGACCCCATGGGTTGGTTCTAGACCAAGTTTAGCCAGCAGATCTGGCCGTTTTAAGGGGATGGCAATTAATTCTTTGAGCTCTTTGACTACCTGACTTAAACCACCTATGTCTTTCAGGGAAATACCAGAATTTTCAGGGGGAGTGGCTGAATCTGATGACCCATTAGAGGGTTGGGGAGCAGCTGGGGAGGAGGGGGTGCGAATGCGACTAGTACCAATATCATTGATATTACTGTTTTTAGCTGCACTACGGGGAATATTACCTGTTCTGGGAATACTACTCAGGGGACGAGAGTTGACCTGTATATCTGTTTTTACCTCTCCACTCTCGATTTTTTCTTCTAATGTTTTAACCAACTCTAGAAACTGCTCAAATCCTTTGAATAGGTCACTCATAAGTCTTAATAGGTCTGGGTAAATGTGATGTACTAGTTTTATTTCTCAAATGCAAACAAAAGATTAGCCGCACCTTTGATTCTTTCCATGGGCTCTACTGATCTAGGTAGCAGGGGTAGGTGAATAATTGTTTGTTCGGGAAATAAATTGTGATCAACTTCCACTGCTTGAGTATAGCGATTTTGTACTACATACCTTTGTTCAATGCCCATGTTTTTCAAAGATGCGGTTAACCGAACATGTTCTGATGTAATAGCCGATTCCGCCTGAATTACGCCCACAAATTGGGTATGACGGGGGTCTTTCAATTTCTTTTGCGCTTTTACTACCTGTTGTCGCAGCTGTCGCAATCTACCAATGAAGTCTACCCGACCTAAAACATCCTGATATTTCATCCATAGCTTAAAGATCCAGGATAACCAATCTCCTAAAGCGGAAGGCATGGATAAAAATTGTAACAGATGTCCCGTAGGCGCTGTGTCTAGAATAATCAAATCTTGCTGGTTAGTTTCTAAAAGGTTATTGATTGTGATTAAGGATAGCATTTCGTCAATACCCGGTAATGCTTGAGACATAATTTGTCTCCATGCTTCCGGTAGGTAGGCAATGTTTACGTCTGTATCCTTGGTTGTTCCTTCCCCACTAATCATATCTGCCAATTCCCACAGATAATCAGTACGGAACTGGTCTAATATTTTGTCAGCATCTATTTCTTGTCCACATAGGTTGGGAGTGATTGCTTGGGAATCATGTCCTAATTTTTGACCAAATGCATCCCCAAGAGAATGTGCTGGATCTATGGAGATCACGCTAATATTTTTTTGGGGATAATGACTAGCAAAGGCCCAACTCATTGCTGCTGATACTGTTGTTTTCCCCACTCCTCCTTTTCCACCCACAATAATTAGTTTACAACCCTGGGCAAGAAAATCAGTAAAACTAGGTGGTATTCTCTGGGGCCAATGAATTATGGGTGGTGCTACCCCTTCCACATGACTGATATGTTGAATTTCTCCAGCCAATTTATCCAGTGCTTGACTACCTAAAGGGGGCGGCGGGTTGTTGGGAATAATAAATACGGGTTGTCCTGGGGAAAGATTTAGGAACTTTTGCACATAGTTCTGTTGTTCCGCATATCGATCCTGATCTATAATGGGATCTGTTAAAATTCGATTGATTAGAATTCCTCCAAAGGGAACTTCTAAGGTATTTAGCTGTTCTAGGAATCTTTCGGTTTCTGCTAAACACATTGGTTCGGCAATCCCGACTATTAAAAACCCTGTGAATTGACTGTCTTGCAGTAGTCTTCTACTCTCTGATAGTTGAAATTTGAAGTCAATCAAAAAGTCGTCTACTGCATCTGGTTGATAGGTTCCAGTGAAACTTTCGGTGATTACCTGATTACTTTTTTTGAAATAATTCTAAGGAGTTTAAAATTACGTCCAAGAAGTCTTTTAATTTCAGCAGGCTCACTGTATGTCCAGATGGGGCCATATCCACTACTATACGATCTACGTTTTTCTCCGACAGCAGTCTTTGGATCTCTAGTAGTCCCATCAGTTCATTTAATCCGGGCCAGTCTAAATCCCAAACAGGGGCTAGATCCTCTCCATCCGCTAAACTTCCTCTTTCTACTAGAATTTCCAGGTACTGGCTATATTTGGCTTTGAATTCTAACAGAAGATTTTGAGCATCTAGGGCCTGAATGCTCAAATTCGGTAAATCTACTGCTGATTCAGGTTCATTGGTCACTTTTGTCAGCAGTACATCCCCTAGGGAATGGGCTGGGTCTGTTGATAATAGAAGAATTTTCTCTTCTGGAAATTTCCTCGCCCAATAACGCGCTAAGCAGCAAGATAGGGTGGTTTTACCTACCCCTCCTTTACCGCTCAACATGACTAAATTTAATTTATCGTACTGGTACATTTGGTTTAAAAAAAATAGGGTTAGAAACTGGAATATTAATGCTCGATAAAATGATACGGGGGTAGGCAATCTCCCCAAACTAAATCCCATCTGGGACAGGACTGCTGCCAATTTAAGAATTTTTCCTCTAGGTGAATTTTTTCGTTTATGTTAATCAGAACATATATTTTTATTCCTTCTTTCTGTTCCTGAATCACTGCTGGTAGGTTATATTCTTTGGTAATTAAATCAATTAGGTTCTGTTTTTCTATGTTTTGAGTATTGACAAAGTTTTTTTGATTCTCATACTCTTGCTTTTTGGCTAAAAAGTAGTTTCTCCCCCCTTTCTGGCTGAGTACTGGTTCTACAAATGTGTGCGGAATTAGTTTTAAGGTTAGTTCGGTTTTGTCTCTGATTTTGTCTAGCTGGGATTTATATTCTTTTTCTTGCCATGCTAGATGCTTGAGTAGATTATCTAAAGAGTCAAAACATGTACCAAATCTTAAAGGCAAAATTGTTACCTGCCTAAACATTTCACAAATCACTCTGTCGTGACATACAGCCATCTGAACGATCTTCTCATCATCACTCTCCCAGAAAGCTGGGGATATTCCAGGTTCCACAAGAGCTGAAACTTGATTAGCTGTTACTAAGGTTACTGGACCTCTCACACCCTGTGGTAAAACCAGGGGTGAAGGGGGCGTTTCTAAAAAGGCATAAGTGTATAAGTCTGTTAATTCCATATTTTTATCTACACAGGATTTTCCATTGCTCCCAGATCTCTAACTCAGCTATAACTAAAGTATAAACTTAATCTTAATCAAAAGTGGAAACAAGTCCTTTGATAGTGGTTTGATAGTTTACAATGACAAGAAGTTAGTTATAATAGGTAGATACTTCTAGATAGTTTTATGAAAAGCATTCCCAACGCTGCCATGTCTAGGGCCAAAATCAGCACCATGCCCAGAACTAAAACTGATGCTTCTAGCCAATTAGATCTTTATAAAATGGTGACAGAAAGACAACGTATCCAAAGAGAATTACTCAGTCTTAAAGAACGAACCACTGTCCTTCAAAAGCGATTGGATCTTCTTAATAGCCAAATAGAATCAACAGAGCAGAGCATTTATGTGTCCCGTCAACCACGATTGAGTTCTCGCATACTAGCTAAACTAAACACCCACAACGATATTCCTAGTTACAGCACTTTTGAAATTGAATATTAGTTATTAGCTCCATAGCTAGATTGGGAAGAAGGACTGCACTGGGTTAATCGTTACACAACCCGCCATGGCGGGTTATGTACAAACCGCTTGGGTTTCATTGTGGTTAATGTGATAAGACTGGGGTTTTATCCTCTTCCTCTTCTAAACTGGCCCTTTCCTCTTCTAAGGCCTGGATTTGTAAAAGTATTTCTTCCTCTTGTTCCTCAAATTCTTCCTCACCAATTTCCCCTAAATCAAATGATAACTGCAAGTTTAATAATTTTTTGTGCAGGTTTTCTTGATCATCAAATTCAGTATTCGTGCGTTCTTGGATTTTTTCGGCAATCCATACTACCCCATTAATCGGACCCATTACTGGTGATAGCAACAGTTTCATCAACATAAGGCACTTCCTGGATAACAAAAATAAAATGGTTCTTCCCAACTCTTCCCACCGCTCATGATGGCGACAATTGGGCAAACGTATAGGGAGCTGTAAAATTATTGTACCTGATACGCAGGCGATCGCCGAATTGTTTGTCAATAGACTCCACGCGATCGCTAAATGCGGATTCAGCATCCCAAGGAATTAAAAATGCCGCATTATAGATCATCTCCTCCATCATGGGTTCATTTTCGACTACATCTTTAGCAAATGGTTGCAGTTCTTCTCGAAAAACCTGAATTACTCCCTCTTTACGTTGCATCAAGTTACTTTCAATCAGTTGTCCAATTTGAATCACCTCGTCCATACTTAAATTCTTGCCTTCCATAGCATCCCGTTGCCGCTTTAAGTCAGGATTAGAATCCATCATCATTTGCAGTTCTGATTTGGTATCCCAAAGTATCTTCACACTGACTTCTCTTTGTCCTGCTAGTTTCTCAAACAACTGGTATAATTGACCTTCTGATGGATTAATTAATTGATTAGAAATTTCCTGCCAATCTTTCACAACCAGTCCAAAGCGCAAAGGTAAAAGAGTCCGACACCCCTCTTGCATAACCTGTTCTAAAACTCTCTCGTGAGCTAACAAATTACGTCGGGAAGCCAAATACTGCTTTTGGAGAGCATGAGAATATAAAAAAACAAACCCATTGACATCCTGAGTTTTAACGGGTTGCTTATCTAAACCCTCCAATGTCAAGTCCTGTGCTAATGGTTTTGGTAAAATACCATATAAGTAAAGTCCATTGCTACTCATAATAATCACACCTGGGAATCACAATTCAAAACACATTATAAATAACTAACGTATAAGCATATAACTAAGTAACAACAAGTGACCAATAATCCAAATTGGTTTTGCTTAAATTGGTTTTGAAGTTAGAACTAGCTGTAGTTTGGCATGAATTAAATCTAAATTAGCTAGTCCCAAATCTACCTCCCCATCTACAACAACCCCTGTGTTAAGGAGACGATCCAACAGTTCCAGTACACTAGGTTGGGTTCCCTCCTCTCCGGGATAATAGGAACCCCTGTGCGGTAGGAGAGTGCCAAAATCGCCCAAATTCACATTCAATTCAGCTGGATCAACATCAAATACCTCACACAGATGGAGAACCTGAGATTCTAGTTTTTGTAAGCTTTCTGCAGCTTGCTCCAACTGTAAGTCGCTCAGACAATTCTCCTCCATACGACGAATTACCTGAGCCTCCATTAGTTGGCGAACTAGTTCCAAAACCGTCAGTAGCAAAGGAGCTAAACCCGCTTCTTTCTTGGTACCAGAAGCGGGTGGTAAGAAGTCCTGGGACTGATCAAATGGAGTGATAGCCATTTCCATAGTTTCACCGACGAATGTCACCTAAACACTTAATCAGAATGGTCACTAGACAATTAACCAATCTCATCATCCAATTCTACAACAGCTTGAGTGTCTGGTTGAGTGGTTTCCGTCTCTTCTAAAACAACATCCTGTTGATTAAAATCCCCAATATAATCAGTATTTTCTTGGAGATTTCCCGGAATTCGCTCTGATACTATAGTATATTGCTCTAGTTCATCCTCGCCTACAGATATTGGCGTAATTTCCTCACTTAGTTCCTGAGTGTTATCATCACCATTCAAATTGTTCTCCACAGTTAATTCTGGCTTTTCAACAGAGGTTTTGGCTATATCAGAAGTTAGCAGGTTTATTTGTGACTCTAAATTAGCTAAACGCCCTCTGAGTTCCCTGTTTTCCTCAATTAAGCCCTGAGCCTTACTACTGAGGTAAGGATCACCCTCCCACCAATTAATACCCATCTCCTTGGCTTTATCAACGGAAGCAATTAATAAGCGAATCCGAATGTGTAGAAGCTCAGTAGAGGCAATAGACACGGAAATATCGCCAGCAATAACAATACCCTTGTCTAAAACTCTTTCCAGAATGTCCGCTAGTGTCGAACCTTGGGTAGAGGTCTTAATAACTTGACCGGAGCTTACCTGGGAACGTGTTGGTAGTATTGGGGAATTCACAAATGATCAACTCTTAAATAGTGTAAATACGTTTGTTTTTACTCACCAAACCTTTTTGCTCTAAAGAACGTAGAGCATTGAGGGCGGTGTGATATTCCGAGTTTAGGAATTTTTTAATCCCATTCACGGACTCGCTTCTTTTTTGTAGCAGGTAGTTGTAAACTTCTTTTTCAAAAGGAACCACCTTAGCTGTAACTAATCCTTCAATCTCCTCAATCGGTATGGCAGTATGATTATTTTCCTCTTCATTTATATGACCATTTACTTCTTTTTCTATGGGCAATTCTGGTTCATCTAAGTTTAGCAGATCCATAAAAATATCTGTACATTCTGCAACAGGTAGGCTACTACGATTGAATAGAATATCCATAGCAATCTCACGGAAGGTGGGATCTTCTGGTGCGACCAAAATATCGTTGTCAGCACAAACCTTAGCAATCATCAGACCAGCACGCAATCCAGAGGTTTTCTCCGCGTGGGTAGCCAGTCGAAATGATCTGACTAAATCCACAATGAAACCAGCAGATTCTTTATCTATATTTGTTTTTTGAGCCAATATTTCGGTTTGGGTTAGGTGCTCAGGTTCTGGCATGCTAATGGTTACCAGTCTATCCATCAGCGCATCCTGTGTGGAATGGACCCCACAATATTCTTCTGGATTAGAGGTGAAAATAACCCGGAACTGAGGGTTAACATGAAGGTACTCAGGTTGATTACTGCTGGGTGGCAAACTAAGAATTTTTTCTTCTAAGGCTGAAAGCAAAACGTTATTTACTTCTGGGCGGGAGCGATTGAATTCATCATATACTAATGTGAATCCTTCGCGACAAGCCAGAGTTAGTCTAGAATCCATCCAGTTCTGCCTAAATTCGTCCTCAATTTTGACAACGCTATGGATATAGTTATCTAGGAGCTTCTTATGGGTATAACCGGATTCACTGCCAATCAAATCCGAACTTTTAAACTCATCATCCCCAAAGAGCAACATCACTGGTCTATCTAAACAATGAGCTAAATGTAAGGCTAAAGTAGTTTTACCTGTACCAGCAGGACCACGCAGATGCACTGGGAAACCAGATCTCAAATAGAGCAAAGCCCGCAAGGCCACCTTCTCAATAGCAGGTGTCATCACGAACTGACCTGGACGAACCCGAAGAATTGCTCTTTTCTGATTGTTAATGTTGCTGACAGCCATAAGGTTACAAATTGTAAGGAAATGAGATTAGCTAAAAAAATATGCTAGGTTTGAGATTAAGGTGCGGGATCAAGGTTAGTTTGAATGATTTCCCCTGAGTCCCTGTTGCTGTCAGACCATACACAGCCCACAGTCCTTAGACTTAGGTACGAACAACTGCATCAACGCTGCACTTTAAAACTCATTGTTATATGTTTAGTGCCTCCTATCTTCAGTTCGAAAACTGTTGATTTAGGAGGCCTTCGTTTGGCTAGAATATTATGCGGATGAGTCAGAAGCAAAATCTTTAATTTGCCTGATAAATCAGCACCTTACACACCAATAACACTCAAAAATAGATCTTGGCGGAACTGACGCAATGCCTCTTTTTGGGCAGCTGCTTTGGCAGCGCGATCGCTAGTCGTAGCTGTCAAGAAAGCACTAGTTTTTGCTCTAGTTCTTTTATGGAAAGCACTTAGCTCTGCTGCTTGCTTTTGGGCTTCGTCAATACGAGCTTTCGCAGTATCTGCTAAGAAAGCACTAGTTTTTTGCTCTAGTTCTTTATGGAAAGCGCTTAGTTCTGCTGCCTGTTTTTGAGCTTGGGCAATGCGTGCCTTCGCAGTATCTGCTAGAAACACTTCTGTTTTTTGCTCTAATTGTTTATGGAAAGCGTTTAGTTCTGCTGCTTGTTCTTGGGCTTGAGCATAGCGAGCTTGAGTAGTCTTTGTCAAAAACTTACTGGTTTCTTGCTCTAGCTGGGAGCGGAACTGATTTAATTCCTGAGCCTGAGCTTGAGCTTGAGCTTGACGAGCTTGAGCGGTTTTTGCCAAAAACTGATCAATTTCTTGTTCTAGTTGTTGGCGAAATTGGCTTAAATCCTCTGCTTGCTTTTGAGCTTGGGCAAGTCTATTACTTTTCCTTGTGGAAAGAAAATCGTTGACCTCTTGAAATATTGACTGATTTTCCAGTCGGATTTTTTGCAACAAAGCGACCATGAAGTCCTCCTTAAATATAAACATCAATGGGAGAAGATTCACCAGATCAAAACAAATCTAGTGAACTTCTTACCACTTGGTTATTGTCTAGCCGTAGTCTTATAAAAAATTAAGCAGGTACAGCTGCGGACTGGG
>ACYB01000023.1 GCA_000175855.1 Raphidiopsis brookii D9
GGCACCGAGGTTCCCGACGATTTTACTAGCCTTCCAGCCATTTTCCTTGACCTTCGGAATTTTTTCGTTATTCACTGATTTTATTGTCATATTTATTTCTCATTTTATCATTAGTTTAACTATAAAATTTATCAATAAATTATTCTAAAAGTATTTTATGCCGCTGCTTTATCTATTAACCCAATGATAAATCATAACAGTAATAAAAAGCACAAACTTAATAATTTGTGCGATCGCACTCAACTTACCCTCATGCCCAACGCCCTCTAGCATCTCCGAAAAATTACCTTCACTTATTATAAACAATAGCTTATACTTTTTCAGTATGGTTCATCAGTCTTATGCACTTCTGGCACTTAGGGTACGATATGGAACTAGAGATATTCCTAAAAGGGAATATAATAGCTTTATTGATAGACTAAGAAGTCTAGCGTTACATAAGCAAGCTAGTTAAAAAAATTGGGAAGTGGGGACTTTCCAATTTGACATCAAAACCAAGAGGGATAAAAATATGGCGCGACCCGGTGGAAACCCTGAACTAAAAAAATATCAGTTTTCCTGTGAAGGAGAACCGAATAATGCTCAGTTACACATCTGGATTACTAAATCTCTGTTAGCTAGACTTAACAATAAATTTGGAGCTAATAGGAACAAGTGGATTAGAGAAACTCTCATAAAAACACTAGATGAGATTGATAAAAATCCAAATAAAGAAGATTCTTATCCGGACAATAACCCTAGCTAGTGATAAATTTTGGGGTTATCTATTAGCTTTAAAAACCTCTTTTGCGCATGAAATCCTCCCGATTAGTGAAACTTCACTAGGATGAGTTTCTCCAGCTGTTAGTATACATTTACCAAAAACAGTAATATTAATTTACAGCTGGATAAACTTTATCCTTTGCTCCTTTGATAAACTATTCAGAAAGTTAGGTACTGGATAGGGTGATTGGGGAAATATTTTATCATTGCAGCAGGTATTGTCACAAATCATAATTATGAATATATTTTTTCAGCTCTTCATGTACAGACGACATGAGACTTGCCTTTTCTAATGAGTTAAATTCCTGTTTGGTAATAAAGTTTAAACAACTGATAATTTTATTTTGCCACTGGCTATAATCCTTAGCTTTCCATATTTCAAATACTTCTTGTTGTTCTTTTAAGCCTCTTAAATTATGAAATAGGTCATTTCTTTGTTTGGATGTATGATCTCTAAATATTCTTATATCTGGACTCGATTCCCAGTTTGGTAAAACTGAATCAATTAAATCACGAATATTTTTGTGTTCATAATATTGGGTATCTCTATCTCTTAATAAACCTTCAATAGCACGAAAACTATGAAATAAAGATTCTACATAGTCACCTTGCCTAAATCTGACTACAGCTAGGTAACCAGCTTCATAACCCATCCACCACCATTGCTGGGTCCGGTTTTTAGTTTCTTGATTGATGGCATTTATGGCTTTGCCAAAATCACCCAAATTAGTATTATTCCAATCAATGGCTATTGCCAGTAATTTTTCTATCAATTCTTTGGTTCTTGTTTTATTAGCTTCCAAAGACTGATTGTTAGATTGACTTTTCCAAAGGTGATTTTTAAATATTTTTTCTACTCCATGGTAATCATATCTATCTAGTAGTTCTTTAGCTTCTTGTATTCTTAGTCCAATGAGATAGTTGGAGATCGGAACAGTAGTTATGTCTTTTTGATATTCATTACTGACTAAAAACTCGACCTGGGTTTCAAATTTGGCTAAGCTGGCAAACTGTACTGCTGAAGAAATGGCTGGGGTACCTGCTTGGTGACTAACAAAAATTTTCTCTTTTTTATTGATGTTGTTAATATTTTGCTCAAATAATCTGTTTACTAATCTTAAACACTTATCCCAGTTATCTATACCTTCACTGGGGGAGCTAGGTTCTATTTCTAGGTACTCAATTTCTCCTTTAAATTGGGAGAATTTTTCTTGAAAATATTTTTTAAAAATTGGTTTTAATTTACAGGTATCTTGCCAATAGGGACATTTAGGATCTTGTATTTCTTCTGAGGTAAAGACATTTTTTTGATTTGTTAGTATCATAATAATTCTCTCTACACCTAAATTTTTATGGTTGTTTTGAGATTTTAAGTGTTCTGTAAAATTATCTAGGAGCGGAAATGATAAATCCTCAAAGTTATCATCTAGTTGATCTTCATATACTATTCCTAAAACTCTAGCAGCAGTGCTATAACCTGCATCTTGATTTCTAGGATCTATACGATTGAGAGATCCAAAATGCCAACAGTCTAATTTATCTGCTTCTTGTGCTTGTTCATATAGTCTGGACCAACTATAATCCTCTTTGAGGATGACATCACTATTACCAGCTGTCACTATCCAAATAGTCATTTTTTAACTCCTAAACTTTTCATTTTTGTTGATAAGAAAATCTCTCCCATTATGATCTTATCTTAAAAGGAGAGATACCTAATAGTTATTAACCTCCCCATAATTTGGTAAATTCGCTGTTTGGGGTGGCTAAAAAATCCAGAAATTGTCTGGTCCTATCATTTCCGTCTGGAAAAATTGTTAGTAACTCTACGTATTCTGATCCAACTCGACGAATGCTTCCCTCTTTTGTTTTTTTGTAATGGGGATACATACGATGATAAATTCTGCCAATATTACCCATTCTACCAGTTAAACTGGACCCTTTGATTGATTGTGATTGAGTGTTATTTTCAAGGTATGGACCGTGAAACCAACCCACGGCTAAACTATCATCTTCATCATCGGCTAAACGTCCCCAAATCTGCACATTCTGACGGTGAAAAGATTCTATCCAGGGACCCTTTTGATCAGTTATTTTTTTACCTCTAAAGGTTAACCAATCTCTGACACTCTGATGAACATTATCAATGATATCTCTAACATGTTCAATCTTGTTAACAGGAAAATAATACTTAGAGGATTGCTCAGTAAATTCCCAGTGACAACCAATCATGGGTTTATTCTCTCTTTCTAAATATTCGGGGAAAAAGATTCTATGATCTACCCTACGCCAGGATTTACCAAAACCACCGATTAACAAAGTAAAGCGCAAAATTTTTGTCGCCAAAGATTTCAGTTTATTTCTATATTCGGTGGAATGATTTTTCATGGCAAGAATATTTAAAGTACCTCTCTTTAAATCATATATTGGCATGGCAACTCTATTATATCTAAACCTACCCATCTCCAATTCTTGAGCATGAAAAGCAATGCCTAAATCTCCCACAATTGCACCCCTAGCTCCTGCGAATCCTCCCCACAATTCTTTGGTTAATTCTTCCGCTGTCCTCTCATCGGTGACTGCACTAAATAACCGCAGAGTATGACCACGTAAAGCTGCTTTAAACATGTTCGGGCGAAATTCAGGGGTACCGTCTATATCTATTAATTTTGAAGCTAGACCTGTTCCCTTTAATTCCACACTGATTAATTGAGTTTCTGGATGATTGATAGTTTGACCATAGCCAGCACTGACTCTGGAACCTATACCCTTTCCTATTGCTCTCTCCCAAATACTCCAAATAGTTGCCCACTCATCATCATCCAGTTGAATAGCACTGGAAATACCAAAGACTAACATTGGTTGATGGAGAGAAACTTGTAAAAAAGCAGAATGATTTCCATTATGTCTGACTTGCCATTCTTGTTGAGGATGAACTATGTCAATTAATGGTGCTTGAGACCAGTTTCTATCTGAAGGATATGCACCGTGAAAACGCAAAATCCCTGGTTGAGTGTCATTCGCCTTTTGGGCTCCACAATATCTCATAGCCTGTTCCTTGGTGCAACTTCTTAAAAATGCTCCTTTCATACTCGCACCGGGATAATAGGGGAAACCATTAGCACCAATTACAGGTCTGATGATATCATCATCTTGTCCACTATTAGAAACAAAACGCCAAGAAATCTGGTATTCTCTGGTCTGAACATGATCACCAAATCTAGGTCGGTTTACGTTTACAGCTTCACTCCATTCGTTAACCCATCTTTCTGACTGTTGTGGTTCTTGGGCATATTGAATTTGTCCTCTTCCTTTAATTTGTGCTTGGAACATTAAAGGTACTTCATTAGTATTCACCATCACTATCACCTCTATTTTTATAACGTTGAGTCCACCAAACTAGACTGTCACAAAATTGGGTCAAAACTGCTAAACAAATCCGCTGATCTTCAATAGATAAACTCCACAATCTACTGGCATAATCCTGCACTACTCTAGTATTAGCTGTATCTACTTCTTCCTGAGGTAATTGGATACCTGCTGTTTTCATAATGTTTACGAAGGCTTTCCAAGTGGCTTGCCAATATTTACCTTTTTCTTTCTCATCATCATTTTTACCTAGCAGTCGCAACTGCTCACCCCAAAATCTTTCCAGTCCATAGGCTACGGTGCTACGCATTTTGTGGGATTGACCAATTACACCCTGTTTACCACGATAGAATAGAACTAATTTTTGGGCTTCTCGGTCCAGGTTATAAGACTTCCAACTCATATTTTACACTTCCTTTTTTTACATTTAGTTAATATTTACTTGACCTTTGAGTGTCAATTCACAATGACCAAAACCTATGGACTCTAAACCCCCTAAATAAATGTCAGCTTTATCCCCACTCGCAAATGGTTGGAATTTTTGGTTTTTAGATTGGTCAGATTTGTCTTCTCTGATAGCTAGGGGAAATACTAAAATTGTCCCCTCTGGCAATGCTTCAGTATTGAAAAACCACCGCCTTCAACTACTTTTTGTTCTGATTTTAAACGGACACGACTTTGACGATATAATGCCATATCGTGAATCATTCCAATGTCTCCATCATTGACGATTACTGCTGGTCTTTCTTGCAGGTCAGGAAACCAGGGGGATAAATTTTTGGTTGTGTTAATTTCTAGGAACCCGAGGTTAAAGAAGATGGTTTTTCTACCTCCTGGTGCTTGTTTGGCAATCAATTTCTCTCCACCTGTATATGGATCTGGTATGGGAATGTCTTTGAGGTATTTATCCTTACCCTCCTTTATTTGCACTTGAATACTATCTCCAGCTATGCGCTGATAGCGTTTCAATAACCTTGGGGAACTTACCCAGACGATGGGTTGACCTGGACAGAAAACGGGAATCCAAATAATGGAAGCATATTCAAATTTGACGATAGATTCGTTATTACTATCATCGTCTGCTCCATTTCCATACCAGTAATTAGCTTCTGATTCTCCTTTACTATTACGCATTTCAGCACGCAATCGACCGCGAATAGAACTACCGGGAATAATTCCAGTTTGGGTAAATTGGTCGCGGAAAATTAGGTTTAAATTACCACTTTCTTCTCCTGCGGTAGCACCCACATGAAGCGGTGCTAGGGTTTCAATAATACCATAGGCTTTTGTGTACATTTTAGTTAACTCCCTGAATTGTTATTGGTAAACACAAACCACAACCGACTTTTTTGAGACTGTAACCCTCTTCGGGAAACCATTTTTCATTCCATTCCCACCATGATTGATTAATTGGTTCTTTGAGGATGTAAACACTACCTGCGGGTACAGCATAACGTCCCCTCCCTAGGGTTCCCTGGGAACGAAACCGGTAGGGAACAGGTTTATCTGTGAGCATCTGCATCACCTGGGGGAATTGATGATTGTTGTTATGACCATGATTATCACCATGATGGGGAATATCATGATCACTGTCATTGCTGTATAGAGGTTGACGTTGAGAAATCCGGTTAGAACCCCAAACTGCTGGTGTAATTAAGGCAAAACTTTTACTGATGGGTTGATGGAAAAGTTTGGTGATTTCCGCAGGTAGTTTTTTGGATTCTATTTGTACAATGTGATTTTCACCTCCAAATTTATACCACCCTGACTCTATGGGGTAGGTGGATAAATAAATTAAACAAATGTCATCGGGAAGCTGAACTGAGTTTTCTAAAAACAGTCCATCTGTTTTTTCTACACATCTTTCTGCTGTTTGAATTTTGGGATGGAGAAAGGAAACAAATTTCCAGGGATTGGTGGCAACTGCGTCATTTTTGACTAGTTCTTGGCTGGATATTTGCCAGGACTTGATCGTTTGCCATTGATAATCAGATTCTAGTTTTTCTTTGTTTTTTTTCCAAGTACCATTCTTCTTTTTCTACGCTCCATTCTCGAACTTCTTTTTGGGTGATGATTTTATGTTTGGGTATGGGAACAAAAAAGTTATTTTTATCTTGAGATTTTGCCCAAAAAGGTCCTGCTACATACAGATTATCCCTTAATTCAGACTGGGATAATTTGTTTTTGACCTTGTTAATGCTAAACATAAGACCTGCTAAGGTAGAAGCATCGGGAGGAAATTTAGCACCAGAACGACCAACTAAATTTTCGGGGGATAAAAATGCCCCCGCACTCCCATACATAAATCCCAGAGGACTAATACTAATCAAGTATTTGAACATAAGTGCCAACCTACTTTAACTAAATCTGTAATCCAATCGACAATGGCTTTTGCTCTGTCTATTTCATTACTACCATCGGGATATCCCGACAGATGTTGGGCAAATTTATCCCGTTCTCTTTCGCTATCTTGAATTAATTTTTTACCTTCACCGGGAAAGTAAAGATCAAAAAATTCTAAGGCAGTTTGTTTGACAATTCGCGCTTCACTGGGGGTTTCAATGGTGAGCGCTCGTCGAGATTCTAAGTAGGCTAAGTCTTGATAAATATGACTCCAATTAGATTCTTGTTCTCGATCTCGATATTTGTCTAAAATATCTAAGTAATCCCAGGGACAGGTCCACTGAATGTATTGACCGCTATTAAATGCTACTCGAATGGTGACTCTATCTCTTCCTAGGGACTTAGCCGTTTTTTCAGCTTCTCGACAATGTTGTAAAACATCTCTCTGGGGTACGCTACCAGCTACCCACACAAAACCTACACTTAGGGTAATTTTTTGTTCGTGTTTTTGCCATGTTTTTGGTAGATCTTGTAACCATTGGTAAGCTGTAGAGGGAGCAATTTTTTCCCTGGGATACTCATCACTATAAATGATTCCTAAAAAATCATCACCTCCAGCATAAACTACTCTACCTAATTTTTGTCTTAGGTTGAATTCATCATCAAATCTTTTACCCCATTTCCGCATGGCTTGACTAAAGTTTTTGATTTCATCGTCGGGATTTTCTCCACTGGCTAATTGCTGTAAATGAGCTCCTACTCTGTCGCCATCTCCCATAAACCATCCCGTCCACTGTCCCTTTGTGGTTTCTGTGGGTTTACGTTGAATTTCTCTGAAACCTACATGCAGTGATTCTATACCAATTTTTTGTTGAATTGGTTTCCAGGTTACCAGACGTTTAACCAGTTCAGGAATACTCAGTTTTTCATTCAGTGCAATAAATTTGCCTTCTGGATTTTCTTCTTCTTCATTTTCAGTGACTCTTGCTAGATGTTCATAAAATCCTCGAATTCCTTGGTCTTCCCATCCATAATTTAGATTTTTAGGATTGCGATGACTAGCACCTAATTCGGGAAAAGCAATACCATCAGTACCGGTTAAACTGGAACTTTCACCAATCCAATTGATGGCACTCCAGTCACGGGACAATTTTTTTGTTTCTAAATTGTTCATAGCACCAGCAATGCTATCTCCCACCCCTCGGAATATTTCCCAAGTGTGAGAACCCCATAAATTCCATTCTCTTTCCCAGTAATAGGAATTTTGAATTTCAGTTTCTATCCACTCTCGACAAATTTTCAATACTTCTTTCCAGGCTGAAATTATAATGTCTCTTGCTGTTTCTTGACTCATTTCTCCCCTCATTAAAATCCGGTTTGGCATTCCTTTTTGTAAGTTGGGAAGTGCAGGGGAGATCAGCTCCAGGTCTGTCTGTTGATTAACATAACTGGCTATTTTTTGACTTAAGTATGATAAAATCAAGGATGCACCGTATAGATCACGCAATTTTCGCGACTTTTCTATGAATCCTTGTACAGGAGCAAAGGTGACGGCAGTGTATTTAGCCATAATTGGGTGTGTCTTTCACTTGTCTATAATATACATGCTAAAAGTTGTACGGCTTATTTGTGACACGGTTTGTAACAATTAGTTATATAAGTAAACATTCTTGGTCACAATTATTAAGGTGTTGACTTTTTGGAGTAGTTTTTGTGGTAGTTTTCGTAGATATATATAGGGATATATCAAGAATTATCAAGAACTATGAATGTTTTCTGGCTTTGTTAGATTTTGAGTTGCTTGTGTTACGTTTTTATCCTACACTGAGAATTTGGGTTGTAAATCTCTGCTCATGCGAATGACAAAATTTTGTCGTTCGCTGGAAAACTCTGGATTTCTACCCCATGGTTAAAGCGAAAATAGTAGACAAGTGTTCAATATCAACTAGTGTTATGTCAACTAGTCTTATATGCCATTTTTTAATTGGTCTCCCCGGTAGTGGTAAGTCCACTTTTGCTGCTCAGTTAGCTGGGTTGGGCAATTATCGCATTGTCTCTACCGATGCTATTCGTGAGGAATTATATGGAAACCAGTGTATTCAGGGTGATTGGACAAAAATCGAAGCTAGGGTAATATGTGACATTGTTGCTGCTACTAAAAATGGCTATCGTGTAATTTATGATGCTACAAATACCAGAAGAGTATGGAGACTAGATTTTTTAGAAAAAATAAGTTTCCATCCTAGTTTATCCGTATTGTCTTCTTCTGTACAATGGATGGCCTGGTATTTAAAAACCCCTATAGAAATTTGTAAATATCGAAATCAACAACGCAGTCGTCGGGTTCCAGATACAGTAATTGATGAAATGTACAGGAATTTGGAAAAATTTCCTCCCATTCCTGCTGAGGGATTTATAACTGTTAAAAACATTTATGATAGTCTTGACAAGAATAAAGATGTTAATTTTCATGCTATGGGTTTTAATTTGGCGGAAATTATTGGTGAAATTAACCGGGTAGATAGAACATCAATTAACCGCAGTAATCGTAATTCTCACATTAATCTCCATAGTTATAGTAAACTACGGGATTTTGAAAGACTGATGTATTTACTTTCTTTGATTATTCACTATCCGGGAATTGGTAATTTACAATCAACCAACCCTAAGTTTTTAAATAGTATTTTTGGAGAGACTTCTAAGTTTGCCGATTCTTTGGCAGAAATTATTGCTTTTATGGTCAAACTACATGGTAGTGTTTATGCTGATAGAAAGGCTATTAGTGCAGATTTACTATGGTTAGAAAAAAATTCATTTATTGGTGTGAACACTACAGCTAGATCAGGTTTATTGCCAATTGATATGGGAGAATATTTAGGTGATTTTCCTTTGTATTTGCCAACTCATGCTTATTCAGATTTACCAGCTTTTGAAAGATTGCTATACATAATTCAGTTCATTTTGCATCACCCATTTTCAGATGATCATTTAAATCATAACTCAAACCCTCGTCACAGTTCACTACAGAGTTTAATATCGGGGATGATAGAGCATAAAATGATTACTGGAAATGTTTTCAACTCCATACGTAAAGATATTGAGAAAGTTCTTAAACCCTATAAAATTCTACCTAATTTCCCTATGCGTGATGGTTACTTTGCTGGAACTGCGATTTTATCAGACTTGGAATTAATTCAGGTTTTACAACTCCTACAATCTCAAGCTAAAAGTTTAAATGACCCGGTTACTTTAGAAATTTATGAGAAGTTTTCTGAGCGCATGCAAAAAGCTAAATTGGCAGATTCTGTTTATCCTGTTAGAGGGATTGCCAATCGTAGTATAATAGATCCTGAGTATTTACCCCCTGAATCCCTGAGCAGAAATACAGCAGTGCTAGAACAGGGGATCGCCGGGGGAAAGCTATTAGAATTAAACCGATTTTCTGGTGTTGGTAAATTTGAGGG
The DNA here is from genome assembly GCA_000175855.1 of Raphidiopsis brookii D9. Lineage (GTDB taxonomy): Bacteria > Cyanobacteriota > Cyanobacteriia > Cyanobacteriales > Nostocaceae > Raphidiopsis > Raphidiopsis brookii. The sequence continues at coordinate 9,936 of ACYB01000023.1, forward strand.
AGAGGAGACAGGATTCTTTTTAGCATTTCCATTGCAAATAGTTTTTCATAACCTGGCATGGTACTTAGGATATGAATTAATGAGTGGTGAAGAAAAGGGTTTATTAGGATTTCAAAGACTAGATAGATTGTTTATAGGTCGACCTCAAAACAAAACTCGTTCTCAAGAGGAACAGCAAGCAGCATTAAATAGATTGCAGATGCTCTGCGAATTTTGTGGAGGCATATTTTTGGGTCATTCTTATCAAGATCAAAAGCAATTCCTGGATGGCAATGAAACAGAGAAAGCACGTGTTTCGATGATGGTAGAATTGTGGTTTAATGACAAAATGTTCAGCTTTATAGCGGAGGGAACGAGAAGATTTTCCCCTCCACAGATGAAAATGTCATTACCGACAGTGGGTAGAAAATTAACCTTGCCCAAATCTATCTTCCGTTTGAAACCAACAGGAGATCTCAAATTTCCCCACCGGTTTCGGGTAACTTTACCTAAGTGGTGTGAAAAAGATGTTGAATTGGTAAGGTGGATTCTAGGTTTTCAGGGAGGTGTGAAAGTTGTCAAACCTCAATCATTAGCTGACCAAATTAAAAAAATTGGGGGAGACATACTTAATATTTACAGTTAACCGATATTAGAAATTGATTTAATATGGTATATTTATTAGTGTGGTATATTTTGTTCGTGTAACCTCGTGCCAAACGTGTTAAAAAGCTATAAAGGTTAACAAATAACTCCCAGACCAATAATATTAGAGATAAGCCCCTTGAGGTTTCCCTATGTCCATATTCTGGCGTAAAGTGCTACAACTTCATCAAACCTATCTACTGCTAATGGCGATTGTGCTTGGTTTAAGTATCTTTTTCCATGGGGTGGGTGTACATTCCCTGAGTCTAGGTTTGGGCAGCATTATTGCTGTGGGAATGGTAATCGCTTGGCTTTATTCATTATGGTTACAAATCAGTGCAAACTCTGTCAACCTGCTTGATACTGATAATTTCCGGCAACGGTTACAAAAAATTAGCAGTGATATAAGTAACAAATCAACTACGGAATGGCAAAAAGCACAAACCTATGCCATTGAAAGTCATCAACTGTGTCAGGCAATTGTGACTCAAGAGAGCATTTTAACAGCGGAAATATTAGAAACCCTGTACACAGTTTTGAATTTATCTGAGCAGGTAATTCATGCTATTTTAGCCCTGAAACAGGTTAAAACCGAGCGCTATCGCACTCTGACTAGAAATCACCTTCAAACAAGTTTAGATCGCCTAAAAACTACTCACCATAATTTGCAACAACTTCAAGATCAAGTACTATTATCTTCGTTAGACAAAAATACGGTAAATACTGAATTTCCCCTGTTTTTAAAAACCCTGATCCAAGAAAATCGTTCTGTTGTGCAAACCATTATTCAAGACTCCACTCTAGCAAAGGAAAATGAATCATGAAAAAGACTATGGAGAAGATGATAAAGAAGAATATATTCCCATTTTTTCCCTACTGGGACTGTGTTTGGTACTACTAGGTTCTTGCTCCGATATTCCTAAAGTTAGCTCGCTTGAAGAAGCAGCTCAGGTTTTACAAAAAAATGTCTTGCCACAAATTTCCATAAAAGATCAATTAGTTACCGATACCACTGCCCAGAGCTACTCTATTAAATCTGTACAAGATCCTCTGCCATCTTTAGATAAATACCCTATTTATGGTCCACCTGACAGCATAAGTGCTGAAAATGTTTACCTGGAAATTTTTGGTTCCGCAGATAAATCCAATCCCCAGAAAGAAGATGAAAGGTGGCTAATTGATGTGGTAGATCAATTCAACGCTAAAAATCTAAAAACCTCTTCTGGTAAATTAATTCAGGTGGGTGTTCGCAATATTCCTTCCGGTATTGCTCAACGTATGATCGAAGCTAAGGTAGTTAAACCTACTGCTTATACCCCTTCCAATGAATTATGGATTGCTCTGCTGAAAAATGCAGGAGTTCAGATGGATATGGTGACCCCTAAACTCTTGCCAAATCAACCTGGTTTTATTTTAAATCAACAGGCCAAACAAGAAATTTTTGGCTCACAAGCAGTTACCTTTGATCGATTACTAGATGCGATTGTAGCGGGCAAGTTATCCGTGGGTTATACTAATCCCTATAGCAGTTCTAGTGGATTAAATCTCCTGTATACAATCTTTTGGCGGGGGGCGGGTCATCAACAAAGTGGGCAAACCCTAACCACTCTGGATTTACAATCCCCCAAAGTCAATTCTTTATTTCAAGCCTTTCAAAAACAAGTTTTGGTGACAGGATTGACTACACTGGAACTAAAGGATATTTCCATAAGAGATCCTAAAAAGTTATCTGTTTTTGTCAGTGAAGGATTGACCTTTAATTCCTTGAAAAAAATTCCCGAATTTGCTAACTCCAGTTTTATTCCCTTTGGTGTTCCCCATAATAATCCTCTGGTTAAATTTAAGTGGACAACTCCGGAACAACAGGAGGGTTTAGAACTATTTGCTAAATTTGCTCAATCTGATCCAATGCAAAATTTAGCACCTCGGATGCCCCCAGAAGTTGCCCAATATCTCGCCCAAAAACAAGTTCCTCCTATTCCTTCTGGCGAGGTTTTAAGTTTAGGGCAAACATTTTGGAAAACACAAAAGGATGCGGGAAAAACCGTTTATTTAATGACGGTTATTGACACCAGTGGATCCATGTCTGGAGGTCCTTTAGAAGCAGTTAAAAATGGTTTACGAATTGCCAGTCAACAGATTAATCCGGGAAATTATGTGGGCTTAGTCAGCTATGGGGATCAACCCATTAATTTAGTCAAATTGGCCCCCTTTGATGACCTTCAGCACAAACGTTTTTTGGCAGGGATAGATGGTTTAGAAGCAGACGGTGCCACAGCAATGTATGATGGCGTAATGGTAGGTTTGTCCGAATTGCTACAACAAAGAAAAACCAATCCTAATGGCAAGTTTTATTTGTTATTACTGACTGATGGTCAAACTAATCAGGGGTTCAACTTTGAACAGGTAAAAGAGATTATTGAATACAGTGGTGTAAGGGTTTATCCCATCGCCTACGGTGAAGTCAATGAAGCAGAATTAAATGCGATCGCAGCTTTGCGGGAATCTACTGTGAAAAAGGGAACTCCTGAAAATGTGCAAGAGTTACTCAAGGGATTATTCCAAGTCAATTTATAAGGTACTATTAAGTGTTTACATATATGGGTATCGGAATGAGAAGTGTCCTGAACGACAGACTAATTAACATTAGGTTAATTGGCATTGTCCTCATCGGTTGGAGCGGTCTTTTAATTTCTGGGTTGGTACTGACCTATGTATTAGTAATCCCCAGTATGACATTGATTATAGATCGTAGCTATTGTCCTTTGGATCAATGGCAAACCCAAGTAGTTATTCCCTATGGAGATCTGTATCGAAAATATGAGGATAAACAGTTAAAAATTGAGTCCATAACGCTGTTTAGTGATCTTGGTCAGGAATCCTCGGAAAAAATTCCCACTCCCCAAGAAATTGCTAAACTAAACACCTATGGAAAGTTAAGTAGCAATCGACAAAAGTCCTTAGAAAAACTTTCCCAAACGTCAAAGATACTGGGGTGTCAATGACCATCTAATTATTGGCACAAAAGAGAATTTTTAATAGACATCTCCCCCATATGGGATCATACCTCAAGTAATAATTATGCAAGTTATCTATCTACTCTTAGTTGCTGTAATGTTCCTGGGAATTATTGGTGCTGTAGTTCCAGCTATCCCTGGAAGTAGTTTGATTTTGATATCTATTATCATCTGGGGAATCGTGAATAATTCCTTTGTTACCATTAAAATTCCTCTGATTGTAACAATAATTGTTTTACTTCTAAGTATGGGAGTTGATTTCCTTGCTGGTTATATTGGTGCGAAACAGGCCGGTGCTAGTAAGTGGGGACAAATTGGCGCATTTGTGGGTTTATTAATGGGATTTTTCGGATTATTACCCACTTTACCTTTTGGTGGACCATTATTAGGTATTCTATTTGGACCCCTATTAGGAGCAATTGTAGGTGAGTTCCTTTACCAAAGACGATTATGGCCTGCGGTCAAAGCTGGTATTGGAATTACTGTGGGAACGCTGGTGGGAAATTTGATTCAAGGTGTTCTAGCTATCAGCGCAGTCATAGTATTTTTATTGACAACTTGGCCCCAGGTATATGGTGGTTAATATCAAAGTTTGTGTAGGATATGGGGAGAAATGGACTTAACTATTTGAGGGTAATTTAGACCAAGCTGACTCAGGAATTATCTTGACACCGAAAATATGGCGTTGCACCTGCACGGGATGATGTATAATTAAGGCGATCACCGCGAGGAACAAATCAAGATGAACTGTCCAAACTGTGATTCCAATCATATCGGAAAAAACGGACAGAGAAGGGGAAAACAAAATTATCAATGTAAGAATTGTGGTCGTCAATTTAAAGTTTAACAAATAACTCTCAGACAAATAATACTAGAGATAAACCCTTTGAGGTCTCTCTGTTAGACAAAAATACGGTAAATGGTGTCAATGACTATCTAATCATTGGCACAAAAGAGAATTTCCAATAGATATCTCCCCCAGATGCGATCGCACCTCAAGTGAACCATTTAAAATTAGTTTTCAAAAACTGTGTGGTAAGATAGATGAAGTGATTGACCCAGGAAAGAAAATTATGGCATCTGCACAAAAACTTACAAACGTCAACATTGGAATCAGTGAACAAATGAGAGGCAAAATTGCCCAAGGTTTATCCTGTTTATTGGCCGACACCTATTCACTTTACCTGAAAACTCATAATTTCCATTGGAACGTCACCGGTTCAATGTTCCAAACTCTACATTTAATGTTTGAGACCCAATACACAGAATTGGCCTTGGCAGTGGATTTAATTGCTGAGAGAATTCGTGCACTAGGTTACCCCGCCCCCGGAACTTATAGCGAATATGCTCGACTTACGTCCATTCCTGAAACTCCAGGAGTTCCCAAAGCGAAGGAAATGATCCAATTACTAGTGGAGGGCCAAGAAGCAGTGGTGAGAACTGCACGGTCCATTTTTCCCTTGTTAGATGAGGTTAATGATGAACCTACTGCGGATTTGTTGACCCAAAGGATGCAAATTCATGAGAAAACCGCCTGGATGTTAAGAAGTTTACTCGAAGACTAGGACTGGAACAATTGTCAGAAATGTCTTACATTTGGTAGTGTTTCTAGCAGATGCGATCGCCTCTGATATTCTCGGGGAGAATACTTGATAAAATAATTTCCCCTTGACAAATCCAACTGGTGACCACTCCTTAATTTTATTCTAATTATTCCAAACTCCAGTAAAATAGCTCTCAACAGGTTTACCAGGTGTAGCAAAATGAAGTCAGTAGAGATTGGAATTATTGGTGGCAGTGGTTTATACAAAATGTCAGCATTACAAGATGTGGAAGAACTAGATATTAAAACCCCCTTTGGTTCCCCATCTGACAGGATTATTGTGGGTACCTTAGCGGGAGCAAGAGTAGCATTTTTAGCTAGACATGGTCGCAATCATGCCCTCTTACCTAGTGAATTACCATTCCGTGCCAATATTTATGCTATGAAGCAGCTGGGGGTTAAATACCTACTTTCAGCTAGTGCTGTTGGTTCCTTGAGAGCGGAGGTAAAACCATTGGATATGGTGATTCCTGATCAGTTTATTGACCGGACTAAAAATCGTGTTTCTACCTTTTTTGGAGAAGGAATTGTCGCCCATATTGCCTTTGGCAATCCCATTTGCCAAAATTTGGCAGCAGTTCTAGCAGATGCGATCGCATGTTTGAATTTACCCGATGTAACTCTTCATCGTGAAGGTACTTATTTATGTATGGAAGGCCCCCGCTTTTCTACCAAAGCGGAATCTAATATGTATCGCAGTTGGGGAGCAACGGTAATTGGCATGACCAATTTAACCGAAGCCAAGTTAGCTAGAGAAGCGGAAATTGCCTATGCAACCCTAGCTTTAGTTACTGACTATGATTGTTGGCATCCGGATCATGATCATGTAACCGTAGATATGATAATCGCTAATTTACAACACAATGGCATAAATGCTCAACAAGTAATCATAGAAACTGTCAAAAGATTAAATGAAAACCTTCCCCCAAGTGAGGCCCATTCCGCACTAAAATACGCTATTCTCACAAATTTGGTGGATGTCCCCACAGCAACAAAACAGAAATTAGGTCTGCTACTAGAAAAATACTTGTAGCCTGGTCATGTTTAAACTGATTGAAAAACAAAATTTAGGCTTGCCCAGTTGTTGACATTTAGTACATAGGAATCAGTGCTGCTCATACCACTTTCTGACTTGGGGGTAACACTAGCAACCTGTAAATCCTCTAATATGGCTTGAGTTACATCCAGAGGATTAAATAGTTGACTAATAGACTGTGAATCTGTAGATTTCTTGTGGGAACTTGCTAAAGCTAATAAAGTTTTAGTAAAAGGAGAAGTGCTGAAAATTAGTTGGTGTTCGCAAAATAATGACTTTTTCGGCAATAACCAACTAAAACTTTGACCATTCTGGGGAAATTGACGTGATTCTCCTGGAGCAATCACAATCTGCTCTAACTCAGGTTTATTATCAGTCACATTTGGAGAGGAAATTGCCCATGGGTAAAAAGCTACAGAAGTTTTATGATTATTTAACCCTACTAGCATACAATAAATTGGGCGATCGCCAAAATTGACCACCCGGTAGACCATGATGCTATTAACCGGAACAGTAGGAACAGCTGCTAATTGGTCTGCAACTCTTTTTTGGTTTTTCCCACTCTGTATGGAAACAGGAGAGGTTTCCCTTTCCCAGACTAGGTGACGTAAAATTGTACCGGATTGAGAAAAGAGATTTTTGTTAACAACTTCCAAGCTGACTTTCACAGATAATTGAGAAGAACCCTGATTTTCTGTCAGTCGCCATAATTTGATTGCCAGTAATTGAGAAAATTTCCTAGTTAGTCTTTGCACTGCCACTTTTACTAATTCTCCCGGTTCCCCAGCTGTATTCTCTAGGAGTTCACCACCAAGGGAAAATAAACCATAACGAGCGGGGATATCTGATAATTTACCAAAAATATAGTCAGCGCTCCCCTCTGGTAAAGTGATACTTACCATACGAGTTAAAGCAGAAAAAGCACTGGTAGCATCTACACGCTCAATTCTATCCAGTCCTGAATCTAGACTTACCATGAGGTTAATATTGCGAGATAGGACACGTACTGTCTCTTGCACTAATTGACCAACCTGTAAGGGATTACCTGTCGTATCTTGGGCAATTACTTGTGCTTTTGCTGTTAAACCGCTACGAGACTTAAAAACTAATTTTTCTCCCCCAACTGCGGTAAATCTGGAATTAACACCATAATTTAACCATACTTGGGGTGGTAATCCTCCCAACCATAACTGGGCTGTTTTCCCCTCTGGGTCAATACTGGTAACTACCCCCTGGGCACCAGGAACCGTTATGGGAAAATTCTCGGTAATTAAAGGGGAATTTTCCTTTGTAGTTAAGGTTAACAAATCTGGTTGTTGACGATTACCTAGTTTATATATATAATTATTAATGTCAGATAAAACAATATGAATAGTTTTGGGCGGTATAACTTCCCAAAGATACTGGGTTAGGGCGTAGGTAAATAAACCTGCACTAAAACCATAAAATAGGGACTCCCCTGGCGACTGGTCCGGTTGTGAACCAGCCCTTAGAATTATGGACCTATTCTGACTTGAACTAACCCCGTTGGGCATATTTAAACCTCTACCCTTGGCAATACCATTATTGACAGGCAAACCCCCTCTTAGGAAATGATCCAAAAAATTCAGCTCTTGGGGATTTAATCTCTTAGTTGAGGGGGTCACCAGGGAGCGAAATCTTAACCCAGAAGGTTGAGTGGTTTTGGGATAATAACCAGTATCTAACACTGCTGTTACCTTATCAGTGGTAACTAGACCCAATAATAACAACAGGGTTTCTTCTAACAGGTAGTTAGCAAAATTATTATCTTCTCTGTTGTTAGATCCATCGGACGCACTTTCATCCACAGGGATTAAAGCATTAGCTCCCCCTGGTAAGTCTTCTAATTGAACACGGGTGCCATAACCACTAAAATGGAAGACCACCGCATCATCAGTCTTAACCTGCTTAATCAAATGCTCAGAAATGGCCGCATGAATAAATTCTCGACTAGCTTGTTCCTCGGTTAAAGTCAGGATATCAGAACTCAAAAACCCAAAACGGTGAATTAACAGTTCTCTTTGTAACTCAACATCGGTTAAGCAACCACTCAATGGAGGACTTTCTGGGTAGTTATTAATACCTATTAATAGGGCCAATTTGCGATTAGGGGGTGTTGCTAACGCTTCATAATAGCGACCCCCTAAAACTGACCATGCAAGGTTAATCCATCCTGCAGTTCCCAGTATGGAACCAATTCGTTGTAAAAATCCACGCCGTTTCATAAGTTAACTAGTAGCCCCAAGTCCATCAGCTAATAGCTTAAATGGCAAAGGGCTAAAGAGTAAAGTTTGAAATTACACTTTCTTAGGTTATCTGTAATTTGCCAAATGTCAACGGGTACCCTGGGTAGTATACTATACTAAAGCTGGCTTTTCAATACGTATGGCTCGTGCTAATTCTGCTGCCACCTCGGGACGAGAAAACTCAGGTGGTGGCAACTCACCACGACGCAACATTTCTCTAACCTTTGTACCTGAGAGGTGAACTCGCTCTACTGGAGTACTGGGACTAGTTTTAGTGGTAGCCATTTGTTTCGTACGGGTACAATAGAAAGCATGTTCAAATTTCATTGGTACAATGCCCAGTTCTGAAGGTTCAAACTCATCGAAGATATATTGGGCATCATAAGTACCATAATAGTCGCCCACACCCGCATGGTCTCTACCTACTATAAAATGGGTACAACCGTAGTTCTTACGAACTATTGCATGGAAAATAGCTTCCCTAGGTCCAGCATAACGCATAGCAGCAGGGTTAATTGCTAGAATTACCCGATCTAAAGGATAATAATGCTCAATTAAAATTTCATAGCAGCGCATACGAACATCCGCTGGAATATCATCTTCCTTGGTAGCGCCCACCAGGGGATGTAGAAATAGACCATCAACAGTTTCTAAAGCACACTTTTGAATGTATTCATGGGCCCGGTGGATGGGGTTACGAGTTTGAAAGCCCACAATAGTTTTCCAGCCTTTTTCTCGGAACATTTGTCGAGAAGCTGCAGGGTCTATTTGGTAGGTAGGAAAGTGGGAGTGAGCATCACGTTGCAGTAACCAGATATCCCCAGCCAGATTCACAGAACCCTGGGCATATACTACTTGAACTCCCGGATGTTGGGCTTCGTCTGTGCGATAGACATTCACAGCTTCGCGCTTTTTATTGTAGGCATACTTTTCACTGAGTTCCAAAACGCCAATATATTCACCTTGGGAGTTATCTAGACGTACTAACCCACCCACCTGCAAAGGACTTGCCACTTCTTCTGTCACAGACAAAGTGATGGGAATTGACCAGACTACACCATTAGCCAGACGCATTTCCTCTACCACGCGGTTGTAGTCCAGCTGGTTCATAAAACCAGTTAAGGGACTAAAACCACCAATGGCTATCATTTCTAAGTCTGAAACAGCCCGCTCATCCAGGATCACTCTTGGTAAAAACTCAGCTTTAGCAAGAAAAAATTCTTTTTGTTCTGGTGAAGCAACTCGGTTGATTAACTGTCCGCCGTGGGGGGCGATCGCATCTCGATGGTAACTCAAGGTGGTCCTTCCGTAATTTAGTAATTTATAGTTTTGTTGCCAATCAATTAATAGGTTATCAAATGCTTGGTGCACTGTGCAAGTTAGGGAAATCTCAAACCTTGAAAAAGTACAGCATCATCTCGAAAGATAATAGTTATTTCCTGCTTGACTAGTTGGCTTGAATATGTCTATTATGTAGGTTATCTATATACTCTTAGTTGCTGTAATGTTCCTGGGAATTATTGGTGCTGTAGTTCCAGTTATCCCTGGAAGTAGCTTGATTTTGATATCTATTATCATTTGGGGAATCGTGAGTAATTCCTTTGCTGCCATTAAAATTCCTCTGATTGTAACAATCATTGTTTTACTTCTAAGTACGGGAGTTGGTTTTTTTGCTGGTTATATTGGTGCGAAACAAGCCGGTGCTAGTAAGTGGGGACAAATTGGCGCATTTGTGTTATTAATGGGATTTTTCGGGTTATTACCCACTTTATCTTTTGGTGGACCATTATTAGGTATTCTATTTGGACCTCTATTAGGAGCAATTGTAGGTGAGTTCCTTTATCAAAGACGATTATGTCCTGCGGTGAAAGCTGGTATTGGAATTACTGTGGGAACACTACCAAAGTGAA
>ACYB01000022.1 GCA_000175855.1 Raphidiopsis brookii D9
CACTTCTTTATGTTGTTTGTACCCGTTACCGGATTGTGGATGAGTGCTGTAGGGATTGTAGGTTTAGCATTAAACCTGCGAGCTTATGACTTCGTATCCCAAGAACTACGGGCAGCAGAAGACCCAGAGTTTGAAACATTCTATACCAAGAACATTTTATTAAACGAGGGTATCCGAGCTTGGATGGCGCCTCAAGACCAACCCCACGAACAGTTCGTATTCCCAGAGGAGGTACTACCACGTGGTAACGCTCTCTAATAGATCCGTTGTAGGTGCTGGCCGTGATCAACAAAGCAGTGGTTTTGCTTGGTGGTCAGGTAATGCACGTTTAATCAACCTTTCCGGTAAACTACTTGGTGCACATGTTGCCCATGCTGGTTTGATTGTATTCTGGGCCGGAGCAATGACCCTATTTGAAGTTGCTCACTTTGTCCCAGAAAAGCCCATGTATGAACAAGGGTTAATTCTGTTACCTCACCTAGCTACCCTGGGTTGGGGTGTGACCACTGGTGGTGAAGTTATAGATACCTTCCCCTACTTTGTAGCTGGGGTATTGCACCTAATTTCTTCTGCTGTTCTAGGTTTTGGCGGTATTTACCACGCTGTGCGCGGTCCTGAAACCTTAGAGGAGTATTCCTCCTTCTTTGGTTATGACTGGAAAGACAAGAATAAAATGACCAACATCATTGGTTTCCACCTGATCATCCTCGGATGTGGAGCCCTGTTGTTGGTACTAAAAGCCATGTTCTTTGGTGGAGTCTATGATACCTGGGCTCCCGGTGGCGGAGATGTACGCATAATCACTAACCCTACCCTTAATCCAGCGGTGATCTTTGGTTATTTAATCAAAGCTCCCTTTGGTGGTGAAGGTTGGATTATCAGCGTAGATAACATGGAAGATATCATCGGTGGTCATATCTGGATTGCCTTCATTTGTATTTCTGGTGGTATTTGGCACATTTTCACCAAACCTTTTGCCTGGGCACGTCGTGCTTTTATTTGGTCTGGTGAAGCCTACCTGTCTTACAGTTTAGGTGCCTTATCCATGATGGGCTTTATTGCTTCTGTTATGGTTTGGTATAACAACACTGCCTACCCCAGTGAGTTCTTCGGTCCTACAGGTCCTGAAGCTTCTCAAGCACAAGCTTTAACCTTTCTAATTCGTGACCAACGCTTAGGTGCTAACGTAGGTTCTGCTCAAGGTCCTACAGGTTTAGGTAAGTACCTGATGCGTTCTCCCACTGGTGAAATCATCTTTGGTGGTGAAACCATGCGTTTCTGGGATTTCCGTGGTCCTTGGTTAGAACCCCTTCGTGGTCCTAATGGTCTTGACCTAGAGAAGATCAAGAATGATATTCAGCCTTGGCAAGCTCGTCGTGCTGCTGAATACATGACCCATGCTCCTCTGGGTTCTTTGAACTCTGTAGGTGGTGTAGCTACTGAAATCAACTCTTTTAACTATGTATCTCCTCGTGCATGGTTGGCTACTTCTCACTTTGTGTTAGGTTTCTTCTTCCTCATTGGTCACCTGTGGCACGCAGGACGCGCTCGTGCGGCTGCTGGTGGTTTTGAGAAAGGACTTGACCGTGAAAATGAACCAGCATACTACATGAATGATCTTGACTAGAGTCTTCTAGTTTTGTATTTCAAGTGTTAGCCCTTGTTGAAGAACAGGGGCTTTTATTATATATTGTTAACAAGTTACTACTGAGGCAAATCTTAAACCTTCCACAGTTTTCACAAAATGAGCTGCTACTTCATCTATCTCTTCCACCGTGTTAAATCTGCCTATACCAAACCGCACTGAAGCATGAGCTAGTTCTTCCGGGTGTCCTAAAGCGGTAAGAACATAGGAAGGTGCAATATTATGAGAGGAACAAGCAGAACCGGAAGAAACAGCTACTACTGGTTGCAGTCCTAATGATAGTGCTGCTCCGTCAATACCTTCCACACTAATATTCAAATTTCCTGCTAATCTTTTGCTAGGGTGTCCATTCAGGTGAATTCCCCCCACTTTAGATATCTGTTTCCACAGTCTTTCTCTGAGGGTTTCCAGGCGAAAATTCTCTGTTTCCTGTTCTTCCAAAGCAATTTCTATGGCCCCACCAAAACCTACTATTTGGGGTGTATATAGGGTTCCTGAACGCATCCCCCTTTCATGACCTCCACCATGCTGTTGTGGTGCTAGTTTTACCTTAGGATTTTTTCTGCGAACATATAAAGCTCCAATTCCCTTGGGACCATAAACCTTATGAGCGGTTAAAGACATTAAATCAATATTTAATGCTTCCACATCTAATGAAATTTTGCCAATAGCTTGTGCAGCATCGCTATGAAATATCACTCCCTGTTGGTGACAAATCCTCCCAATCTCACTTAATGGTTGTAAAACCCCAATTTCATTATTGGCAGCCATAACAGACACTAGTATAGTATCAGCACGTAAAGACTTTTCTAATTTTTCTAAATCAATTAGTCCATCTTTTTCTACGGGAAGAATAGTCAGTTGAAAACCTATGGTTTTTAAATATTCACAAGTGTCTAATACTGCTTTATGCTCTGTGGCAACGGTAACTATATGTTGACCTTTAGAAAAGTATGCTTCTGCTATACCCTTAATCGCTAAATTATTGGCTTCCGTTGCACCACTGGTGAAGACTATTTCTTCAGGAGTGCAGTTAATAGCAGTAGACAAAACTTCCCTGGTCCTTTTCACTGCTGCTTGACCTTCCCAACCGTAAACATGACTATTACTAGCGGGATTACCAAATTTTTCGGTAAAGTAGGGAATCATAGCATTTAATACCCTTTCATCTAGGGGAGTGGTAGCATGGGAATCCAGGTAAATGGGACGAATGGACATATTTTCTCTCAACGGTTAATTAAGTCAAATCAGGTCTTAGTTTTTAAGTTCTTGCAATTTTTTCAATACTGCTTGGGCATGACCTTTGCTCTTAGCATTTGGCCAGGAGTAGGCAATGATTTTATCGGGTGCGATTAAGAAAGTGGAACGAGCAACTCCCATATATTCCTTACCCATGAATTTCTTCATTCTCCAAGCACCGTAGGTTTCTATTAACTGATGTTCAGGATCTGTTAACAGGGTAATTGTCAGGTTATGCTTGGTGATGAATTTACAATGGGACTTACTAGAGTCTGGACTAACTCCCATAACTTTCCCATCCAAATCAATAAAATTGCGGTGCTAATTCGGTAAACTCCTTGGCTTCCGTGGTACATCCTGGGGTGTCATCTTTTGGGTAAAAATATAGAACCACCCACTGATTGATCTGGTATAAGCTAACTAGGTTCCCATCTTGGTCTAGCTTAGCAAAATCAGGTGCAGGTTTTCCGAGTTGAGGAATATCACTCATGGTGGATAATTAAGCAAAATGAGTAGGCAAAAACTATGTTACGGGACTTCGCTAATCGGGAAGAATTAGTAACTTATATACGGGAACAATTCCCTCAAGCTGCACAAACAGATGATTATATCAGTGGAATCCCTGGGGGTAGAAAAGCAGCAGAGGCACAACTAGAAAAGGTAAACACTGTATCGTACGCAAAAACACGCAACTACTTGACTGGAGCAGTAACTAGGTTATCACCCTATATTCGTCATGGCGTTTTGAGTTTGCGAGAAGTGAGGGAGTATATTCTTAACACAGTAGAAAATTCAGAAGATGGAAGCAAGTTAATTAATGAACTGGGATGGCGGGACTACTGGCAAAGATTATACATGAAGTTGGGCAAGGGTATTTGGGAAAATCAAGAAGAATACAAAACTGGTTATCACACAGAAGACTACTCCCATAACCTCCCAGAAGATATTCAGGAAAGTAAAACTGGACTGGTTTGCATTGATAGTTTTAGTCAAGAATTACGAGTGACAGGTTATCTCCACAATCATATCAGAATGTGGTTGGCAAGTTATATTATTCACTGGAGAAAAATTCAATGGCAAGCGGGAGCTAAATGGTTTTTGCAGCATTTGTTAGATGGAGACCCAGCAAGTAATAATATGTCTTGGCAATGGGTGGCTAGTACTTTCAGTCACAAACCGTATTTCTTCAATCGAGAAAATCTAGAACGCTATACAAAAGGAGTATATTGTTCTCGATGTCCATTATATGGTAAGTGCGTGTTTGAAGGCACTTATGAAAATTTGCAATCGATCCTTTTTCCCCATTCCCCCTAATCCAGGTTTAAAAACCTGTCCAGCGCTGCTACTAAACTTGGTGGCCATCTGCGGATATTTCTCACCCAGTTAATATCCTTATATCTGATGTCTAATCCGTAAGCTGCTACCCAGTTACTTTCTGCTTCCCCTTTTTTACCTCCTACCCAATAGGTAGCAGTCAAAGCAGCACGCATATCAGCAAATCGGGGATATTTACGCACTATATTTCTCATTTCTCTTTCCGCTTGCTGTTTCTCACCAATTTCATACATGGCTAAAGCATAGTTCGCACGAGCAAAAGCAAAGTTAGGTGCTATTTGTGTGGCTTTTTGATAGTCGGCGATCGCCTCTTGCCATTTTCCTAGTCCTGTTTTAGCATTCCCTCGATTATTATATGCCATAGCATCTTGGGGGTCTAATTCTAAAACATGATTATAATCAGCGATCGCCTCTTGCCATTTTCCCAATCCTTCTAAAGCTGTACCTCTATTTAGGTAAGGATCTGTCACATTGGGAGCTAATTTAATGGCTTGATTATAATCGGTTAATGCTGCTTCCAGTTTATTTTGACTAACCCGGGAATTACCGCGATTACTCCATGCACCCGCATTGGTGGGGAATCTCTCAATAATTTCAGTCCAGTATTTTTCAGCGGTGGCAAAATCACCTTTGTCAGTTGCAGCAAATGCTTGGGTTGCTAACTCATCTCCCAACTCTAACTCTTGTGCTGTAATATGATTTGTTTCTGCCACTGCTGGTAAGCAATTACCTAGGGTTAGTAATAAGCTTACTAACAAAATTGTTAACAGACTCAAAATAGAATTCTTCTTCTTAGTCATTTAATTTTCTGTCATATACAACACTGCCAATAAATCAATAATATGTTGACTGGGATCTACCTGGAACCGGAGAAATTGGATCCACTAACTATAACAATGATAACTGTTCACTATTCAGTTGAAAACCAAGATGTTGATATGCAGCACTTGTAACCACCCTCCCCCGTGGTGTGCGACTTAAATACCCTATTTGCATTAAATATGGTTCATAAACCTCTTCTATAGTTTGTGTATCTTCCCCCGTAGCAGCGGCCAAGGTTTCTAAACCCACCGGACCACCATGGAAATTTTCAATAATTACAGTGAGCATTTTTCTATCGGTCCAGTCCAAACCACAGGGATCTACTTGAAATAGGGTTAATGCTTCTGCAGCAGTAGGTTGATCAATTTGAGGACGGGATTTGACTATAGCATAATCACGGACTCGCTTGAGTAATCTATTGGCTATTCTTGGTGTACCCCGGGAGCGTTTAGCAATCTCCCTGGCTCCTTCCAAATTCACTATAGTTTGCAAAACCTCTGCACTACGTAAAACAATTTGACTCAATTCTTCTACCTGATAAAAACGTAGTTTTTGCACCAGTCCAAACCGATCGCGCAGGGGAGAAGTTAAAGCTCCCACGCGAGTTGTGGCTCCTACTAGGGTAAATTTTGATAGAGGTATGGTTCGTACTTTAGCTCCGGATCCTTTACCAATGGTCACGTCTAAACGATAATCCTCCATGGCCGGGTACAAAATTTCTTCAGTCATGCGAGAAAGTCTATGTATTTCGTCAATAAATAACACGTCCCCTGGTTTCAGGTTCACCAATAACCCCACTATATCTCTAGGACGTTCTAAAGCTGGAGCACTAGTAATTTTATAGTTTACCCCCATCTCTGAAGCTAAAATCATAGCCATAGTGGTCTTACCTAAACCTGCAGGACCGTATAATAGTAAGTGATCCATCACATCACCCCTAGATTTAGCCGCTTTAATGGCAATATCTAGTACATCTTTTAAGTCCTGCTGTCCAATGTAATCTGCAAAACGTCGGGGACGAATACTATCTTCCTGTTTATCATCTTCACCCACAGTTGCTTCCTGTTGCAGGATCTTTTCCTGGGCGGAAACTTTTCTACCGTGGGTTTCCTTACTGCTCGGTGCTTTTTCGGATTTCCACCAGATTCGGAGGGATCTTTTTTTGACGAGATTATGGCCATAATTAGGCTGTTTTAAGCTAGGGACTGGAATCTGGAAATTGGTCTTTCCTAAAGATTGCTTTTACTTCTATAATAACTCAGGAGAATTGGTTTTTTACGCGAACTAGCACTACCAATTGGCATTCACCGAAAAAATGGATACAGTGGAATGTCCAGTTTCTAACCCAACAACAATTTTGCCGACGACCAGGCCAACAGTTATCAAAAGACAGAGAAATTACTATGCTATCTAAAAGAATTTTACCTTGTTTAGATGTCAAGGCTGGACGAGTTGTGAAAGGTGTCAATTTTGTTGACTTGAAGGATGCTGGAGATCCAGTAGAGCTGGCTAGGGTTTACGATGAAGCTGGTGCTGATGAGTTAGTATTTTTAGATATTACAGCTACTCACGAAGACCGTGATACTATTATCGATGTAGTTTACCGAACTGCTGATCAGGTTTTTATTCCCTTGACTGTGGGAGGAGGTGTTCAAACATTAGAAAATGTTAAAGATTTGTTACGAGCGGGAGCTGATAAAGTTAGCATTAATTCAGCAGCTGTCCGCAATCCACACTTGATTAATGAAGCAAGCGATCGCTTTGGAAATCAGTGTATTGTAGTAGCTATTGATGCGCGGAGGAGAGTTGAACCTGACTCTGTGGGTTGGGATGTGTATGTACGAGGTGGTAGGGAAAATACGGGCATAGATGCTTTATCCTGGGCACAGGAGGTTGAAAAAAGAGGGGCTGGTGAATTGTTAGTAACCAGTATGGATGCGGATGGTACTCAAGCTGGCTATGATCTGGAATTGACCAGAGCGATCGCCCAAGCTGTGGAAATTCCCGTCATTGCTTCTGGTGGAGCTGGCAATTGTCAGCATATTCACCAAGCTCTAACTCTAGGACAAGCAGAAGCTGCTTTATTAGCATCCATACTTCATTATGGACATTTAAGCATTGCCCAAATTAAAAATTATTTGCAAGAACAATCTGTTCCCATCCGCTTACCCTGCTAATCCCACTCGACCAGGTATATCTCTGACCAAAGTCAGACACAGTTCTCAAAAACAGTGTTAATATTAGTTGACTAGTATTAAGAAATATTAAGAATTATGTTGATTCCTATTCTAATTTTTGATGTAGCACTGGTAGCTTGGTCACTCCACCTAATGGAGAAGGCCATAGAGAACAAGGAATTTTCCCTGATGTTAGCGGGTACATTGGTTGCTGTAGCAGCAGCAGCCATGTTAGTGGTATATTTCCTCATGGGGAACTGTATGGCCTACCTGTTAAAAATCGGTTGATAGAGGTGCTAGCAACCGAAGGAGGGGTTAAATCGGTCCAGGAGCTAATCCATGTAACTGACGCACAGCTCTAATACAAACGGGACAATCACAGCCAAACAGCTGAATAGCTTCATCACTTTCTGCATCAGTCAAAACAAACTCATCTGTTTCTGATTGATCAGGTTGTGAACTTGCTATTACTATTGATTCAGACTTTGGAGGAGATGTGCTGTCTGGGATCTGTATACATATTTGTTTGCCAGTAGTGGGTGAATGAGGCGATCGCACGCAGGAGAGACGATTGTTACCGGAGGTGATAGTAGGACTAGCATGAACTGGTTGAGCGATCATCACCGTAGTGATAACAGATGTAAACAAGACTGGGCTAGACAGCAAAGTCAACAGGAATTTTCTGTTCATGAAGTTGAAAGAAAGTGAATGGGATAAAATATTATATTAGACTAGGAGTAAGGAACCGGAAACAAAAAAAGCTGATATGTTGTATGAAACGGACTTTTATACATGGACTCAGGAACAGTGCCAAGCTCTATTAAACCGCCAAATCAATAGTTTAGATTGGCAACATCTAGCAGAGGAGATTGGCGATTTGGGAAACCGCCATTATGATCAACTAAGTTCCCGGTTGAGCATTCTGATTGGTCATTTGCTGAAATGGAAATATCAACCCGCGAATAGGAGTAACAGCTGGAAAGCCACTATTCGGGAACAGAGACGGAAAATCGATCGTTTACTGGAGCGAAATCCCGGGTTGAAAAATAAATGGAATGAAGCTCTGGAAGAAGCTTGGTTGGATGGTAAAGACCTAGCCATTAGAGAAACAGGACTAGACGACCAAGACTTTCCCGAGGAGTGTCCCTTTAGCAGTTTCCAAATCCAAGATTCCAATTATTTCGGATAATTGTAGAATGTGGAATGAGCAGAAACCAATTTTGGGAGACAAAATCAAAAAAATATGACCAATAATCAGTCAACCATCCCAGTTATCGTCAATGGTGCTGGAGGAAAAATGGGTAGGGAAGTGATCAAAGCCATATCCCAAGCAACAGATATGACCCTGATGGGTGCCATTGATACCTCCCCAGAACACCAAGGAAAAGATGCTGGAGAATTAGCAGGTCTAAACATAGCCCTAGAAGTTCCCATCACCAATCAATTAGATCCCATATTGGGCTATGTTGCAGGAGAAAGACAACTACAACCAGCAGTAATGGTTGATTTTACCCATCCTGATGCGGTTTATGATAACGTTCGCAGTGCGATCGCCTATGGGATTCGTCCCGTGGTGGGAACCACTGGTTTGAGTCCCCAACAACTGGAAAATTTAGCTGACTTTGCTGAAAAAGCTAGTACAGGTTGTCTAATAATCCCTAACTTTTCTATCGGTATCGTACTGCTACAACAAGCAGCAATTACCGCCTCCCAATACTTTGACCATGTGGAAATTATTGAACTTCACCACAATCAAAAAGCTGATGCACCCAGCGGTACAGCGATTCAAACTGCCCAGTTATTAGCAGATATGGGTAAACCTTCAACCCACCCCCAGGTAACAGAAACGGAAAAAATTGCCGGTGCGAGGGGTTGTTTAGCGGATGAAGGAATAAGGATTCACAGCGTGCGTTTACCTGGACTTATTGCCCATCAGGAAGTAATTTTTGGTGCAGCTGGTCAAATTTACACCCTGCGTCATGATACCAGTGATCGCTCTTGTTATATGCCAGGAGTTTTATTAGCTATTCGTAAGATTAATCAGTTAAAATCATTGGTATATGGATTAGAAAAAATCCTGTGATTGCGGATGGGGAGTTAAGGTTTAGGGAGCAATATTAGATTATGATTATTCCACTGACTCGGCAAAAACTAGAACAGATTATTCCTTTGATTGGTAGTGGAGACCAGTATAAATACTACTGGGGAAAATTCAATAATTTTCTCCAAAGACTGTTAATTTCTGTGGTGACAGTGGTGGTGATTTTGCTGATTAAAAACCTCTTACAATTGGACTTTGGTTTGGTATTTGTTTTTGGTGTTTTCGGTGGTTTTTTTTGGTTATGGTATCCCGTTTATCAAGCGAGTATTCGTAATTTTAAATATCGTAGTTATAAATATGGTGGTTTTTTTCGAGGAAGGATTGTAGATTGGTGGATTACAGAAAAAGTGCTTGGTAAACAGGAGACAGTTAATAATCGCGGAGAATTGGTCATTATCGAAAATCGGGAAAAGCGGATCAATTTAGAAGTTGGCGATAATACAGGATTCAGTATTGAATTTGATGCTCCCCTACGTTCCACACATAAGGCGATCGCTCGTGGTCAGGTGGCGGAAATGTTAGTGATGTCTAACAGCGCTGATTTAAGCATAATTGAAGAATTTAGTAATATTTACATACCTGGTTCTAATTTGTGGGTAAGTGACTATCCTTATGTGCGGGAGGACTTATTTAGTGAGGTTAGTCGTCGCATTAGAAGCTCCCCACGTGGTCGCTCCCAAACACCAAAATCTCGACCATAGAATGGTTTTTAAAAACAAAAGTTGAGAAGATTCGATAAATCAACCGCTGACCAAATGATGTAGTTCTTGGGGTGTGAGGTGGGAGTGAACCACTTCACCATCCCGAAACCAAACAATACGTCTAGTTTGACTGGCTACTTCCGTTTCGTGAGTTACCATAATTACAGTGATTCCCGTACTATTTAACTCACTGAAAATATCTAATACCTCTTGGGTAGTGCGAGAATCTAAAGCACCAGTTGGTTCATCTGCTAAAAGTACCACTGGAGCATTGACAATTGCACGAGCGATCGCCACTCGTTGTTGTTGTCCTCCCGATAGTTGATTAGGTTTATTGTGTAGGCGTTTTTCTAAACCCACTCTAATTAAAGCTTCTACAGCTCTGGCTTTTCTTTCTGCAGGTTTAACACCAGCATAAACCATGGGTAGCATGACGTTTTCTAGAGCTGTCAATTGGGTTAATAAATGAAATTGCTGAAAAACAAACCCCAATTTTAGATTGCGAATTTGTGCCAACTGTTGATCATTCATATCAGCAACATTCACATTATCTAAATAATAATTACCACCGCTGGGATGGTCTAAACAACCAATAATATTCATGGCGGTAGATTTACCAGAACCAGAAGGCCCCATGATGGCACAATATTCTCCTTGATTAATTACTAGGTTAATATTATTCAGGGCCCGCACTTCTGTTTCCCCAGTTCCATAGACTTTAAATATGTTTTCCAAGCGGATAATCGCTGGTTGAGAGCCAGAATTACCATCTAGAGATTCATTCACCAAGTCACTAATCATCAAGGTTGTAGACATAAAAGTTTATCCTATTAATTAATTATTTATTCTCTTTCTAAGCACTTCTTAAAGCCACGATAGGATCTAGTTGAGCAGCACGACGAGCGGGGAAAACGCCGAAAAATAGACCGATTGCGCCAGAAATACCTACGGTCATAAAAATGGAACTAAGGGAAGTGCTAGCATCTATTATCCCCAAAGAAGATATTAAACCTAATCCACCAATTCCTATACCTGTACCAGCTAATCCACCAATTACAGAAACAATGATAGCTTCAATAATGAACTGAAGTAAAATATCCTGCTGGGTAGCACCTATAGCCTTTCTCAAACCAATTTCTTGGGTTCTTTCAGTTACCGAAACTAACATGATGTTCATGATTCCAATACCACCAACAAACAGAGAAATGCCAGCAATTCCAACTAACATCAAACTCAAAGCATTGGAAATCTGACCTACTATTTGTAAAGCATCCTTTTGGGTACGAATAGTGAAGTCATTTTCCCCTACCAGTTTATGGCGTCGTCTGAGCAAATTAGTAATTTGGAATTTTGCCGCATCTACGCTATCAGCATCTTGAGCAGAAGCAGTTATATAGGTCACCTCTAATCCGTAGGGAGATGTTTTCCCAACTATGCGATTTGCTGAGGTCATGATGGGAACCAGCGCAGATGAATCATAGTCAACACCTAAATTAGATCCCTTTTCTGTCAACACACCAATTATTTGAAAACTGGAGTTTTTTATTTTAATCTGTTGACTAATGGGATTTTGGTTGCCAAACATCTTTTGTTTTAACTTACTACCAATAACTACCACCTGGTTACTCCGTTTCATATCCAAATCATTGAAAAATCTACCTGTAGCTACTTCAAAGTTGCGCACTTTCAAGAAATTGGGTGTCGTACCAATGATGTTGATATTAGTATTTCTGTTTTTATAGGTCACTACTTGCCTACTGTTTAATTCTGCTGCAGTTGCCTTAATAGTAGGAACTTGAGTTTCAATAGCTTCAGCATCTGCATATACTAAAGTCTTGATTGCGTCCCGAGAAACCCTTTGAGTTTCTTCGTTCCCCGGAATTACAAACAACACATTCGGACCTAGGGAATTTAACTGTTCAGCTACATATCTTTGTCCCCCTTCTCCCAGACCAACCATCACAATAACTGAGCTATTGCCAATAATAATCCCTAGCATTGTTAAGGCTGTTCTGAGTTTATTTGCCAGCAGGGTTTTACCAGCCATTTGTAAGGTTTCTACAAAGTTCATAGGTTTTAATATTTCATTTAGTTTGGTTTTTTGCTTTTGTAGTCTTTGGGGGGATTAATAAATATCAAATCTCCCGTTTGTATTCCCGTTAAAACCTGAGTTTCGTTTTTGATTTGCGCTCCAATGGTAATTTCCCTAAACTCTGGTTTATTATCACTATCCGGTACTAACACCCCAGTTTTACCATCTTCTGTGAGAATGGCAACTGTGGGAATGCTTATAGCATCCTCCAAGCGATCGCCTAAAAAGGTCACGTCCACATTTAAACCTGAGCGTAACTTATCTCCACCATTGACGATGAAAATTCTCACCTGGAAGGAGGTAACACCTTGCTCTATTACTGCTTCAGGTGCTACTAAACGAACACGTCCCGTAAATACCTGTTCTGGATAAGCATCACTGATGATTTCTACTTGCTGTCCCTGTTTTATTCTAGCAATGTCTGCTTCAGGGACTAGAGCTAACACTTCTAAACCTCTTGCTAAGGCTACAATTGAGCTGGAGGTGGCTGAGGTACTACTAGAAGCGGAAGTTGTAGGAGTAACAAAAGCACCAATATTGGCATATTTCTGAGTAATAATTCCTGCAAAGGGAGCGCGAATAATGGTATCTTCCAATTGAACCTGTTGTCGTTTTAACTGTGATCTTGCTGCTTCCACTACTGCTTGGAGTCTGACTATTTCCTGGGGACGACTGCCATTTTGCAATTTGCGCAGTCCTTCTATTTCTTGGGTCACCACTGCTTGCTGTTTTCTAATCTCCTGCTGACGATTACCAGCTTCCTGCAAGGACAATCGTTTCTCCGCTTCTTGTAAGTTGAATTTTGCCCTTTTATTTTCTGTGCTGTACTGGTCTAGGGTGTCTTGGGAAATTGCCCCCTCCTTGGCCAGGTTTTGATATCGCTTGAGTCTTGCTTGGGTTAGTTCCAACTGAGATCTGGCACCTTCTACACTCGCTTTTGCCTGTTCAATCTCTTGGGAACGACTACCTGAACTAATGATTTCTAATTGGGCTTTTGCCTGGTTCACCCTGGCCTTGGCTTGGGCTATATCTTCAACCCGACTACCTGCTTGAGCGTCTGCTAATTGGGCTTTTGCTTGTTCTAAATTGGCCTGAAACTGCAAAATTCCCATTCTGATCTCTGAATCATCCATGCGGGCTATTATTTGTCCCTGCTCGACCTTTTGTCCCTGCTCCACCTTTAACTCTGCTAATAAACCAGCATTTTTAGGACTCACATTGACACTTTGTATTGGTTGTACCTTACCACTAGCTGTAATTCTCACGGTGAGATCTTTGGCCTCTACCGGAACAGTTAGTTTGCTAATATCTGGTTTACGATTTTCAGAATTGCCAACTTTTATGATGGTTGTTGCTCCCAATATCAACGCCCCAGATGCGATGATCCCTATTATCCACCGCCAGGAATACTGGCCTTTTTTACCTATTAGGGGAACCTCAACGTGTTTACTTATGCTAACCATTTGTCTTTACCTCTTTGTATTTTTTTTGATTTTACTTAAATTGATACCTGCTTTAATAGCTTTTTTTGTTTTTAGTCATTGTTATTTATCTGTTTTGCCTAAACTAGTATGAGTATTAAATCCTCCTCTGGAACAGATTTTTGATAAATGGCTGCGTACCTATAATTATAGTTCATAATTCGTAATATTTCTTTAAGGAATTGAAAATTTCCCACCCTGTAATTTTTTTACGCTAGGAGTAGAATTTTTGATGTTGTTTTAGGTAAAAATCGTCTAAGCTATGGTAAAGAAGATTTAATTTATGATTTAAGAGGCGGTAGTGTGCCGAAATACCTTGGTTTAATCTCTGTTTTGGTAGTTTGTGGTTTATGGAGTCTGCCCGATCCTGTTCAAGCGCAGGCACTTCTCCCGTATATTATACAACTTAATAGGGCAAATTTAGAAAAGCAAGGGTTAATACTAGCTCAGGAAGCAGCCCAACTGGCTCGATTTCAGCAGTTTGAGCTGGCTATACCCAGAGCTAAAATGGCCGTGCAATTGGCACCAACAAATGATAAAGTATGGTTTTTGTTAAGTCAGTTACATGTACAAAGAAAGGATCTCCCAGAAGCGATCGCCTCTTTAACACAAGCCCAAAAACTCAACCCCAATAATCCCGATATTTTATTTGCCCTAGGATCAGCTAATTTCCAACAGAAAAATTATCAACTTTCAGTAAAATACTACCAATCAGGGTTAAAATTAAGACCAAATGATCCGGAAGGATTGTTTAATTTAGGTAATACCTATTACATGTTGGGTAGATTACCAGAAGCGATCGCCCAACTCAACCAAGCTGCCAATAAAGACAAGAAATTTTGGCCAGCAGTTAATAACATTGGTCTAATTAAATACGAACAGGGAGACGTGAAGGGTGCCATTAAGGAATGGGAAAAAGCAATTGCCATAGACCAGAGAGCAGCGGAAGCTCTCTTAGCATTAGGAGTCGCTCTTTATACCCAGGGTCAAAAACAACAGGGCTTAACCAAGGGAGAACAGGCCCTAAAAATAGATCAAAGGTATGCAGATCTTGACTTTCTCAAAGAAAATCTCTGGGGAACAAAGTTACTATTAGATGCTAAAAAGTTTTTAGAACTACCTCAGATTAGATCAGCTCTAGAACTGAAAGAAGAGACACTTAGACCAACAGATAACCAGTAACAATGGGTCAGGACGATTCCCGGTTACCGTTCAGGAGACTCATAACTTGAGCAATAAATTGCTGATGATCAACAACTGGCTTACAAATGTAGTCATCAGCACCACTTTGTTTCAGGAAATTCTTGCGATCGCCCTCCATAGCGTGAGCGGTGACAAGAATTATAGGTAGTTTTGCTGTTTGGGGGTGAGATTTTAACAGTTGTGTAATTTTGATCCCATCTACATACTCGCCTTGATAAAAACTATGTGACAGAGAAACATCCATTAAAATCAAATCAGCTCCCCCTGATTGGGCGATAGTGATAACTTCTGCCACATTTTCCGTGTGTTTTACTGCTAAACCAGCACGTTTGGTTAAAATCTTGGCAAAGACACGAGCATTAATCAGGTCATCTTCCACAATCAAAACTGTCTTCATGAAAAATTCCATCCAATTAGGTAGGTTTAGATAAATTCATAGGGATTTTGAATTTCCAACAGCAGAAGCTATGGATTTTAGCAGTCAATAATCTAAGGAGTGGAATCAATATCAGGGACAATATGAGAGTGTAAAAATTAGTTAGGAGATCCCATCTCCCATATATTTCAGTGGTACAGCAGTTGTTAAAGTGTTCAATTACAAAGAGTTTTATATAGGTAGAATTCAGGGAAGAACTCATGGCAGAACAGTTAAACCTTCTCAACACGGGACAGGTAGTTCCTACAGCCTTACACACAGAAATGCAACAGTCTTATTTAGAATATGCCATGAGTGTGATTGTAGGGCGAGCATTACCAGACGTACGGGACGGACTAAAGCCAGTACATAGACGAATCTTATATGCCATGCACGAATTGGGTTTAACACCAGATAGACCCTATCGAAAATGTGCCCGCGTAGTTGGTGATGTGTTGGGTAAATACCATCCCCATGGCGACCAAGCTGTATATGACGCTCTAGTGAGATTAGTACAGGATTTTTCCAGTCGTTATCCTTTATTGGGGGGACATGGTAATTTTGGCAGTGTGGATAATGACCCACCAGCAGCAATGCGGTATACGGAAACCCGCTTGGCACCAATTGGTCATGAAGCAATGCTCAGGGAGATTGGCGAGGAAACAGTAGAATTCGTCGGTAACTTTGATAATTCCCAACAAGAACCCACGGTTCTACCAGCTCAGTTGCCATTTTTGTTAATCAATGGTTGTGCTGGGATTGCTGTGGGAATGGCAACTAATATTCCCCCCCATAATTTAGGAGAAATAGTCGACGGTTTAATCGCTTTAATTGACCATCCTGACCTAACGGAGGAAAAACTACTGGAATTAATTCCAGGTCCGGATTTTCCTACCGGTGGACAAATTGTTGGTAGTGGGGGAATCAAGGAAGCATACAATACGGGTAAGGGTGGCATTATCTTACGTGGTGTCGTTTCCCTAGAAGATATTCTCTCCACCCGAGGTGGAAGGCGTCGCACAGCAATTATCGTCACCGAATTACCCTATCAGGTCAATAAAGCAGGTTGGATTGAAAAGGTAGCTGATCTAGTTAATCAAGGTCGCTTACATGGAATTTCGGATTTGCGTGATGAGAGCGATCGCCAGGGAATGCGGGTAGTAATTGAACTCAAACGGGATGCTAACCCGGAGGAGGTAATTGGGCAGCTGTATCAGCAAACAGCATTACAAACTACCTTTGGAGCCATTCTGCTGGCTTTAGTAGAAGGACAACCCCGTCAGTTAAGCCTGCGACAAATGTTACAGGAGTTCCTCCGTTTTCGGGAAGACACTCTTAACCGTCGTTACAGTTATGAGTTGGGCAAAGCTGAAAACCGAGCCAGTATAGTCGCTGGTTTATTGAAAGCTCTTTCCGCTGTAGATGAGGTAATTACAATCCTACGACAGTCCCCTGATGGTAGTACAGCCAAAATGGTCCTTTGTCAGCAATTGGAGCTAACGGAAACTCAAGCTGATGCCATTTTGGCTATGCCATTACGTCGTTTAACTAGTTTAGAACAGCAAAATTTACAGGAAGAATTTCATCAGCTCAGTGACCAGATTACCTCCTTGCGCAGACTCTTAGAAGACCGACGTGAGTTGCTCAAATCCTTAAAAAAGGATTTACGAACTCTCAAACGTAAATATGGAGATACCAGAAGAACTAAATTAATACCTGGTCAGATAGCTGTTAAACCAGATAAGGTCAATAATCAGCCATCCTCTCCAGGAGAAAAGGAAAAATCCAAAATTTCCCCAGAGGAGCAACCACCAGAACCCGCCATTTTGGAATTTACCCAGCGTGGCTACGTACGTCGTCTTGCTCCTGGTAGCAAAAAAGCTAAGGCTGAAACTATCACGGGAGACAATGATTTTCTCATTCAAACTGAAATAACTAATACCCATCAAGATCTATTGATTCTCAATACCAGTGGCAAAGTTTACCCTGTGAAGGTGGGAGATATTTCCCCTATTAGTGCCCGTTCTCCCAGGGGAATGCCATTAATTACTTTGCTCACTAACACAGCTCAAGGCAATGTGGAGGGGATTTTAGGTCGTTTTATCCTTCCGGAAACCAAAGATACTCATGACATGGTTATAGTAACCAAACAAGGAAGAATTAAACGGCTTTCCTTAGAAGAATTAACTAATGTTAGCAAGCGGGGAATAACCATATTAAAACTAAAAGATGATGACCAATTGTGTTTTGCCCAGTTAACCAATCCCAATCACAATCTGATTTTAGGCAGTTCGGGAGGTCGTTGTTTACGTTTTGCCATTAATGATGACCAACTACCAGTTATGGGACGTGCTGCTATGGGTTTACAATCTTTCCGTATTCTTAAAAGTCAGCAAATTATAAGTTGTGTCACGATTGAACAAGAAGAAAATTTACTGTTAGTGACCCAGGAGGGATATGCTAAGAGAATATCTAGTGGTAGTTTAAGAGCGGGTAATCGAGGTGATTTGGGTATACAGATGTTGAAGTTCCATAACAAAACCGATAACCTGGTGGCCATAACTAGGACTAATACCAGTCAGAAAGTAGTACTGGTTACCAATAAAGAGCGCATGGTTAAAACGTCTGTACAATCCATACCCATCCTAGATAGAGATGCTAGAGGAGAGAACATCTTCCCCATGACTCGGGATGAAGTAATTACATCAGTAGTTGTAGTCCTAGAAACGGAAAGTTAACATTTCCAGAGAAATAGCAAAAAGAAATGTTGCATTTTTGAAAATATTTGTTATATTAGTTTACATAAGACAATAAAACTTAGTAAACCCAAACTGGAGTGCGAACCATGAGTAATGCAGCAAAAACCATTAGCTCCGTACCAGAAGACCGCAATGCATGGCGTTGGGGGTTCACTCCCCAAGCTGAAATTTGGAATGGTCGCTTGGCCATGATTGGTTTTGTAGCAGCAACTTTAATTGAGTTGTTTTCAGGTCAAGGTTTTCTACATTTTTGGGGTATTTTATAGATTTTGAGGTCTAGGGTTTTTCCTAAAGAACCTGGTAGTTACTAGCTACCAGGTTTTTGGACATGTATTTATGGTAAAAGCTAGGTTCATTACGACAAAACTTGTTATCTTTGCTCTAATCTCTTACATTAATACTCCTTGAAAAACTACTGCTAAGATCATTGCCACAATTGCCCCTATTAATGTATTGAAAATATTCACTACTTCATTAGTTAGCCACATGTATTTAGACTGCAATGTTGCACCAATTACACTTTCTAAATTAGTGGCAATAAATGAGGCGATCGCACACCAAAAAATTCCTGGCATATCTATTAAATTTACACTCCATCCCACAATGGCCACTGAAATTGAACCCACCATACCAGCTAGGGTTCCTTCTAAGCTAATTGCACCTTCTGTACCCCTAGGTACTGGTTGGAGGGTAGTGATTAAAAATGTGCGTCTTCCGTATGCTTTACCTATTTCACTAGCAGTTGTATCGGATAATTTGGTGCTAAAACTGGCTACATAACCCAAACAGAGCAAATAACTCCAAGCGGGAAATAACAATACTCCCAGGGAACATAAAGCTCCAATTAAAGCGGATCCCCAAACGTTTTCTGGACCTCGAGCACCAGAGCGTTTTTCCGCAATTCCCTGCACTTGTTTTTGTTTAATCCCAATGCGAGTCACTCCTGAACCCACAATAAAATAAAATCCTACTACTAAATATCCTGGCCATCCTAATGTCCCCCAAATGATCACGCCCAATAACCAAGCATGACGGATACCTGCGGGAGTCAATAGTTTATTGGGGATCCTATCAACCAGTGTCAGTAAAGCAGCGTTTAATGCTCCACCTACTAACCAAGGATTAATGGTGTTGAATAGTTCTAGCATGGTAGTAAATTCGCTAACTTATAAACAATTCTTGCGCCCACGTTACCATCCCACTCCCCGTCACCAACCTCACACACATCAAAACCAATAATTTTTCTACCAGTTTTGACAACTTTTCTGAACAAACTATAAGCTTGCTCCAATTCCAATCCACCAGGTACGGGGGTTCCAGTGTGAGGACAGAGTTTAGGATCCAAACCATCAACATCAAAGCTGATGTACACATGGTGGGGTAAATTAGCCACTATTTCTTCACATAGGTCATTCCAGGTTTTACCAGCATATTGTTGCTGTTTAATGATTGGGTCATAATAAGCCACAATGCGATTATTTGAACCTTTAATAATTTCTATTTCGTCAACACAAATATCACGTAACCCAACCTGGACTAATTTGGAGATCTGGGGTATTTCCAGTGCATTGAACATAATTGACCCATGGGAAAATTCAAATCCTTCATAAGCAGATCTTAAATCTGCATGTGCATCTATATGTAAAATACCAAAATCAGCATATTGACTCCCCAGAGCTTGTAAATAACCCAGGGGTGAACTGTGGTCACCACCAATAACCCCTACTTTTTTTCCCTGAGAGATTGCCTGTTGACACTGGTCAAATAACCACTTATTCAAGTCTCTTCCTGCTTGGTTTATTTCTGCTAGTATACCGGTTAAGTCTGGCTCTGCTTTTAGGTCTTTACCCTCTGCTTGTCTTTGAATAATTTTGGCAGCTTGTTGACGATAATAATGATTTTTATCTAGGACATCTTGGGAGATTTCCACTAGAAAAATCCCTTGTTTCCAACCATCAGGGTTATCAAGGTCAAATAAATCTATTTGGTAGGAACCATCCAAAATCCTCTGTGGTCCATTCCCAGTTCCAGTCCGATATGAAACGGTCACTTCCCAGGGAACGGGGAAGATTATTAAGTTAGCGGAATCATAAGTGTGTGGTAACCCCAACAGATTACCATTAATTTGTGCTATACTACTGGGGTTGTAGTCCTGAAGATTGTTCATGGTTATGGTTTATAGTTCATAGTTTTACAGTTTATTTTGGGGGAATATACTTGGAAAATAATATGATTATATTATACGACTACTACCATAAAGCAAAAAAAAGGTTTGGATCCTAGCCAAACCTCCAAAATTGCTGTGCTTAACAACGTACTCAACTAATTTATTCCCAGTTCAATCAAAAATCAACTTTCTGGAGTATCTTGCTAAATCTATGGGAGTACGCTATTCTCCAGAGCTTACCCAGCGTGCCACAGCCCGCCAATATGCTGCTAAAGGGATCTGATAAATTCCATAAACAACCAGATCACAATGGCTAAATGTAGTATAAAGGTTAACAAGGTCCAAATACAAGGTATCCAAAACAGCATGGGACTTGAGGGCAAATAATAGGCACTTATACCAATCAAGAATGTAGGAAGCATGACAAAAGCTATTCCAGCTACAGCATAACCCCACCCCAACTCCATACCTTCTATTTGTCCCTGATCCCAATTATCACCATTCCAATGCCATATTAGGGGAGGTTGTCGGGAAGGCATTTTGACCTGCTGTGATTGTAAGTTGACCGTAAAAATCTCTTGACAAAAGTCACAAAACATTGCCTCCATTAAAGGCATAGTCTCAATTTTGCCAACGCGACAGGATGGACATGGGTATCTTTGATTAAAATTTAAAGGTCTAGAGACAATTGGTAAATTCTTCATCATACGCCCTCACAAATTATTAACCACCCTATAGAGATCCCAATCTAACCAGGTCAATAGTAAATGCGATCGCCTGGAGTCCTCAGCTATTTCAAGGACCCTAACAAATTATCTTTAGCACTTTCTAAAGCTTGTGGTAACTTACTAGCATCCCTACCTCCAGCTTGGGCAAGATTGGGTTTTCCACCACCTCCCCCACCACAGAGTTTTGCTATGTTACCAACAAACTTGCCAGCTTGCAAACCTTTTTCATTAACATGAGAACTAAATGCAGCGACTATACTAACCTTTCCAGGTTCAGGAATGGAAGCTAAAACCACTGCTCCATTGACAATTTTTTGCAATAGTCTTTCAGCAGCATCCTTGAGGGATTCTGGATCAATATCGGTCATTTGTGCCACAATAATTTTATGTTCCCCTACTACCTGGGCGGTTTGTAATAAACTATCGGATTTAACTATAGCCAACTGGGACTTGAGATTTTGAATTACCTTCTCATTGTGGCGAAGCTCAGTTTGTAAAATGGTGATTCTATCGGGAATTTCCTCCGGTTTGACCTTAAATCGGTTACTTAGGTCCTTGACCACCTGATCGCGGATATTTAAATAGTCCAAAACTGCTGCACCAGATACTGCTTCTATTCTTCTGATTCCCGCAGAAACTCCCACTTGAGAAATAATTTTGAAAACCCCAATTTCTCCAGTGTTATTTACATGGGTTCCCCCACATAACTCCATAGAAACACCAGGGAAATCTATTACCCGCACGTGGTCACCATATTTCTCCCCAAACATGGCCACCGCACCTCTAGCTTTCGCTTCTGGTAATGGTAATATCTCCACCTGAGCTGGATGTGCTTGAGAAATCCAAGCATTTACCAGATCCTCCACCTGTTGAACCTCATCTTCAGTTAAAGATCTAGAACAATTAAAATCAAATCTCAATCTGTCAAACGAAACCAGAGAACCTGCTTGAGAAATTCCTTCATCTACAATTTTCTTTAGTGCAGCTTGTAATAAATGAGTTGCGGTGTGATTAGCTTGGGCGCGACGACGATTACCAGTGTCAACTTGAGCAGTTACACTATCCCCCACTTTCACCGTACCCCTTTCTATTTTGCCAAAATGAATAAAGAAATCCGATTCTTTTTTGACATCTTCAATTCTGATTAAAAGTCCGTCACCGGAAATATAACCTTGGTCTCCAATTTGTCCACCAGATTCCGCATAAAATGGGGTTTTATCCAGGACAATTTGCACGTTAGTTCCCCCTGTTGCTGTTGCTTGGGCAATACCTTCCACTAACAAGACGGCAATTTTGGCTGTTGTAGCTAATTGTCTATAACCAATAAACTCGGTAGAGTGAATATGTTCTGCTAGTTTATCTAGGGAACCCTGGACTGTTAAATCAATGGTTTCGTGTGCAGCTTTTGCACGTTCTATTTGCTTGTGCATTTCTGTATTGAACCCTTCCACATCCACGCTTAGACTTTGCTCTTGGGCAATTTCTTGGGTTAGTTCTAAGGGAAAACCGTAGGTATCATATAGGGTAAAAGCACTTTCCCCAGAAATGACAGTTAAACCCTGTTGTTTTACCTCTTGAATAATTTCCCCCAGTAGTTTTTCTCCCCTGTCCAAAGTTTTTAAAAAGTTACCTTCTTCCCGTTGTAGTTCAGCTTTAATAACTGTTTCTCTTTGGCGTAAATGGGGATACACCGACTGGGAAAGGGAAATTGCCGTTTCTGCAACTTGGTTGATAAATTCTCCAGGAATTCCTATTAATCTTCCATGTCTAACAACCCGACGAATCAACCGACGCAAAATATATCCCCTACCAACGTTAGATGCACGAATTTCATCGGCGATCATGTGTACTACAGCCCGCACATGGTCACCAATAACTTTTAGGGAAACTTTGGTATTTTCGTCACTGTCATGATAGTTGATTTTGGCAATTTTTGCTGCAGTTTCAATAATAGGAAAAATCAGATCTGTTTCATAATTATTGGGAACTTTTTGGAGAATTTGTGCCATTCTCTCCAAACCCATGCCAGTATCAATGTTTTTATTTTGTAAGGGTGTTAAATTTCCAGATATATCCCGATTATACTGCATAAACACCAAATTATAAAACTCGATAAATCGGGTATCATCTTCTAAATCAATATGATCATCTCCCAGTTCTGGGTGAAAATCATAATAAATTTCTGAACAAGGACCACAAGGACCTGTTGGACCAGAAACCCAAAAGTTGTCGTCAGCACCCATCCGCTTAATGCGTTTTTCTGGGACACCAATTTGTTGTTGCCAAATATTAAAGGCCTCGTCATCGTCTTCAAATACACTGACCACTAATCTTTCCGGAGGTAATCCAAAAACCTGTGTGGATATTTCCCACCCCCAAGCAATTGCTTGTTCTTTGAAATAGTCACCAAAACTAAAATTCCCTAACATTTCAAAAAATGTGTGATGGCGTTTTGTCCTTCCCACATTTTCAATGTCATTAGTACGAATACATTTTTGTGATGTAGTAGCTCGTTTGAATTCTGCTGTGCGCTGTCCTAAAAATATGGGTTTAAACGGCAACATACCCGCAATCGTCAGCAGCACTGTGGGATCTTCTGGTACTAGGGAAGCGCTGGGGAGGGGTTGGTGTTGTCTTTGGGTGTAAAAGTCGAGGAATAGTTGACGAATATGGTTACCGCTAAGATACTTTGATGACATGAGGTTTGATAAAATCTATTTTTAGTTGATGAGGCCAATATGACTATGTTAGTCTTATTTGATTGGTTAGTGGTAATCAAGCAATCAATTTTTTGCACTCTTCCACATCCAATCTGTTTCTCATAGCTTGCACTAGATGTTGGTAGGTGTGCCAATTTTGCTCGAGCAAATTTTTGGCTTGTAATAAATGAAATCTTTGTTTCTGTTCAAAAAGTGTTTCTTGAAAACCTAGGACTGTCAAAAATTGATTTAATTTGGCTTTATCATCACCCCCACCTTCTGCGGAATTAAAAACCAACAGTTCTGCTGCTATCCCGGCCATCCAGATATTACAATATTTTTCCACCATAGAAACTCCTATTTTTCCTCGCTCTAATTGTTTGGCAATTTCATCGTCTCCTAAAATTATTCCCCCTTGTCCTGGTTGTCCAACTTTCCATGCTTCCCATGCACTTAGGGTGTATCCTGTAACGGTGATTCCTAACAGGTGAGCAACTAAAAAGTGTCCCGCTTCATGATAGATAATTCGCTCTTTATAGGTCGGTGAAAATCTGGCTAACCAATCCAAAAATATGGTTCCTCCCCTCCCCTCGAATCGAAAATTATCTAAGGTGGCAATTCCTAAGAATCCTAATATGGTTAGTGCAGGAATGGTGGGTGACAGGTGGATTAGTGGACCCAATAGGGTAGATAGGGTCATCAAAAAAACACAGATGGCTATTAGATTAATGGCGGTTTGATTCATGGTACCAAAAAAAACAGTAAAAAAAGAGTTTAATAGTTAATTTTACCATCTTGGTCAATTCCAAAACTGCCGAAAATCTTCATCTTCATCGCTTAATTTCACCCATTCCAAATTCAATGATTCTAGTTTCTTCACTAAACAATCACAAGCTGGACGCTCTGTTGCATAATGACCAGCATCAATTAAAATCAGTCCCTGATCTCTACTCTCTTGAAATTGATGGAACTTACAGTCAGCAGTTAAGTAGACTTGAGCTTTTGTTTTTACTACTGCGGAAATAAATCCAGCTCCGGATCCCCCCAAAACTGCTACTCTCCATATTTCTTCCCCAAGATTACCATGGGGTGAAAAAATCAGTTTTGGTGGTTTTAGTTTGGCTTGAATTATTTTTAGTAGTTCTTCTAGTTTTATAGCTGGATCTAATTTGCCTACTCTACCATAGCCTAAACCTAATTGTGTAGGCACTATGGGTAATACCTCTTTTAAATCTAAAATCTTACTTAAAACATCCCCTGTTCCATCCTCTACTTGATCAAAGTTTGTATGGGCACTATATATACCTATGTTGTGGGCAAAAGCCAGCTTGAGAATTTCTCCTACTGGTTCCCCAACCTGTATGGATTTGAGTGGATGAAAAATCAGCGGATGATGGGCAAATATCAAGTTCGCTTTTAAGGCGATCGCTTCTTTTACTACTGCCAAGGTAGGGGTTAAACAGACTAATACTCGTGACTTTTGTTCTAAAATTCCTGGTTGGATTTGCCAACCACAATTGTCCCAACTTTCGCTCCAAGCTGGATTTGCCCATTCTTCAAACCAGGCAATTAAATCTACAATTTTCATCTTTTGATAACCTTAACCGGAAATGTGGACCACTAACTCCCTATTGTGATTGTACTCACGATGTTCCCAAATATAAATGGCTTGCCATGTGCCCAAGACTAAATTTCCGTTGTTAATGGGAATACTTTCACTAGTACGGGTTAAAACTGTTTTTATATGTCCTGGCATATCGTCTGGACCTTCAGCGTCATGTATGTAGTAATTTCCTTCTGGGACTAATTTCGACATGAAATTTGCCAAATCCCTCAACACATCAGGATCAGCATTCTCCTGAATAATTAAACTTGCTGAGGTGTGTCTCAAAAATAAGGTACAAAGTCCAGTTTTCACCCCGGATTCAGTCACAAGAGCTGCTATTTTTGCTGTGATATTCTGAAATGATTTACCTGTGGTAGCTATTCTTAGTAATTTTTGATATTGTGTCATGTCGGTTAACTACTTTCTTGCAAATAATTTATTACTGCTTTGGCTAGGGTTTCATTGCCATTCTTGTCTATGGGTTGTGATTGTTTCGGTGGTTGAGGTGATTCATGTAGAAAATCCCAGTCTCCCCCAAACAATTCCCTAGGATGAATAATTTGATGGTGATGATAGTTCTCAATCCCCTCTAATAAAAAGACTCCCTCAGCAAATTCATCGCGGGGTATGGTAATAATAGGTACTCCCAAAAGTATGGCTTCAGCAAAGGTACTATATCCCGGTTTGGAAACTATTTTACCACAAATTGGCATGAAGTCCACGGGACGATATTGGCGATTTTCTATTTTGATTAAGTTGGGTAAATTCGGTGCTTTAGCGTCAGGAGTGATAAATTGCCAATCGGGAAATTGGCTAATATTGTTATATGGTATGGCTTGTATACCCAAACCCCCAAATGTTAATAGGATGGTTTTTTCCGGGGGGGTATGTATTCCCCAATGACTGCGTATTTCTTCGGGACTAAATTTGGCAGATCCCCCAGTTAAACCTATATCTCTCACCTGGGGAAAAGCTGACATTGGTTCATGAAATGGCAATCGCCATAATAAGTCACTTTCATGATACCAATCTCTAATCCAGTTAGCAATTTCTGTAAATTCTCCCCCCCAGTCTTCATAAATAAAGTCCCAACCAAAGTTACTAATCATCCAACAGGGAATATTCGCCGCTTTGGCAAATCCCCCAGCTAGAAAGGGAACATCTGCTAAGATTAAATCAACCCGATTTTGCTTCAGAAAATTCACTTCCCTGGCAATTAGTGAATTTTGCTGCTTTTTAATTTCTCTTAGTTTTTCCAAGGTGGTTTTTTTATCCATTATTAAACTGTCGGCTTGAATTACACCGACATCAAATGCTACTTGTCTCCAGATGAAGTCTCCCGGAATATAGGAATCTAACAACCACCTGGGTGCAGTAGTGGCAAGAATTAGGAGCACATCAGGACACAATTTTTGTATCGTTGCTGCTATTGATGCCGTACGGGTAGTATGACCAAATCCATGGTTAGTGATGCTTATATAGACAGTTGGTCGTTTCATATTATTATTTCATACTAGTTACTTTGTACTTTCATGAACTCTTGGATGGATCCTATTAGTTCATCCATTTCTGATTCCAAGGTCAGGTAATGAATACTTACTCGAATGCAGTTGGGATTGGCAATTGTCCGAGTGAGAATTTTTACGGGTGGTAAGGAAGATTCCAGATATTGGACCAATTTGCTACTAGGCTGATTATTGGTCATTTGGAAGGAAACTAAACCACTTGCAGGTGGGGAATCTTTTAAGCATTTGATCTGAGGTACTTCTGTTAGTTTTTGCCACAGATAGGCGCTTTTATGGCAAATTTGTTCATACCTTTCTTCTACCGTTCCCCATTCATTATGTGTGGCGATCGCCTCTCTTAAACCACTATACAATGGTACTGACAGGGTGGAAACTTCATATCTTCTACCATCCGGTTGCCAACCTATGGGTTGTGCTTGTGAATTGGTAACTACTCCATCTAAACCAATAAAAGTCGGTTGTAATTGTTCCCTGGCTTGGGGATGGACATACAAACCTCCCACACCTGCAGGACCGCATAACCATTTATGTCCAGTAAAAGCATAGAAATCTACTCCCAGTTCTGTTAAACTTGTTAGATTATTTAAGGGGAGAACTCCCACAGACTGGGCTCCATCCACCAACACCAAGCAATTATTTCCCCTACTGGGTTCCTTACACAACTTGACTATTTTGTCAAGAGGTAAAACCTGACCAGTATTCCATAAAACATGACTTAAAACCACTAATCTGGTGCCAGGTCTTAGATTTTCGGCAATAACACTAACAGGATCTCCCAGGTTCAAGGTCTCCATTAGGGGAAAAGTGGAAACTTCTACCCCAAACCTCCGACTAATTTCTCTAGCAGTCCCAATTACCCCCGGGTGCTCACAGTCGGAAATTAGTAAGTGGTCACCAACTTGCCAATTGATTCCCCACATACTAATGTTACACCCAACCGTGACATTCCCCGTGAGAGTAATAGTATCTTTTGTTACTCCTAAAATAGAGGCGATCGCTTCTCTGGTAGACTGCATTTGAGGTGATATCCAGCTATAAACCTCAGATCCAAAAGGTCCCATTTCCTGGATATATTCTTGGGTGCGGGTGACAGCATCCATTGCGCTTTGAGGCATTGGTCCTTGTCCCCCATAATTGAAATAAATCTTGTTTGTGAGAGCTGGAAACTTTTGGCGATGGTGATGCAACATAAAAGTACTCGTTAACACGGTTCTAGGAAAGGTTAGGGAAAATTTAATTTAAGTCTAATTTTAATTTAATGATCATTAATGCTGAACTTCTCCTTCAATATCAACGGTGTAAACGAAGATCTTTCTTGGATGTTCACGGCGATTATCAGCAACGTGATATTCCCCATGAGCTGTTGGTAAAAATGCAGCAAGACAAGATTACACATAGGGAAAGTGTGTTAGAACACTTAATCTACGATCAACCTGACTATCCCCCTCGAAACTGGGAAATGGGTGCAGCAGCAACTATTAGGTTAATGCAGCAGGGGGTTAATATGATCTACCGAGGAGTGTTGTTAGCAACTTACGAGGACAAGTATACCTTACTCAGTCGTCCGGATCTACTGGTTAAACAACCAGGGAAATCCAGTTTGGGAGATTGGTTATATGTACCCGTGGATATTCAACTAGGTAAACGTCCTAAACAAGAATATCAAGTGGTAGCTGCTTTTCACGCAGAAATTGTGGGAGCTTTACAGGAGGTAATGTTAGCAGCATGTTGGCTAGTCTTACGCAGCAAGGAAACAATTTATGCCGTTGACTTGTATAAGTGGAGACCACAAATGTTAGATATTTTGGCGGACTATGTTCAGGTAATGAGTTCATCAGAAGCACCCGAAGTATTTATAGCTAGGCAAAAATGTAATCTTTGTCATTGGTACAATCATTGTTATAGTATTGCTCGAGAGCAGCAGCATCTTTCCTTATTACCGGGAGTGACACCAGTTCGTTATAATTATTTAAGAAGTAAATCTATTAATAGTTTAGACTTGCTTGCAAAAACCCAACCCAGTAGTTTAGAAAATGTCACTGGGTTTGATTATAAGATAGCGTGGAAGTTAGTAATACAGGCCCAGTCCACATTAAGACAAACCGCTTTAATACTACCCGAAACAGTGGTAAGAGGGAATCTAATATCTAATGTAGGCATTGAGCTATATTTTGATATTGAAGCTCAACCGGATTTAAATTTGAATTATTTATTAGGGGTTTTAGTAGTTGATATAGAAAATAAGCAAGAAACATTTTATTCATTTTTAGCCACAAAACCCGAAGAAGAGGAATTAATTTGGCAGCAATTTGTGGATTTAGTTTGCCAATATCCCCATTCCCCCATTTATCACTTTTGTAATTATGAAGTAGAAACAGTAAATAAATTGGGGAAACTCTATGGCACACCCGATAGTATAACTAGGATGATTCTCACTCGTTTTGTAGATATTTACGAGCAATTAATTGAAACCGTTGCTTTGCCAATAGAAAGTTATGCACTCAAAGCGATCGCCAATTGGTTAGGATTTACATGGCGAGATCCCAAAGCAAATGGTGCCAAATGTATTTATTGGTATGATCAATGGTTGGAAACAGGCGATCGGGAGTTTTTAAAAATGATTCAGGTTTACAATGAGGATGATTGTTATGCTACCCGTCGGGTGAAAGATTGGTTAGTTACCTTTACCAAAGATTTTTTGCTTTAAAGCTAAAGTGCGCGGTCGTCCGGTTGTCCCAGAAAAACCTAAACCTGCGCGGAATATTTCTGGAATATAAAATCTGGTAGCTTCATCCTTATCCTTATCTTCATAAATTACACCTATTTCTTCCAACACTCTGATAGTATTCTGGTCAGCTTTTAAGTGGTTTACATCAAAGGGAATTTTCTTTTCTGGTAATGAAGGCAGTGTTTTTTCTACCCAGGTTTTGAACTGAGGATATTCTTCTTTGACTTCTTCGACTTTCTCTTGACTACAGGGTTGGAGTGCTTGACGAATTGCTTGAGGGGGTAGCAATCGGGTAGAAAACCATTTTGTTGAGGTTTCCTTTGAGGTATCCAATGTACGACTGGTGGCAAAATATAAAAAGCGAATTATATCTCTAGCTTGCAGATTGCCCTTAAAATCAGTTAACGCAGCGAATATCCAGGAAGCTGTATTGGCTTCCTTTGATTTATCAGAACCTAGCTTCTGTCCCCATTAATTTTTGTAATTCTCGCTTTAAATCTTCTGTACTTAAATCATAAATCCTGTTTTTGTCTGCATCTATGACCCCAGATTCGCTGCAAATCCAATAAACCAGACGGAGAAATGAATCTCTATCCCAAAATAAATTATATGGAGAATAGCGATTTTCAAACTGTGCTAAATTTTGAGTAATTGTATGCTTAAGAAAGTCTCGGCGCAAGAATATAATGACCCCTATATTTGCTTTTCTAATTTCTGAAATCTTTGTGGGTACATCATCAATTAAAGCCTTTAAAGCTATCCTTTGTTGAGTATGGGTATAAATCTCTGGAAAAATATTTTCCAAACCATCAAAAAGAAATACAATATTTAATTTTCTTTCTTTTAATTCCCGGTCTATTGCCATGAGAGTACTATGACCAATATCCAAATTAATATCGATTGACTTGGCAATAATCTTACTAATCCAAAATTCTGTCCATTTTAATTCATTCCAGTTTTCTTCTAGGGACTTTTTTAGGGAACTTTTAATTTCATCAGTGTAGTTTGAGTGGCTAAATTCCAACGTACTTTTCAAAGCTGATCGAACTTCGTTCCTGGCTTTGTCAATAATATTTTGAGCATCCCGTTCAACATACTGACTTTGAAGCAAAGGAAATATATAGGTTCTGTTTTTCGGTTCTTCATGATTTTGACTACCATCTACACGACGTAAAAAACTTTCCCAATTCCTAAGACGTGATAGATGTATATAATTAAAAGTCTTTCCCGATCCTTTAGCACCAATACATAAAACATTGGGTAATTTATCCGAGAAGTCACTTGCTAAATTTCGTAAGGGTTCTATAATCAGTAAATTTTCTCCTTTGCCAGTTTCTGCATATCGATATTTTTCACACAAGTCTCTGATTTTTTTCAAATCATCTAACTTCTTATTGAACAAATCTTCAGATAAAACCTCTTGATTATTAGCATTATCAGCAGTGATCAACTTTGTTTCTGCCCATTTTCTGGCATTCTTCATTAATGTAGTTGCTGATAATCTTGATCGAGCTTCTTCCCAACTATTAACATAGAGTAGTTCTTCTGCAAAGAAAGCCTCAATAATTTCCAACCTTTTGCTATAAACATCTTCTGTATCTTCCGGTTGAATATAATTTTGGTAAAATTCATCCACGGCATTTTTATAACGGGGTGAATCTATGACTTCCTGCTTCAACATATTAATCAATAACCATGGATCATAATATTTTTCATGTTGTATATCCGATTGTGATGGTGCTACTTTACCGATTTGTTGTAAAACTAGATTAGTACCACGAATAGACTGTTCACTAATGCTGGTAACAATAAACCTTTCAACTCTAGGATCAAAGATTATTGGGCTAGATATCTCACTTAGTCCAGCTCTTAAATCAATAAATACATAATTTATGTCAAGCTCTTGACCTAAAAGATTGATAGCATTACTGTACCCCCAAGCTCCATGAGCACCCCTAACTAAATGTTCTGGTAAGATTGGTTTATCTAACAACTGTTGGTCATTTAAACAAGCAGGCAAAAAGTACACTTTTGATCGGTCTTCATTTATATGACTAGTTAAATTTTTTTTCAATTCTTTAGCAAATAATGATAGTGTCTGTTCTACGGGTAGGCGAGAATAATGATAAACTTCTAAAAAGTCCAGGAAACAAACTGCTGGATTCTTGACACCATTCCAATAGGTCAAACCTGGTGCTTCTAAATCAGCATCAATAACCAAGA
This sequence comes from Raphidiopsis brookii D9, assembly GCA_000175855.1. Lineage (GTDB taxonomy): Bacteria > Cyanobacteriota > Cyanobacteriia > Cyanobacteriales > Nostocaceae > Raphidiopsis > Raphidiopsis brookii. The sequence goes on from ACYB01000022.1 coordinate 31,648, forward strand.
TATTTATTGGTTGATTTAATTGCTTAGATCTCTCCAGTAATGCCAAAAGATAGGCTACCAGATTTAAGGTTCTACCTACACCACCTTTAAAAGAATAGAAAGCTAATAATTCAGTTTTATTAATTTTTGTTTGAGTATATGGGTCTGGTAGATTAATTGCACTCTTTTGAGAAGTCTCTATTTCTGGTAAGTAGGCAATTTCTTCCCAAAAGGGACGGGGCTCAATAGGATTAATCTCTATTTCCTCCGGTCCAGTAAATTCTACCGGTAACTTATCATCTCCCATATCAAGTTGAATTACCGATTCTTCTTCTAAATACCAATCACCAAACCACTGTTTGACAATACTTTTAGCTGATTCTTTATCACCAGTAATTCCTATTTCTACAGCGTCAGAAAAGCAGTTAACTCTGACTATACCTTTATTTTTCAGTTCTCTGTCACGTCTAGTTTCTTGAAGAATTCTTCTTCTCACATCTAACCATGTTAAAAATCTATTCATAATTTTACCAATGTTTTTAATCTTTTAACTCAGTTTGGATCCATTTTGATATTTTCAACAACCTATTTTCAATATCTCCGTCTGTAGCATCTTGAATTCTATCATCTTCTACTATTTTAATTACTTCTGCGCCATATCGCCACACTTGGTTGATTTGCCCACTATTTATTTTTCGGTCAATTGGATTCCCCTTGGTATCTACTATTTCGCTAATTGATATTTTTGGTAACTTTAATAGTTGACCAGCATGGACTCTATCTAATAACTTATTGATGTCATGCTGGCATTCTGTGATATCTTGACACAGATCAGTACGATTTTGCCTTTGCCTTCTCATTAGGACTGCTTTAAGTCCACATTCAACGGCATAAAACAAGTTTAACCGGTGAGCATTATTATTATTTTTGCATATAGAAGTAGCCGTTTTATAAGCGAAAAAGTGATTACGCCAAGCCTTTTGCATCTCACGCTGTGTGAAAATTATTGTCATTGAGAATTAGGTTAATTAAAACTCCAGTTTTGATTCTACCATGGTAGGATCAAAACTGTACCTAGTGAGAGTTTGGGTCCGAGCTAATCTAACCCAAAATAGTTTGTAGCAATGGCTGATCACCATTTAACTTACCACTTCTTAACCACTCATCCATTTCATCTGGTTGATTAGATAAGATTAATTTTTCCCGTAAATAACCACCTTCTAAAATCTCCCTTTGTAATAATTCCTGAGCAATTTCCTCCAATAAATCCCTATTACACTGCAAAATCCTCAATGCAATATGATGAGCATTATCCACTATCTCCTTTACTTCCCGATCAATTTCTTCAGCAACATGGGGACTAATAGCACGACGGGGATTACTATAACCTTCTAAAAATTGCTGTTGAATTTTCTCAAAAGCTACTGGTCCAAGTTTATCACTCATACCATACAAAGTCACATATCTTTCCGCCAAATCTGTGGCTTTTTGAATATCATCAGATGCACCAGTAGAAACCTTGCCAAACACAATTTCTTCCGATGAACGTCCACCCAATAAAGTAGCAATACGACCCCGAATTTCATCTTCTACCATCAGAAATCTATCTTCCTCTGGCATTTGAATTGTGTAACCCAATGCTCCCACACCCCGGGGCACAACGGAAATCTTCTCTACCTTACCCGCTCCTGGCATTAACGCTCCAATAATGGCATGACCAACTTCATGATAAGCAACCGTTTTCTTCTCCAATTCATTTAACACACGGGAGCGTTTTTCTAACCCAGCAATTAATCTTTCAATAGCCTCGTTAAAATCCGCCATCAGAACAGCTTGACGATTATTTCTCGCTGCTAATAATGCAGCTTCATTAACTAGGTTCGCTAAATCCGCACCAGCAAAACCAGGAGTGCGTGTGGCAATAATTTCTAGGTTCACATCTTCTGCTAACTTGACATTTCTAGCGTGAACTTTCAGAATTGCCTCCCGACCTATTTTATCTGGTCTGTCTACCACAATTTGACGGTCAAACCTCCCGGGACGACGTAATGCAGGGTCTAAAACTTCAGGACGGTTAGTAGCAGCAATAATTATCACGCCCGTATTGGCGTCAAAACCATCCATTTCCGTCAATAATTGGTTTAGGGTTTGCTCCCTTTCATCATTACCACCTACAAAACCACCAGCTCCACCCCGAGATTTGCCTAGAGCATCTAATTCATCAATAAAGACTATACAGGGAGCTTGTTTTTTGGCTTGTTCGAATAAATCTCTTACCCTAGCAGCACCTACACCAACAAATAATTCAATAAATTCTGACCCAGAAATACTAAAAAATGGTACTCCTGCTTCACCTGCAATGGCTTTTGCCAATAAGGTCTTACCTGTTCCCGGTGGTCCCACTAATAATACACCTTTGGGAATTTTTGCCCCTAAGTTTGTGTACTTACTAGCATTTTTTAAAAAGTCAACTATTTCCTCTAATTCTGCTTTGGCTTCATCTACACCTGCAACATCGGGAAATTTGACTCCGGTGCTACCTTCCGAATAAATTCGAGCTTTGCTTTTTCCCACGGTTAATGCAGCAGGTCCTCCTCCCTGACGACTCATGAGAAAAGCCCAAATACCAAAGAAGATTAAGGGAGGTGCAACCCAACCTAAAACTGTACCAATCCAGGCATTTTCATCCGGTGGTGGGGCGGCAAATTCTACGTTGTTTTCTCGCAGGATTTTCGGTAGGTCTAAGTCTATAGCCACCGGTGTGGTTCTAAAAACCTGCTCGACAATTTTTCCTTCCGGAGTTTGGGTTGTAATCGCATATTCAATCTGGTCTACTCCTACAATTGCTTTATCTACTTTACCAGCTTTTACCTGATTAATAAAATCACTGTAAGGTACTTGTTGCAACCTAGGTCCTAAAATGCTAGGAACTATTAAATTTAGTAGTAATAAAATGGTTATTAAAATCAAGAAACTTCCGCCAAACTGTCGGAGTTTTGGCTTTTGCATCTGGTTCTTATTGTTAGTTTCTACAGGCATGATAATTTACCTCAAAATTTTGATAATTGATTACTTTATGATTGAGCTAACAACTTGATAACTGGGTAAGTCATGAACTTAATTAACTTAATAATAAAGCAAATAGTCCACATAAAGCAATACCGTCAAATACTCCCGCACCACCAATACTTAAAACTCCCTCACTCATGAATTGAATATCTTTAAGATGCAATAAGTCAGCACCAATAACAGTGCCTAGAATACCTCCCGCAAATGCTACGGGGGCTCCTGCATGGGGGGCTATTATCATGGCTGATATAACCGCAGTTAGAGGAGCTAATAATGGATTCATTTGAATTCCAATTCCGGGAACTATCCGAGCTGCAAAATAACCAACCACTGATACAATGGTGCTTACCAGGGTGATTGCCAACAGGTTTCCTCGGGAATTTGGTATAACGCTAAAAGTACGGGTATTAAACCACCTCCTACGTTTAGTGCTATAACTGTAGACCGCTCTAGTCTTCTTAGCGGGATTCCCCAAAATTCCCTTAGCCACAGGGTGGCAAATTCGTCTACTACTTCTATGGTGTTTTCCAGTCGGTATAAGGGAATATTGATTGTGCTAGTAATTATTATTAGCAAAAAGAGGAAGAAGGCAATTTGGGGAGAAAAACCTAACTTGGCTACGGCAATTTCCACTATGTCTACTGCTAGAGCAAACCAAATAAAGGGTAAAAGTAACAGTAAGACCAGAAATAACAGTATTGAAACTGGTAGATAGATCATATCTTAATTGTCTCCCTCCTTTTAGTTCCTGCACTTAGTTACCGTAAAACCTACACTCTGCGAATAATCAGTTTCTCTTTCATTATAGAGACTAGACACTGGACTCCAAATTCGTATCTACCCAACCCCGAAATGGGTGTCACCGCACTTCTATGAATAATCAACTCTTTTTTCTGGTCAAGCTACTTCTGCTTTCAACTTTGATTTCGGGTCTGATTAAATATGTAGGTCCTATATTCTTATTCCCACCTACAGCAGTAAATGCGCTCATGATGGTATTGCTTCCGACTATATTCATGATATCCTTTCTTGTTTTACCTATGGTCTTAAAAAGACAAAGTTAAAGCTACAGTTCAACAAATTTGGGGAGTGTATCCGTGAAACTTGGTCAATGGATTGGTTTAATTGCTTTAGTTGTGTCTCTGTACATATTATGGCAACTACGTGAAGTATTACTATTGATATTTGCTGCTGTGGTTTTAGCTACCACCTTAAATAGACTGGCTAGAACTTGTCAAAATCTGGGAATTAAACGTGGACTAGCTGTCTTCTTATCCGTAATGTTTTTTTTGGTGGGTATAGTTGCTTTTTTTTGGGTCATTGTGCCACCCTTTGTTCACCAATTCCAAGAACTGACTTTACGAGTACCACAGGGTTTTGAACGGGTTAATACCTGGATAGATGAGCAAAGAAGTCATATTCCCCAGGAATTGGAACCTGTTATTCCCGATCTTAATCGTTTGATCGCAGAAGCTCAACCCTTAATTAATCGAGTTTTGGGCAATTCTTTTGCTTTTGTTTCCGGTTCTTTAGTACTGGTTCTCAATATTTTATTGGTTTTAGTTTTAACGGCAATGTTCCTAACTAATCCCCCAGCTTATCAAAAGTTATTTGTTAGACTTTTTCCTTCCTTTTATCGACGACGGGTAGAGGGAATTTTGAATCAGTGTGAGGATTCGCTAGAAAGATGGCTGACAGGAGCTTTTATTGCTGTTTGTGTAGTGGGATTGATGAGTCTAATTGGTCTGTCAATTTTAGGTGTCAAAGCAGCTTTGGCTTTGGGTGTTTTGGCAGGATTGATGAATTTAATTCCCAATTTGGGACCCACTATGAGTGTGGTTCCAGCTATGGCGATCGCTCTTTTAGATTCTCCTTGGAAACCAATTTTTGTCCTAATTCTTTACTTTTTTATCCAACAGCTTGAAAGTAATTTTATCACTCCTATGGTGATGGCACACCAGGTTTCTCTATTACCAGCTGTTACCCTAATTTCTCAGTTGTTTTTTGTCACCTTTTTTGGATTTCTAGGCTTATTTCTAGCATTACCCTTGACTGTGGTGGCAAAAATTTGGATTCAGGAAGTATTGATTAAGGACGTATTAGATTGCTGGGAACACCATGGTCATGATCAAGTTGACTTAGTAATTATTACTGATGATGATTCTCAAGGGGAGTAGTCAACTCCCCTCCCTCCTCTTATGCTGGTGGCTCAACTAAATTTTCAATTCCTTGAATAACCTGGGCTGACTCGATTATATCACCTGCTTTTAGCTTATCCAAAATCTCTTTACCTTCAACCAGATAACCAAATACAGCGTAGCGTCCATCCAAAAGATTACGCCCTGCTGGGGTTAATTCTGGTTCAAATAAAAAGAAGAAAATTTGGGAAGAACCACCATCTGGATCACCCTCAGGACGGGCCATCGCTAATGCTCCAAAGGAAGAAAATGGTAATACTGGCATATCTAAATAACGTCCCGCATCTTCCAAGGTAATACCATAAGTTGGTTGTTTATCCCCTTCCGCTAAAATCTCTAGGGGAATAGCTCGATATTTGCCCGTTACAGGATCAATAAAACCAACTTCTTTACCTTCTGGATCTCCCGTTTGTAAAACATAGGACTCTTCAGAACGGGTGAATTTTAATCCGTTATAAAAGCCTCTTTGTACTAGATCTACAAAATTACCAGCTGTCACTGGTGCACTGTAACCGTCTACTACTACCGTTAGATCCCCCTTATTTGTTTTTATGGCAATAGTAGCACGACCTTTGAGTTGAGGTAGGTTACTAAATTCAGCAGGAACTTCAAAGGGAAACCCCTGAACCATGGATTCTTCTAATAAACTCACAAGATTGAGTAACTTGGCTCTCCCTTCCAAAATGGGGGTTTTTTGTCTAGTTTTCACTACTTCTTGCAGTTCTCCTATGCCAGATTTTAACTCCCCAATCCAAGATTCAGCTTGGGGTTGGCGTTCTGGGGGAATGCTGGTTAAGATTTGGGAGGGTCTGTCAAGAATTCGCGATGCTTGACTCAGATCCCTGGAAATCGCACCCCATCGCTTATTAGCACGTAGTTGGTTAGAAATATCCTCTAAACTGGCTTGCAGTTTGCGTACTGGTTGATTTTCTATGGGAAGTGCATATCTCAACAAAGCCCTACCATCTGTAATAGCATTCCCAGACGGTAAAGCTGCGTAAGAAGTCCACCCAGTGGTGCTGATTCCTAAAAATATCATTCCCAGCAGCATGACTTTTAGGCTATATATTAGCCCAGACCTGATAAACTTAAACATGGAGTTTCTCAAATGCAGGAAGTAACCAACTATCCATCTTCCCATATTGCGTGTCTCTTCCTGTGTCTTCACCCCATCCTTGTTTATTCACCAGGTCCCAATTTACGGTTACAATAAATCCCGATTGTCTTCTAATATTTGTAAGTTTCATGATCTCCAGTAATGATTTTCGACCCGGCGTTTCTATCGTGTTAGACCAGTCCGTTTGGCGAGTAGTTGAGTTTCTTCACGTTAAACCCGGTAAGGGTTCCGCTTTTGTCAGAACTAAATTAAAAAATGTCCAAAATGGTAACGTGGTGGAAAAAACTTTCCGCGCTGGGGAAACCGTACCTCAAGCAAGTTTAGAGAAAATTACCATGCAACATACTTATAAAGAAGGTAATGAACTTGTCTTTATGGATATGGAAACATACGAGGAAGATAGATTAAATGCCACCCAAATTGGTGATGGTGTTAAGTACCTAAAAGAAGGTATGGAGGTTAATGTCACCTTTTGGATGAAACAGGAGGAAAAACAGGTTCTAAAACAAGTTCTAGAAGTTGAACTCCCTAATTCTGTGGTTCTGGAGGTGGTGGAAACTGACCCAGGTGTCAAAGGTGATACTGCTACTGGGGGCACTAAGCCAGCAACATTGGAAACTGGTGCAATTGTCATGGTTCCTTTGTTTATTTCTAAAGGTGAACGGATCAAGATAGACACCAGAGAAGATAAGTACTTAGGGCGAGAATAGTTCTTGTTGGTGAATATTACCTCCTAAAATGGGCAAGATTAACAAAAGATGAGAAAAAAGAAATTTACGGTTAGGTCGAGGTAAAAAATACTGTGCCATTAGATTTTAATGAAATCCGCCAATTGTTAGCTACTATTGCACAAACTGATATTACTGAGGTGTCACTCAAAAGCAATGATTTTGAGCTGAGAGTCTCTAAAGGGGGAAATAATTTCCCTGGGTCAGCACCGGTTGTACCAACGGTGACTCAAACCGCACCAGTTCAGCTACCAGAGTCAGCTAGTCACCGAGATAGTTCTACCGGGGGACAGTCACCCCTAGCTAATGCAGCTGCTTCTAAATTTATGGACGTTCAGTCTCCTATGGTGGGAACTTTTTATCGCGCTCCTGCTCCCGGTGAAGCACCTTTTGTGGAGGTAGGAGACCGAGTTCGGGTAGGTCAGTCCGTCTGCATTATTGAGGCCATGAAATTAATGAATGAAATTGAAGCTGAGGTCTCTGGACAGGTGATGGAAATTCTGGTGCAAAATGGTCAACCCGTAGAATACGGCCAACCTTTAATGCGAATTAACCCTGATTAGTCGGATTTGTCTAATTCGGTAAAGTTTCACCACCTTTTGTTTGGTGAATACCCGCTAAAGAGGATAGTTTTCCTGGAAGGTTTTACGGGTTAGTGGTTGTTCTATTTCTACTCCTTCACCACCCAATACTTCTAAGGGTTTACCGTTAATTTCTAGGTACACTTTAGCATTGGGATCTAGGGTTGTAGCAGTGTAGACAACCTGACCCACCCGACCTACCATGGAAGCGCTACCACCTCCACCAGTAAAATTTTCTGAGAGGTTTACATGAATTTCATTGTTCTCTATTTTCAGACTCAGCAATTTTGTCCCCGGGGGAATAGTTGTTGAGTCTTTGGTTTCTTTTGGACCCTCTAATAATGTGTTCAAAGCACTTTCTAATGCTTGACCTGGTTGGTCACTGGCAATTTTTACCGGTTGAGCAACTAACTGAAAACTTTTTGCTGTTGGTTTTAGCCAATATATATTAGCCGTTTGTTCTTGACCTGTTTGGCTTGTTAATGGCTGTTGTTTTTCTATACTTTGGTTGGGGTTACCTTGTATGGGAGCATTGGGTGTTTGAGAACTCAACCACGCAACACCACCGCTCACTGCTACTACTGTAGCTGAAACAGCAGCTATTACTCCTGAAGAAATATTACGATTTGTTCTTGTTTGGTCGTTCATATATAAAACCTGCTTGACATAAAACTCAAATGGTTTATCACCAGACTCATCTCTAATTTTAGGTTGATATTTTTCATCTGCAACATGTGATCTGCTAATCTTAAATTCCTGTTTTCCTAGAATTTTTCTAATTCGCGTTATTACGTTATTACAGCTCTTTGACTAATCCAGCTTTCTAGTGTGTTTACTAGATCCTCAATGGCAATTTCCTTAGATTCACGGGTTGCTCTTGTGACTACTTCTACCTTACCATGGGTGATGGAACGACCAGTAACTATTCTGTAGGGAATACCAATTAGGTCTGCATCTTTGAATTTTACCCCTGCTCTCTCGTTTCGGTCATCCAATAGGGTCTCTATACCGACTTTGTTCAGCTCTGTATAAATTTTTTCGGCAATCTCTACCTGCTGACTATCTTTTATATTCGGAATGCTAATAATCGCATGATAAGGAGCGATCGCCACTGGCCAAATTATCCCATCCCCATCATAAGATTGTTCTACTGCTGACTGGGCCAGTCTGGATACACCTACACCATAACAACCCATGACTAAGGGCTTTTCTTCTCCTTGTTCGTTGGTATAAGTTGCACCCATGGCTAGGGAATATTTTGTTCCTAGTTGGAAAATATGACCCGCTTCTATACCCCTGGCTGTTTCTAAGGTTTGACTGGGATCGTGCACCGAGCGATCGCCTGGTTTTGCTTTCCGAATATCTACTACTAGTTCAGGTAGTTTAAACTGCTCTTGCCAGTTGGCCCCAACCAGGTGAAATCCGGATTCATTTGCCCCTGTCACAAAGTGCTTTAATTCTACCGCTGTTTGATCAATCAGACGGATGAATTTTGGGTATAGGTATTCACGGGTAGCAATATAATCATCACTCAAATCAGGGGCAATGTAACCCAATGGTAAGCTCTTGGTTGCCCAACTGGCGATCGCTTCCTGATTAGGCACTGTCAGACTAATTACTGTTTTGGCATGGAATTGGGGAGCTAATTTGGTCAGTTCGTTTTGTAATTTGACCTCGTTAATTTCCTGGTCTCCCCGAATGTTCACCAACACTAAAACCGTTAACCCCTGATCATAAACAGTTTGATATAAAACATTTTTCACTACTTGGGTAGGGGAACATTTCAAGTAATCACATACTTTTTCGATGGTCTCTGTTGCTGCTGTTGGTACTTTTTCACAAGTTTTAAAATTGGATGGTTCCGCGTCAGCAGGTAAGGAAACTGCCTTTTCCACATTTGCTGCATATTTGCCATCCTGAGTGTAGAGGACCTCATCTTCCCCAGCATCCGCTAGAACCATAAATTCTGTTGATCCAGAACCACCAATTGCACCGGAGTCGGCTTCTACTGCTCTAAAAGCCAGACCGCAACGCCGCAATATATTACTGTAAGCTTTGTACATATCCTGGTAGGTTTTCTTTAAACTTTCCTCATCAGTATGGAAAGAATAACCATCCTTCATGATAAACTCCCTACCTCTCATCAAACCGAAGCGGGGGCGGATTTCATCTCGAAACTTAGTTTGAATTTGATATAAATGTACTGGGAGTTGGCGATAGGAACGAATCATGTCACGGCCAATGGTAGTAATCACCTCCTCATGGGTGGGACCCAAGCCTAGATGTTGTTCCCTCCTATCAATTAAGGAGAACATAATTCCTTCCGCCTTGGTGTAAGTATCCCACCTTCCTGACTCCTTCCATAACTCAGCTGGTTGTAGTTGTGGTAGTAAACATTCTTCTGCACCTGTGGCGTTCATTTCTTCCCTGATTATCTGGGAGATTTTTTGTAAAACTCGCCACATTAATGGCAAATAGGCATAGACCCCACTGCCAATACGACGGATATAACCTGCACGCAACAATAATTTATGACTGGGAATTTCTGCATCCGCTGGATCGTCCCTAAGCGTAACAAATAACTTCTGTGATAAGCGCATCATTTTTCCTTTTTTGTGGAGCCTTTTAAAACGGAGAGGGGGGATTCGAACCCCCGTTGAGTTGCCCCAAAACACATTTCGAGTGTGCCGCATTCAACCACTCTGCCACCTCTCCCCATGTTAACCTAATAAAACTTACTAAATTAACTTGAATTAACTTAACTATTGAATATCAACTTGAGCTGTAATTATAAACCATACCTGTTATTTTTGTCAAGGCTATAAATTAGAAGATTCGTTTTCTGACACTTGGATAAAGGCCTGAAAATTTTGCTGGGGATCCCACTGAATGGCTCCATCTCTACCTGTAAAAAAAAGTTTCGTTTTCCCTTGTAGTATTTGATCTGAACTATTTTTATTAATCTTATTGGTAGGTGCGATCGCCACTTGTGGTTTTAAAGCAGTTGTTAAATCTTCCAAAGACTCTGATGGGGACCATACCACTTGAGGAGATAACAGCTTGCCATCTTGTGCCAATTGAGCGATTTGTTGAGACTTAACACTGCCAATTAGTAACCAATTTTGTCCAAAAACTTGTAATTGGAGAATAGGTAGTTTATCATCATTAAAATTTGCCATCACTGAACCCGTATTAACCGATTGACCCGATGATAAAGGTTGATAGTTAGTTTGTTCTTGTCGTAATAATTCTCTAAGTGTTTGAGTAGTTACCGGATTAATGTGGGGGGAGGTATAATCCAAGAAGTTTTTAATGTGTAAATTATTGATAACCTCAGACCAGGAATTATTTGCATCTCCAGAAAAATTAGTAGATATTGCCCAATCAATATGATTAATTCCCTGCTGGCGAAGAAAAGGTAAAATAGTAAAACGTCCCGTGCCAGGATCACCACTATTAATGAGAGTAACTTGTCCCCGATCTTGAATTACCAAAACAGGCTCACTATTGGTTGCCAAGAGGGTTATTTTTAATAAATTGCTGGTGTAGTACCAAATAGGAATAACTGCCAAAATGGTAGCAATCAAACCAGCCAACAACCATCTTTTTTGCCACCAAGGTACTAAACAAGTAGCAACAATTAAGCCATAGATAATCAACATTTGCCAAATTGATATACTACCAATATTTAGGGAATTTCCCGGCAAATGATCAAAAAATTCTGCCATTTTAATTAATATATGAGCAGGATAATATAAGAAACTTGCCACATAGCCACCTAAATCTGACAGGAGTAAACTTACCAACCCACTAATCATTCCCCCAATACTAATAATAGAAATTAGAGGGGTGGCAATAATATTGAGGGGTACACTGTAAATAGCCACAGTGCTAAAAATATGTAGCAGTAAGGGGAGAGTCCAAATTGTAGCTGCAAGAGGAACGGAAATCAAAGTAGCGAATAGGGGAGGTAACCAATCCAAGCGTTGAGTAATAGGGGTTGCAGTAACCATCAAACCCAAAGTAGCTAAAAAGCTCAATTGAAAACCTAAATCCCAAATCCACACAGGGTTAAATAATAGTAAAAGTGTAGCTGCTAAGAGCAAAGATCCGAATTGTTGAACCTTTCTGTCTAAAGCCAAACCAATTAAAGCGGCAAATCCCATAATTACTGCTCGCAGGATAGATGGTTGTAACCCAGCCAAACCCAGAAAAATTATCAACCCCAAAGCTCCGCAAAAAACTTGCACTTTTTTATTGGCGGACTTAGTTAACTGTAAAACCACTGCCAGAATGAGAGAGGTTTGAAAACCAGAAGCAGCTAGAGCATGAGCCAAACCCACATTAACAAATAAATCTCGAATATTATAGGGTAAATCAACCGCCTTATTACCCAGAACCATAGCACTGACTAAAGGACCTTCAGGTACACCTAAAAAACGAACTTGAGAGCGGACAATTTGTTGGCGAATTTGCCACCATCCCCAAGGGATATCCTCATCAATCAGATTAACCTGTTTACCAATCAAACCAGCAAAACTACCCTCTTGACGGAGGTATTTTTGAAAATCAAAACCCCCGGGGTTATCAGCTGGTTTAGGTTTATATAACATTCCAGTAACAGTGATTTGTTGACCAGGATATAAACCCGTAGCTTGTAGTATAGGTACTGTTACATATAATTTACCAGTTACCACCCTAGGTAACCCAGCGGGACCGCGATCGTTTTTCACCTCATCCAGTTGTTTGGACTGGAACCAAAATTGTCCTCGCTGACTACGAGTTAAGCGGGGGGTATGTACAACTTCACCTCGAACAACCACTAACTGGGCCTGATTAGTATTATTTTCACTGGAGATAAATGAACTAACGTCTTGAGGTCCCGGTTGAGGAGTGCGAAATTGACAATAAAAACTGGCTATTAAACCAACTAAACCAGCTATTAACCATACTCGCGGGTGAGGTAGAGTTAAGGGAGCGTTTACCCCTTTTTGTACTTGAGTAATAGATTTGATGTGATAGGGAAAAAACCTTCTCAAAGCCAGGAAAACTCTCCGAAAAGAAATTGCGGCCAGCACACCGAATCCTAAGATAAAAAATCCCCCCCAGGGAAAAATACTGAGTAGTAAACCCAAAATATAAGCAAGACAAATAATCAACCTTCCCTACCTCCATTATTTTTGAGGAGGGGAAACCCCAGTTTTTGGCGTTGCTCCACATATAAATGGGCTACTTTCCTGGCTAGGTGGCGAATTCGGGCAATATATCGGGTTCGTTCTGTTACAGAAATCACGCCCCTAGCATCAAGTAAATTAAAAGTGTGGGAGCATTTAATAACATAATCCAAGGTAGGTAAAACTAAACTCTTTTCGGCAAGCTGAGATGCCTCTTGCTCATATACATGAAATAGATTGAGCAACATTTCGGGATTGGAGGCCTCAAAGTTATAGACACACTGTTCAATCTCACCTTGAAGATGAACATCACCATAAGTAATGTGGTCTGTCCAATAAATTTTGGTAATGGCTTCTACTTGTTGGAGGTACATTGCCAACCTTTCCAGTCCATAAGTAATCTCAATAGAAACCGGACGACAATCAATTCCCCCACATTGTTGGAAATAGGTAAACTGGGTAATTTCCATACCATCTAACCAAACTTCCCAACCGGTGCCCCAAGCACCAACTGTTGCATCTTCCCAATTGTCCTCCACAAACCGAATATCATGATCTTCTGGAAGAATACCCAAAACCCTTAAAGAATCAAGATAAATCTCTTGAATATTATCCGGTGAAGGTTTAATTAAAACTTGATACTGATAATAGTGTTGAAACCGATTAGGATTTTCACCATAGCGTCCATCGGTAGGACGACGACAGGGTTCAACATAAGCTACTGACCAGGGTTCAGGTCCTAAAGCCCTTAAAAAGGTATGAGGGTTTTTAGTTCCCGCACCTTTTTCCAGGTCATAGGGTTGGGCAATTAAACAACCACGCTGTCCCCAAAATTGATGTAGAGCTGCTATTACCGACTGAAAATTCACTGTAACCTCCACGCCTAAATTTTTTAGCTTGACCAAAGGAGTCTTAGCACCTGTAAACCCATAAGTGTAACTATCTTGTGATTTGGGTGGTGACTGCCAAACTATTATTGCCCAAAGACAGTATTCTAGGGAAGTTTCAGCCCCTAAGATTTTGGCAAAAAACTTTTTTGAAAAAAAGTGGAAAAAGTAGTTGACATTCTCAAAGAGGTTCGCTATATTAAGTAAGTGGCTGAGAGAGACGCAAGAAACAGCGACTCCCAAGCACACCCGAACCTTGAAAACAATATAGTTTGAAAGACAGTACAAAGCAATCTACTCGTCAAGAAAATAATAACAGACTGAGGTAATCAGTCAAAGAAAGAGCTAAAAACAAACTTAACAAAACGGAGAGTTTGATCCTGGCTCAGGATGAACGCTGGCGGTATGCTTAACACATGCAAGTCGAACGAGATGCTTAGGCATCTAGTGGCGGACGGGTGAGTAACGCGTGAGAATCTGGCTCCAGGTCGGGGACAACAGTTGGAAACGACTGCTAATACCGGATGTGCCGAGAGGTGAAAGATTTATCGCCTGGAGATGAGCTCGCGTCTGATTAGCTAGTTGGTGGTGTAAGGGACCACCAAGGCATCGATCAGTAGCTGGTCTGAGAGGATGATCAGCCACACTGGGACTGAGACACGGCCCAGACTCCTACGGGAGGCAGCAGTGGGGAATTTTCCGCAATGGGCGAAAGCCTGACGGAGCAATACCGCGTGAGGGAGGAAGGCTCTTGGGTCGTAAACCTCTTTTCTCAAGGAAGAAGAAAGTGACGGTACTTGAGGAATAAGCATCGGCTAACTCCGTGCCAGCAGCCGCGGTAATACGGAGGATGCAAGCGTTATCCGGAATGATTGGGCGTAAAGGGTCTGCAGGTGGAACTGAAAGTCTGCTGTTAAAGAGTTTGGCTTAACCAAATAAAAGCGGTGGAAACTACAGAACTAGAGTGCGGTAGGGGCAAAAGGAATTCCTGGTGTAGCGGTGAAATGCGTAGATATCAGGAAGAACACCGGTGGCGAAAGCGTTTTGCTAGACCGTAACTGACACTGAGGGACGAAAGCTAGGGGAGCGAATGGGATTAGATACCCCAGTAGTCCTAGCCGTAAACGATGGATACTAGGCGTGGCTTGTATCGACCCGAGCCGTGCCGGAGCTAACGCGTTAAGTATCCCGCCTGGGGAGTACGCACGCAAGTGTGAAACTCAAAGGAATTGACGGGGGCCCGCACAAGCGGTGGAGTATGTGGTTTAATTCGATGCAACGCGAAGAACCTTACCAAGACTTGACATCCTGCGAATCCCAGTGAAAGCTGGGAGTGCCTTAGGGAGCGCAGAGACAGGTGGTGCATGGCTGTCGTCAGCTCGTGTCGTGAGATGTTGGGTTAAGTCCCGCAACGAGCGCAACCCTCGTTTTTAGTTGCCAGCATTAAGTTGGGCACTCTAGAGAGACTGCCGGTGACAAACCGGAGGAAGGTGAGGATGACGTCAAGTCAGCATGCCCCTTACGTCTTGGGCTACACACGTACTACAATGCTACGGACAGAGGGCAGCGAGCCAGGGATGGCAAGCGAATCCAGAAACCGTAGCTCAGTTCAGATCGAAGGCTGCAACTCGCCTTCGTGAAGGAGGAATCGCTAGTAATTGCAGGTCAGCATACTGCAGTGAATTCGTTCCCGGGCCTTGTACACACCGCCCGTCACACCATGGAAGTTGGTCACGCCCGAAGTCATTACCCCAACCGAAAGGAGGGGGATGCCTAAGGTAGGACTGGTGACTGGGGTGAAGTCGTAACAAGGTAGCCGTACCGGAAGGTGTGGCTGGATCACCTCCTTTTAGGGAGACCTACCCATTGAAGAATCGAAAGCGGAAAGCGAATAGAGAATCAAATGGTCTACTCTAGGTCGGTGACGTGAGATTGTGAAGTCTTTCAAACTAATATTTGGTTCGCGAGAGGGCTATTAGCTCAGGTGGTTAGAGCGCACCCCTGATAAGGGTGAGGTCCCTGGTTCGAGTCCAGGATGGCCCACCTGATGGGGGTTTAGCTCAGTTGGTAGAGCGCCTGCTTTGCAAGCAGGATGTCAGCGGTTCGAGTCCGCTAACCTCCACATTGGGTATCTTCAGCAACTAGGAAAGACCTAGACTGCTGGTGATAAACCAGCCAGAACCTTGAAAACTGCATATAGAAAGATAAGAGTAAGAGTAAGTGGTCAAGCTAATAAGGGCTCATGGTGGATACCTAGGCACACAGAGGCGAAGAAGGACGTGGTTACCTGCGAAAAGTTCCGGGGAGTTGGAAGCAAACAGAGAGCCGGAAATATCCGAATGGGGCAACCCTGAAAACTGCCTGTTGAATATATAGACAGGAAAGAGCGAACCTGGCGAATTGAAACATCTTAGTAGCCAGAGGAAAAGAAATCAAAAGAGATTCCCCGAGTAGTGGTGAGCGAAAGGGGAAAAGCCTAAACCAGGGGTATACCTCCTGGGGTAGTGGGACAGCAAAATCGAATCTAGAGACTAGACGAAGCAGCTAAATACTGCACCAGAGGGGGTGAAAGTCCTGTAGTCGAAAGTCAAAGGATAGAAGCTGAATCCCGAGTAGTACGGGGCACGAGGAATCCCGTATGAATCAGCGAGGACCATCTCGTAAGGCTAAATACTACTGTGTGACCGATAGAGAACAAGTACCGCGAGGGAAAGGTGAAAAGAACCCCGGAAGGGGAGTGAAAAAGAACATGAAACCGTGAGCTTACAAGCAGTGGGAGTCCGATTAAACGGATGACCGCGTGCCTGTTGAAGAATGAGCCGGCGACTTATAGGTACTGGTAGGTTAAAGCGGGAATGCTGGAGCCAAAGGGAAACCGAGTCTGAAAAGGGCGATAATCAGTATTTATAGACCCGAACCCTGGTGATCTAACCATGGCCAGGATGAAGCTTGGGTAAAACCAAGTGGAGGTCCGAACCGACCGATGTTGAAAAATCGGCGGATGAGCGGTGGTTAGGGGTGAAATGCCAATCGAACCAGGAGCTAGCTGGTTCTCCCCGAAATGTGTTGAGGCGCAGCGGTAATGAAAAAATTGGGGGGTAAAGCACTGTTTCGGTGCGGGCTGGGAGACCGGTACCAAATCGAGGCAAACTAAGAATACCCAAGGATCACATTGCCAGTGAGACGGTGGGGGATAAGCTTCATCGTCAAGAGGGAAACAGCCCAGACCACCAGCTAAGGTCCCCAAATCATCACTAAGTGAAAAAGGAGGTGGGGTTGCAAAGACAACTAGGAGGTTTGCCTAGAAGCAGCCACCCTTGAAAGAGTGCGTAATAGCTCACTAGTCAAGCGATCCTGCGCCGAAAATGAAAGGGGCTAAGTGATGTACCGAAGCTGTGGGATTAGAAATAATCGGTAGGGGAGCGTTCCGTAGTAGTGAGAAGCAGTAGCGGCAAGCAGCTGTGGACGAGACGGAAGTGAGAATGTCGGCTTGAGTAGCGCAAACATTGGTGAGAATCCAATGCCCCGAAACCCTAAGGGTTCCAGAGGCAGGTTCGTCCACTCTGGGTTAGTCGGGACCTAAGGCGAGGTCGAAAGGCGTAGTCGATGGAGACCGGGTCAACAATCCCGGACTACAATATGGGAGCAGAACTAGGGACGCATGAAAGATAGCCACGCCCTGAATGGATTGGGAAGACCGTTACGACGGTCGAGTGGGGAAGGAAAGTGCCAAGAAAAGCTAGGGTTGTGATGAACATATAGTACCCGTACCCGAAACCGACACAGGTAGGGAGGTTGAGAATACCAAGGGGCGCGAGATAACTCTCTCTAAGGAACTCGGCAAAATGGCCCCGTAACTTAGGAAGAAGGGGTGCCTGCCGAAAGGCAGGTCGCAGTGAAGAGATCCAGGCGACTGTTTACCAAAAACACAGGTCTCCGCTAACTCGAAAGAGGACGTATGGGGGCTGACGCCTGCCCAGTGCCGGAAGGTTAAGGAAGTTGGTCAGTGGAAACATAAAGCTGACGACCGAAGCCCCGGTGAACGGCGGCCGTAACTATAACGGTCCTAAGGTAGCGAAATTCCTTGTCGGGTAAGTTCCGACCCGCACGAAAGGCGTAACGATCTGGATGGTGTCTCAGAGAGAGACTCGGCGAAATAGGAATGTCTGTGAAGATACGGACTACCTGCACCTGGACAGAAAGACCCTATGAAGCTTTACTGTAGCCTGGAATTGTGTTCGGGCTTGGCTTGCGCAGGATAGGTGGGAAGCGAAGAACTTCTCCTTGAGGGGGGAAGGGAGCTAACGGTGAGATACCACTCTGGCGAAGCTAGAATTCTAACTCATCACCGTAAGCCGGTGAGAGGAAAGTTTCAGGTGGGCAGTTTGACTGGGGCGGTCGCCTCCTAAAAGGTAACGGAGGCGCGCAAAGGTTCTCTCAGCACGCTTGGAAACCGTGCGACGAGTGTAAAGGCAAAAAGAGAGCTTGACTGCAAGACCAACAAGTCGAGCAGGGACGAAAGTCGGCCTTAGTGATCCGACGGCGCAGCATGGAATGGCCGTCGCTCAACGGATAAAAGTTACTCTAGGGATAACAGGCTGATCTCCCCCAAGAGTCCACATCGACGGGGAGGTTTGGCACCTCGATGTCGGCTCATCGCAACCTGGGGCGGAAGTACGTCCCAAGGGTTGGGCTGTTCGCCCATTAAAGCGGTACGTGAGCTGGGTTCAGAACGTCGTGAGACAGTTCGGTCCATATCCGGTGCAGGCGAAAGAACATTGAGAGGAGTCCTCCTTAGTACGAGAGGACCGGGAGGAACGAACCGCTGGTGTACCAGTTATTCCGCCAGGAGTAGACGCTGGGTAGCCAAGTTCGGAGAGGATAACCGCTGAAAGCATCTAAGTGGGAAGCCCACCTTAAGATGAGTGTTCTCACTACGAGAGTAGGTAAGGTCACGGGGAGAAGACCCGTTGATAGGCTTTATGTGGAAGTACAGTAATGTATGTAGCAGAGGAGTCCTAACAGACCGAGGGCTTGACCTCAGAAATTGAATTTACTCTTATCGAAATATATGCAGTCTTCAGGGTTTTGAAGTGGAAACTTTGAAACCGAGAGGTTTTCCTGGTGTCTATGGTGCGGTGGAACCACACTGATACCTTCCCGAACTCAGAGGTGAAACGCTGTTGCGGCGACGATAGTATGGGGGTTGCCCTATGTCAAAATAGCTCGATGCCAGGTTTATTATTACACAATCGCTCACTCCATTTATTATGGGGTGGGCGGTTTGGTTTTGCATCCCCACGAAATAGGGTGGATTGGCGCTAAAATTGCTATATAATTTACACAGCAGGAGGATGAAAAACTAGGATCCGGAATTTTCTAAGGATAAGCAACAACAATGACGCAAGCACAACCATCTATTGCCGAATACTACCACGAACAGACAAAATATGATCCGGCGACCCTACGACAAAAAAGCCAATATTTAGATTGGAATAAACAACCAGTCCCCTTCAAAGAGTACAAAATAGGATCCGACTTTGAATTAAAGTACTATCTGAACAAGAAACTGGAGGATTTTAGCAACAATTCTTCACAGCAATGGTGGTGGAGACTATCAGAGTTATTGTTTTGTAGTTATGGGTTAACAGCGAAAATCCCTTCTATGGGTAGTACAGTATACCTACGTTCCGCACCAAGTGCGGGAGGATTGTATCCTGCAGAATTATATGTAGTTTCCCGTGGGTTACCCTTACTACCCGCAGGACTTTATAACTATCAATGTCGGACACATTCCCTAAAACAATTTTGGGACAGCGATGTTTGGGAGAAGTTGCAAGCTGCTTGTTTTTGCCATTCTGGTTTAGAAAATAGCCAACTTGCAATAATCACAACAGCTGTTTTTTATCGTTCCGCATGGCGTTACCAAGATAGGGCTTATCGGCGTATTTTTTTGGATACAGGACATCTTTTAGGTAACATTGAATTGGCGGCGGCAATGACGAATTATAGACCCTATTTAATAGGGGGTTTTATGGATGAAGGAGTTAATAATTTATTGTATGTTGATTCTCGCCAAGAAGCAGCAACAGTAGTCATAGGACTATTAGATTTATTAAAGGAACCAAAACAATTTCCTTCAGAAAAAACTGCCCTTCCATCTTTGACTACCAGGAATTATCCTCCTATTCCCGACGGAGAAATATTAAATTATTTGCATTTACATACTCAGATTAAGTCAGATTTTCAAGCTGAGAACCCAGAAGGTAAAACTACCATCAGCAATTATCAAAACAAGGATAACAATTTAGATGATAAATATAATTTTTCCTTTTGTGATAAATTTTCCACACACAGTCCATCAATTAATTGGGGCAAAAATTTGGGAGATCTAGCTGAAACAATGTATAAAAGACGTTCTACCCGATCTTATAGTGGCGAAAAGCTAGAATTCGATGAACTAAAACTTTTATTAGATTTTACCTATCAACCACAAAATTATCTGTACCAAAATTTCGATAATTATCCCGATTATTTCGATTTAAATTTAATTGAAACATTTATCGCTGTTTCCGGAGTCCATGGATTAGAACCTGGTTGCTATTATTATGCACCAAAGGCTCAAGAATTAAGGCAAATTCGCTTCAAAAATTTTCGTAGTGAGCTACACTTTCTCTGTTTGGGACAGGAATTGGGTAGAGATGCAGCAGCTGTCATATTTCACACTGCTGATTTAAAAAAGGCAGTGGATAAGTATGGAGACCGGGCTTACCGTTATTTACATCTTGATGCAGGTCACCTAGGACAAAGACTAAATTTGGCAGCAATTCGTCTTAATTTAGGTGTTAGTGGTATTGGTGGTTTTTTTGATAATCAAGTTAATGATATTTTAGGTATTCCTATTGATGAAGCAGTCGTCTATATTACTACGTTAGGAAGACTAAGATAATTTGATCTGTACGCATCAGACTGCTTTTGCATCATGGCTAATTCTTCAGGAGGAATTCGATCTAACTGTGATAGGATTAAGTTTAATCGCCCTTGAGACTGGAGTTTTTCTCGGTGACGGGCTAAAAAATCCCAATAAAGGAAGTTAAAGGGACATGCACCCTCACCAGTTCTAGCTTTGGGATTGTAGACACACCCGCTACAATAATTGCTCATTTTATTAATGTAGTTTGCTGAGGCGGCATAGGGCTTAGACGCTAATAATCCCCCATCAGCAAACAAACCCATACCTATGACGTTAGTTTGCATAACCCAGTCGTAGGCATCAATAAAAACAGCATGAAACCAGTCCACTACAGACTGAGGTGAAGTTCCTAGAACTAGATTAAAATTGCTTAATAGCATTAACCTTTGGATGTGATGTGCATAACCAGTGCGATGTATTTGCTCTAGAGTCTGATGCAGACAGTTTAAATCTGTTATTCCTGTCCAAAACCAATGGGGTAGAGGTTGATTGTGATCAAACCAGTTACGCTGAGTATAGTTGAGGTCTCTTTTGCTTTCATACATATATACTCCCCGCATGTACTCACGCCAGCCTAAAATTTGTCGGATGAACCCCTCCACACTATTGAGATTTAGCTGGTGTTTGTTGTATTCTTCTTGGACAGCTTGAATTACTTCCATGGGGTGAAGTAAACCCAGGTTCAGATAAGGGGATAGGAGAGAGTGCCATAGGGTGTCTTCTCCCGTTACCATAGCATCTTGGTAAGGTCCAAAATCTGGTAGATGGGTTTCCAGGAAGTGGGATAAAACCCTGCGGGACTGGGATCGGGTCACTGCCCATTTAAAAGTGTCCACCTCCCCATAGCCATGGGGAAAGTGGTTGCGCACATGGGTAATTACCTCTTGGGTGGTAGGATCAGGAGGGAACCAAAGAGCAGAGGGAGATGCTAGGCTCTTCTTGGGTGGTTTGCGATTCTGTTTATCTAAGTTCCATTGCCCACCAACAGGTTTTCCCTCTTTCATTAGTACATTAAACCGCTTGCGCCCTTCCCGGTAAAAGTCTTCCAAAAGTAATCGTTTCCGTCCCCGGGCCCATTGGGTAAATTCTGACTCTTTCCATAAGAATAGGTTATTGGGTAACCAGTGGATAGAACAGGTTAGGTTGAGCTGATTGATAAATTGGATGAAGGGGCGATCGCCCGGTTCCATGATCCATAGTTCAGTAATATTATGGGTTTGTTGCCAGTTAGTCAGGGCACTGGAGAACTCAGCAGCTATCTCATAGGTAACTTGCCATCCCTGCTGACCCAGTTCCCGAGCAAAATGGCGCATTGCTGACCATACCAACACCAATTTTTGACGGTGGTAGGGACGTTCCTGAGCATAGGCCATGGATTCGATGAGAATAATCGATATCTGGTGACGTTTTATGGTCAACTCTTGTAAAGCTGGGTGGTGAAAACTGAGTTGATCTCCTAAAATCCAAATTCCAATGGTCATTTTTCAACCTGCTTTCATAAATTATGAATTTATCTCCCCGCAGAATTGCTGAACAACTTTTTCTAATCCAACGGAATGAGCAGCTTTAAATAATAGGCGATCGCCTGGTTGTACGTAGGTTTTAATAGGGAAACCAAATCACTATGGTTATGACAACGTTCGCAGGGTATCCCCTGAGCACTAGTAGCAATTATTTCTGCATCTGGACCATCAACTAAAACTAATAGACCATCCAGGTTCAATTTTCTCACTGTTTCTCCCACTTGTTGATGCAGTTTAGCAGATCTTTCCCCCAATTCTTTCATAGCACCCAAAACGGCGATTTTTCTCCTTCCAGGAGTTTGTGCTAATAGTTCTAAAGCTGCTAACATTGCTTCCGGTGCAGCATTATAGGTTTCATCTAAAATCATAATGTCCTTGGGCAACTTCCAACTTTGCGATCGCCCTTGTGGCATAGTCACGTTTATTCCAGCTTCTAACAGTTTCCAATCCACATCTAATACTTTAGCCACTGCTAGTGCTGCTAAAAAATTACTCCCATTATGAACTCCAGTTAGGGGTAGGGGTAAAGTCATTCCCCCTACTTCTATCTTTTGATAATCCACTAACTTCCCTTGAATATCCCCCCCAGAAAACCCATAACTAATTACTTCCCCTGACCACACCTGCTTAGCAGTAGTCATTAATAGGGGATTGTCATAATTAAGAACTGCCACACTGTCATTAGGCATTTCCGCCAATAGCTCACATTTAGCTTCAGCGATCGCCTGTTCCGAACCTAGTAATTCAATATGTGCTGTTCCCACATTAGTAATTACACCTATATTCGGTTTAGCGATATGGGTTAGTTCTCCAATTTGCCCTCTCCCTCGCATAGCCATTTCTATCACAGCAAAATCATCCCCCTCAGATAATTCCAACAAGGTTTTAGGAACACCAATTTCATTATTGAAATTTCCATAGGTTTTGTGAACTTTTCCCCTTGTCCCCAATACGGACGCAATTAACTCCTTGGTTGTGGTTTTACCCACTGACCCGGTCACTCCAATTACAGGGATCCCAAACTGACCTCTCCACCATTTAGCCAATTCCTGGTATGCATTTAGAGTATTTGATACTTTTATTACAGGTAAATTAGGATAATCGTAAGTATAATCTACAATAGCAGCAACAGCACCTCGAGCGATCGCCATTTCGACAAACTGGTGTCCATCAAATTTTTCACCTCCTAGGGCTAGAAAAATTTCACCCGGTTGCAACACCCTGGTATCTGTTTGAATACCCACAATAACTTGAGAAAGGCTGGATGAAGGTATATTGAGGAGAGAAGCTGAGAGAACAGCAGCTAATTGGGACAAAGTGGCCGTAACAGTCATAGGGAATAGGGGTATAACCAGCAGTTAATCCCCCTTATCATACAATATTATAGATCTAGCTAGGATTTGGTATTGAGCTAAATTTAATGTTCTACTGTCTTCTCGATGGTCTCAATCAGTGCCAACCCTATACTAGAGAGCAGAATTAAAGCAATTACCGAAAGTAAATAGGCATTAGTTAACATATATAGGGCCCTATCGAAGAAAATATAGGTGGTCATGGGTTAACCTTCAGAAACATTATGGGATTACTTGTGCCATGTAGTGCTACTTATGGATTCACACTCTGGTAGCCAAATTTTGCTAATAAAGTTTCCCAGTAATCATATCTTAACAAAACTTTAGCTAATTACCTCTTTTGTGAAGAAATTTATCTTTTTTTGCCAAAATTTCTCCGTCTCTGAAGTCATAGCTTACATTTGTATCCATACATTAGATTTTCAATCGGCGTAGTAACTCATAGACAAGCAGCAATAGTAGCTCTAACTGATTTAGACAAGGATTCCAAATCATAACCACCTTCTAAACCAAAGAGAATTTTTCGGGTAACGCCCAGGCAATACTGAGTAAATAAACCAAAATCTTCCGGTTGCAACCGGACACTGGCGAGGGGATCATTTTCTAGTGCGTCATAACCAGCACTGATAATTAATATATCTGGGTTAAAACTTTTTAAAAACGGTAGGATTTGAGATTTCCATAGGGGTTGATAATCATTAATATCACTACCGGGTGCTAAGGGTAAATTTAAAACATTTTGATGGAAGCCATTTTCCGTAGCTTTTCCTGTTCCTGGATAAGCAGGATACTGATGTAGAGAACAATAGGCAATTTCCCGATAGCCCTCCACTATGGATTGGGTACCATTACCATGATGTACATCCCAGTCTAAAATGGCAACTCGATTAATTCCTGGTTGTTTTAAAGCATACAAAGCAGAAATAGCAGCATTAGAAAATAAACAGAATCCCATACCCACACTACTTTCAGCGTGGTGTCCCGGTGGACGTGCCAGGACAAAAGCGGGGTTTTTCTCAATCAATACCTGATTTATCCCATCTAACCAGGCGCTGACGGCTAATAAAGCTACATCATAACTACGGGGAGAAATGGGAGTATCTCCATCCAAATAGCCTCTTTGACCAGCCATCTGTGCCAGTTTATGAATATAATTCCGACTATGGGCCATTTCTATCCAAGACATTAACTGGGGATTAACCGGGGTGGGAGATAACCACTGGATTTTTTGGGCAAATTCTGCTGTTTTCAAAGATTGGACAATTGCTGTTAACCTTTCTGGTCTTTCTGGGTGATAGCTCCCAGTTTGATGGTCTAAAAATTCTGGAGAATAGATGACTGGTAACATGGACGGGGAAAGAAAAATACTCAGGTTCTATTATCTAAGATTAACTTACCTAGCATGTTTTTACTAAAATCTAGTATGTTCACCCTCCAAATTCTATACTGAGGGAGGGAACCATCTGTTTAACTGAGATTTTTCCTGCCATTAAAACTCAATTAAAACTAAATTTCCTATACAACAACATTCTAATCAATTAGAAACTCTGCATTCCGGAATTATAGGGTTGAAATTAACCAAAAATAAACATAGGTTTTTCCGGATCTATCGGATGTTATGTTCGCCCTTAACTATTCTCTATTGTCTATTATTACCTCTTGATGATGTTTAGTGATACAATATCTGTGTTTAGCCATTTTGACCACAAGTTTTAGCAAGAATGTGTTAAAATCATAGCTAAAACATGACAACTTTTCAAAATTAGTTGGAAATAATTTTGCATTTTGTCAACTAACCAGGTTAAAATGTAGGATTTTTGGAGTTTTAAAGTCTATGACAACCTCACAGGAGAGGATTATCCCGACCGATTTACGACAAGAGATGTCACAATCTTACCTAGAATACGCTATGAGCGTCATTGTCGGTCGGGCGCTACCAGACGCTAGAGATGGTCTTAAACCTGTACACCGCCGCATCCTCTATGCTATGCACGAACTGGGTTTATTACATGATCGCCCCTTTAGAAAGTGCGCTCGTGTGGTGGGGGAAGTACTGGGTAAATATCACCCCCATGGTGACACCGCTGTATATGATGCTCTGGTGCGAATGGCACAGGATTTTTCCATGCGATCGCCTCTGATTAATGGTCATGGTAACTTTGGATCAATTGACAATGATCCACCAGCAGCGATGCGATATACGGAATGTCGTCTTCAAGCTTTAACCAGTTCGTCTCTGTTACAAGATATTGAGTCAGAAACTGTTGATTTTATTGATAACTTCGATGGTTCCCAACAAGAACCAACGGTTTTACCTTCCCGAATTCCCCAGTTACTGCTCAATGGTTCCTCGGGAATTGCTGTGGGAATGGCGACTAATATTCCTCCCCATAATTTGGGAGAACTGATAGATGGATTGGTAGCACTGATTCATAATCCAGAAATAACAGATACTCAGTTAATGCAGTATGTTCACGGTCCCGACTTTCCCACAGGGGCGCAAATTCTAGGAACATCAGCCATTAAGGAAGCTTACACCACCGGTAGAGGATCAATTACTATGCGGGGTGTGGCTACAATTGAAACCATTCAGCAACGTAACCGACCGGAAAGAGAAGCAATCATTATTACTGAATTACCCTACCAAACTAATAAAGCAGCATTAATTGAAAAAATCGCTGAGTTGGTTAATGATAAGAAAATTGACGGAATTGCGGATATTCGAGATGAGAGCGATCGCGATGGTATGCGCATTGTTATTGAACTAAAACGCGACTCCTATCCCCGTGTAGTATTAAATAACCTTTATAAACAAACTCCGTTGCAAACCAATTTTGGTGCCAATATGTTGGCTTTGGTAAATGGAGAACCTCAAATACTAACTCTCAAGAATTTTCTCACAGTCTTTCTGGATTTTCGCATAGAAACAATTAATAGGCGTACTCGTTACCAACTCAGAAAGGCTGAGGAAAGAGACCATTTATTACAGGGTTTATTAATTGCGCTTGCCCATTTAGATTCAATTATTAATCTAATTAGAAATGCTCCAGATGCGCCCACTGCTAAAGGAGAATTAATTAATAGCTATGGTCTATCAGAGGTTCAAGCAGATGCGATACTACAGATGCAGTTACGAAGATTAACAGCTTTAGAAGCAGATAAAATTCGCCTGGAACACGAAGAATTGCAGTTACAAATTACTGACCTGCGGGATATTTTGGACAGACGAGAAAGAGTACTAGAAATTATCGAGACTGAAGCTGGGCAAATTAAAACCCAGTTTACTACACCCAGACGCACAACTATTACCCATGCAGAAGGGGAAATAGATGATATTGATCTAATTGCCAATGAAAAGGTTCTAATTCTGCTGACGCAGCAAGGTTACATCAAGCGGATGCCAGTTAGTACCTTTGAATCGCAAAATCGAGCTACTAGAGGTAAAGCGGGAGCTAAAGTTAAGGAAGATGATACTATTGAGCATTTCCTAACTTGCTGTGATCATGATAGTGTTTTATTCTTTAGTGATAGGGGTGTGGTGTATAGTCTCAAAGCCTATCAAATACCAGAGGGTTCACGCACTAGCAGGGGTACACCCATTGTTCAGATGTTACCTATACCCAAGGAAGAGAAAATTACTTCCATTGTATCTGTAAGCGAATTTAGCAGTGAAGAATATTTAGTTATGTTGACCAAGGGGGGTAACATCAAAAAAACGGCCTTGGAAGCATTCAGCAATATTCGCGCCAATGGATTAATAGCTATATCCCTAGAAGAAGGAGATCAACTACGATGGGTAAGACGAGCTAAACCGGAAGATAGTGTGATGATTGGTTCAAGACAGGGAATGGCCATTCACTTCCGCTGTGACAATGATCAAATGCGTCCGCTAGGTAGAGCTACCCGTGGAGTTAAATCCATGAAACTGAAAACGGGAGATGAATTGATTGGCATGGATATATTGCCTGCTGCAATTCTTAACACCCTAAATACGGAAATGGAAGAAGAACTCACAGAAGTTGAGGAAACCAGCGACAATATTGAAGAAACCTCTAATATCTTAGGTCCATGGGTACTAATTATTACCATAGGAGGTTATGGTAAGCGAGTGCCAGTGGGACAATTTAGACTTCAGAACCGAGCAGGTCAGGGACTTACAGCGACGAAATTCAAAAACCGCAAAACCAAAGACCAACTAGCAACTTTGCGTATAGTTAACCCTGACGAAGAAATCATGATGGCCACCAATCGTGGTATAATCATTCGTCAGTCAATAAATGCCATTTCTATCCAGTCCCGCACAGCTACAGGTGTGAGAGTGCAAAAACTAGATGAAGATGACGCAATTACTGGAGTAGCAGTGGTTCCCCCCGATGCTGGAGATGGTGAAGAGTCCGAGTAAACAAATACAAGAAAAGTTACAACCTATACTTTTCTATATAGTACCTTTAAGTAGTGGCATTTTGATGGGAGTCACTGTTGCTCCTATCAATGCTTGGTTTTTAGCCTGGATCACCCTGGCTCCATTATGGGTAATCGTGGTAAAATATACTCGAAAATCCCTCCTTTCAGCTTGCTGGTGGGCGATCGCCTATCATGGAATGGCTTTATCATGGATTACAGGTATTCACCCCATGAATTGGCTAAATGTTCCCTGGTGGCCAAGTTTATTAATTACCATCTTTTGCTGGTCATTTATTACCTTGTGGGGAGCATTATTAGTTGGACTATGGGCATTTTTGATGGTTAGGTTAAATCCTCAAAAACCCTGGTTACGAGTTTTAATCGGTACAGCTTTGTGGTGCGGATTAGAAAGTTGGTGGAGTACAGGTTCCCTATGGTGGAGTTCTTTATCTTACACACAGTCACCGTACAATTTAGCACTTTTGCATTTGGGGCAACTTTCCGGTCCTAATACTATTACAGCAGTAATTGTAGCTGTTAATGGACTAATAGGTGAAGCATGGATATGGCAAAATCAGAAAAAACGAGAAGTAATCAGTACAGGCAAACAGTTAAAGGGAGTTACTAGGTTTAATAAAGTAGTAATAGGGGTGATTAATAGATATTCTATTTCAGGACTTGTTTTATTAATTGTCTCCCATATTTTAGGATCAATTCTATATTTCCAGCCATATTCTCAACCACTGAATAATCGGCAAAATTCGGGTTTAAAAATAGGGATTATTCAGGGTAACATTCCCAATGAAATCAAATTGCTTCCCCTAGGATTTACCAGAGCAATTACAGGTTATACTAATGGTTATATCAACCTAGCAAATCAAGGAGTAGACGGAGTATTAACCCCTGAAGGTGCTTTACCATTATACGATAAGAATTTGTCTAATACACCTCTGTTGGATGCAGTTAAACAAAAAGGAGTGGTGGTTTGGATAGGGGGTTTTGGAAGAACTGGAACCAGCTACACCAACAGTTTATTTAATATCAATAGTCAGGGACAAATTACCAGTAGATATGATAAATCTAAACTAGTTCCCTTGGGTGAATTTGTACCTTTTGCCGAGATTTTTGGCAATTTAGTCAAGAGACTATCACCTCTGGATGAACACCAAATACATGGCGCTAAACAACAAGTTTTTGATACTCCATTAGGTAGAGCAATTGTTGGCATTTGTTACGAATCTGCTTTTACAGAAATATTTAGATACCAAGCTAAGAATGGGGGAGAATTCATTTTAAGTTCATCCAATGATGCTCATTACACAGCAGCAATGGCGGATCAACACCATGCCCAAGATATAATGAGAGCAATTGAAACAGATAGGTGGGCAGTTAGGTCTACCAACACAGGTTATTCAGCCTTTGTGGACCCCCATGGTAGAACCTTATGGAAGTCGGGATATAATGTTTATGAAACTCATGCAGAAACTATTTATCCACTTCAAACCCAAACCTTGTATGTGCGATTCGGTGACTGGATTATGCCCTTACTACTAGTGTTAGCAGCACTGGGACTTATATATAAGTCCTTAGTTCAAATTTTATAATAGTGTTGTAATTACGCTTTGCATACTAACTACTTAAAGCCTTAATAAATCTTTGTAAGCTTTTAAACACACTGGTTCTTTTGCTTGTTACAATCCCGGTTTCCGGTTGTCCCTTGATTAAAATTGAGTCTATCTCATCTCCAGAAGGTTTTTGAGGTAGTTCGGCAATTTTTCGGTACTCACCATCGGTTTCTAACCATATTTCCCAGTTTCCGGGATAGGAACGCATGAGGGCGCTTTGTTCATCAATAGGACGTAGATAATAGCAAGATTCAATGGTACTAATAAAACGCCTGCGGGTTTCCCGTGCAGCATAACCAATACCCACCACACTAGAGTCTTCCAACCGGGGATTTAACATCACAAAAGGACGTTCACCAATGATTTGACAGAGTTTTTCCAATTGAGCTACTTCCACCGAGGTGGGAGCTATGAACAGGAAAATCTCATCCTCTGGTTGAATTTTTGATTCTGAAGAAGCAGCTCTTCCCGTACCGATATCCATAATTTTGAAGGGTATATCACCCCAATCTCGACGAGCTAAAGCAGCAGCACCCGCATCAGCAAAAAAGACCTTGAGACCAGATTCATATTCGGTAAATAGGGGGAGAAATTGTTCAGCGACTGGCATAAATTGCAGTTCTGGGAAAAGCAACTCTACCTGTATTCGCGTTTTACCATCAGACAAAGCCGATTTTGCCGCTGCACGGGATTGGGCAATTGCTTCTTCTAGGGTTTTGGGTAGTTCAGTCAAGGTAGCCATGATCTTCTAGTATAACTCCAGGATGAAGATCCAGAAACATTTATTGTGCTGGTTGATTATTATAGATTATATACTAGTCTGGTGAGAAACAAATTTTCAACCAGCGATTATGACCAGTCTTTTTGATCCCCTCACCTTGGGTGAACTAAATATCCCTAATCGGATAATTATGGCTCCACTAACCAGGATGCGCAGTCACCAACCAGGTAACATCCCCACCGCACTAAATGCCACTTACTATCAACAACGAGCCAGTGCGGGTCTGATAATCAGCGAAGCAACCCAGATCATCCCGGAGGGTCAAGGATACCCTGCTACTCCTGGAATCCACAGTCATGAACAAATTAATGGCTGGTCACTGGTAACAAAAGCTGTTCATGAAAGGGGGGGAAGAATCTTCCTCCAATTATGGCATGTGGGCAGAATTTCCCACTCTTCCTTTCAACCAGACGGTCAAGCTCCCTGGGCACCTTCCTCTATTACTCCCCAAGGCAATACTTTAACCAGTGCTGGCAAGCAAGTTCCTTTTGAAACACCTCGCTCTCTCAGTGGCACTCAAATTGCCCATCTTTTGGATCAATACGAGCTTGCTGCTGAGCAAGCTCAACGAGCAGGTTTTGATGGTGTGGAAATTCATGGTGCTAATGGTTACTTACTTGATCAGTTCCTCCAAGATGGCAGTAATCAACGTGTGGATATCTATGGTGGGTCGGTAGAAAATAGAGCCAGATTACTTTTTGAGGTGATTGAAAGATGTGTCAAAATCTGGGGTAAAGGTAGGGTGGGAGTACGTCTATCTCCCTATGGCACTTTCAACGATATGAAGGACAGCGATCCTGTAAATCTTTTCCGCTATGTTGTTGAGGGGATTTGCAATGTGGGTCTTGCTTATATTCATTTAATCGAACCACGTTCTACTAGTGCTGGTGGTAGTGATAAAACTGATGAAAGTGCGCTCAGCACCGCTGTTCTATTTGGTCCAATTATCCAAGCTGGTTCTCTAGGTACAAAGCTAATATCGGCGGGCGGTTATAATCGTGAAGAAGCTCTATTGGCAATTGCAGAGCATAAAACTGATGCGGTAGCATTTGGCAGGTTGTATATTTCTAACCCTGATTTAGTTGAACGTTTGAGAGAAAACCACCCCCTAACTCCCTACGAGCGAGCAACTTTTTATGGAGGTGGAGAAAAAGGTTATACTGATTACTCAATATTTTCACTGGGGTAAAGATATGTAAATGTTAAAAAAATAAAGACACTGTTGGTGTCAGTCTCAAGGTTATACAATCTGTAGATGGAATTGATCTAATCACTCACCATGAAAAAACTGTTCACTAGGAAAAATCGGCAACAAGTATTTTTGACGGGTTTAATTCTCTTTGCTGTGTTAGTTTTTGGATGGCGACCAGAGGTATTGGCTCAAACAGCAACGCCCACAAATGTTTATGAATATCTCCTGCAATACCAACCAGAAACTTATGATCTCTTGAAAAAACAATTAGATAGTGCGATTGAAGACGCAAAACAACCCCTCGCGGAGGAGGTGGTTAGTGATCTGTGGGCCCTATCCCCCAATAATCCTCAAATTAAATGGAGGGAGAATAATGGTAAAATCGAGTATCTCATGTCTAGTTGGAGATATGTAGCTAATCCTGCTGTGGATTGGCCAGTAGGGGCTAAAAAACAACTGACCTATCAAACCTGGGTTACAGCAGTACCTCAGGTAAAGGAGTTTTGTCAGAAATATCAACCCACCGAACCACCTATTCCAGACAACATTGAGCTTTCTCTCAGACTACAACAGTATTTGGGACTGGTTTTAAATAAGTATTCCAGTAAAACTCATTTTGTGGAAATGTGGGTGAAAGCAGAAGATTTAATTCGACCATGTATTGATCAGGAAATTAACGATACCAGTTGTCATCTTTTACCCCTACCAGTACCTGATAATAGTCCTGTAATCAAGGCCATCTATACCAATTCCTACAGCAATGCTAAAAAGGAATATTATCCTTGGTCCGGTCTGGGTTATACATACGATTGGGGTAATCCTCAAAAACCACATGTAGGTCCTAGCGAGTTTATTATTAACCCAACAGTGGAAAAACCTGTCGAGGTGGAAGTGGTTTCCGTCACTTCTACTCAGGAATACTGCCATATTAAATAATCGAACTTCCCCCAATAAATCGGGGGATTTCTGGTGACCCTAACCCCACTTTTACTCATCAATCCTTTCTATAGCGTTCTGGCTAAAGCTATAATATTAAGAATAATTTACATTTCTTAACTGTTGGAAATATGGCGCGAGATTTACGGGGATTTATAAAAATTCTGGAAGAAAGAGGACAATTAAAGCGGATTTCCGCATTAGTCAACCCAGATATGGAGATCGCAGAAATTGCTAATCGCATGCTGCAAAAAGGAGGACCAGGTCTATTATTTGAAAATGTCAAGGGCGCTTCTTTCCCCGTAGCAGTAAATTTGATGGGCACTGTGGAGCGAATTTGCTGGGCTATGAATATGCAACACCCAGAGGAATTGGAAAGTTTGGGGAAAAAGTTAAGCATGCTTCAACAACCTAAACCCCCTAAAAATCTTTCCCAAGCTATAGATTTTGGTAAGGTGCTGTTTGATGTTCTTAAGGCCAAACCAGGAAGAGATTTTTTCCCCCCTTGTCAACAGGTGGTTGTGGAAGGTGGAGATTTAAATTTAAATAAGTTACCTTTGATACGTCCTTATCCCGGAGATGCTGGTAAGATTATTACTTTAGGATTGGTAATTACTAAGGATTGTGTCACGGGTACTCCTAATGTAGGTGTGTATCGTTTACAGCTACAGTCTGCCCAAACCATGACCGTACACTGGTTATCAGTTCGGGGCGGAGCTAGACACTTACGTAAAGCTGCTGAACGAGGTAAAAAGCTGGAGGTAGCTATTGCCCTAGGTGTGGATCCCCTAATAATTATGGCAGCAGCTACTCCTATTCCTGTGGATTTATCGGAGTGGTTGTTTGCAGGGTTATACGGGGGTTCTGGAGTGCCATTGGCCAAGTGTAAGACAGTGGATCTGGAAGTGCCTGCGGACTCTGAGTTTGTGTTAGAGGGCACTATCACTCCCGGGGAGGTGTTACCTGATGGACCCTTTGGTGATCACATGGGGTATTATGGTGGTGTGGAGGACTCCCCCTTGATTAGGTTCGGGTGTATGACACATCGTCGGGAAGCAATTTACTTGACCACTTTTAGCGGTCGTCCGCCCAAAGAGGAGGCCATGATGGCGATCGCCCTGAATCGCATTTACACGCCCATTTTAAGGCAACAGGTGACGGAAATAGTTGATTTCTTTCTCCCTATGGAGGCCTTGAGTTATAAGGCGGCGATTATTTCTATAGACAAAGCTTACCCGGGACAAGCCAGAAGAGCAGCTTTAGCATTTTGGAGTGCCTTACCCCAATTCACATACACGAAGTTTGTAATTGTTGTAGACAAGAATATCAATATTCGGGATCCACGTCAAGTGGTTTGGGCAATTAGTTCTAAAGTTGATCCATCTAGGGACGTATTTATATTGCCCAACACACCCTTTGATACTCTGGACTTTGCCAGTGAGAAACTAGGACTAGGGGGTAGAATGGGGATAGACGCGACGACCAAAATTCCTCCAGAAACTGAACACGAATGGGGAGAAGCTTTAGAATCTGATCCTAACATTGCTGCTTTGGTAGATAGACGCTGGACAGAATACGGGTTAGCCAACTTAAATTTAGGAGAAGTCAACCCCAATCTATTTGGGTATGACATCTCTAAATAGCTGTTGGATCAAGAGGTCTTTTGTTATGGCAAGCTCCAAATATCTCTAGGAAGTAGGTTGGCATTCCAGGTGTAAAACCCAACTTTATTGGGAACCCTAGAAAATCTACCCGTGCGATGACCTCTGGATAATTCGTTGAGAGTCTTATTTTTGATCCGGGCAATTTGCTGATCGTCAAGGTTACCATAAATTCCCTGGATCACTTCATTTACTGTAAAGATCTGACCTCGATGTTGTTCTAAGAACAAACTGATAGCATCAACAACAAACTGACCCTCAAACTGTTTCAGCAGTGGTATGATGGTGCTGGGTGATGCGATTGTGGTAACAGACTTTTTCTTTTTGGTATGACTTGCTGAAGATGAACTAGGACGGCTATACTCCAATAGATTTAGTGCCAAAGTGTAACAACCAGGTTCATTAGGAACCCCATACCAATCACCCTTTTCCCTACCTTGGGTTAAAGAAGATTGCAGTCTACCTTTAACAATTCTCAAGACTGCAGGTTCCAAATTGCCATAGAGCGATCGCAAAATGAAATCTATATGACAAGCAGTTCCAGCATGCTCATCGAAAAAAAGTCTTAAAGCTTCCATTCTATTTAGAGATTTGTACTGAGCGATCATAGGAACTTCCTCCCCCCTTCCTAAAGAACTTGTGGGGTTCCTCTGAAGGGGGATAACCGTTGGGTTTATTGCATCTGTATTTAGCTCAGGTGTTTCCGGAGATACTTCCTTTTGCGCCAGGTCTAAGTTCTTATGTTCTAGACTCTTAGATGTGAAGGACTCTAAAGTGGATTGGTGATTCGATGCTAAAAATAGCTGAGAACTGACTTGGTCGTTTCCTAACTCCGAAATAGGTTCATGATCTTCAGAATAGGACCATGAAGATAATAAAGCTTCCACATGATCCAATTGCGATCGCGCTTCAATAAACAATTGCTGGTACTTCTGTACCAAACTGGCATAGTAGTTTCGTAATTCCAGTAATGGAATAATAAATGCTTCTGAGGGAGGTTTTAATTGTTCTGGAGAGGTCATATTACCGCAATCATTCTAGGGTGACATCGCTTTCATAATTCATAACACGGGGTTTTGCCTTTTTGGAATTACCAAGGGATTTTTTTGGTGGTTGTGGAGGACGACAAGTTTCACAGTAGAGAGGTCTTGGTCCAAAAGTTTCCCGTTTTGTTGTCTGATTACACTCCTTACAGACAAAGTTAAAAATTCGGGTATGAACCTGTCTTTGATGGGCTCTGACAGTATATTCTCTCACTTGGATAATTTTGGTAGCCATAAATAAGAAACGTTCAATTGTTCAGTACTCCTAATATAGCTATTCAAGCAAACAAAGTTATTTCAGTGTTTGTTTTTCCACAAGTTTTTTTGAAATCCTTAAAATATAGCTTTATCCAGGGGGATTAGGACAGGTTTGATGGTTGCTGGGTAAGGGTTCTAGCTCGCCTCCACCCGATTACAAGTGCCTAGGGCTGTAAAATTGATTAGACTGTATAAATAAACTCTCCAAAATATCAGATATTTAACTAATGTCAATCCACCCTATTTTGATATTTCTCTTTTAATATATAAGCTACTTGAGCAAAAACAGTAAATCTTTGTCAATCTCGAACCTCAGGTTTTTCACTTATCGTTGTATGTAATCTGATTACCTATATTACAAGTACAAAACTTTGCATAAAGTTAATAGTTATTAGGTTATTAACTAGAGTCATCAATATCCATCATATACCCACTGCGATCACTATTATCAGACCCCATGTCCAAGTTTTTAAAAATCATTGGGACACCAGTCCATCAGAAGTCAGACAGTGATTAACCACTGACTTCTGATAGTTAATTGTTCAATAACTAACCAAGATTAACCTTGACAGCTTTTTGTTTTTCCGCTTCTGTTTTAGGCAAGTTCAATCGGAGGATACCATCCTTATATTCGGCCTTAACTTCCTGATTTTTCACTGTTGAAGGCAATGGAATGACTCGCTGAAACTTACCGTAACGAAACTCAGAACGAGTATAACCCTCCCTTTCGGTAGTAGTTTCTGATTTTCTTTCTCCAGTAATAGAAACCGCTTCGGGTGTTACTTCCACAGTTACATCCTTAGCTGTCAATCCGGGTAATTCCACTCTGAGTTTAAAAGCCTCCTCCGTTTCTTCTAGTTCAGCTGAGGGGATAAAAGTTAACCCAGCTCTTTCACCTCCATCAGTGGGTAACATTCTTTCAAATAAACGACCCATTCGTCGTTGTAGGGTCTCAATTTCCCGGAAGGGATCCCAGCGTTCCAGATCACGGAAGGGTTCTAAACGTTCAATATCACGGATGGGATCCCAACGAACTAATGCCATAACCATCTCCTATACAATGTCGATTTGGATTGTGGATGCTGAAACTCAAGCTTCACGTTCAACAATTAACAAATGGCAAAACCGGCATATTTCTGGATATTCTTGGTATCCCTAACTTTGTGAAACTAGGTCTTTTTGCTTCCTACTCTAACAGTAACACAAAATAATAAATTGGAGAGGTTCGGTTTTGTAGTTATCCAGTCGAAATAGCCGTACCTGATTGATGATTCTTCCATGATACTAGACTGCTCATTTTATCATCAATTTAATGACCAAAATCTATCCTATGTGAGTTGTTAAATTTTGAGATATATATTCTAGAAGTAGCTCTTGATGGGAGCGAATAAAAAAGTGATTACCTGGCAAAGTATAACAAGAGAACTCCCCATTAGTATGTTCCTTCCAACCGACTAAATCGTCATGATTTACCGTGGTATCCTCTGAACCACCAAACACAGTAATAGGAAAATCAAAAGGTGGTTCAACTTTATAGATATAAGTGTCTAAAACTTCAAAATCAGCTCGGAGAATAGGCAAAAATAATTCCCTCATTTCTGGGTTCTTGAATACTTCATCAGGGGTGCCATTATACTTAGCAATTTTCTCCAAAAACTCCCCATCAGGTAGATGATAAATCCGCTCGTCCCTACTGTGATTTTGGGGGGCATTGCGAGCTGATATAAATAGATGTAATGGAGTTTTATATTCCAGACCATATTCTGAGCGCAATAACCGAGCCAATTCAAAACCAACTAATCCTCCCATACTATGACCAAAAATAGCAAAAGGCCTATCCAACAATGGCAAAATATGCTCAGCTATTGCTCGGACCAAAAGTTCCATTTTTCTAAAGGGAGGATATTTTACTCTTCCTCTTCCAGGTAATTCTACACTACGTATTTCCACAGTAGAAGGTAAATTTTTAGACCATTGATAAAATACACTCGCACGGGCACCAGCATAGGGCAAACAAAATAAACGTAACTGTGGCTCTGAATGGGGCTGAGAGCTATCTGTTTTAGAATTAAACTTGATTAAATAAACCATAACATAAAATAGTCAGAGGGGTTAGGTGAGAAACTGGGTGAAAGTTCAAGATTTGTTGCAACTCTTAATGTTTGTTTGCCCTTTTAGGGACTAGATTTTGATAGAGTAGATGTTATACAAATGTCATTATTATCCTTAATTGAAAATTAAGATGGTAAATTCCCTAAAAAAACCAACCTTTGAAGAAATACGTCCCGGGGTGAAAGTTCCTGCGAAAGAAACCCTATTAACACCCCGATTCTATACAACTGATTTTGACGAAATGGCCCGGATGGATATCTCCGTCAATGAAGATGAGCTGCGGGCCATATTAGAGGAGTTTCGCGTTGACTATAACCGTCATCACTTTGTTCGAGATGCTGAATTTGAGCAGTCCTGGGACCATATTGACGGTCAAACCCGCCAATTGTTCATTGAATTTCTAGAACGGTCCTGCACAGCAGAATTTTCTGGCTTCCTCCTCTACAAAGAACTAGGTCGCCGCTTAAAAGATAAAAGCCCTCTTCTGGCAGAGTGCTTTAATCTCATGTCACGGGATGAAGCTCGTCACGCTGGTTTTCTGAATAAGGCTATGTCGGACTTTAATCTATCCCTAGATCTGGGATTTTTGACCAAGAGTCGCAGTTATACCTTCTTCAAACCCAAATTTATCTTTTACGCCACCTATCTTTCTGAAAAGATTGGTTATTGGCGGTATATCACCATTTATCGTCATTTAGAAAAACATCCTGAAGATAGAATTTATCCAATTTTTCGTTTCTTTGAAAACTGGTGTCAGGATGAAAACCGTCATGGTGATTTCTTTGATGCTATCATGAAGGCCCAACCACAAATGTTGCGGGGGTGGCAAGGTAAACTTTGGAGTCGTTTCTTTTTGTTGTCTGTATTTGCCACTATGTATCTCAATGATATTCAGCGTAAAGATTTTTATGCTGCCATTGGTTTAGATGCTAGAGAGTACGACATTCATGTCATTAAGAAGACTAACGAAACAGCTGGTCGTGTATTTCCGGTAATTTTAGATGTGGAGAGTCCAGAGTTTTATCAGCGTCTGGATATTTGTATTAACAATAATGAAAGGTTAGCAGCTATTTCCAATGGCAATAGTCCCAAATTTCTGCAATTTTTGCAGAAGCTACCTATTTACATTTCCCATGGATGGCAGTTTCTCAAACTGTACTTGATGAAGCCCATTGATGTATTGGCAACCCAAGGTCAACCTAAATAGGGTTAAAGGCCCCGCATTAGCGGGGACAACATTCTATATCCTAAAAAGAGGCCTAGTTTTTCCTGTTCCTTTTCATTTCTTCTAGTTCATCCTGAATTTCCCAACGACGGAACTGTTCTTCCAGGTCATCAAACTTGGAATTGGAGTAGTTGAACTTGGAATCCGCAGTTTTTGTACCCTCATTAGTTGCAGATTTAGTTTTATCACTTTTCATCGCTCTAGCTTTTGCTTGTACCTCTTCCCGACGTTGTCTAACCTTAGTTAACAGCTGTTGAGAGTGAACAATTCTCTCTTTTAAAGATTGCATACTTGCCCATTGCTGATTTCCCTCTCGCAACAAAGAGTCTTCTTTTGCTTGTGCTGGTACAGCTAAGTCTTCTTTACCTGCTGCCTTAGCTTTTTGAATACGAGCATGCCACCGTTGTATTTCTTGTGCAGTTGTCAGGATTTCATCCTGGACTTGTCGTTCCTGTAATTGTAGATCCGTAATCAATTTTATTGTTTTTTCCTCCTCGCGCTGTAGTTGTTCCATGAGCATTTCCAACTCTAGATGAGGATTGTTTCGTATAAATTCTTCTAAACGGGATTCTAGAAAACGACTTAGATCATCAAATAGACTCACTGTAAAAACTCCAAAGGTAGATATATTTATGATATGATGTCAGGGATGCTCAATTACCTAGCCATTTTTAGCGATGGGAGACTCAAATAGAATCCAAATAACGACGTAACTTGCTACTAAAAATATCAATTACTGTCACCACGACTAACAATACTAACATCATAGTGGTCGCTTTATTATACTCAAAACCGTCTATATAACTCTTTAACTGAAATCCAATTCCACCTGCACCCACCACACCTAGCACGGAAGCAGCACGGATATTAT
Organism: Raphidiopsis brookii D9; assembly: GCA_000175855.1. Taxonomy (GTDB): domain Bacteria; phylum Cyanobacteriota; class Cyanobacteriia; order Cyanobacteriales; family Nostocaceae; genus Raphidiopsis; species Raphidiopsis brookii. The sequence goes on from ACYB01000022.1 coordinate 71,337, forward strand.
ACTCAAACATCCACAGAGTATAACCCAGTCCCAAAGGTAACACTTGAGGTAATATGCCATATTGAACCATTTGTAACTTTGACGCACCAATTACCTGCAAAGATTCCAATGAACTAGAATCTACAGCTTCAATAGCTTGCTGATAAAATTTCGCAAGATAGCCAATGGTGTAGATAGCTAGGGCTAAGGTTCCAGCGGGCGCGCCTAAACCTGTAGCAGCGACAAAAATTAAGCCTAGAATGATTGAGGGAACAGAACGAACAGTATTTTGGAGTAAATTAGCTAACCATTGCAACCACAAAGGTGCAATATTATTAGCACTAGCTACTGCAATTGGTAAGGAGAGCAGCGCGCCAATAGAAGTTCCCCATAAAGACATTTGTACGGTTTCTATTAGTGCTTTAATGGCTATATCAACCACTTGCCAGTCGGGGGGAAATAACCTGACAATAAAATCTGTAATATAGGGCCAACTGGTTTTGACTAATTCAAAATCAACTTTTAACCCTTGCAATGCCCAAAAATACACCCCTACTACCACTAAAATGATAATTAAGTTCCTCAACCAAAAGAAACGATTAGGATAATAAAAATGATTAAATGGGTGGTGTTGAGGTGTTTTTTTCATATTTCAAATTTTGTGACATGTCCTTGGATATATTTTCCTCAACTTTGTAGTCGTAGTAGTCGTATTATATAATAGGGGGTTCTGTCTGAAATTGAAAATTTAGTTTGTCTCTTAACTGGTCTAAGTGGTCTAACTTGTTTAAGTTATCAACCTTGGGCGCGGGTTCCTGGACAAATTTTTCTGGTAGGTTATTAGGTTTACCATCATAAACAATACGTCCAGCATCTAAAACTATAGCACGGTCAGCATATTTCGCAGCCATACCTAAGTCATGTAGGACAGCAATGATGGTTAGTCCTTGCTCCCGATTCAATTGGGTGAGAGTCTCCATCACCTGTTGAGATGCTATCACATCTAAACCAGTAATTGGTTCATCCGCTAAAAGGATTTGTGGGGATTGAATTAGCGCACGTGCAATAGCAACTCTTTGTTGTTGTCCACCACTTAGTTGATTGGTTCTTTGATGAATTTTACTTTTTAAGCCAAATTGTGCTAGCAATTCCTGTGCTAAAAATCGGTCTTGTAGTGGAAAACCAAATAAAGTTTGTGTAGTTTTTCTCTTCCCTAAACGACCACACAAAACATTATCCAAAACTGATAGCTGTCCTATTAATCCACCACCTTGAAATAACATACCAATCTCTTGACGAATTTCTGGTAATGTCTGGTTTGTCATCACTCGATTATTAATATAAACTGAGCCATCTAGTACGGGTACTAACCCTACAAGCGATCGCAAGAGGGTGGACTTACCAGCTCCGTTTAAACCCAATAGAACTACAAATTCACCTTGGGCAATCTCTAAATCAATCCCATTGAGGATGGGACGATTTGAGGATGGGGTGTAACTTGTTTTTAGATTGTGACATTCAATTAGTTTCATGGTAGTAACCAAGTTATTGTTAATTAAAAATATTCTAGCACTTCTAAACAGTTTGTGACAGTAAATAGCCTGGTAGAAAACTACTTATAGAAGTTACATATCGCACCATTTCCCCATTTTTCGCCCCCAATTATGGTTCTATGCCCAAATTTTTCAGAGCATCGCGGACGGGTTTCAAGTGACGATTATGATCGACTCTCACTAGCTCGGTGGAATTATACAAACCCTGCAATAATTGGTTATTTTCTGGTTTGTTTAACTTGAGAAAGGCGTTAATAATTTTTTCTCGCATGACTACTGGAACATCATCATCAACAACTATTCCATGAGCGGGAACACCGGATATTTTATACAGCACTCGCAATTTAGCAGCATCTGTGGTAGATATATAGGGAGGATACATGGCATACTCGGAAACTGTTGCTACATCTGCTTGACCACGCACTACTGCTTCCAAGGCTTTACTGTAATTACCTCCATAGGTAATTTGACCAAAGAAACCTTCCATCCGGTCTTTGTCCGGGACAAATCCGTTCTTCACCAACTCACTGACTGGAAAAATAAACCCTGATCCAGAGGTGGGGGAGGTAAAGGCAATTTTTTTGCCTCTGAGCTGCTCCATTGTCGCTTTAGCAGAAGCTTTGGGAGTTAGAGGACTGTCTTTGGCAACTACAAATATGGAATTATAGGTGTATCTCCCAGAATAATTTGAACGTGTTTCTGCTAAGTGCATACGAGAATTTGCCAGTTTCTCCGCTTTTAAGGCTGGACGACTGCTTAAAAAAGCCACATCCGCACGATTTGCTCTTAGAGCTTCTACAGCAGCAGTATCATCACTAATTTGCGCTGTTACAGGTATTCCTAACTCCCGAGATAGGAAGTTGGCTACTTTCCCGACTTGTTCTTGCAGATTGGGAGCATCCTTCCGACTGGGAAAGACTATGGTCAGATTTTTGAGATTTTTTGTAAGTAATAGTGGTACTACTGGAGGAGGAGTGGAGTTAGCCACCATGGGTTGGGTCTTCACCACATTGCTGATAAATAAACTTGTCACTGTTGCCAATGTACTGGCAATCAAGAACTTTCTTTTCAGGAATTGGTCAAAGTTCATTAGTAATAATTCTCAGTATTTTTGCAAATTAGTTTCAACTAATCCTAAAACTTTTGAGAATAAAAGTCAATAGGCTCGCGTAGAAAATTTTGCGATTCAAAATATAATTAAAGTATTAGTACTTATTATATTAAGATTAAATACTATCGAAACAAAAGAGGATGGGACAATGTCAAGAAAAAACATAATCAATCCAGAACAATCTTACACATTTGCAGACTATTTTAAACTTAACTTTGCTCCACAAGACATTTTGGCTTATTTCAATGTTTCCTTAGAACGTTCCATTTTAGAATTAGCACGGTCCACTAATGATCTGGATCGTTTATATGACTTGAAAAAACGTATTGAAGAAGTATTGCCTCGTTTAAGTCTTACCAGCGAAATTGCACGCAGAGAATTTTTGATTGCTCCAGTATTAACAGACCTACTACACTACACGGAAGCTACCCTAAACATTGAATATCCTGTAGTAGTCAACAATCAACTAAAAGGTTCTTTGGACTACCTTATCCAAAATTCTCAAGTTTTTCTAGTGGTGGAAGCTAAAAATGAAGACCTAGAAAAAGGCTTTTTACAGTTAGCAGTGGAATTAATCGCCCTTGATCAATGGATGGAATCGGATCTTGACGTGTTAAATGGTGCAGTTTCTACGGGGAATATTTGGCAATTTGCAAAATTTAACACTCAGGATCGTATAATAACTCAAGATATTAATTTGTATCGTGTTCCCGCTGATTTAGAAGAAGTTTTGCGGATCCTAGTAAAGATACTGGCATCCCAATAACCAGTCCTAGCTATAAGTGATTGCAACGGAGGCCAACCAAAACTTCCCAACCCCCATCAAATAGTTTTCCAGCAACTTTTATATCAGATGGTATATCGGGTGGGTCAATTTTCCGGTAAAATACTTTGAGATATTTAAACGTTGACAAGAGAATTACCATGACAGTTGCAACAGCTTTTGACTTAGACAGTTTAAATGAACAATTTGAAACCGCCACTCCTACGGAAATCCTGGCATGGTCGGTGGAAAACATACCTACGGGTTTAGTCCAAACCAGTGCTTTCAATGTTGATGACTTGATTATTACCCATATTCTTTATGAAGTACTGGATCACCCAACACCAGTGATTTTTCTTGATACCCTTCATCACTTTGAACAAACTTTAGACTTGGTTGCTAAAGCTAAAACAGTTTATGGCTTAGACTTAAAGACCTATAAAGTACCTGATGTATATAGTCGTGAGGAGTTTACCGCTAAGTATGGAGAGGCGTTGTGGGATAGTGATATTAGTAAATTTCATCAAGTTACTAAAATTGAACCTTTACAGCGTGGATTGGATGAATTAAATACGGTAGGTTGGATTACTGGTCGTCGTCGGGATCAGGCGGTTACCCGTGCGAATATGCCCGTGTTTGAGTTGGATAATCAAGGGCGCTTGAAAATTAATCCCTTGGCCACTTGGACAAGAAAAGAAAGCTGGGAGTATGTAGCTGAATACAAAGTAATTTATAATCCCCTACATGATCAAGGATACCCAAGTATTGGTGATGAGCCAATTACTACTAGGGTAGCTGATGGAGAAGATGAAAGAGCTGGACGTTGGCGCGGTACTGGGAAGACTGAGTGTGGTATTCACATTTAACATTTAAATTAGATATAAGTCCCACACTGACAGTGTGGGAGCGTATCATGAAAAAAAGATTGCCGTAAATCCATGATCAAAATTCTACACCTTTCAGATATTCATATAGGAAGCGGTTTTCCCACGGACGTATTAACCCCAACACTGGATTAAACACACGCCTGGAGGATTTTGTTAATACCCTATCTTTATGTATTGATCGGGCCCTGTCTGAACCGGTGGATATGGTTATATTTGGTGGTGATGCTTTTCCGGATGCTACACCTCCACCCTACGTACAAGAAGCATTTGCCAGTCAGTTTCGTAGGTTAGTTGATGCCCATATTCCAACGGTTTTATTAGTTGGCAATCATGATTTACATTCTCAGGGTATAGGAGGAGCAAGTCTTAATATTTACCGAACTTTGGGAGTGCCTGGTTTTGTAGTGGGTGACAGTTTGACTACCCATCATATTCAAACCCCCAATGGTAAGGTACAAGTAATTACTCTACCTTGGTTGACTAGATCTATGTTAATGACCCGCAAGGAAACTACGGGAATGTCTATGGCTGAGGTTAATCAACTTTTGACTGATAAATTACAAGTGGTTTTAGAAGGAGAGGTGAGAAATTTAGACCCAAATCTGCCCACCATACTTTTAGCCCATTTGATGGCTGATAATGCTATGTTGGGTGCGGAACGTTTATTAGCTGTAGGTAAGGGTTTTACTCTGCCAGCTTCTTTGTTGATTAGACCATGTTTTGATTATGTGGCATTAGGCCATGTCCACTGTCATCAAAATCTGAATAAATCCAACGACCCACCTGTGGTTTATCCTGGTAGTATTGAGCGAGTGGATTTTAGCGAAGAAAAAGAACAAAAGGGTTATGTAATGGTCGAGTTGGAAAAAGGTAGGGCCAATTGGCAGTTTTGCCCACTACCTGCTCGTGTTTTTCGTACCATCGAGGTGGATTTATCCCCCAGCGACAATCCTCAACAAACATTATTGCAGGCGATCGCCAAACATGACCTAACCGGGACTGTAGTCAGACTAGTTTATAAACTGCGGTCGGAACAATTAGACGTAATAGAAAACGCTGTTATTCATAAGGCTCTAGGAGATGCACATCATTACACGATTCACCCAGAACTAGTGAGTCAATTAGCCAGACCGCGAATTCCCGAATTAAATGCTAGTAGTAGTATTGATCCCATAGAGGCATTAAAAACCTACTTAAACAATCGTGAAGATTTAAAAGATATTGCCACATATATGTTAGAAGCAGCACAAGAATTATTAGGAGATGAGGAGACTAAGATTTTGGTAGACAGATAGTGATACTTTGTTGTTTTGCCTTCATGAATAATGCAGGTTAATTTATAAACTATAAACACATTTGTTTGGTAGGCCACCTATGTCATTCTACCCTCAGATCAAACAATTTGTCATTGGTAAATCCTTACCTACGACTGCTCATATTGAGGAAAGATTAAGTAATGCTGCTGCTTTGGCAGTTCTATCCTCGGACGCATTATCTTCTGTTGCTTATGCGACAGAGGAAATTTTATTAGTTTTAATGGCTGCTGGTACTGGTGCTCTAGGTTTATCTCTCCCCATTAGCATTGCTATTATTTTGCTATTAGCAATAGTTGTACTTTCCTATCGTCAAACCATCCGTGCTTATCCTCAAGGTGGAGGCTCTTACATTGTAGCCAGAGAAAATATAGGTTTATATGCTGGTTTAATAGCAGGTAGCTCCTTAATGATTGATTATATTTTGACGGTTACCGTAAGTATATCAGCCGGAACGGCTGCATTAACCTCGGCAATGCCATTTTTAAGAGATCACACAGTTCTTTTATGTTTGATTTTTATATTCCTATTAATGCTAGCCAATCTCAGGGGAGTTAAGGAATCAGGGAAGATATTTATGATTCCGACCTATGCCTTTATTACTACTATTTTTCTATTGATTATTGTTGGTTTAATTCAACATGTGACCGGACAGGTATCAACATCATATCCCATAATTCCCATCAGTCAGGAATTAAGCTTATTCTTTGTTTTGCGGGCTTTTGCTGCTGGCTGTACTGCACTTACTGGGGTGGAAGCTATTTCTGATGGAGTATTAGCGTTTAAACCCCCCGAGTGGAAAAATGCCCGTTTGACCCTAGTGTATTTGGGAATTATTCTGAGTTTCATGTTTGTGGGAATTAGCTTTTTAGCCAATTCCCATCATATTGTCCCCGAATCTGGACAGACTGTCCTTTCCTTATTAGGAAGAGAAATTTTTGGTGTCAGTCCCATTTATTATTTCCTCCAAATTGTGACTTTGTTAGTCTTATTATTAGCTGCAAATACCAGCTATGCGGATTTTCCTCGATTGTGTTACTTCCTGGCCAGAGATGGATTTTTACCCCGCCAATTATCACTACTGGGCGATCGCCTGGTCTATTCCAATGGCATTATCCTCCTAAGTGCTTGTGCAGCGATTTTAGTCATTCTCTTTAAAGGTGAAGTGAATGCGGTTATTCCTCTATATGCAGTAGGTGTATTTACTTCTTTTACCCTTTCGCAAGCGGGAATGGTTCGTCACTGGTTTGTTCAAAAGAGTCCGGGTTGGCAAGCTAGTGCCATGATGAATGGGGTAGGTACAATTACTACGTTAGTTGTTTTATTAGTGATTATTTACACTAAATTTTTGAGAGGTGCCTGGCTAGTAGTTGTAGCCATTCCTATATTTGTCAGCTTGTTTTTAGGCATTGCCCGTCATTATCAGTATGTAGCCAGGGGTTTGAGTGTTCAGGATATAGTACGGCCTAGCTATACACCCAGACCAAAACTGGAAGTAATCACTCATCCTGCGGTTGTAGTAATTGGTCAACTCAACCTAGGAACAGTACAAGCTTTGGACTATGCACGTCTAATTGCGGATGAAATTGTTGCTGTTCATGTGGATATTGGCTCTACGGACAGGGAAAAACTGTGGGAAAAATGGCAAAAATTAGAATCAGATATTCCCCTGCATATTATTGACTCCCCCTATCGTTCTGTAATTGACCCCATAGTTAAGTTTATCGGTGAATTTGAAGAGCGTTATCCCGATGTTTTTACAACCATAATTATCCCTGCTTTTGTCACCCGTAACTGGTGGGATGCCATTCTACATAACCAAACTAGCTTATTCTTAAAGAATGCCTTACGGGCGAAAAAAAGTCGAGTTGTCACCACGGTAAGATACTTTTTATGATCTAATGTAACCTTATCCATTAATAATCCCTTGGTTTTTCATAACTAAGATTTAGCTCCTTTAAAAAGAGAGTGGGAGGAGGCATTACCAAGCGCCATTCACTCCCACTCTCTTATTTGCTGCTGAAGCGTTTAGGGAACATCACTGACAAACCTAATCGTTAATTAGGGGGGTAATTTGTAATCGACTAGGTTTGTATTCATTGATCATTCCTATTGCAGCAAATGCTCATTTTGTTTATTCGTTTAACAAACTGTAAGAGACTCACTCTTTTTTTGTTTGTCTAGTTCAATGTAACCCCCTTTCAAAGTCTCTGGTTGCCAAGTTGGCACTTAGTTGAGATTTTATCAAAAAATTCTGTTTCCTGGTAACATCATACATTATTGTATTATACATTTACCGGACTTGACTACTGAATTTGAAACTTCATATTTTTGCTTATTATAACCAACCATGATTTCACAAAAGAATAATATAAAGTTACCATACCAACGCTGGCACATAGCAAAGCAAAACCAAGAACTAGCTCAAAATTTAGCAAGTGTCAATAATGTTTCTCCCATTATAGGTCAGTTGTTAATTAATAGAGGTATGGAAACACCAGAAATAGCTACTAGATTTATCAATCCTGAATGTATAAATTTACCCTCTCCCTTAGATGAGTTCCCGGATTTAGTCATCAGTGTAGAATTATTGGCAAGTGCTATTAGAAACCATGAGAAAATTGCTATCTGCGGGGATTATGATGCTGATGGCATGACTAGTACAGCTTTGCTGTTACGCAGTCTTGGAGCTTTAGGTGCAAACATTGATTATGCTATTCCCAGTAGAATGCACGAGGGTTATGGAATCAATAAACGAATTGTGGAAGAATTTCACCGTGAAGGGGTCAGTTTAATTCTAACCGTAGATAATGGTATTGCTGCTTTTGAACCTATTGCAAGAGCAAAAGAGTTGGGTTTGAAAGTGATTATTACGGATCACCATGATTTACCTCCCCAATTACCAATTGCTGATGCAATTCTTAACCCCAAATTAATATCTCTATCTTCTCCTTATAGAGGTCTTGCTGGTGTGGGTGTAGCCTATGTTTTAGCTGTATGTTTAGCTCAACATTTGGAAAAAATCACAGGTCTAGTTCAACCTATGTTGGATTTATTTACTTTGGGAACTATTGCTGACCTAGCTCCTTTAACTGGTGTTAATCGTCGTTGGATAAAACGGGGCTTAAAATCATTATATAAGTCCAATTTACCTGGTGTTCAGGCTTTAATTCAAGTCTCTGGGGTACAAGATTCTAAGTCTTTAAAACCAGAAGATATTGGATTTCGTCTGGGACCAAGAATCAATGCTGTGGGTAGAATTGGCAATCCTCAAATTGTGATCGAATTACTAACTACGGATGATATGGGAATTGCTTTGGAACGAGCAATGCAATGTGAGCAAATAAATGCTGAACGTCAAAAAATCTGTGAGGAAATCCAAGGAGAGGCAATATTATTGGTTGAAAATTTATATGCACAAAATTTGCATCAAGACCGAGTTCTGGTCGTAGTCAAAGATAATTGGCATCACGGTGTAATTGGCATTGTCGCTTCTCGTCTCGTAGAACGTTATGGAGTTCCCGTCTTTATCGGTACTTACGAAAATAATGACCTGGTTCGTGGTTCCGCAAGGGGAATACCTGAATTTAATGTGTTTGATGCTTTGGAGTTTAGCAGCGATTTACTACATAAACATGGTGGACATAAAGCTGCTGCTGGGTTTTCTTTACCCGCAGCTAATCTAGAAAATTTTCGATTGCGTTTATCAGAGTTTGCCAATCAATGTCTGGAAGTTCAACATCTCAAACCACTATTAAGAATAGATGGTCAAATCAATTTTTGTCAGATCAATCGGGATTTATTCCAACAGTTGAATATTCTTCATCCCTGTGGAATTGAAAACCCTGACCCTATGTTTTGGACTCCCCAAGTACGGGTGGTAGAACAGCAAATGATTGGTAAGGGTAGTATTAAGTTGACTTTGGCTCAAATCATAGATAATACAAGATATGAAATTAGAGCTTTGGCTTGGCGATGGGGTGATTATTTCCCTTTACCCTTCACTATTGATATTGCTTATAAGTTGCGGGAAAATAACTTTAATGGTGCGAATGATATTGAGTTGGAGTTGGTCGGTGTTAGGTTACCTCAATAGTATCATCAAAGCTGCAATTACAGCTTTGACGTAAACTAGTTCAATTGTTTAAAGATCCCCGTTACGAAAAGCGAGTACAAAAATTACAGCGGGTCCAGCAAGGACAATTAATGCTACACAGGTCAATTGAAACACGACTTCCCAGTTGATATTAGCTAGAGCTTCCATTTTTCCTCCCAAGGGGTTTAAAAAATTAAATAATTCAAATTGCTCAAGGGCAATTTTTCCTACTATATCAATATACCAAAAAACAGGATCAGTTCATGTCTGTTTTTGTTTCATCTATTATGGAGGTATTTTATGGCTACTTGGCAATGTGTTAAGCAGTGTGGTGCTTGCTGTCATCTTGATCCTAGCGATCGCCCCTATTTATCCGATTATCTCTCACCTACAGAACTCTCACTCTATCTCCGTTTGGTAGGTGAGGATGGTTGGTGTGTTAATTTTGATCGTCAAACACGGGAATGTACTATTTATAGGGATCGTCCTTCATTTTGTCGGGTAGAGTCTAAAACTTTTGAAAAGATGTATGGTATCAAACCAGAGGAATTAAATGACTTCGCTATTGACTGTTGTCATCAACAGATAGATTCTGTATATGGCGATCGCAGTTTAGAAATGATTCGATTTAAGCACATCCTAGGTCTTGAGTAAGGATCTTTTTTAAAAACTTGTCATTGGTGATTACTTATGAGATAATGATAAAAATATGAAAAAATCCGTTAGCACTGTGAAAATTGATACTTTGGATTTAACCATTACTGCACCCCAGACAAAAAAGTCTGACTCGGTTTGGGTGGTGTTTGCAACGACCTTCATTACCATTTTTTGGCGGAAATAGGTGATAAGACTCAATTATCAACATTATTAATGAGTGCCCAATCCCATGCGCCTTGGTTAGTATTCCTGGGAGCAGGAGCTGCTTTGGTAACCACCAGTTTACTAGGAGTGCTGCTTGGTGGTTTTATTGCTAGTAGACTTAGTCCTAAAACAGTAGAAAAATCAGCGGGATTGGTACTACTGTTAGTTTCTTCCATGTTATTTTGGGACGTGATTCACGGTTAAGTTAATCAATTAATATAATGATGGGTATAGATATGGATTGGAATCTTCTGGGAATTAGCTTTATTACCGTGTTTCTTTCCGAACTGGGTGATAAGAGTCAACTAGCTGCGATCGCATTGTCTGGTCAAGGACAATCTAGAAAGGCTATATTTTTTGGCACCGCAGCTGCGCTGGTGTTCACTAGTTTGCTGGGTGTGTTAGCTGGGGGAGCGGTAGCACAATTATTACCCACTAGAATCTTAAAGACAATTGCAGCTATTGGTTTTGCTGTTTTGGCTATTCGTCTTTTACTACCTGGGAATGAAGACGATCGCGCTTCCTAAAAGCGATCGCCTTATATGGTCAAACCTGAGTTAAACTAGATTGCCATGATTTCTCTGTCATTCCAACAGCGATTAAATAACCAACCAGCTCCTACTAACTTAATAACTTCTAGGATAAAATAACCACCATGTAGTAGGTTCATGGTTTCTGGGACTGTACCAGGTGTGACCACCAAACTCAAATTACTACCCAGGGCGGACATTTGGGGGGTGAGGAGATAGGTATCTAATAGGGCCACCATGAGCAATAAACAGGACCAACATATACAACTTAGGTTCCACTTTGACTTGGCTTTACCTATAGCCAATATGGCGGTCAATACTACTGCAGCAGCTACTAACTCCACACGGTTAAAATTCCAAAAAATGGTATAGCCCGCCATGGTAAAATTTGCTTCTTTCATCATACCAGTAATGTAAAGACTGGGCATGATTAACCCATCTAGTACCATGCTAGCGCTGAGCCAAAAACCCAGGGTGAAGATCACGGTGGTTTGCCAACCGGATCTTTTAAATTGAAGGTTAGATATATTGTTCATAAAACTATGATTGCTGTAATTCTTTTAATTACGTAATTAGGGTGTCTGAGAACACTAGAAAATCAGGTTGGGAAAATTGCCGACTACCTAAAGTGCCATACTATTTTAGTTTCTATCCAAAAATCCAATTTGACAACGAATATGAACCAAATGTTACAAATCGTTATCTTTCTCCCAGGGATGGGGTAATAACCTGCTGGGGAATAACTTCTGTCATCACCTGACCAGAACTACCACCCTTAACGATAATATTTTCCGTTGCCAAATTGCCAATAGCGGTTGACCCTTGGAAAGTCAGGGGTGGTTCCATCTGATGATAAATGACCTTTCCCTGAGCTTCGACCAATTTTCGCTCTAAATACCAAGTAAGTCGGTCTGATTTTAAATATTGATTACGTTGCCCAATTGCCTTAACATCACCTGTTAAATAAACCGTTTTCTGTAGCAATTTCATTTCCGCTTGATTGCCAGATACTGTTATATTCTCCCCTTGATGAATTACCCTTACGGGCACATTACTTTTGACAATTTCTTGATTAATATCCCAGGAGATCGCATTGCTATTAATTTGCATTGGTGGGTTAATTAACTGGAGTTTGGCTTCCGGTCCTAGGGTAGTAATTTTGGTTTTCAAATTAACCTCTATACCCTTTCCTTGAGCGCGATCAGTAAATTGATTGTTTTGATAACGTTGAATTTCCACAGGGCGATCGCCCACCAACTTTTCTGATTGAACTTGCCAAAGTAGGCGTTCGGTTTTGATTTGTAATTTAGGGTCATTAGAAACGGCAAATACCTGACCGGTAAACTCCACTTGTTGTTGACGAGTTTTAACTCTAGCTTCCTGGGCGGTGGCTTTCAATTGACGATGACGACCATTAAACTGATTACGGACTATTAATAAATCTTCCTGGGGTCGCCATTCTAATTCATTCCCTTCCAATATTGCTCCATTACGAGGATCTCTAGCCACAATCTTACCCTTGAGCACAAGTTTTTTACCATCTTGCTGAATATCCGCCGTTTCTGCTTTAATTGTATAAACTACTTTACCATCTTGATATAGTTCACCCTGGGGATTTTTGGCTTGACCAATTTCCTTTTCTTTAGTATATTTTGCCTCCCGTGCTTGCACCTTCCAAAATGGTTTGCCATCCTGGTCAAATTGCTCCAAACTAACACCAAAAAAAGTCAACTGACTATCACTCCTCAACCTATCAGAATCAGAATTATTCTCCACTGGAGAAATAGTAGATGAACCCGAGCAACCAAATAATCCCGTTAACAATAATAAAATCACTGACAAATAACTAAAATTTTTAGGCATATTTAACATATAAAAGCACATAAAACTGTAGCGGGAGGAATTGGATTTACTTCCCCTCAAGAAATTGCGCATTAACGCTCCCATAATTCCCGCTTAGTTGGTTTTGCATTATTCTGGAATCTGTAAATGTCCTTCACTATCTTGATGGTCGTCCAAGAATCCCATACTGGATAATGGTCTGTAGGGATAACCCTGACGAGGTGTCTTTTGGATATCCTCCCTAATCGCTTCCAAATCAATATAGCGATCGCTCACATTAATCAAGCTGTCACTGGTCATGGAGCGTAGACTAACAACTTCCACCCTGACACCACGATAACTGACCGAGTTAACAGCATAGGCCAAATCGCCATCACCGCTGACCAAAACTGCGGTGTCATAGGAGTCTACTAAAGCCATCATATCCACAGCTATCTCCACATCTAGGTTAGCTTTTTTGGAACCATCTGGCAATTGTACCAAATCCTTAGCTATGACTCGATAACCATTGCGACGCATCCACAACAAAAATCCCTGTTGCTTCTCATTAGTCCGGTCTACACCGGTATAGAAAAAAGCCCGTAATAGCCTTGATCCACCAGTCAACCGACATAATAGTTTAGTGTAATCAATTTCGATACCTAATTGCAAAGCTGCATAAAATAAATTTGAGCCATCAATAAATATTGCCACTCGACCCCGATTTTCCAAAACCTGTTCTGGCGTAAAAATCGAGTCATTTTCCAAATTATTCAACATCATTGTTAGACCTCGGTTGTTATCCATGTCGTCTGCGATAGAAATCATTAAATTCACGCCCTTACTAGATTGGGTTAATTGACTCAGAAAAATGTCAGTTTTATTACACCTCCCCACGGTAACAAACACCTCCAGCAGTAACCTTTGCAATGAAAAGACAAATGTTGAGAGGGTTAAATCCGGTTTTTTCCCAACAGACCAAATTCAGTTGTTTAACTCAATAATAGAAATTGTTAACTGTCTTTTGGTAGTTCTATCCGTTTGAAAATTGGCTCAGGTGTGCCTAACTGTTGTTTATTCGATAGTACGCCCCATGTTGCATGGGTAGTAAAAGGTGCAACAGTGGAGGTTTCTTTTGGATTGTTAAAATTGATTCCCCATCCTAATTGCTGATAAATATCGCTACTGATATTAGGAATAATTGGCGATAGTAAATAAGCTGCTAGTCTCACCGATTCCAGAACGGTGTACAACACTGTTGCTACCTGGTTCTGTTTTCCTTGTTTATATAATGACCAAGGAGCTTGTTCATCTATAAACTTGTTGCTGGTTTGAACTAATAACATTACAGCTTGGGCTACCTCATTGAAAGCTAAAACTGAATAAGCTTGTTTAACTTTCTCCCCCAATTGCCCACCAATTGTCTTTAAGGTATTCTCAGGGGGAATATCTTGTGGAGCAATGGAGGGAATTTCCCCAGCACAGTATTTTTTCACCATGTTCAAAGTACGATTTAACAAATTACCTAAGTCATTGGCTAAATCTGCATTTAAAACATGAATGAACCTAATTTCATTAAAATCGCCATCCTTACCAAATTCGATTTCCTTAAGGAAGTAATAACGAACAGCATCACTACCATATTTTTTCACCAGCGCTACAGGATCAACAGTATTACCCAGAGTCTTCCCCATTTTTTGACCATCTTTAGTCAAAAATCCATGTCCGAATACTTGTTGTGGCAAGGGCAAATTAGCTGATATCAGCATAGCTGGCCAATATACGGCATGAAATCTTAATATATCTTTACCAATTAAATGTAAGTTAATTGGCCACCATTTAGATACGGCATTTTCTAAAGTTGCTTCTGTTCCTGGTTCTAATAGTGCTGTTATGTAGCCTAAAAGTGCATCAAACCAAACATAAAGGGTATGTTCGGTATCCACAGGTACAGGAAAGCCCCAATCTAAATTGACCCGCGAAATTGAAAAATCCTGTAAACCTTGACTAACAAAGCTAAGAACTTCATTTCGCCGACTAGCAGGTTGAATAAAGTTTGGATGGGATTGATAAAACTCCTCTAGTGGTTTTTGATACTTAGATAAACGAAAAAAGTAATTTTGTTCATCGCGCCATTCTACTTCCTTGGTGGTATGGATAGGACAGCGCTTACCTTCTATCAGCTCCCTTTCTTCTTTAAACTCTTCACAGGATACGCAGTACCAACCCTTCTGCTCTCCTCGGTATATATCACCCTGTTCCCAAACTCTATTAAAAAATTCTTTGACAATTGCCTGATGCTTTAAATCAGTGGTACGACTAAATCGATCATATTGAATGTTCAAAATTTGCCATAAATCAATAAAACTAGGGACAATTTGATCACAAAATTCCTGGGGTGATTTTCCTTGACTTTGTGCTGATCTTTGGATCTTTTGTCCATGTTCGTCTGTTCCAGTAATAAATATTACTTCATTACCCAATAAACGCTGAAATCTGGCCATAGTATCTGCAGCTATTGTGGTATAAGCACTACCAATATGGGGAACATCGTTTACATAGTATAGGGGTGTGGTCAGGGCAAAGGTTTTTGAAGTTTTATTTGTTAGATTCATAGATAATAAAAAAGAAATTATTAAACAGTTTTACCAGCTAGTTAGTTCTGTAAAGCTAGGCAATTATATAACATTACAGCTATTTTTTCCAACTGTGTTTTGATCATGGCAAGTTAATAACCTCACAATTTTTTCCATTCTATAAACACTAATGATTCTTCCCTGGGATTAGGAGACAATTAGTCAACAATCACATTCCTGGATTTTGATCACTGTAGTCGCAGAGTGTACTCAGATCAAAAAACTGGGCAAACCAACGGAAAATCAGGCCTAATCTCTAATTTCTACAGTCCCATCTAATCCCGTTCAGGTTTAAGTATAGAAATGTAAAATATTAATTAAGAAAAATGCCAAATTTTTACGCGACATGCAGGAATTAATCGGTAAATAGGTGGGAAAATTTCAGTTTTTAGTATGGACCGATTGTGCTTTGTCAAATACAATCTCATATCCAGACTTCAACTACCAACCATTGAGATAGATTAACTGCGTCAAGGATTTATTCAGCGATTTCACCTATTTATATATAATTCATTCAAACTTCGCTAAAATCTGTAATTATAGTTTCAGACTGAATTAATTTTTATATAGAAAGCTTGATGTAGTTAGCTTTTAATGACTCTATTCCCCGAAAAATACCAAGATGATAGATGTGGAACTCAAACTCCGGTTTTTAACCCCCAAACCCCTACAACCAGAATATCCATTGTTTATTTATTTACCAGGAATGGATGGAACCGGTGAAATGCTACAGTCACAAATTAGCGATTTAGGGCGGGGGTTTGACATTCGTTGTTTAGCAATTCCTAAAACGGATATGAGAGATTGGAACCTATTAACCAGAAATGTCCTCGACTTAATTGATATGGAATTGACCACAACATCCGTCAAGAGAGGAAATCGCTCGGTCTATTTGTGTGGTGAATCTTTCGGTGCTTGTTTGGCCATGAAACTAGCTACCCAGGCACCAAGTTTGTTTAAACGTATTATTCTAATTAATCCCGCTTCTTCTTTTAAACTAAATCCCTGGATCAGTGTTTCATCCCAAATGACAAATTTAGTGCCATCATGGTTTTATCCCGTGGGTGCTTGGGGGTTGCTACCCTTTTTAGCATCTTTACCTCGCATATCCAGTCCCCTCCGTCGTCAACTGCTGGAAAGTATGACCTCCCTCCCTGCAGAAACTATTAATTGGCGATTGTCCTTATTGCGTCACTTTCACCTGGACAATGAGAAAATACAACAAATCAAACAAGAGACACTGTTAATCGCTGGAGCGAGCGATCGCCTGTTACCATCCCTTACAGAGGTAAGAAGATTAGGAAGGATGTTACCAAATAGTAGGACAGTTATCTTACCTGATAGTGGTCACGCTTGTCTAGTGGAGGAAGAGATAAATCTATATAAAATTCTCCAAGACCAGGGATTTTCCGAGAAAGTTTCCCTCAATAGAAAATTTTAGGCCATACTGGAAGCAGGTAAAAACAAGAAAAAATGACAGAAATGATAACTCGGACTAGTGACACAGAATTATTAAATTGGACTGGTGATACCCTGGGTATTGGACTATTTGAAGATGCAGTAGAGCTGAAAGACGACCTAGCAACTCTCAACCAGAAATACGGGGGAGTTTTCTCAGAAGTCATCGCTGAAGAAGAGTTCACCGGTAAAGCTAATACTACAGTGGTCATTCGTGTGGGAACCCACTCCCCCATTCGTAAGGTAATTTTTATCGGTTTAGGAAAAGTAGATACACTGAAACTAGAAACCCTGCGCATAGCGGGTGCAACCCTTGCTAGAACCGCTAAAAAGCAAAAAACTAAAATCCTGGGTATTAGTTTTCCAATATACAATAATCAACCAGCAGCTACCGCCCAAGCTATTACAGAAGGTGCCCAATTAGCACTTTATCAAGATATTCGGTTCAAATCAGAACCAGAAGATAAGAATCCCTCTATTGAGACCATTGACCTATTAAATTTATCGGGACAACAACCAGCTATCACCCGCGCAGAACAAATTGTTTCCGGAGTGATTTTAGCTCGGGAGTTGGTAGCAGCTCCAGCTAATGCTGTCACACCTATTACCATGGCACAAACTGCTCAAGCGATCGCCCAGGAACATGGTTTGGAACTAAAAATTCTGGAACAAGAAGACTGTGAAAAACTGGGTATGGGAGCATATTTAGGCGTAGCACAAGCTTCCGACCTTCCACCCAAGTTTATTCACCTCATCTATAAACCCCCAACCACCCCTAAACGTAAACTAGCTATTATTGGTAAGGGTCTTACTTTTGATTCTGGTGGTTTGAATATTAAAGGAGCTGGTAGCGGAATTGAAACTATGAAAATTGACATGGGTGGAGCTGCTGCTACTCTTGGTGCTGCTAAAGCTATAGGTCAGATTAAACCAGATGTAGAAGTTCACTTCATATCAGCAGTTACTGAAAATATGATTAGCGGCAAAGCTATGCACCCAGGAGATATCCTCAAGGCATCTAATGGCAAAACTATCGAAGTAAATAACACCGATGCGGAAGGGCGTTTAACCCTAGCTGATGCTCTAGTGTATACCGATCAGTTAGGTCTGGATGCCATGGTAGATCTAGCAACCCTCACGGGCGCTTGTGTGGTAGCTTTAGGCGATGATATTGCTGGCTTATTTACCCCTAATGATAATATAGCATCTCAATTGCAAACCGCTGCTGAGTCTTCTGGAGAAAAGATTTGGCGGATGCCAATGGAAGAAAAATATTTTGAAGGGTTAAAATCAGGTATTGCTGATATGAAAAACACCGGACCCCGCTACGGTGGTTCTATTACAGCTGCTCTATTTCTAAAGCAGTTTGTTAAAAATACACCATGGGCACATCTGGATATAGCCGGACCTGTGTGGGCTGATAAAGAAACTGGCTACAATAGTGCTGGAGCAACTGGTTTTGGTGTGAGAACCTTGGTCAATTGGATTGAGAGTGATTAAATCTAGTATTTTTGTGCTAATATTTCTCTGGGAATTGATTTCAAAAGTTCAGTATTGACACCAGATTCGCGAGTGAGAGAAATTTTACCTGTGCGAGCAATTTCCTTCAAACCGAATTTTTGTAAAACCTGAACAATTGCTACCATTTTCCCAGGGTCTCCTACTACTTCTATGGTAAGAGAATCTTCTGCTACATCAACTACCCTAGCACGGAAAATTTGAGCCAGTTCCACCACTTCGGATCTGTTAGTGCTATTGGCATTTACCTTTAAGAGCATCAACTCCCGCTCTACACAGGGAGTTTCTGTAACATCTTGTACCTTTAATACATTAATCAATTTATATAATTGCTTAGTTATTTGTTCAATTACGCGGTCATCTCCAGGTACCACCATAGTAATGCGGGATATTCCCTCTTGTTCAGCAGGACCAACAGCCAAGCTTTCAATGTTAAAGCCACGACGCGCAAATAAACTAGCAATGCGAGACAAAACTCCCGCTTCATCTTCTACAAGAACTGAAAGAGTATGTTTCATGTTCGTCAAAATGGAATGGATAACTAATAACAGACCGATTATAGTAGAGATGATAACAAACTACTATAATCGCGGTTCAAATTATTCCGATGGCTAGAAAACAAAAGTTTCCTTATTTACTAGGTTCTAAGTGGACAGCTCAACAAAAAGTGGATGGTTGGAGACACTTTCAAGTTGTTAATCGTAAAAATCAAGGTAACTGGGTATATGCGGAAATAGTAGCTGCATGTGATCCAAAGGTGCGTTTTTGGATAAATGCCAAACTATTACAGGACAATTCCCAATGGCACCCAGGTTGGCAATCTTTAACAGAAATCAACAATAAGATGTAGTAGCACTTAGCGATCGCCTTTATCCATAATTCCCAAACAGGAATTATGGGGGATATTATTCTATCTTAATAATAATTTACATAAAAGCTCAACCTAGTATTAAATCTCCCTAATCCCCATATTTGGGTCTTCCCATCCTACCACTTAGCTGGATTACCCCCCATAATGGCTAATTTGTTTTTTGTAACTATTTTATATTAAAAGTAATAAAAACTTGATTTAAGGCTAAATATAGAGATTTTTTAAAATTTAAGGGACATTTAAACCGTAAAAAATCAGTTTTGCTTGTAAATTCTACATTTAGAGCAGATTTTCGTATTTGATTGCCCTTTGCTTTATAGGGAACTTGCATAATAATGACAATCACAGACCCTAAGAAATTGCCTGGTAAAAACCCAGGATCTTTGTGGAACCCAAAAGAAAAACTATTGAGAGATGACAAATTATGAAATTAGCAGTTTATGGAAAGGGCGGTATTGGTAAATCTACAACCAGCTGTAACATATCCGTGGCCCTTGCCAAACGGGGTAAAAAGGTACTACAAATTGGCTGTGACCCAAAACATGACAGCACTTTTACCCTGACCGGGTTTTTGATTCCCACCATCATTGACACCCTGCAAGAAAAAGACTATCACTATGAAGATGTGTGGCCAGAGGATGTCATTTACCCTGGATATGGTGGTGTTGACTGTGTAGAAGCTGGTGGTCCACCCGCAGGTGCAGGATGTGGTGGTTATGTGGTAGGTGAAACTGTCAAACTCTTAAAGGAACTCAATGCTTTTGATGAGTATGATGTAATTCTATTTGATGTTTTGGGTGATGTGGTTTGTGGTGGTTTTGCTGCACCTCTAAACTATGCTGACTACTGTTTAATTGTCACTGACAATGGTTTTGATGCACTCTTTGCTGCTAATCGGATTGCTGCTTCTGTCCGTGAAAAAGCCAGAACTCACCCCTTACGTTTAGCAGGTTTAATCGGTAATCGCACCGCGAAACGGGATTTAATCGAGAAGTATGTAGAAGCAGTGCCAATGCCTGTATTAGAGGTATTGCCATTGATTGAAGATATTCGTGTTTCTCGTGTTAAGGGTAAAACCCTGTTTGAAATGGCAGAATCAGACCCCTCTCTCAATTATGTTTGTGACTATTATTTGAGCATTGCTGACCAAATTTTAGCTCAACCAGAGGGGGTTGTTCCCAGTGATGCTCCTGATCGGGAATTATTTTCCCTGTTGTCAGATTTCTATTTAAATCCCACTAAACCACAGACTAATAACCAGGAACAAGAATCGAAACTGATGATGGTCTGAAGTGTTTAATTATGGGTGAAGATCGGGAACCCAGTTGCAGCAAACTAGCTATCGAAAAACAGCTTCATCTTATCTACAAATTGTCCTCAGTCTCCCGTATCATGGTCAGTTGCTGTTATATTACACATAAAACACAGCAGTTCTTGAAAACCTGATTTTTCTGCTTGGTTTTTTCACCCAACAACTTAGTTTTTACCGGATAGGGGAAATATGGCTTTCTTCGATAGTTTTACTGATGCAATTAAACAAAAGTGGTTACATTTTTTTGAGGTCAATCGTGAGTGGATTGTGGTGCAAATGGCTGCACAATCAATGTCTACCCCTGATGGAGGTAAACGCCCTTCCTCCTACCTGATCCTAGGTGTGGTCAACGCTCTAGAACCCAAACTTGCTCAGTTGATGTTTCCCTTTGCCAAGTTGAATCCTGACCCCGATATTTTAGTTGAGGTTCTGGGATTAAATTTTGACCCCGATCTTGCTATTGCAGGTCAAGCAGGTAATCCAGATGATGGGAAAGTATATTCTGATGCACCTAGTGTGGTGGGGGAAAATCCTTCATTAGTGAATAGGTCTCTAGGGTTGAATTTACCGGATGATGATGAATTTAATGATTTCAACCAATCCCATGAGACTGGAATGGGTGAGTTGGTTTCTGACGTTTGGGGTGGGGATTCCTCTGGAAATGGGGAGGAATTACCTCCTAGGGTTTTTGATGGTTCGGAAATGGCCCGTCTCTTTCCCGAAAATTAAATGAATATAAATAAAGGAGAGAAAAATTAAATGACAATGACTGCGGAAAATACTGCTTTAAGTTTTGAATGTGAAACTGGTAATTATCATACTTTTTGCCCCATTAGTTGTGTAGCTTGGTTGTATCAAAAAATCGAGGATAGCTTCTTTTTGGTGATTGGCACTAAAACCTGTGGTTATTTTCTCCAAAACGCCATGGGAGTAATGATTTTTGCCGAACCCCGTTACGCAATGGCTGAATTGGAAGAAGGTGATATTTCTGCTCAGTTGAATGATTTTAATGAGTTAAAAAGACTTTGTGAACAAATTAAACGCGATCGCAATCCTAGTGTAATTGTCTGGATTGGTACTTGTACTACTGAAATCATCAAGATGGACTTGGAGGGATTAGCTCCCAAGTTGGAAGCGGAAATTGGTATTCCTATTGTAGTTGCTCGTGCGAATGGATTAGATTATGCTTTTACTCAAGGTGAGGATACGGTTCTAGCTGCTATGGCTAATCGTTGTCCTGCTCAAACACCAGTAACTGAAACGGAAAAGAACGAACGGAATGCTATTCAGAAGTTACTGCATTTTGGCAAGAAAAAAGAAGAGATAATTGAGGAAGAATCGGAATATGTGAACCATCCACCTTTAGTATTATTCGGTTCTTTACCAGATCCTGTGGTTACCCAATTAACCCTAGAATTGAAGAAACAGGGAATTAAGGTTTCCGGTTGGCTTCCTGCAAAGAGATTTACCGAGTTACCAGTAATTGAAGAGGGCTATTATGTTGCTGGTGTAAATCCTTTTTTAAGTAGGACTGCAACAACCCTAATGAGAAGGAGAAAATGTAAATTGATTAGTGCACCATTCCCCATTGGTCCGGATGGTACCCGTGCATGGGTGGAGAAGATCTGCTCGGTTTTTGGTATTACTCCCCAGGGTTTGGAAGCAAGGGAAGCACAAATTTGGGAAAATATAGAGGATTATGTGAAGTTGATTCGCGGTAAATCTGTATTTTTCATGGGTGATAACCTGCTAGAAATTTCCCTAGCTCGGTTTTTAGTTCACTGTGGAATGACCGTACCAGAAATTGGCATTCCCTATATGGATAAACGTTACCAAGCAGCAGAACTATCCTTACTGGAAAAGACTTGTCAAGAAATGGGTGTTTCCCTACCTAAAATCATCGAGAAACCAGATAACTATAATCAAGTTCAGCGGATTTATGAATTAAAACCAGATCTAGTGATCACTGGGATGTCCCATGCTAATCCCCTGGAAGCAAGGGGGATTAATACTAAGTGGTCTGTGGAGTTTACCTTTGCACAGATTCATGGATTTGGTAATGCGCGGGACATTTTGGAATTGGTCACCCGTCCTTTAAGAAGGAACAATAATTTGAAGGACTTGGGTTGGGATAAGCTGGTGCGAGAAGCGACTACAGCTTAAAACGGTGTATTCTTAGGCAATATGGGGTCAACTTGTAAAGAAGTTAACCCCTTTTATTTTCATCTGTAGTTCGGACTCTGAATGCTGCGCAATTTAGCTGCATCTCGCATTCCATAATCGGCACGAGTAAAGCGATTTAATTGAGATTCAAAAAAGTCTCGATTTGCTTGTAAGTGACGAGGATTAGTGTCATCCAGTGGATATAAAAGAGCAGTTCTTAATGCTTGAATTACAGCAGATGTAACATTGTACATGGAACGCTGAAAGGTAATTCCTAACTGAATCAACATATCATCCTCACCTCGACAATGTTGTTTATAGTAATTTATCAAGTAGGGGGGGAGGAAATGGAGCATATCCTGCATCAGCAACGTGGGGGGAATACCCGCAGTCCCCACGGGGAACACATCAGCATAGAGAATACCATAGTGGAAATCTTTTTGGTCATTTGGCACTTGTCCAGCTTGAGCATTATATGATTTTGTTCCTCTAAATGGTGCAGTGCGGTAAAATACAGCTTCTACATAGGGTAGAGCTGCTTCATATAACCAAGTGAAACCCTTAGATTTGGGGATAACTTCATAACATTTGCCATCAACGTAAACATGATGATAAATGGGACGACCAGCAATGGCAAAAATGCCATTTATCAGAAAATTCATGGCATCGGGAACACCGGAGAAACCCCCTTCATCATAAATATCTGACATTTCAAAAAATACGGGTGCCATTACTTCCCAAAACAGTCCTAAGTTGGCATAATAAGACATCATCCGACACTGTTCTAAAAACATGTCTGGGAACAGTTTATAAAGTGCCAACATGGGGGGGTTTTTCCGAAAGTAGGCTTTGATGGCTCGGTCAGCATTAGCTTTATATTCTTCCGAGTCTAAATAGGCATCAAATTGGTTTACGGGAGCATACATTTTACGATGCCAAAGCATGGCTTGCATACAAGCTTCCGCGAATTCCATGTTGATTCTGTCATGGAGTAAATGGTGGAACAGTTTGGGTATTTTCCCGGTTTCACCCTTTTCCATAAATGCCAAAAGTTCCGGATGTGCTGTCGCTTCACCTCGCCAAATTCTTAAATCCGCATCATCTCCAGCATAGTGATTATGTAGGTCTAAATATTCTTGCGGTAGGAAGTATTTAAATGCGGGTAAGGGATTTAAAAATACCCTTTCACCAATGTATAGCAAATCTCTCCAATAGAAGTCCATTGGCACAGCGTATGCTTTATAAATGCCAATGATTTGCATGAGGTTTTCTGGTGTATCTGGTAGCATGGAACCACCAGCTTCTAACCGATGAATAATATCCGCAAATTCATGGGTTGATGGTGGTAGTTTGCTGGTGGGTTTGGGAATTGTTTGTACCATGTTGGTTAATTGGATTTTAGTTGGATTTTAGTTGGGTCTTATCTCGGATTATTAATGTTTAATCTACTGCTGATGCTGATTTGTTTCTACTTGGGAAATAATGATTGTCCCCGCTGTGGAAATGGCACCTACCATGGCAGAAGTTGTAGTTTCATTCCAACGCACTAACCAGGTTGGTTGCACTCCTAGGAAGATAATTAGTCCAGCTAGTACTAGAGCAGGTATTTTTTCTGCCCATACTACTTTGGGATAATAGGCAAGATCGTTATTAAGTTTACCAAAACAGGTACGGTTGAGTAGAATCACAAAGTAAACTGCTGTCAAACCAGAGGATGCGACACATAGGAGTGTAGGTATGGGGAAGGTGGAAAAACTTCCTTGGAAAACAATAAACTCCGCAATAAACCCGGTTAAACCAGGAATACCAGCGCTGGCCATACCCCCTAGAACAAGTAAAGCACTGACAATGGGTAGTCCCCGAATTGGACTCATCAAACCATTTAGTTTATCTAGTTCTCTAGTACCAACTTTCCCTTCGATAATTCCTACTAAATGGAAGAGAATGGCTAAAATTAGACCATGACTAAACATTTGTGCTACTGCACCCACTAAAGCTAGTTTAGTCCCAGAAGCAGTTGCAAGCAAAATATAACCCATGTGACCGATGGAACTATAAGCTACCATCCGCTTGATGTCTTTTTGAGAAATAGCTACTACTGCTCCATAAATAGCGCTAATAGCTCCCCATATTGCTAATGTGGGTGCTACCACATTCCATGCTTGGGGAAATAAGCCAAATCCAAATCTTAACAGTCCGTAGGTTCCCAATTTGGCTAGGATTCCACCCAGTAAAATAGCAATGGGAGCAGATGCTTCCACATAAGCATCTGGTAACCAGGTGTGAAAGGGAATTAGGGGAATTTTAATGCCAAAACCTAAAATTATGCCTGCTAATAAAACTATCTGCATGGTTGTAGAAAGGTTTTGGGTGTTCACCGCATCTAGGGCAAAACTGTGGGAACCACTTAACCAGACTATTCCTAGGAAGGTGGCTAAAATTAACGCTCCTGATACTGCTGTGTAAATCAGGAATTTCATTCCAGCATAAGCTCGTTTGTTACCCCCCCATATAGAAATTAATAGGTAAAAGGGAATTAGTTCCATTTCGTAGAACAGGAAGAACAGTAAAAGGTTTTGAGCTAGGAATGCACCAGCAACTCCACCAGAAACTAATAAAACCAGGGAGTAGAAAAGTTTAGGACGTTCGGTATTTTCACTGCTGCTATAGATTGCAATCCAGGTTAACAAGCTGTTCAATATCAACATGAGGATTGATAG
This sequence comes from Raphidiopsis brookii D9, assembly GCA_000175855.1. GTDB lineage: Bacteria > Cyanobacteriota > Cyanobacteriia > Cyanobacteriales > Nostocaceae > Raphidiopsis > Raphidiopsis brookii. Next base: position 96,929 of record ACYB01000022.1, read on the forward strand.
TCCATCAACACCTAGTTGATAAGCTAGACCCAAGGTTTCATTCCAAGGTAGATATTCTGAAAACTGCATTCCCGGATTGGTGATGTCGAATTTCACCAGGATAAATGCGTTCCATAGCAGAAGTACAAACGAAATAGTTAACGACACTAGTCGAATCCTATTTCTAGGGATAATTGTGTCGGGTAGGATACTGATAATAGCAGCACCAATGATGGGTAACCAAATTAAAACGCTCAACATAGTTTAATGATGGGTAGAATATGAGTTTGAACAGGGGGTTATAAACTGGTCATCTGGGTTTTTAAAAAACTAGATTCATAAATTGAACACCCCAAAAAGGCCAGGTTGCCCAAGCTCCTAAAACAGCAACACCAACTAAGACAGTGAAGGCATAAAATTGGGTTTGTCCACTGTTGCTGTATTTCAAACTTTCTCCTCCCAAAAGGGAGAATAAACCCACGAAATTCACTATTCCATCAACCACAAATCTGTCTACAATGTCAGCTAGTTTAGAAAGCTGGGCAACTCCAAAAATGATGGTAACTTTATAGAGTTTAGGGGTGTAAAAGTCATAAGCCAAGAGGTTTTGTAAGCCTTTCCAGGGTAAGGCAATTGGTTTGGGAATATTACCCAAGTAAATGACAGCACTAATGCTGACACCAAAAATGCTAGACCAAATTAACAGCAGTGCCACGTCTTTTTGTAATGCGGTCCAACTGGGTAGTAAGGATAAACTTTGCAAAATTAGTGGTAGATGTAAAACCATGCCAAATAATATCATCATGGGTAAAACCATCAACCAAATCGCTTCCGGTGAACGTTCACTCATTTGTTTGGGTTTGCCACCAAATATTAAACAAAATTCTCTGGTTAAACTAAAAGCTGTTAGGGCGTTCACTGCAATAATAATTCCCACTAACCAAGGGTGATTTGCCCATATCCCATCAGCTAATTTCAGCAGGGCCCAAAAACTACCCAGGGGAGGAAAACCTATTAAACCTAAAATTCCCACAATGAATGCTAAACCGGAAATTGGACGACGTGACCATAAACCACCCAGTTGGGTTACATCTTGGGTAATGCTATTCCAAATTATCCCCCCCGTACTCATTACTAACAATGCTGTGGATAGGGCATGGGTGAGGACTAGTAGTAAGGCAGCTTCGTCTTGCTGAGTACCTACTGCAATAAAAACTAATCCCATATAGGTACTAACTGAGTAGGATAAACAACGTTTAATGTCAATTTGAGCGATCGCAATTAGGGAACCACCGACTGCTGTAACTGCACCGATGGCAATCATGGTGGTGGAAGCTATTGGTGATAAGCTAAATACGGGTTGGAGTTTGATTAGGACCCAAGCTCCACTTGCGACTACTACGGAGTTCCGGAGTATAGTACTGGGAATTGGCCCTTCCATGGCTTCGTCTAACCATAGGTGAAGGGGGAATTGAGCGCATTTACCCATGGGTCCAGCGATTAGAGCTAAACAAACTAAGGTGATAATGGTTGGGTCTACTTTAGCTGTCTGTGCCCAGATGGCTAGATCTTGGTAGTCCCAAGTTCCTGCTAATGTCCATAGTCCTAAAACTCCCATCAACAGGAATAGGTCACCTACCCGTTTGGTTAAAAAAGCATCTCTTGCACCAGTTACCACCAGGGGTTGACTAAACCATAAACCTACTAGTAGGTAGGTTCCCAAGGTGAGGATTTCTAAAACCACGTAACTGAAGAATAGGTTATTGCATATAGCTAATGCACATAACCCAGCTTCAAAAAAACCTAATAGGGAGTAGAAGCGTCCCCATCCCCAGTCCATTTCCATATAGCCCACAGCATAAATTTGGGCAAGAAAGTTTAATCCGGTGATTACAACTAGAGCACCAACGCTAATTGAAGATAGTTCCAGATTAATGATTAGGTTTAAACCAGCAGTAGATAGCCATGGAATGAATACTTCTTTAGCTGGATGGTTCCAAGTGGCTATAAAAGCAATTGCTGAATGTAAAAAAGCCAAAAATGTTGTTATTAAATTGACATAACCAGCTGGTCGTGGTCCTGTTCGTTTAATTATCCCTGGAGACCAGGGTAATGCCAAAAGACCACCTAACAAAGCATAGCCAGGAACCAACCAAACGGTTTCTAGCAAGTATTGGGACATCTACTTAACCTCTATATTTACATTTACCGACAGTATTATTCTTAGAAGACAAAAAGGTATTGATCCCTGATGGTCTCAAGCTAAAAAGAATACGAGTTCATCTTTTGTTATTGTTGGATCCAGTTTACCGTTATGTCTGGCAAAAGGGAATTACCCAAGTAGATCAATATGCGATATCTTATGTAATTTATTCTTATAGCTGCTATATAGTATATTGAGTTCTCCAATGATAAACATTGGTTTTTATCTGGTGTTCTGACCAATCCTATCATTCAACCTCATTGGAGTGACTATTGGCATTGTTAATTCCTCCATGGGAGCGGGTTTCATATCCCGATAGTCCAGAATCTGGACTACAATTAAATAAGCTATAGCTAAAAGGATAGAGATTGCGCCTGTAAGAATTGCAATAATTTTTGATCTACTCATACATTTAATTACTAGCTCGCTGTTATAGTTAATTTTTTAGTTTCGCGTTGTAATAAACAAGGAAGCCAAATCAATGCCCAGATGGAAATTATCCACGGAATTTACATTTGATAGTGCCCACTACATCAAAGATTATAAAGGACCCTGTGGGAGAATGCACGGTCACACTTATAAAGTCAAAATTGAAGTCACATCATCACAACTCCATAGCTCAGAATACTGTCCCCATCCCGTTATGGTGGCTGATTTTAAAAGTTTACGCTGGGCTAAAAAGGATGTTACCCAAGGAGGTTTAGATCACTGTGTGCTGAATGAAGTTTTACCACCTGAGTATGAAACAACTGCGGAAATGATTGCTAAATATATTTATGATGAAACTAAAAGACGCTTGCCAACGGAGGTTAAACTCAAGGTGGCAGTGTCGGAAACACCTAATTCTTGGGCTGAATATGAGGATGATTAACCAAGGTGTTTATGGATAAGTTGTTTTCTGCAGGTGCTAAATCTTGCTCACCTGTCTCATCCAATTGGTGATTTGTCTGGTCAATCACCATGGGAGAACGAATCACTCCAATAACGGTTTTGATTACTACCGCACAGGGAACAGCAACAATTACCCCTAACAAACCTCCAACTCTGGCTCCAGTAAGGACTGAAATCAATACCCATACGGGATTTAACCCAGTAAAGTTACCTAGGATACGGGGGGCGAGGATGTTTTCCAGAATCTGTTGAACTATCACAGCTGCTGCTAATACTCTCACCCCCATGGAAATATCCTGGAGAGAAACTAATAGGGTTGTGATGGCAATACCTACGGAACCACCAAAGGGAATTAATGCCATAATCCCAATGGTTAAACCAAATAACAGTCCGTATGGGACTTTTAACCACAAAAATGAGGGAATTAGGGCTGAGGCCATACATGTGGATAAAATTAATTGGGTAATGAAAAAGTTCTGGAAGCTCAACCTGACCGTTCGAGAAAATGGTTCCCGAAATTTATTCGGTAACCATTCTACTAAGCTTTGCCAAAGTTCATCCCCATGTTGCAACAGATAAAAGGTTAAAACCATAGTTAGCAGAAAGTCTAATAGACTGGTCACCGTTACTACAGCTAAGTTTAAAACCTGAGCAGTAATTGCTTGTAGTTGACTCTTGACACGATCATTAATTTGCACCACAATGGCGTCAAGATTGATTGGCAACCCCATCATCTCCGCTTTCTCATTTAAAATCATTAATTGCGATCGCCCGGAATCTATCCATTCTGGTAAGCGGTTCACTAATTGTCTGGCCTGGGTCAAAGCCAGGGGAAATAGGGTCACACCCAATGCTAGGAGAATTGATAAGGCTATTAAAAACACTAGTACAGCCACTTGTTCCCTTCTAGCACCCTGCTTTTGCATCCAGGTAATTGGATAGTTAAGCAAAAATGCCAGCACTGAAGCTCCTACCAAAATTACTATCAATGAGTGGAAATAATTGAAGATTGAGGACAACGCCCAACCATTGATCACCAATAGGGGAGCAAATAGAGCGATCGCCCCGATGCGGGACAATGGTGTAAATCTTTGCCACCATTCCAGTAGCTTTCTCGTGTGCATTTTGGGTTGATTGGGGTAAAAATGAAGATGACCGGAGATACAGATTAGGAAAAATCTATGACTTAAAAACCATTATTCAAAACTATGGTAGTAACTGTAGTAACTATCATAGTCGATCTGCCATATCCCTGACAATTCCAGGTAGTTTTGTGGTTGAACTACCTATCTCTCGCTTTTACCCATTAACTCCGTCTATAGCCTAGATAAAGCCATATCTACCTAAAAATTTACCTAAAGATTGGATTTATTAAGAAACTTAATAGGTTATACTTCCGTCAATATAATCATATAATCAAATTGCAGGGGCCACCATCCACCTTTCCGGATTGCCCATAAATCCAGAGAATGCCATGAAAGTTCCTTTTTAGTAATCAAGACGGCCAGTTATGTAGAAGTTAATATATTGAAAACAAAAGACAAAAGGTACATTGTTTTATTTTATCCATGAGTGTGAGGAAATCTGTGAGTAGTCAAAGAACATCAGCAGCGGGTAACAAACCAGTCAGAAGTAAGTCCAGAGGTAAAAACCCCAGGAAGTCAAAATCCGGGCGCTGGTTATTGTTTGTCATAGGAATGGGGGGAATTGCAATGCTATCGGGGTTAGCTGGGGCCCTGTTAGCTGTTTCTGATAGCACCCCCTTACAGCAAGCTAACCTCACCTCAGAGCAGGAAGCGGTTTTTGGCAGAAATCGCATTTCGGGGAATGGTTGGCAATTCTCTCAATTAACTCGCCCTGTAAACATCTTGGTTATGGGTATGAGTGTACTACCACCTGACATACAAAACCCACCTGACCACACCAAGAAATTGGGTTATTTACCCCAACTTAACTCTTTTGACGGTCTTTCAGATGTGATGCTCCTGCTCAAATTTGACCCCCAGACCAAGAAAATTGTCATGCTTTCTATTCCGAGGGATACCCGCGCTGAAATTGAAGGGATTGGCACACAGAAGATTAACTCGGCTAATGTGAACGGTGGACCTGCATTAACTGCTAAAACCGTTAGTAATCTTTTAGGTGGAGTGGCTATTGATCGTTATATCCGAATTAATGTTTTAGGAGTGGGTAAACTAATTGATGCTTTGGGTGGGATAACAGTTTATGTCCCCAAAGATATGAAATATCAGGATGACTCCCAACATTTATATATTAATTTAAAAGCAGGTAAGCAACATCTTAGTGGTGACCAAGCACTACAACTATTGCGATTTCGCCATGACGCTTTAGGTGACATTGGCAGAATTCAAAGGCAACAAATGGTATTGAGGGCGCTTTTTGAACAAAGTGTGAATGGTGCAACCCTGGCCAGATTTCCACAGATTTTAGAAACTATTAGGGAGCATATTGACACTAATCTATCTATTGAAGAGTTAATAGCCCTAGTGGGTTTTGGCACGGGAACAAACAGGTCCAACATAGAAATGGTGATGCTCCCTGGTGGATTTAGCGAAAATGGCAAATATGGTGCCAGTTACTGGATACCGGACAAACAGGCCATTCAAAAACTAGCGGTGAAAAACTTTGGTTTGGGAGCATCATGGATGGATACCCAGGAAACCATTGACCCTTCCAGATTACGCATTGCCATTCAAGATAGCACGGGAGAAGGACAATCGGTTAGGGGTCTGATTAATACTTTACAACAAGCTGGATATCTGAATGTTACTCGTGTTCGTCGTGCTGGGGGGGAACCCCTGGAAACAACCCATATTGTAGCCCAACAGGGTGATAGTAACAGTGCGGAGTCTGTTCGTGAGCTTTTGGGTTTTGGTGAGGTACGGGTAGAAAGCACTGGTGATATTGGTTCTGACATTACTATTCAAGTGGGGAGGGATTGGTTGCGAAAGTCACAGTAATAAGTAGAGCAGTCTCACCAGCAACGGGGTTTAAATTTAGTAG